>JAAVID010000081.1 GCA_014799395.1 Oscillospiraceae bacterium | reverse complement strand
CTCGCCGGAAGAGCACGCCGCGCTCCATATTCTCAGCACGTGATCCTTGCTGCAGGTCTGCACCATATACGGCAGAATAGTCTCCTGCAAGAAAGTATAATGCTCGGGCTCGCGCATAAAGAACGTGTGGTTGGTGGTCAGCTTATTTAATATAGTAGTGACCTCCGCGCCCGACTGATCCTTTATAACGTCGTCGAGATAATCGTTATAGTTTGTATATCCGCGCTCCTTGAGCATATTTCCGAGTCTGCCTTGTACGAGAACCTTTTTCGCGGAAAGATTTATTCCGAAGTTGTCGTACATATATTTAACTAATCGTTGAAATTCGGCCTCGGTTATCTCCATAATTTAATCCTCCTGTTCGTCAAGCAGCTTTGCGACGTCGAGAATTAACTTTGTATTGTCGCCCTCGCCGCGGATCATATACTGGATAAAATCGTTGGTGTTGACGTTCTTATTTTCGGGAGTAGCCGAGATGTCGCCCGTGTGAATATCCTCAACGTCCGCAACGCTGTCAACTATAATACCTACAGCGATGTCGTTAAAGTTGAGCGTAATGATACAGGTGCGGCTTGTGTACGGAATTTCGGGCTTGCCGAAACGCGTTCTTATATCGACAATGGGAACTACCTTGGAACGCACGTTGATTATACCTTTAATATAATTGGGAACGTGCGGCACCTTGGTGATATGCTGCATACCGATAATTTCGGTAACATACTGTATTTCAATTCCGTAAACCTGCTCGCCGATATTAAAGGTCATTACCTTACCGAGAATACTGTTGTCGGCAGCCAGCTTTCTGTCGCCCGATTGCTGCTTGGCAACGGCTTCTTTTATTACATCATTAGTCATGGAAATTTATCCTCCTTAACCGATAAGCGTGTTTGTGTCGATGATAAGCGAAATGCTTCCGTCGCCCATTATCGTACAGCCCGACAGACCCTCGCTCTTTATATCATAACGCGACAGATATTTCGGGAACGGCTTTACAACGACCTGCTGCTCGCCAATAAGTCTGTCGGCGAAGATGCAGATGCTCTTATTGTCGGTCTCAACCAGCAGCAGAATGCCATCCATAAGATCGGTGACTTCGGTCTCTATGCCAAACTTCTCGTGCATACGCAAAATCGGATAGCATACGCCTCTTATCATTATCATTTCGTTTCCGCCGGTATCGCGCAAGATCTGATCGGGCTCTACCTTAAAGCTCTCGCGGATAGTCGAGATAGGAACGGTGAATACCAGTCCGCCGACGGTGATTTCCATACCGTCGATAATAGCCAGCGTGAGCGGTATTTTAATAATGAAGTTAGTGCCGACGCCCTTCTTGGAGTCAACGATAATAGTACCGTTGCACTTTTCAACGTTAGCCTTTACAACGTCCATACCAACGCCACGTCCGCTGAACTCGGTAACCTGCTCGTTCGTCGAGAAGCCGGGCAGCAGGATCATATTCTGGATTTCCTTTTCGGTGTACTCGCTCTCGGGCTTTGTCAAGAGGTTCATTCTCTTTGCTTTAGCCATGATCTTGTCGGGGTCGATACCCACGCCGTCGTCGGAAATGGTAATAATTACCTCGCCGGAAGCGTTCTGAGCGGAAAGCGTGAGAGTACCCTTTTCGGGCTTGCCCGCGTAAATTCTGTCGTTTACGTCGTCCTCGATACCGTGATCCATACAGTTACGGACAAGGTGCATGATCGGGTCTTGCAGACTGTCTACGATAGACTTGTCGACCTCGGTGTCCTCGCCCTCCATAACGAATTCAACGTCCTTGTTGAGCTTTTTGCGCATATCGCGGACAATTCTGTTCATCTTCTGGAACACGCCTGCAAGCGGAACCATTCTGATAGACATAACGGTATCCTGGAGCTCGCTTGTGAGCTTTCTCAGATCGCGAGCCGCCTTGTTGAAGCTCTCCAGCTCAAGACCCTCAAGGTCGGGGTTGGAAATAACCATAGACTCGGTGGTGATTATCTCGCCGACAATATCGTGCAGCGCGTCCAGCTTTGCCAGATTTACGCTGATAAGACTCTGCTTCTGAGCGTTTCCGCCTGCCTGCTGTGCCGCGGCGTTTGCGTTTGCGACGGCAACGGCAGCCTGTGCCTTTTCGATAGACTGATCGGTAGGCTGATTGGTAGGCTGAGCCTTTGCGGGCGCTTTCGGAGCGGGAGCGGGCTTTTCGGTCTTGAGTTCCTGAACGGGCTCGGGCGGTATCTCAGCCTTGGGAGCGGCAGCGGCAGCCGCGGGCGCAGCGTCGTTGCCCGAAACGACCTCGTAGGACTGCACATTAAGCGCGGTCTCGATCTGCTTAAGTATATAGTCGCGGTCGTCGTTAGCGGAAAACGTGATAAGGAAGCCGTGTTCAACGATCTCCTTAGAGGATTCCGCGTTTGTTTCAACGTCCTCGGGGAAGAACTCCAGGAAGGAGCACTCCTCGCGGATAGTATTTATAAGCAGGAACGCGCGCAGATTTTCCATCTGACAGCCGTCCTCAAAGAACACGCGCACGGAGACCTTGTCGCTTCCGCCTGCGGGAGCGGGAGCGGAACCCGAGCTTGCGGCGGGAGCCGCGTCGGCAGCGGGCGCTGCTTCTCCCGAAGCCTCGGAATTGAGTTTATCGCGCGCCTTGATGAGCTTATCGGTAAGCTCGTCGAAATCCATCTGCTCGTATTCGCCGCCGATATTGTTCTGGATAGCCTCTATCTGAGCCTTGTAAGAGTCGGAAACCTGGAATACAAGGTCGTAAACAAAACTTACGTCCGTGATAACGTCGGGGTTTTCACGAATAACGAAGAACATATCCTCAGCCTTATGAGCGAGTACAGACAGGTTGTCAAAGCCCATCATTGCCGAAGAGCCCTTTATCGTATGCATGATACGGAATATTTCTTTAATGTCGTCGCTCTCAAAAGCGTTTGCCTGCTCTGTACGGAGCAAGATTTCGTCAAGCTGCTCCAGCAGGGAGTTTGTCTCGAAGAAATACATATCAAGCATTGCTTCCATGCCGGGTTCAATTTTTGCCATAATATCAATTCCTTTCCGAATACGCACAAGGCGTTTATTTTTTAAGAAATATATATCAAAGAACCGTTGTCGGATAGCTTCCGAAGTCCGATTCTAAAATTTTTTTCAAAAAGCCCTTTATTATTCCGAAAAAATATGCTACAATAGATTAAGAGCCAATATTTTTAGGAGGGAAAACAAATGGCACAAATTCCGCAGATAAATAATCCCATAACGTCCAAGAACTATAATTACAGTCCTCGTCAGCAGGACGCGAACACCGAGCCGTTTGACATTGTCAAGCTCACAAGCGTTGGGAGTGCCGGAGTAAACAGCGATTCAGCCGCGAAAAGCCGTCTTGAAATGGGCAACCGCGAGCTTATCCCGCTTCAGGTCGCTGTTGCTAAAGATCCGACCCTTGCGGTTGAGATGCTTAAGGACTTGCTCAATGTCGAGGTTTTAAATCAGGCGCTGATAACGGGTCACACCGAGCTGTACGGCAGTCTGGAAAGTCTTGCCAAGGAGCTTTACGTTACTCCCGAACAGCTTGTACAGGAGATCGTAAATCAAGAGCAGCAGAACACAATGTTCTCGGGTCACGAGTTCTATGACGTTCTCCGCGAGGTGGCTCAGACCACCACCGACCCGAATACAAAGGAACTTATCGGAGGACTTCTGAAGTCCATAAACTTCGCTCAGAACAGGGACGAGATACTCGGCGCTCTGCGCGCTAATCTCAAATTTCTTTCGGAATATTATTCCCCGAACGAGAAGCTCTCGGAAAAGCTGCTCAATCTCTCTGCCGAATGGGGAGCGGACGACGCCGAAAATTATTTCGACTACTTAAAGGGCGAGACGCTCTCGATACTCAAGGACGTAAGCGGAAGCCTGCTGAACGACGATAAGACCCAGATGCTTATCCCGCTTATCACGCACAACCTTTCACGCTATAACAACAGCCCTTATATGTGCAAGGAGTATTTCAATCTGCTTCTTACGCAGATCTCCTCGGGAACGCTCCGCGAATCCCTCAGAAACTCGTTCAACCGCCTCTACTCGGCGATATTCGACAAGAACCCGATGCAGGATCCTCAAAATTCAACTACAATGGAACAAGTCTCTACTGATAATTATACTACAAACTCATCACAAAATCAACCACTTTCGGCGAATTCGGACGATAAAAATTTAACTTTTGATGAGCTTGCAAACAAAATTCAGCAAAATGTAAAAAATTTGGGTGAAGAATTTGTTGAAAATGCAGATAACTCCAGACCAATTTTTGACAGCGAGGGTAACTTTATCGGACTTCAACCGCGCTCACCGCTGTTTGATGAAAACGGAAACAGGATAGGTTTTCAAACTCAGCCGTTTCTTTTTGACGACGACGGCAATCTTCTGGAAAATTCTGCTAATGAATTGTACGACGAATTCGGAAATAAAGTCGATATGAACCACTCGCGCTACGACGAGGACGGCAATATTCTCGCCGACCATATGGCGCAGCCTCAGCAGGAGGTCTCGGGCTGGCATAAAATGCTCAGCGATATGATGTCCGACCGCGGGTATATGCAGGAGCTGAAAGCCTCGGGCTATAATATCGAGCATATTATGTCGAGCTATAACCGCGGCAGAATGAGCGGAACAGAGGCTCTCCAGATGATAATACAGGGATTGTTTATCCACGGCTCGGACGGTGAAAATGCACAAGCCGCCGCGCAGATGAATTTGATGTTCGCCGATTTCTCCAAGATAAACACAATGCAGGAGCTTATCGACACGCTGAACTCGCTGCTCCGCGATATGCCCGATATTCCGCTGAGAGAACGTCTTTTCGGCGTATTTGTTGACATTATCGACAAAATGGCGGTAAAGAACGAGCTTCCTCAGCACGGCATAAGACCGCCCGTAAGCTCGACGCTCGACAACCTTACCGAGTTTATCCAGAACAACATAAACAACCCCGCGCTGAAATCCCTCGACAGCTTCAACGCCGCGAACCTGCTCCAGAGCTTGCTTAACGCGCCGGGAGTATTCACTCCGCTTGCGCACTACATTCTTCCGCTTCAGGTGGACAATACGAGAGCGTTCGGCGAGCTGTGGGTGGATAACGACGAAAACAACCCCAACAACACCCCGGGAACTCAGCGAAACTATCACCTGTTTTTAACGTTCGATGTTGAAAGTATCGGGCGCTTTGAGGTCGATATGTACGCGCTCGGCGAGGAGGTCAATCTTTCGCTTCTCTATCCTCCGCGGTTTGAAAAGGAGATCGAGCCGATGAAGGACAGAGTTACCAAAATTATCCGAAACAGCGGCTATCAGGCGAGAACGTTCGAGACCGCGCCGCTCAAAAAGCCTCACAACTTAGTCGAGGTTTTCCCGAAGATAACAGACAAGAGAACCACCCTCAGCAAGAGAGTGTAAAAACGGAGGAAATATATTATGCCTAAACAAAAGCACCCAATGCCGCCCGCGAACAACAAGCGGCTTTACGGACAAAACGCGGCGGTCGCGCTGAAATACAATCCCGATATGAATTACGCGCCCGTTGTAGTAGCTTCGGGACTTGGCGAGCTGGCGCAGAGAATAGTAAACATAGCGGACGAGGCGGGCGTTCCCGTTTATCGTGACGACAGCGTAGCCGCCCTGCTCGTAATGCTCAACGCGGGAGAGACTATCCCGAAAGAGCTCTACCAGATAGTCGCGGCGATCTACGCGGAGGTCGTTTATACATCGGATAAAATGCGTAAATAAAGCTATCGGCTCCTTGTTAAGGAGCCGATTTTGTTATTGCGGAGTATCGCCGAAAAATATCTCGTCATAATAACCGAAGTAGTCTATAATTTTGCTGTCGCAATCGCTTATACGCAGTCCGTCCTCCGTTCGGATCAATGTTGCGGCGGCATTAACCGCATTGTCGTTGGTATCAAACGAAGTCACGGTAATGAGTATCGTGTTGTCGTCGGGGTACTCTATTGAATCAAGATACAGCCTGTTATACTTTTCGTTACTCTCAGACGGCGTCGAAGAATCCGACTGCTCCTCCAGCAGCTTGAAAATCTGCTCGGTCTCGGTGAGCGGTCTTTGCCAGCCGCTTTCCTCGCGGGCTTGCTTGACGAATTCGGGGGCGTTGTCCGTAACCATATACACGTTATTGTAAACGACATTGTTCAAACACGCAAAATCAAGATAAGGGTGTCCGTCTATCTCATCTATACGCAGATCGCCGTCGGTTCTTTTGAGAGTAATTTTGAAATCATCTATCAAATCATTTTCAACACCCCAATTCTCTTTTTCGCCGACTGTCGACATATCAAGCAAAATAGTTTCATCATCGGGATAGCCGATTGAATTTATGTGGATATAATCACTTCCGAGGTAACCGCCCGCGCCAAATGAACGCAAAAAAAGCTCGTCGTTTTCGTTGGTGCGGAAGTAGTCGAGAATATGCTCGGAGGTCTCCTCAATGCATTTATCCGTGAGCATACTATTTAAAGTCTCAATAAGCGCGCTGTATGTGGTGATACTCGCGTTTGTGACTTTACCGTAATAAAGATCGTTCTCGTCCCTGAAACCGCCTTCTCCCGAAGCGACCTTGTCAATATTATCAAAAATAAGATATTCTCTGTTAAACGCTCCGAATTTTCCGAACAAGTCTAATATTTCCTCCATTTCCGAGGACAGCTTTAATTCCGTTTCGGGATATTCGACGGGCTTGATTTCGGGCGGTTCGGGTTTATTATTTGTGCTTGATATTACGGTTGAAATATCGTTGGTGCTCTCGGAAGAACTGCTTGTGATTTCCGAAGAACTCTCCGAGGAGAATGTGTTCTCGCTGTCCGAACTCTCGGGATAGATAAGCTCGCACCCCGTCATCAGCGCCGCGGAAAGTAAAATCGCTGTTAGTGCTTTGATGTGTTTCATAGTAAGACCTCTTTTCAAAAGTAAAGTAAGTTTCGTACATATTATACATTATTATAGTTGGAATGTCAATGGGTTACAATGAAGAAATATTCCGCTCCTTTTCGGGAGCGGAATTGTTGTTACTTTTTCTGTACGGGGATCCAGATCTCGCTGTAATAATTCTCGTCGAATGTTCCCTTGGGATATTTGCTTGCGTCATCGTACATTTCAATGCAGTACCCCGCGGCAAGCTCGTAGTCGTTCAGCGCGGGAAGCCATTCCGAGAATATCTTGTTATTCACGTCCTGCAAAGCGTCGGGCATTGCTCCCTTTATCGGGAACACCGCCCATGTAAACGCGGGGATCGTCTTTGTTATAAAGCCCTCGGGAATATCAACGCTCGGATTGTACGCGTCCGCTATCATATAGTCGAACTCGCTGTTCCCCATTGAAACGTCGATGTTCACGCCGAACATTCCGCAGACATATTTGCCGTTCCCGTTCTTGTAATGTTCCTGCCAGAACTTGGAAATATCCGTTTGTGCGTTTTCGTAGGTGAACTTTCTCAATGTTCCCAAAACGATAAAACTTTCCTTTTTCACGATTTTGTAATCCATAATATAACCGCCTTCCAATGATAATTTGATTTTCAGCGGCGCGAATGCTTTTAGCATTGTTGAATTTTTCCGCGCCATAGAGGGCGTTACTCCGTGAAATCGGTAAAAAGCCTTGGCAAAGCTGTCGGGCGAGTCGTAACCGTATTTCAGCGCCGTGTCGATGACCGCCGCTCCGCTCATAAGCTCTCCCGCGGCGAGAGCAAGTCTGCGGTTTCGTATATACTCGGTTATCGTAAATCCGCACAGCATACCGAAGCCCTTTTGAAAATAAAACGGCGAAATGTTGACCTGCCGCGCAATATCCTCGGCTGTAATGTTTTCGGTGATGTTTTCCTCAATATACCCGATAGCCGTGCTTATAGCCTCAGCCCATTCCATAGTATCGCCTCCCGCTGTAAACACAGTATACCATATCCCGAAAACAATTTCCCGACTTTGCTTGCTAAGATTTGTCCTTACAATACCTTATAATAAGGACAAATATCCTCATATCTCCCGTCAATAAGCCGAAATCCCCCGGGAATAGTTCCGAGCTGCGTAAACCCGAGCCGCTCGTACAAATGCCGTGCGTGAACGTTAGTCGCGACTACCGCATTGAACTGCAATACCCGAAAACCGTGCGCCTTTCCCTGTTCGAGACAGTCCATTACAAGCGCCTCGCCGATATGCCGACCGCGGCATTCCGACGATACGGCATAGCTCGCGTTGCAGATATGACCGCACCTCCCGACGTTGTTCGGGTGCAGGATATACAGCCCGACGACCCTTCCTTCCTCCTCGGCTACTCCGCAATAGCTCTGCGCGGCGAAGAAATCCGCTCCCGACCGTTCGTCCAGCTCGTCCTCCTGCGGAAACGCAATCCCGCCGCGGACGACCTCGTTCCAGACCGAGATCATTTCGCGCAAATCGTTTTCGGTATATTTTCTGATTATCATAAGTTCATCTCCTAAAAATATTCTTTTTACATTATACATTATAATAGTATAAAAAGCAAGATTTTTTTGGAAAACCGCTTGACATTTCTTCGGAAACGTGATAAAATATCTTTCGTGGCTTAGTGTCATAAAAATTTAATACGGTGTTTTCTTTGCCTAACCACCGTTAAAAAACAAGGAGATTTTTTATGCGTAAAGAGACTTTAAATGTGCAAAATCTTGTGCGGCTTGCTTTAGTCGCGGCTATGTACGCGGCGCTGACCGTCGCAATAGAACCGCTGTCATTCGGAGCTATACAGTTCCGTTTCTCGGAGGTGCTTGTGCTGCTTTGCTTCTACCGCAAGGACTACGCGCCCGCGCTTATCTTAGGCTGCGCGATAGCAAACATGTTCAGCCCTCTGGGACTTGTCGACGTGGTTGTCGGAACGTTGGCGACGGCGATCGCGGTCGTTCCTATGTACTATATGGGGAACATATATCTTGCGGCGCTGCTTCCCGTAATCAGCAACGGAATTATCATCGGCATTGAGCTTACGGTAGTGTATTCCGAAGCTCCGTTGTGGTTCAATATGCTGACGGTTGCTTTCGGCGAGCTTGTGGTTGTCGGAATCCTTGGCGTGATTATTTTCAAGCTGATCTTCGACAAAAACCCCGCAATGCTCCGCCTTATCGGCTCGACAAGAAAGAGCAAAACAATGGTATAAAATAAGAGACCCGAGCAATACACTGCTCGGGTCAGACTGGTGATAAACACTCGCACCGCACCGCTGCTTTGCAGCGGTGCTTACTTCGTCAAAACCCTAACGGCAGGCACAAAGCCTTGCCGTTAGGGTTTTTCCTCGTCTGCGAGTGTTTCTCACCAGTCTGGAAAGGTTTTATTAAATTTTATCGGTATCCAAAATCAGCACGCGTTCCATATTCCCGTCCGTATCATACCCGAAAAAGAACATTTTTCCGTTGTTGATAAAGCTCTTGTAACGCGCTCTTTCGCAGTCGACAACGACAATGGAGTTTCGCTTTTCGCTGTAAAACATCGGCAAAAGCTCGGTCTCGTTCAGGTACCGCGCGTTATTCCAAACCGCGCAGCCGTCCGAAAAGTCCACACTCGATATACCGAATTTGCATTGAAATATGTCGAATTTCTTGCCGTCCTTGATATATCCGCAGCAGCTCTCGCCGTCTCGGCGGTATGAATAGGCGATAGTGTTTTCGGACGGTAAAATTATGCTGTCCTCAAGACCGTATTCCTCGGGTATGAACGCGGGCTCGGCAAGGCTGACGAGCTTGCCGCCGTCCACGAAAAACGCGAGCTTTCCCTTGTACAGCACGGGGCTTCCCGCATTCCGACAGAACTTTTCGAGCTTTCCGTTCTCAATGTCATACTTGATTATCGACGAGCCGATATAGTCTCCGTCATACGAGCTTGTTCCGCCGCTCTTTATCTCCTCACGCTCGAAATACACACAGTTATCGCAGATGACCGCCCAATTGTCGGAATTCGGTATCATCGGCAGAAAATAAATGCGCTTGTCCTCCATATCGGAAAGTCGGAGCAAATGAAGCTCGTATTCGCGCTCGCCGACATAGCCGGGATTTTCTTCGCTCGTGTAATAGACGATATATTCATCATTGTTGTAAGTTATTGCCGAATACATTTTTTTCCCGCCGACCTCGGAGTACTTGGGAAAAAGCCCGCGGTATTCCCCGTTTGGAGTAAAAATACCGTATTCGCCGTCGTTTTCGACAAGAAATCCATTCTCGCCTATCGGCGCTATAACGCGCGTGATATTCGGCGGCGCTTCGATAACCTCGTATTCCCCGTCGTAAACCGCCGCCCACGCACCGAGAGGAACGATACGCTCAGCGTTTTCGTCTCCCGCTTCGGCAAGCCGTTCGTCATTCTCCGATATGGACTTGATATGCGAGCACCCGCTTAAACAGCATACCAACGCGAATAATGCCAAGAAAGATTTAACCGTTTTTTTCAAGATATTCCATACCTTTCCGCGCCTGATCGTGCTCGTCACGGTGCTTTATCCGATAACGCTTTCCGTCCTTGACGAAGTTCGACCCCGTCTGATGAAAATCGAACGTCACGCCGTATTTAAGACAGGTCTCGCGGATACGCCTTACCCAATCGAAGTCGCACGTCCGCGCGTTTTCGTAGCTCTCTCCGCCAACCGAGACCTGCTCGATAAGTCCGCTTTTAAGATATTTGTCCAATTCGACATATTCCAGTATCGGCGAGATGAAAAGAATTCTGTGCTTTATCTTAGCGTCCAGCAAAAACGGAATACGCTTGTCCGCCATTTCCTGATTTTCGCAGCTCACCGCGATCGCAACGTTATCCCAGCCCTCGCCCCAATCCTCGGGAACGCACCGCGAAAACCGCGCTATCCTTTTCGTGGGGATAAGAAAGTAAACGTCGCTTCTCTTTCGTATCATATCCCAAGCCTCGCCGCGCCAATCGTCCGCCTCTTCGATAAAGAAATCCGAGGTAAAACAGGTAGCGAGCGTTTCACCCGACTGAACCTTAAATTGCTTTTGACGGTTCTTTTTCAGCGGAAGGTCGAAATTTGTCTTGTTTCTGACCACCACGCTTGAGGTTCTGTCGCGGTAAGCGTCGATATAGTAAACGTAACAGTTCATACAGCCCGGACTGCATTTATGACAGCCGTGCCAAGGGTTCCATAACATTTTATTCTCCATTAGTACACGCGGCTTGTCCGTACAGAACAAGCCGCAAAAATTATTCAAGCATACTTTCCGCCTTGGAAACCAGTCCGTCAACGTGATTGTTGATGTCGGCGACTTCGGTCATAGCGGCGCTTATGTCGTTGCCCTTGCCCATAGTCACGGAGATGTTGTCGCGGACGTCGTTCATCATCTTCTGTATCTCGTTCATCTTCTTGTTGATATTCTCGACGATGTCGTTTACCGTCTTAATATCACCGAATACGAGCGCGTTGCTCTTTTCCGCTTCCGCAACAGCCTCCTGCGAGTGGTTTGCGAGCTTGCCGACCTCCTGCGCTACGACCGCGAAGCCCTTGCCCGCGTCGCCCGCGCGAGCCGCCTCTATGCTGGCGTTTATCGAAAGGATATTTATCTGCCGCGCAATGTCGCTGATGTCGCGCGTAGTATCGGAAAATCCCGCAACGCTTCCGTTTATCGATTCCATTGCGGTGTTAATTTCCTCGCTCTGACGGCGGAGATCGTCGAGTATCTCGGATAGACCGATTATCTGGTTATGGTTGGTGCTGTTCAGCTCGGAAATATCTCCGACAGCCTCCTTGACCTCGCCGATATTCTGCGTAAGCTGCGATACCACCTGATTAAGCTCGCTTGTTACCTCGCCGATAGCGGTGTTTGTCTCCTCTATGTGACTGCGGCGGACGTCCGCCTCATGTTGCATATACTGCGCACAGCTCGTAATAGCCGAAACTCCCTTGATGATAGCCTCCGCCATTTTCCGACAGGTCGGGAAGCCGCAGGAGTGGCAGTTGTAGTTGCGCTCCGTCTCGGTATTCTTGCCCATCTGCGTGAGCATATCATCGATCTGCTCTTCGGAAACGTGTATCTTTTTAATATCCTCGGGAGTGTACTTCCGAATGAAATCATCAAGTCTCAATTGCTTGTCGAACTGCAAAAACTGCTTGTCGCGGTGCTTGTAGTCGAATTTTACGCGTTTGGTGCGGTTGTACTTTTCAATACCGTTAAGAATACCGCTCATACGGTATATCGACATCTGCGTACCGATAGCGGGACCGCTTCCGCAGCCGTTGTCGCAGGACAAAACGTCGAATACGTCGGGCAGGTCGCGCGCGCCGATAGTTGAGTACATATCGAGGTTGCGGTAGACCGTTCCCGTGCCCTCCGAGGTGATTACGTTGAGGTTCGGGTTCTCAAGCTCCAGGCAAGCCTTAAGTCCTCCCGGACGCGGATAAACGGCGCCCATACTTCCCTGTATACCCGAGAACTCGAAATTAGAGCGAACCTTTCTCAGCGAGTCGAGATTTGTTCCGTTCTTTTTCAGCAGCTCGCCGAGACGTTCAAACGTAACATTATAATCGACAAGACCCGTCTCGCGGAACTCGTCCATTTTCGCGATACACGGAGAAAGCGCCGCGATCTTCGCGTTTTCGCCGAGATACTTTTTCAGATATATCGCGGTGCAAAGCATAGGCGAATGAACGGGCGACAGATTTTTCAGCGCCTCGTGGCAGAATTTCTTTATGTAATTGACGATAGCGGGACACGGCGCGGAGATGAGCTTTGTTTTCGGGTGCTGTTCGAGATAACGGATATGACCCCAGGTGCAAATATCCGCGCCGAAAGAAACGTCGTAAATTTTTTCCACGCCGTTCTTTTTGAGAATATCCAGAACGTTTCTCCAACAACCGTCAAACGATACCTTGACCGCGGGCGCGCAGATAACGACTATCTTCTGTCCGCTCTTGAGGTCGGCCCAGAAGCGGTCCGTATCGTCCTCGTAGCTTCGCGCGTTGTGATTGCATATCTTAACGCACGCACCGCAGCGTATGCATTTGTCGGGGTTGATGTTAAAGCGCACGTTTCCGTTTTCATCGTGTTCAACCGTGTTTGCCTCAATAGACGGGCATACTCTTATGCAGTTGTTGCAGGCAACACATTTTGTGCCGTCAAAAGTAATCATAATTGTTCACTCCATATTTCTAAAACTAACCGCACAGATAAAGCGGTCTATCCGTGCGGTGATGTTTTGTGAAAATGCCGTTATTTTGCGTACTCTATCATTCTGCTTTCGCGAATGAGATTTACCTTTATCTGACCCGGGTACTCCATCTCGTCCTCGATACGCTTTGCAATATCGCGCGCGAGAACCTTCATATCGTCGTCGGTGATATGCTCGGGCTTTACCATAATGCGGACTTCGCGACCCGCCTGGATAGCGTAAGATTTGTCTACGCCGCTGTACGAGTTGCATATCTCCTCGAGCTTTTCAAGGCGCTTGATGTAGTTCTCGTAGTTTTCGGAACGCGCCGCGGGACGTGCCGCGCTGATAGCGTCCGCCGCCTGAACCAGACACGCGATAACGGTGCGGCACTCCACGTCTCCGTGGTGAGCCTCGATAGCGTGAATGACCTCGGGGTTTTCCTTGTACTTCTTACATACGTCAACGCCTATCTGAACGTGAGAGCCCTCAATTTCATGGTCGAGCGACTTTCCTATATCGTGGAGAAGTCCCGCGCGTCTTGCGAGAGCGGGGTCAACTCCGAGCTCGCTTGCCATAATTCCCGCCAGATGAGCGACCTCGATAGAGTGGTTGAGAACGTTCTGTCTGAACGACGTTCTGTACTTCAGACGACCGATAAGGCGCACCAGCTCGTGATTAAGACCGTTGACATTTGTCTCGAGAACGGCTCTTTCGCCCTCCTGCTTAATGCGGAGCTCGACTTCCTTACGCGCCTTTTCGACGGTCTCTTCAATTCTCGCCGGGTGGATACGTCCGTCCTGAATAAGTCTTTCCAGAGCGATACGCGCGATCTCTCTGCGGACGTGGTCAAAGCACGAAAGCGTGATAGCCTCGGGAGTGTCGTCGATGATAAGATCGACGCCAGTAAGCGTTTCGAGAGCGCGGATATTTCTTCCCTCGCGCCCGATAATGCGTCCCTTCATCTCGTCGTTCGGGATAGCGACTACCGACACAGCCATTTCGGAAACGGTATCCGCCGCCAGTCTCGCGATAGCGAGCGAGATGTATTCCCTCGCCCTTTCGTCGCACTCGTCTTTCATCTTCTGCTCGTATACGCTTATCTTCAGCGCCTTTTCGTGGTTCAGCTCGCTGTCGAGCATTTCAAGCAAATGTTCCTTAGCCTGCTCCTGCGTAAAGCCCGATATTCTTTCGAGAATATCCATCTGACCCGCTTTGAGCTGTTCTGCCTCGGCGATCTTTTCGTCGGCTTTCTTATGCTTCTGGTGGAGCTGCTCCTCAAGCTTCTCCATTTTGTCGGTTTTTTTGTCGAGATTTTCTTCTTTCTGAGCAATTCTGCGCTCCGAACGCGAAACCTCTCCCCTGCGTTCTTTAAGTTCCTTTTCCGCTTCGTTTTTCATTCGCTGAATATCTTTCTCGGCATTGGAACGCATTGCGTAAATCTCGTCCTTTGCCTCGACAAGCGCGGTTTTTTTCAGCGACTCGGCTTTCTCTCCTGCCTCTTCGACAATTCTTGCCGCTTCCTTTTCGGCTGACTCAAACTGAGCTTCGGCGGACTTTATGCGGTGCTTTATTCCTGCCTGAAAGCAGAAGTACCCGCTAACGACCACGCCGAGTATCAGCGATGATACCATACCGATCAATGCGACATACAATTCCATTTGCATTGTCGATTTCCCCTCCTTATTTGATCGCGCGCAACGCACGGAAATAATTCGGCGGAAAATTATACAATTCTTGCTTTTTGATGACAGTTTTAAATCGGGGAAGCCAAGCTCTCCCGACATCTGTCATTCTACCCCCTAATGATGTTCAACGATATATTTCTGTGAACGGCAGAAAAAATATATATGGAAAATTCGCCAAGCGAATCCGTAAAAGCCGCCGTTCTAATAAAATAAAGCGCATACGCGCAGAGAAAGATAAGGATGTAAAATTAAGGACATTTCCGTAAATCGTACATTTCCCGCCACAACGTTATATAAAAATAGCATCATAAACGTCAAAGCAATTTTCAAAGCTGTCTGCCTCAAAAAGAGCCTACTTATATTTTACTACATATTTACTAAATTGTCAAGTGTAATAGTCAAATTATTTCGGCGTTTTTTTGAATTTTTATCTGTAATGTTGAAAAAACGGGCGTATTGTTTTCCACAGTCAAGGCAACACCGCACAATTACCGCCCTTCGGGCTTTGCCGTCCGCTTGCTTGCATATTTTTCGCCATATTGCACAATTCGTCCTAGCAAGGCATACAGCCTTGCGTCGTCCTCATTGTACAATCTGACGAAAAATCTGACTGCGCAATCGAACGACAATAATTGTGCGGTATTGCCTAAAAAAATACGGAAAAACTTCTTGATTTTCCCGTCGGAATATGATAGAATATATTTGTATCGGACTGTATATAAAGTTCTTTTCGGGTTTCCAAAGGGCGGAGCCCTTTGGCGGAGTGCGGGGCGGAGCCCCCGCTTCTATCTCTCCCCCTCTCTCCGAGAGGGGTTATCGACAGTCTAAGTACATATTTCCTGACACTTACAGGCAATAAATTTTCATTAACATCAAGAAAAAGGAAAGGTTAAAAATGTCGGAAAGATTTCAAAATCAATATCTGCTCGCCGATCTCGCGAAAGAGATCTCAAAGGTCATCAAGGGCAAGGACGACGCTCTGCTTATTATATTGACGGGGCTTCTCGCGCAGGGTCACGTTCTTATCGAGGACGTTCCCGGCGTCGGAAAGACCACGCTTGCCATGGCGCTCGGAAAGGCTTCGGGGCTGTCGTTCAGACGTGCGCAGTTTACTCCCGATGTTATGGCTTCGGACATAACGGGATTTACAATGTTCAACAAAGAGGAAAACCGCTTTGAATACCGCGCGGGGTTGGTAATGACGAATATCCTGCTCGCGGACGAGATAAACCGTACCTCGCCGAAAACGCAGTCGGCGCTTCTCGAGGCAATGGAGGAAAAGCGCGTGACGGTCGACGGTATGGTTCACGAGCTTCCGTACCCGTTTATGGTAATCGCAACGCAGAACTCGCAGGGCTATGTCGGAACGTTCCCTCTGCCCGAGGCGCAGCTTGACCGCTTTATGATGAAGATAAGTATGGGCTACCCCACTATCGAGGAGGAAAAGCAGATAATGCTCGACCGTCTCTCGGGCAACCCCGTAAACGAGATAGAAAACGTAATGACCATAGACCAGGTCGCGGACTGCATAGAGGACATCGGAGAGATAAACTTTGCCGAGAGCCTTTGCAAATACGTCGCGGAGCTTACCGCCGCAACGCGCAATCACCCCGCCGTTGCGCTCGGCGCAAGCCCGAGAGCGTCCGTCGCGATAATGCAGGCTTCGCGCGCGTTCGCGTATCTGCGCGGAAGAGATTACGTTATCCCCGAGGACATCGTGCGGCTGATGATTCCCGTTTTCGAGCACAGGATAGTGCTCCGCCAGGAGACGCGCGTAAACAGGCGCTCCGTTCGTTCGGTTCTCGAGGACGTGGTGAGCTCGGTCACGCCGCCCGTAAAACGGAGCTGATCATGGCAAGAAATCGGGTTTTATATGTTCTTACGGTAGTCGGGTGCATTATTTTTTCAATGG
Organism: Oscillospiraceae bacterium; assembly: GCA_014799395.1. GTDB lineage: Bacteria > Bacillota > Clostridia > Oscillospirales > Ruminococcaceae > CAG-115. The sequence goes on along the minus strand of JAAVID010000081.1, from coordinate 103,264 downwards.
CGTACACAAGTAAAATATCGGCGGTGCTGTTGTTTGCGGTGCTGTTATATCCCGTTGCCGCGGCGGTTTTCGCGTTTGTGCTGCTGCTCGGCGTTAAGGCGGAGTTCACGACAAACCGCATAGTCACGGATAAAAACGAGCCGTTTGACATTTCCATAACACTGAAAAACAACTCAATCCTCCCGGGGGTTCCCGTCGAGGTGTATTGCCATATCCCCGATCGCGAGGTCGGGCTTTTCGCGGACAAAAGGGTGTTTGCTTCCATTTCCCCGTTAGGACAGGCGCGGTTGTCGATAAACTGCGTGCATAAGTACAGGGGGAGCTTCACCTGCCGCGTACACTCGCTGTCGTTTGTCGACCCTTTGAGAATAGTTCGGCTCACGAAAAAGCAGAAGCTCGCTATGCCGACGATATTCCTCCCGAGGAAGCTGAAGCTCGCGGACATTCTTTCGACCTCCGCGGGTGAGCAGAGCTTTTCCCCGAAAAAGCCGATAACCTCCGAGCGCGAGGATTTTTCCCACGTCCGCAGCTACCGCGAGGGCGATATTATGCAGCTCGTACACTGGAAGCTCACCGCAAAGCAGGACGAGCTGATGATAAAGCAGTTCGACAGCGTAAACGACGTTCACGCGGCGGTGCTTTGCGACTTCAACCTTTACCCCGGCGAGTGCAACGTAATGCTCCGCTCCGATACGGTCATAGAGACGGCGCTCGCGTTTGTCCGCGAGGCGGTCAACAAGGGGATTTACTGCTCGGTGGAGACGGGCGAGCTTTCGCTTCACGACCCCGTGTCCGTGTACGATGAGCCTACGTTCAACAGATTTTTCGAGTTTATGTCGGTGATTCCCGCAAGGCTTGACGTTGCGGATTTCATTTATACCATTGATAATGTGGACCTTGAGACCACGTCCGCGATCATAATGATAACGACCGAGCTTTCGGACGAACTTCTCGCGCGGGCAAAGGCGGCGGCGCAGCATACGGCGGTTTTTTACGCGTATATAAATCTTTCGCTGAGAGACCTTCCCCGTGATTTCAGCGAGGATCAGCTTGTATTCCTTAACATTCGCCGAGCGGGAGAACGAGGACTTCACGCCGCGGCAGAACACATAAACGACGACTAAAGCCGTTAATAATATGAAAGAGGTACTAAAATGGACATTAAAGCAAAAATCGACGAGGTTGTAAACAAGGTAAAGAGCGACAAGGGCTTTGCCGAGAAGTTCCAGAAGGAGCCGATAAAGGCGGTTGAAGAGGTTCTCGGAGTAGACCTCCCCGACGACGCTATCAAAAACATTGTCGACGGCGTAAAGGCTAAGGTCAATGTGGACGGCATAATGGGCAAGATCGGCGGATTGTTCGGCGGCAATAAGTAAATAAAAAGCAAGTAAACCGCTCCGATTTGCGTATCGGGGCGGTTTAAGTATGTCAAAATTATCGAATTATACACGAATAATCAAAAACCTCTTGACAAAATATATATTAAAGTATATACTATAATAAAGGGGTGATATTTATGAAAACGGCAAGGGTTTTTATGAGCGGAGGAAGTCAGGCGGTCAGACTGCCGAAGGAGTATCGTTTCGACTGTGACGAGCTTATTGTCAGCAAGGTTGGGGAAGTTATCACGCTTACCCCGAAAAAGAGGGCTTTAGACCTTTTTAAAGAGGGCATTGAGGGCTTTACCGATGATTTTGTCGCCGCTGTTGAGGAGGTTCATTCAACGTTTATCCCGTCCGAAAGGGAAGAATTATGAGATATATGCTTGACACAAATATGTGCATTTACGCTCAGAAGGGCGTTCCGTCGGTCGTGGAAAAAATCACGGAACATTGGGAAGAGGGGCTTGTCATTTCGTCAATGACCCTTGCCGAGCTGTACTACGGAGCGGAGGCAAGCGCGGCATACGACAAAAATCTCAGGTCTCTGCAAAACTTGATGACTATCCTTGAAGTTGTGCCGTTTGAAAATACGGCGGCTGTTTATTACGGAAAGATCCGCGCCTATCTCCGTCGGCGCGGTACTCCGATAGGGGCAATGGATATGCTTATCGCCGCGCACGCTCTGGCTCTCGGGATAACGCTCGTCACCAACAATGTTCGGGAATTCGAGCGCGTTCCCGGGTTGACTGTCGAGAATTGGACAGAGACCGTAACTTCATAAATCGAAAGCTCCCGCCAAAAAACGGGAGCTTTAAATTATTCAACTTGCAGAAGAACCCCCGAAAACTTGGGAATCGTAAATTTTGTCAGCCCGAATTTGCACTTATCGGGAGTATCGCCGCCGAATTTGTTCCAGTCGGTATGGAGCAGGAGCTTCGACTTTGTATAGCCGTCTATCGAATACTCCTTTTCGGTATCGCTGAGGTTAAGCACGGCGACAAGCGTTTCCTTGGAGCTTTTGCGCTCTATGGCGTAAATGCAGTTTTGAGTGTTGTCGCAGTCGAGCCAGCGGAAGCCGTTGTTCTGATAGTCCTGCTCGTAGAACGCCGAGTGGGTCAAGTAAAGGTTGTTGAGCGTTTTCATAAACACGTTGAAGCTGTCGTGCTTGGGGTATTTGAGAATATCCCAATCCTGTTCGCGGCTTTCGTCCCATTCGCGGAGCTGCCCTATCTCGCCGCCCATAAAGTTGAGCTTTTTGCCCGGGTGCATATACATATATAAATAGAGCGCCTTGCCCTGCGGGAATTTGTCGTCGTATTGACCGTTCATTTTCTGAAGTATCGTAGCCTTTCCGTGAACGTTTTCATCATGCGAGAACGGCAGGATATAGCTTTCGTTATAATAGTACATCATCGAGAACGTCAGCTTGTGATAGTTATCCGAGCGGTATTCGGGCGCGGTTCTAAAGAAGTTGAGCGTGTCGTTCATAAAGCCCATGTCCCACTTGTAGTCGTACCCGAGACCGCCCCAGTCAACGGGCTTGGTGACGTTCGGGAAGTTGGTGGAGTCCTCCGCGAACAGGAGCGCGTGCGGAATTCGCTCCTTTATCCCCTTGTTCATGGTCTTGATGAAGTCGACGCCGTTTCCGTTTACGCCGCGCGCCTCCTCGCCCTGCCAGTAGATAATGCGGCTGATAGCGTCCATGCGTATGCCGTCGAAGTGGAATTCCTTAAGCCAGTAATACGCGCAGGATTGCAGAAAGCTCCTGACCTCTCCGCGGGAATGCATAAAGTTGCAGCTCCCCCATTCGCTCACCCCGACGGCGTTGTTCGGGTACTCGTAGAGCGCCGTGCCGTCGTAATTTCTCAGACCGTATCCGTCAACGGCAAAGTGAACGGGAACAAAATCCATTATCGCGCCGATGTTGTTACGGTGGAGCTTGTCGATAAGCTCCATAAGCTGCGCGGCGGTGCCGTAACGAGAAGTCGGCGCGAAAAATCCAGTGTTCTGATAGCCCCAGGATTCGTCGCAGGGGTGCTCGGAGAGCGGCAGAAATTCTATGTAATTGTAGCCCGCTTTCTTAACATAGTCTATGAGCTTATCGGCGATCTCGTCGTAGCGGTACCACGAGCCGTCCTCTTTTCTGCACCACGAGCCGAGGTGCATTTCGTAGATATTCAGCGGCTTGTCGCGGCAGTCGGAGCGCGCGGCGAGCCATTTGCCATCGTTGAATTTATACGCCGACAAATCGCGCAGCACCGACTTAAAATCGGGGCGAAGCTCCATTCCGAAGCCGTAAATATCGCAGTGCTCGGTATATCCGCCCGAACGGTTGTAGATACGGTGGAAGTATTTTTCGCCGTCGTTTCCGTGGTCGACGTAAACCTCGAAGAAGTTCCCGTCGTTCACGCGGTTCATCTCGTACTCTATCCAGTCTGTGAACTCGCCGAGCAGGGTAACTCTCGCGGCGCCCGGCGCGAACACGCGGAATATCCAGCCGTTTCCCGCGCGGTGTGCGCCGAGGTATTCATACGCGTCAAAAATTTTTCCCGTATAGAAACCGTAAAAATCCATATAATTTCCTCCAAATTTATTGACTACTGTCGATTATTGTGCTATAATCATTATAGCAAAGATGATTTTGTCTTTCAATAAGCCTTTTTAGTCGACAGTCGATTAAACGACTGTTGTCGAAAATTATCTATTTTGGAGGAAATTTGGGTATATGGACTTACGAGTCAAAAAAACGAAAAACAGTATTATCAACGCGTTTCTGCAATTACGCGCGAAAAAGCCGCTGGAGCGCATAACCGTTAAGGAGCTGTCCGACCTCGCCGAGATAAACAAGGCGACGTTCTATCTTCACTACAAGGATATATACGACCTGTCCGAGCAGCTGGAGAACGAGCTTTTTGAACGCGTGTTCAACAGTATCGAGCACGCGAACTCCGCGCTTTCCGAGCCTAAGCTCTTTATCCGCGAGCTCACCGAGGGTTTTATTTCCAATCAGTCACTTATCGACATTATTTTCTCAAACGACCGCCGAGGCATTCTCGCGGACAAGCTCGAGAGAGAGGTGCGGAAATTCATCTACGAGCGCTATCCGCAGTACAAGGACGTTCCCGAGCTGAATATCGCGCTCACCTATATGATAAAGGGCAGCTACTACGCCTATGTCGAAAATTCCGATTATGATACGGATAAGGTGATAACGGTCATCGGAGAAATGGCGGAGGGAATAGTGGCGAAATTAAGGTAAAAAAAGAACCGCGAAGTTATAATTTCGTGGTTCTTTTTTTGTTATTTCAGTTCATCGCGCGTGATCGTAAGCTCGTGGTTATAGAAATAATTCAGCGAGGAGCGGTTGTTGTAGGTCTCGACAAGCGCTCCGTTTTCGTTGATGATGAACTCTCCGTTTCCGACAGCCGCCCACAGCCACATAGCGTTGTCGCGGTACATAAAGTCGATGTTGGGGAGCATATCGCAGGCGGTGACAGTCTGAATTTTTCTCGCGGTGTCCATATTGCCGAGCGCGGAAAATCTTCCCGCAAACGATGCCTTGGATTTTTCGTAAAAGCTCTGCCCGATAATGTCCACATATCGGTTGCCCGGGTAATATTCTATACTGCTTCCGTTCCATACCCAGATGAGATTTTTCAGTCCGTGATAAACGCAAAGCCTGTCGAATACAAGCGTCCAGAGCTGTTTGTAGGTCTCCGCGTCGTTGCCCCACCAGTACAGCCCCGAATCCGCGTCGGGAATAGGCTCGAAGATTATCGGAATATCCTGCTTGTCAAACTTTTTGAGCTGTTCGGCTATCTTGTCAATGGCGTTGATAAGCCCGATAAGGTTATCGTCGATATAGCCGTTTTCTTTCAGCGCCGCTATCTCGTTCTCGCCTAACGCCGCCATATCCGAGACATTCTGATTGTCAAACAGCCCTTTAAGGTTAAAATCTTTCGGCGCTGTTCCATGCAGAGAATTCGGCGAGTACCAGTGCCACGTAAACGCGCATATTCCGCCGTCCTTGCTCCATTGCTCCGCGAGCTCTATTTCCTTTTCGGCTCTTTTAGTGCTTTCCTCGTCGGTAAGCACGGTCATTGCGAGCTCGCCCACCCGTATCGCCGGGTATCTGCCCGTCTCCTTGAAGATCGCGTCTATCTCCGCGTTTGTGCCGATAGTGACGTTCTGCGCGGTGAGTACTCTTTTGCCGTAGAGCTCCGTAAGATACAGCATAAAATCGACGGTCGTCAAGGAGGGGTTCGGGTCAACGACGGCATTTCCTACCGTATATTGGCTGTCCTTTACCTTGTCGGAGCTTTCCACGAACAGATAGTCAATGTCGACCGAGCCGTCCTCAACGGTAAAGCCGATAGAGTTGCTTCCCGCAGCAAGGTAAACGTTGTCCACGCCGTAATATTTGAAGTCATAGTCGCCGCGTTTGAATTCGCTGCTGTCGTAAGGCGGAATGTAGTACGTTCCCTGCGTCATACCCGAGTATTGAAGCGACACCACCGCGCCGCTTTCCGAGCGCGCCGCAATTATCACGCGGTAATGCTGAGGCGCGGAGGCGGTCACGATATGCGAGAGCGAGCCGCCCTTGTTCAGCCGCACAAAGCCCTTTCCGTCAAATATTCCGTTGTCCTCGCCCTCGAGTATCTCGCCGCCGCTTACCACTCCGCCCTCCGCGTTCAGCTTTGCGGTGTAGTCGGTTTTGGTGACGGTGTACTCGCTCGTAAGGAACTCGTTTGGCTTTATCACATCGGGCACGCTTACGCTCTCGGAGCTTTCCGAGCTGTCGTCGGTGTCGGGCGGAATATAGCTTGGTATTCTGGAGCAGGCGCACACAGCGCCCGCCAACAGCAGAGCAATTAAAATTTTCGCGTATTTTTCCATATCATACCTTTTTTATTTCAAGAAACTCCGATAAAATCTTTTTATAAAACGAAAAGCTTTATTGTATGCGTTTTCCCACCAAGGGTGGGAAAACCACTATTATATCGGTGTTTCCGTTATTCTATAATGATAACGTCGCCGTCGTGTATTTCCTCGTCGAGCCGCGCGATCTTTCCGTTTACGGTTATAGTTCCGGCGTGAGCCAAAAGCTCCGTCGGGTCGTCCGAGAACGCCGCCGCAACGTCAAGGAATATCGGAGGTTTTCCGTCTCCGCGCGCGGGGAACTCGGTCTCGATACCGTTTACCGTGATCATAGGTCCGTTGTGTTCAACGGGAGCTTCCGGAACCGTAATAAGCGTTTTCTCGACGGCTTCAACGGTCTGAACGGTCTGCGCGGTCTCAACAACGGGAGGGTTTTCATAGGCTATTATGTCGCCGCTTTTCAGCATATCCTCGGGAGCGGGCGGCATACCGTTAAGCAATACCTTTTCCTCTATGCCGAGATAGCTCAGCAGCTCGGAAATGCTTTCCGTCTGTACGAGCGCTATCTCGTCGCCCTCCCAGATACGGCGGTCCGCGGTGACTTCCCTGCCGTTTATGAGTATGTATTTTCCCGCGCGCTGTTTATTGCCGAAAAGCACGACGGTAAACGCGCGTATGGTGTTCAAGTCGAAGTAATCCGACAAATGCGCCGCCGCGTCCGCGCCGTTCACGGCAGGGGCGATCGTTACCACGTCGCCCTTTGTGACGACGGTGTTCATCGACGCGGGTTCGTCGTTTACGATGATCTCCGACGGCTTCGGGTGTTCGCCGCGCAGAGTTATCTTCTCTCCCGAGAGCGTAAACGAGAGCGGTTTTCCCGCGCCCGCTATCATATCCTCGGGCTTCAGCTTCGCAAATCCCATAAGCTCAAAAACCGTGAGCCTGTTAGTATCGAGCGCGTGGAGCTTTTTGCCGTTTACGGTGATAGTCGTAAAGTCGTAGGAAACGCCCTCGCCCGCGCTTACCGCGATACCGAGCGGAGTGGAATGTTCCGCGTCGAGCGGCATTTCGTCGGGTGCGATAATTCCGCGCAAAAGCTCGCGTCTGCCCGTGATAACGTGCGAGGCTTCCACCTTTAATTCCTCCGCGACCAATGCCGCGAGATTTTTCAGCTTGCTTCCGCCGCCAACGAGGAAGATAGCTTGCGGCGGAACGGCGTTCGCGTTGATTATTTCCTCGGCTATGACCCTTGCGAGCTCGCGTGCCGCGGGCGCGATTATACTGTCTATGCGCTCGCGCGTTACCTTATTTTCGCGGAGCAGAATATCCTTGAACGCGACCTCCTTGTCGTCGGAGGTTTTCAGCATTTCGGCGGTGTTAAAGTCAACGAGAAGCTCTTTCATTATCGTTTCCGTTATCTCGTCGCCCGCTGTCGTCGCCATTCCGTAAGCCACAACGCTTCCGTCGCGCGAGACCGCAACGTCGGACGTTCCCGCGCCAATATCGCAGAGCGCGATATTGATAAGCCGAAGCTCCTGCGGGATAACCGCGTTCATAGCCGCGATAGGCTCAAGCGTGATGTTCGCGACCTCGAGATTAGCCCCGTAGACCGCCGCGCAAAGGCTCTCCACCACATACGCGGGCAGAAACGCCGCGATTATCTCCGTCACCAGCTTTTCGCCGCGGTGACCCTCGGGCTTATTCACCTTAAAGCCGTCCAGCGAGAGTGAGATAACGTTGTGACCCACGCAATAGAAAGCCGCCGCGTCGTTGCTCTGCGAGAAGCTGTCGCAGGTACGGCGCACCGCGTCAAGCTCCGCAGTTTGCAGGATCTCGACGGTGATCATTTTGCTTTCGGGGAGGCTGTACTCCCACGAAGCGCGAACCGTCCTCAGCGCGCGTCCCGCCGCCGCCACGCACACGTCGCGGAGCTGAATGCGGTTACGCGCCTCAAGCGCGCGCTTTACCTTTTTAATATCGCCCGAGACCGACTTTATATCCTCGATCTGCCCGTCCGCCATAGAACGCTTTTCGTGAACGACCGTTTCCATATCGAGTATCTTGCAGCCCTGCGGAGTTTTCCGCGCGAGCACGCCCACTACCGTCCGCGTGCCTATGTCAAGCGCGAAGATAACATCGCCCTGCGGATTTTTCTTTATCGCGGAGCTTTCGGTTTTCTTTGCGCTCTTAGACTTGGTCGGCTTTCTCCCGACAGCTTTCTTCTCGTTCATATTCTACCCTCGTATTTTCAAATTACTTTTCGTAGCCGATCTTCAAAGTATTTCCGTCAACGGCAACGCCCTTGCTGAGCTTTATCGGGAGCTTCTGATCCTCGGAGAAGCCTATCGTTTCGCCGTCGTGGAGCGTTGCGCCCGTCTCGAGAACGTAGGACGCTATCATCAGCATAAACTCGCGGAGCTCGTTGAAATCCGCCTTGTCCGCGCTGACATAGACTTCCATTTCCTCCCTGCCGAGACGGCGCATACCGTATGTGTACACGCCCGCCTGTTTGCCGTCGCCGAATATACCGAGCCATACAAGATTGAGCACGGGAACGTGACCGTCGCTGAGCAGCCCCGCAAAATCAATATACATCTTCGGCGGGAACACCGCGCCCTCGTTGTAAAACGCAACGGCGGTCTCCTGCTTCATCATCGCGCAGACCACCTTTACAAACAGTTCGCCCTTTTTCACAAGGTCGTCCTCTTTTCCGAGAATGGCGATTATAGCGTGCGCCTTATGCGAAGCCGTTACCGTCTCCGCGTCCTGCCACATATAGTTGCCCTTTGCCCAGTACTCCGCCTCGCCGTCGGGAACGGGCGCGGGCATAAGTCCTATCACCACTCTGTACCCGTCAATGTCCACATAGACAACGTCGTCCTCCTGCTTGGAGCCGTCTGGAATGTCGATACCCCAGTCGGCTTTCAGGTCGGCAAATAATTTCGCCTTGTCCAGCTTAGCCTCGGACAGCAGCGCAAATCCCGCGAAGTTGCCGATCTCTTTTCTATCCTCTTTCGGTGAGTTGCCGTTATTGAATAAAGCCATAATTTTTTCTCCTTAAATGTTATTTTTCAGAACCTGTCCACATAGACCGAAAGACAAGCGTTGAGCGGCTATGTGGATAGGTTCTCAGTCCTTTATTTTCAGAGCCTTACGCAGCTCCTTTTCCGCCGAGTTCATCATCACCACGAGCGCCGCGTCGCCGCTTTGCAGGGTCGTCTGACCCGACGGGATAACGGTTTTCGTGCCGCGCGTAATACAGGCGATAAGACACCCCGCGGGCAGGTTGAGCTCCATCAGCTTTTTGCCCTCCAGCGCGTAGTTTTTCGGCACGGTAAACTCCATAAGCGAAGCGTCCTCGCCGTCAAGCCGGAGAAGCCTTTTCATTGCGCTGATGTCGACCTCGTATTCAAGCGTCTGGATAATATTATCCGTCGCCGAGATGACAATATCCACGCCAAGCTCCTTCAGCGCCGCCGCGTTTTTGGGATTGTTTACCTTGGCTATCGTCTTTTTCACGCCGAACTTATGCTTGGCTATCTGACAGCACACGAGGTTGCTTTCGTCCCGCCCCATAACCGCGATAACGCAGTCCGCTTTTTCCGCTCGACAAGCCTCGAGAGCCTCAACGGTCGTACCGTTTCCGCAGCTCACCTCCGCGTCGAGATTGTTGGCGCAGTAGCGGCTCTGCTCTCTGTCCTGTTCGATTATCGTTACGGAATATCCGTGCTCGGGCAGCGTCTTGGCAAGATAAAAACCGACCTTGCCGCCGCCGACAATTATTGCTCTCAAAAAGACACCTCCGGGATCTTACCCTTTTTTGGCGAATATCAGCTTATCGCCGTTAATGAAATTCAACGGCTGACCGCGGTACAATATCAGCCCCGAGCCCTCGCGCAGAACGCCGAAAAGCATTTCCTCGTCCTCGTATTCAATATCGCCGGGTTCAGCGCCGATAAACTCCTCGGGAACGTCTATCGAGGAAAAATGCACGGTGTGGTTCTCAAAATTTACCTCGTCGATAAGTCCGTCGTCGTCCTCGAGAGCCGCGCAGGCGGCGCTTACCGTAAGCTTGGTCGGGCAGATAATGTTTACCCCCAGCTGCTCGAAAACCTTGCCCTTTTCGATGTCCGTTATCCTCGCGAATATCTTCGGCACTTTAAACGTCTGCCGCGCAAGCTGCGATACCATAATGTTCATATCGTCCTGTGCGGTAACGGCGAACAGCGCGTCGCAGGTCTGTATTCCCGCGCGTTTGAGAACGTCGCGGTCTATCGGCACTCCCGTTGTCGTAAAACCGCCGAATTTCGGCGAAAGCGCGTCAAATCTTGTCTCGTTCTTGTCAATGACCGAAACGTCGTGACCCATTTCGTCAAGCGTTTGCGCAAGCGCCGAGCCGACCATTCCGCAGCCGATAACCAAAACATTCATAAGCCATATCTCCCGTCGTTAGAACCCGTCCACATAGCCGCTCAACGCTTGTCTTGCGGCAAATTTTTCCGAGTACTGCGTCAAAGCTCCTTGGCGTACATACAGTACGCCTGCGTCGCAGCGTTTTGCGCGCAGCGCATAATGCGTCCTTGTACTCGAAAAAATTTGCAAAGAATTGCTTCGCAATTCTGGCGCAATCCAAGCATTTCGGGCTATATGGACAGGTTCTTATTTGCCTACGCAGAACCTCTTGAAAACCTCCGCGATAACTTCCTCGCTCGCCTTTTTCCCCGACAGCTCGTACACCGCGTCAAGCGCCTGTTCGAGGTCAACGCCCACCGCGTCGGGAGTTATCCCCGAACGAACCGCGCCAAGCGCTCTGTCGACCGACTCCGCCGCGCGGATAACGCACGCCCTCTGCCGCTCGTTCGCGAGAAAGCCCGAATTCGCGTTCAGACTGTCCAGATCGAGCCGCGAGGTTATCTCCCCGCCGAGAATTTCCGCGCATTTTTCGTCCTTAGCCGAGATAGTCACGGCTTTCCCGAGACGGCTTTCAAGCTCGCCGAACTCAAGCACGTTTTCAAGGTCGCTCTTGTTGACAACGGGGATAACGACCTTGCCCTCCAACAGTCCGAACAGCCGCCGATCCTCGTCGGAGAGCCGCCGCGAGCCGTCGAAAACCGCCAGCACGACGTCCGCGTTTCGGAGCTTTTCCAGCATTATCTCCACGCCGATCTTTTCAACCTCGTCCTCGGTCTCTCGAATTCCCGCGCAGTCCGAAAGCAGAAGGACCGCGCCGCATAAATTCACGGTCTCCTCAACTATATCGCGCGTCGTTCCCTCAATATCGCTCACAATGCTCCGCCGGCTTCCCGACAGCAAATTCATTATCGTAGACTTACCCACGTTCGGCTTGCCGACGATAGCGCACGAGATTCCGTCGCGGATAAGCCGCCCCGTATCGTAGCCCGAAAGCAGCTCGTCAAACTCCGCCTTGACCGCCGTCAAACGCTCCGTCAGCCACTCCTCGGTGACTACGGGCGTATCGTCCTCGGGGTAGTCGATCCAAGCGGAGATCTGCGCCGAAACGTCCATTATCATATCGGCGATCTTTTCCGCGCGGCGGTACAGCGCACCCTCGCGCTGACTGTTCGAGCAAGCCAGAAGCTGTTCTCCCTGCGCCGAGATTATATCCGCGACCGCCTCCGCCTGCGTCAGCGACATCTTGCCGTTGAGCAGCGCTCGTTTGGTGAATTCGCCCGCCGCCGCCGGCTCCGCGCCCGCTTTCAGACAAGCCGTCAGCACGCGCCGCGTGACGTAGATCCCCCCGTGACAGGATATTTCGCAAACGTCCTCGCCCGTGTACGAATGAGGCGCTTTAAACACCAGCAAGACCCCGTCGTCAAGCCGCTCTTCACCGTCACAGATCTTGCCGTAAGCTGCGGTATATCCGCGCATTTCGGCGACGGCTCTGCCCGAAACGGGCTTAAAGACCCTCTCCGCAACGGCAAACGCGTTCTCTCCCGATATTCTCACCACCGAGATACCGCCGACTGCGGCAGGGGTCGCAATTGCACAAACAGTAGACATAATCATTTTTTCTTTCCGAACAGTTTCCCGAAAAATCCCTTTTTCCCGGCTTCGTTATCCCCGTTATCAACGGGATTGTCCGAGAGCTTTTCCGCCTCTGTTTCGTAATCGTCGAACATACCCATTAAAATAGGCTTAGCCTTGAATTCCTCGCCCATATCGTTGAGCAGATACGTGTACGTTCTTGTCGGCATATCCAGCCTGTATTCGCCGAGATTATCACATTCCATAACGTCTCGGAGTTTATCTGTCATTCTGTCGGGAATGGATTCCGCGGCGTTCTCGTAATACTCCTCGCACGCGATATTGTACTCCTCCGCGGGATTTCTTCCCGCCACCTGCGTAAGATGTATGCCCTCGCGCAGATAAGTCGTGTAGTCAAGATAGTCGCTCCAGAACTCGTTCAGCAAAGCCGCGAGAATATGGTTTTGCAGGCTCTGAAGCTCCTGCTCGGGGAACATTCCGAGCGCCACTCTGTACATTTCGTTCGCGTTTTTCTGCCACATTTCGGCTTTATAGCTGCCGTCGAGCAGCGAGCTCCTCCGCGCGAACGTCGTCTCGCGGTGCTTTTCGCCTATCATCGTGTACTTCATCAGGTTTACGCGCTCGTCAAACGTATCGCCCTCGGAGATACGCTGAACGCGCTCCGCTTCTTTAAGCAGCGTCTTATCCGTCAATCTCCCCTCTATCTTAGAGGTGGGATAATGCCGCCCTGCGAGCTTCCGCAATTCGTGCTTCTGCATGATCACGTCGTCAAGCGAAGCGAAAAATCTGCTCTCGCCAACGTCGCCCTGTCGTCCCGCACGACCGCGCAGCTGTTTTGTGATACGCGAGCTTTCGCGCATAGACGTTGCCAGGACCAGCAGTCCGCCCACGCCGACTACAAAAGCCTTGTCCGCGCAGTCAACGCCGCCCAGCTTTATATCAACGCCGCGCCCTGCCATATTTGTTGAGATAGTCACCGCGCCGCGTTCGCCCGCCCTTGCGATAATAGCCGCTTCCTCAGCGTTATTTTTCGCATTGAGCACCTTACAGCCGATACCCAGTCTCCACAAGTCCTCGGCGATCCTCTCGCTCTCCTCTATGCTCTCGCTTCCGACAAGCACGGGGCGCTGAATTTTCACGGCTTCTATTATCGCCTCGAGTATAGCCTTGCGCTTTTCGGTCTTGTCGTAATAGAGCTCGAGCGGTCTGTCGATACGTGTACAGGGCAGTCTTGTCGGGATAACGTCGGTGAGTATGCCGTAAAATTTCTCAAATTCCTCACGGGCTTCCTCGGCGGTACCCGTCATTCCCGCGAGCTTGGGATACAGCCGCACGAAATACTGGAGCGCGATATTTCCCATAATTCGTCCGCGCGACGTTATCCTCAGATCGTGCTTAGCCTCGACCGCCGCCTGCAAGTCGCCCGGGAAAACGCGTCCCGGCGCGGCTCTGCCCGTAAACTCGTCCACAAGCAGTATGTTGCCGTCGCTGACGATGTAGTCCTTGTTTTCGGCAAGCACCTCGCGCGCTTTAAGACACGCGCATATCTTCGCGAGGACTTCCGCTCCGTCCGCGGCGTAGATGTTGCAGCCGAATATCTCCTCCGCCTTGTCCGCGCCGTTGTCGGTAAGATAAACGTTTCTCGTTTCCTTGTCGACCTCAAAATCGCCCTTGCCGAGCGCGGAGACCCTGTAATAGAACTCCGCGATGTCGCCGCTTTCCTTTACGGCAACGTCTCCCGCGATAACCAGCGGTATCCTCGCCTCGTCGATAAGGATACTGTCCGCCTCGTCGACTATCGCGAGGTTGAGCTTTTCCGGGAAGATAGTTCCTCCCGCTCTGTAACACACAAAATCGCGCAGATAATCAAATCCCGCCTCTTTCGCGGTAATGTACAGGACCTGCTTTTTATACAGCGCCCCCCGCTCCTCGCGCGGAGTATCTCCCGTAATACAGCCCACCGTCACGCCCATTTCCTCGTAGACGGGACGCATCCAGTTACAGTCGCGGTCTGCCAGATAATCGTTGAACGTGAGAATATGCACTATTCCGCCATTTGGTGCAGCGCCGCCGCTGATCACCTCATAGCACGCCGCAAACACCGCGCAGAGAGTTTTGCCCTCGCCCGTCTGCATCTGTACCATTCTGCCGTTCGACAGCGACAAAGCCGCCGAGAGCTGTTCGTCAAACGGCGTTATCCCAAGCGTTTCTTGAACCGCAAGGTAACACCGCGCGAAAACCTCTTCAAGCGAATTACCCGAACATTTGCCGCTTTGAGCAAACGATTTTATCTTTGCGATAGTATTTTTCTTATCCAATGTTTGTCCCCTTAACTTGCCGAATTATGACGTTTTGCCTGAGATGTTATCTCGAGAAGCTCCGTACCGCGGTTATCGAGCCAGCGCGCGACCGTACGCGTTGTCTGTCCGCACCGCGCCATTTCGCACAGGCGCTCAAAGCTCACCCACTTTGCCGCGCAGACCTCTATCGACTGTAACCGCATAGCGCTTAGCGGCACGTCCTTTACCAGAATATAGAAGTCGCGGAGCATACTGTCCGTTGTAAGCGACCATTCGAGACCGAGCTCGTTTTCTTCCGCGCGAATGCCCGTCTCCTCAAACAGTTCGCGCACTGCCGCCTCGCGGCTTGTTTCTCCCGAAACGGCGCAGCCGCCCGAGCATTCCCATTTGCCTCCGCTTGTTTTTTCGGGAACGCGTTGGGTCAGCAGGATCTCGCCGTTGCTGTTAATGGTCATAACCTGCACGACGATATGATATTCCCCGTGCGGTATAGGCGCGCCTCTGAGTATCCTCCTGCCCAAAGGCTGCCTGTTGACCGAATAGAGATCGAAAAACTCCATTATATGCTTTTCGCTCCGTTTTCGAGATTTTTGCGGATAAGCTCGCAGCGCTGCTTTACGCAGTCCGCCGAGCGGTGCGGATCCTCCGGAGTATTGAAGGTGTAGTCCATCAGCTTCTCGATAGTCGTGGAGGCAACGTGAAGTCTGGTGTCGGAGGACGCGTAGTAAATATAAACATTATCGTCTTTAACTATACAGCCGTTTGTGAAGCATACGTTGGAAACGTCGCCCACTCTCTCAATGCCGTGCGGCGCGATAAACAACCCCGACGGCGAAGCGATGAGCTTGGACGGGTCGTTGAGATCGGTCGCGAAAACGTAGATAACGTAACGCAGACCCGCCGCCGTATTTCTTACGCCGTGCGCGATGTGTATCCAGCCCTTGGGGGTCTTTATCGGCACAGCGCCCGCGCCGTTCTTTACCTCGGTGAGCGTATGGTAAATTCTCGGCGAGATGACCTTTTCGTCGGTACACAGCACGGGGTTCGTTATGTCCTCGCACAGCGCAAAGCAAATACCTCCGCCGCTTCCCGTCTGAATAAAGTCGTCCTGCGGACGGGTGTAGAACGCGTACTTTCCGTCAACGAACTCGGGGTGCAGACAAACGTTGCGCTGCTGCGGCGATTTGGAAATAAGGTTCGGCAAACGCTCCCAAGTCACCAAGTCCTTTGTGCGGACGATACCCGCCTGCGCCACGGCAGCCGACAGATCGCCGGAAGTCGTGTCCTTGCTCTCGGAGCAGAACACGCCGTATATCCAGCCGTCCTCGTGCTGAGTAACGCGCATATCGTAGACATTGGTCTCCTCGGGGCAAGTATCGGGGAGCTGCACGGGATAGTCGCGGAAACGGAAGCCCTCGGTGGGCTTGTCGCTCTCGGCTACCGCGAAAAAGCTCTTTCTGTCCGAGCCCTCTACACGGGCGATCAGGCAGTACTTACCGTTGAGGTAAATAGCGCCCGAGTTCATCACGGCGTTTATCCCAAGTCTCTCCTGAAGATTTGGGTTAGTGGAATAGTCAAGGTCATACCTCCAGAGAATGGGCGCGTGCGCGGCGGTGAGGACGGGGTTCTCGTAACGGTCGTAAACCCCGTTGTAGAAGTCCGCTTTCGGGTTAGGCTTATCGAGCAGCAGCTCCTGCTTTTTCACAAGCTCGGCGAGCTGCGCGTCAAATTGTTCCTTAGTAAACATAGATGCTGAATTCCTTTCACATTGAAAAAATATATATCTATTCTATTATAACATATCTTTATTGGAATTTCAAGGTTGACAGAGCATTTTTTATGAGTTATAATTAAAATATGAAGGAAATGGTTAATTTACCGGCGGTTTTCCCCGCCGAAGTCCGGTAAAACCGCATACAATAAAGTTTAAGTTCACAGGAGGACGCTATGAATAAGCATATCGCATTGACATTCGACGACGGACCGAACACCGATACGACCCCGCAGGTATTGGAAAAGTTGAAAAAATACGGAATACCCGCCTCTTTTTTCCTTATCGGCAATAACATCACCCCCGAGAGCGCCGCGGTCTCAAAGGCGGCGTTTGAGTACGGCTGCGAGATCTGCAACCACAGCCGCTCCCACCCGTCAATGCCCGAGCTTTCCGCCGAGGAAATACGCGCGGAGGTCGAGTTCACCGACGGCAAAATAAAGGAAATAACCGGCGCAGCGCCGCGCTTTTTCCGTCCGCCGTATATCGCGGTCAACGACGTGATGATAGACAATATCGACAAAACGTTCATCGCGGGCATAGGCACGGAGGACTGGCTCGACGAGGTGACCGCCGAAATGCGCGCCGAAAAAATCCTCGCGCAGGCGAAAAACGGCAGCATTATCCTCCTCCACGACGCGCAGGGCAACTCCCAAACCGTAGCCGCGCTTGACCTTATTATCCCCGCGCTGCTGAACGACGGCTACGAATTCCTCACAGTAACAAATCTTTTCGCCGCCGAGGGAGTAGAGCCCAAGCGCGGAATTATCTACTCGAATGTTTTGCAGACGGAGATGTACTGAGGAGGGCTTATGCTTCCAAAAAACAAACGTATCTGCCCGTGCTGCGGCAAAAAGCTCGAGCTTGTGCCGCCGACAAAAGAACTGTTGCCAAAACGCACATTATCGACCATCGGCGGGCGGGAATTCTATCTGATCTCCAAAAAGCGAATTCTCAGCTATACAATATCTCCAAAATCAAATTTTACATATCCTGCCGGATTTGACAACTATTCGCCCGCGACTGTTAAAGAGGACTATTGCTTTATCAACAAGGGTTCCACGCGAAACGAATTTACGGGAATTGCCACCACATATAACACACAAAAAAAGCTCTCGAAGGACAACTTGCGGCTTTTTTCGTGGGAAATGGTATTCCATTGCAGCAATTGCGGACAAAAGCTCGCACTCAATTATAATCCGTTCACCATACTGAACGATTGCTTATGGCTGTCGCTTATATGTCTGATCTTTCTGATATTTTTCTGTATGACAGGGTTTGCTGCGATTTGGGCGTTTAACTCGGCGGCAACGTTTGCAGTGTTTTGCGTGATGTCGGGTATATGTCCGTTATTTATTATTTTTTCTTTTTTCGGCTTAGCTTACGCAAAACTGTTTTTAAGCAACTTTGTTCCAACAAACGAGGTCGACAACCTGATCCATCCCCCGACCGATATAAAGCTGAGCACATCTCTCCGCTCCCCGTATCTGCGCGAGGGCAATGTCCTCGCCGCCAAGCTCGCCGACGGAGAAGTCCACATCTACCTTGTACACAAAAACGGCAACTATGAATTCTCCATATGCTGCGAGGACGGCGAGCGCGAACAGCTCAAAAATCGGATTTCCGAATACACGGAGCTTGAGCTGACATTCGAGGGCAAGCCCGTCGGAAAAGCGGAGGTGGTACAATGAAACTAACGAAAAAGCTGTCGAAACGGGCGATAGTAACGCTCTGCGCTGTCGGCTTTGCGGTGCTGTACGCCGTCTACTATATTTTAACGATCAATATTCGGCAGATGACCCGTGAGCTTAACGAGCAGAGAGAAATCCGCGAGGCATACGAAACCTCGGTCGCCGAAACCGCAAAGGGCGGTCTGCACAACGATGTATGGCTGTATTGGCATAAGAATTTAGTCGTCGATTTCACCGACGAGGAGACCGAGCGGCTGCTTGAAGCGTTCGATATGGTGATACCCGAAAACGAGCCGAACGCCAAGCCGCGCCTTCTCTCCACCGAAGATGACAGATATTATTATCTGGAGTTCGACGGCATAACCGACCGCCAAGCGTTCTACGACGCGAACAAATACGACCGCAAGCGCTATTTTAAGTTTTCCGATACCTGGAACGAAGTCGACGATAACGGCGAGTATACAAATTATTTCGCGGTTCGCGTGCAGTTCAAAAGCGGCGACGAGGAATTAAAAAGTCCGTACATCACCAAAATAAAGCCGCTTTACCAAGAGATATTTACGGAGCGGTTAAACGAATTTAAGGAGCAATTATGAATTACAACCCGATAATTTTCGACCTTGACGGCACATTATTAAACACCCTCGGCGACTTATCCGCGGCAGGAAATCACGCCCTGAAGCAGATGAACTTCCCCACCCACGCCGAGGAGAAATACCGTTACTTTGTCGGCAACGGCATACCCAAGCTGATCGAGCGGATATGTCCGCCGAACTCCTCCGCCGAGACGTTGGAGCGCGTACATACCCTTTTCGCCGAGTACTACGAGCAGCACAAATCCGACCGCACCAAGCCCTACGACGGAATGCCCGAGCTGCTCGCGGAGCTGAAAGAGCGCGGAATTATCGCAGTCTGCAACACCAACAAGGACTACGTTTTTTCGGAGACTCTGCTGCGTTCGTTCTACGGCGACACACTCGCGGAGATAGTCGGCGCGGGTCTCGGTTACAATGTAAAACCCGATCCCGCGGCGGCGCTGTACCTCGCCGAAAAGTACGCGGTCGAGGGCGCAAAGCCGCTCTATGTCGGAGACAGCGGCGTGGATATGCAGACCGCGCTCAACGCGAAGATCGACGGCTGCGGAGTGCTCTGGGGCTTCCGCGACCGCGCCGAGCTCGAACAGTTCTCCCCCGCGCATATCGCGGAGAATGTTTCCGTGTTACGCGAAATAATTCTCGGATAATCGCAAAAACGGGAGCATTAAGCCCCCGTTTTCTCAATTTTTAGATTCGTTTATCTTTGTTCCGCTCTTGAACACTATCGCCGCGATAAGTCCGAAGAATATCGCCGCGGAAATACCGACAGCCGCCGAGGTAAATCCGCCCATAAAGATACCGATAAATCCGTTCATATCAACAGCCTTGCGAACGCCCTTCGCGAGCAGACTGCCGAAGCCCGTAAGCGGCACGGTAGCGCCGCCGCCCGCAAGGTCGATAATGGGCTGATACAATCCCAGTCCGCCGAGAACCACTCCGGCGACTACATACGACGTGAGAATTCGCGCGGGCGTGAGCTTAGTCAGATCGATCAGCACCTGACCGACCGCACAAAGCAGCCCGCCGATCAGAAAAGCCCAGACATATTCCATAAGCATATCCATAAATTTGCCCCCTATCAAGTGTAACTTATCTCTACCGCGTGCGCAATGCCCGGTATCGAGCCGCCCTGCTGCACCATAGTCGGCGACATAAGCGCGCCCGTTGCCACATACAGTATCCGTTTCAGCTCGCCGCTCTTTACGCGACCGAGGAAGTGCGCGCACATCATCGAAGCCGAGCAGCCGCAGCCCGAACCGCCCGCGTGAACGTCCTGCCGTTCGCGGTCGTAGAGGAGCAGTCCGCAGTCTTGGTGGTGTTCCTTTAACGACACGCCGTCGCGCTCAAACAGCTCGTACAGCATATCGCTGCCGACTTGCCCGAGGTCTCCCGTTACAATAACGTCATAGCTTTCGGGGTGAGTTCCCGTGTGCTTGAAATGGCGCGAGATAGTATCGTAAGCCGCGCCCGCCATTGCCGCGCCCATATTGTTCAGATCGTTGATACCCATATCCTGAATTTTCCCGACTGTTCCCGCGCGGATATACGGCGGTTTGAGCGCCGAGTTGAGTATCGCCGCACCCGCCGCGGTCGCCGTCCATTGCGACGTTGGAGTGCGCACTCCGCCGTAGTTCAGCGGAAAACGGAACTGCCGCTCCGCCGACGAGAAGTGCGAGCTGGTCACCGCCGAGCAGTTGTCAACGTACCCCGCGTTCACCATACAAGCCGACAAAAGCAGACACTCCGCAAACGTCGAGCAAGCGCCGTACACTCCCAGAAACGGGATATAAAATTCCTTTAATCCGTAGGACGAGCCCGTACACTGATTGAGCAGGTCGCCCGCGAAAATCAGATCCATTTTTTCGGGGCAGAGCTTCGCCTTGTCCATAGCGTGCTGTAACGCCTTTTTCTGCAATTGCGCCTCCGCCTGTTCCCAGGTGTCCATATCGTCCTTGTTGTCGTCAAGCACCTCGTCAAACTCGTCGCCGTGAGGACCCTCGCCCTCCACCTTGCCGACAACGGAAGCCCACTCGGATATTGAGGCGTTGCTGAATTTAAACGTTTTTCCCTCGCAAATTGCCATAATATCCCCCTTAAAACAGCGTAGTTATATAGTAAATTATTCCGTAGACTATCGAAGCCGAAATACCGTATACTATTACGGGACCCGCGATAACGAACATCTTAGCGCCCAATCCGAGCACATAACCCTCGCTCTTAAAGTCCAGCGCGGGCGATACCACCGAGTTGGCAAAGCCCGTTATCGGCACGAGAGTACCCGCGCCCGCGTGCTGCGCAATGCGGTCGTATATCTTAAAGCCCGTAAGCATTGCGGACAGGAAGATAAGCGACATCGAAGTCCACATTCCCGCTTCGTCCGGGTCAAGCCCGAACGCCTGATACATATTCAGCAGAGCCTCGCCGATAACGCATATACCTCCGCCGATAGCAAACGCCAGCGGAATGGTCTTGTACATAGCCGACGGCGGAGAATGCCGCTTAGCAAGCTCGCCGTATTCCTGATTTGATATATTCATAAAAGATCGCTCCTTTCAAATTCAGTTATACGAATATTTTGTTGAAAATACGCGAAAAAATACGATTTTGAAATATAGTAAAATTTGACTTTCACAAGGAATAAAATTTTTCAAAAAATTTTGCAGCGTTTTTGATTTTTTATCGTATATACGGTTGAGAGGGCAAAAAACGATTGCTGCGCAGCATTTCGCTTGGAGGACTGACATGCATACAAAGGAAAAACAGCTCGCCGTAAAGCTGAAAAAGGGCAATACGGCGGCGCTTAAAGAGATCATCGACTGCTATACGGGATACGTCCGCACCGTTATCCGCAATTTTTCGCGCGGTACGTTATCCGAACAAGATATCGACGAATTGTGCTCGGACGTGTTCTTTTCGCTGTGGCAGCACCGCGGGTCTCTTGACGTGAATATCGGCTTCCGCTCCTACCTTTCGGCAGCGGCGAGGAACGCGGTAAAGGACAGGTTCAAGTCCGCAAAGCCGCCGTGCGAGGACATCTCGGAGCTTGAGATTCCGAGCGGCTTTTTGGTGGAGGACGCCGCCGATATTCACGAAATGCTGCGCTGTCTCGACAAGGGACTTTCAACGCTGCCCGAAAAGGAAAGCGAAATTTTCGCGAGGTACTACTTCTACGGAGAAAGCACTCCCGAAATAGCGCGGAAAATGAATATTTCCGAAAGCACCGTCCGCTCCGAGCTCTCCCGAACGCGAACCAAGCTTAAAGAATATCTGACGAAAAGGGGTTTTGATCATGCTTGAAGAATTGCTTAAAAAATGCTTTGACGAGGAAACGGCTGCCGACAAGAGCGCCGAGAATATCAAGACCGCCGTTTTGTCGCGAATAGAGGAGGAAAAACCAATGAAACATTTTACAATTAAGCCCCTGCTTATCGCGGCGGCTATCACCGCAACCGGCGCGGCTTCGCTTATGACCGCAAACGCGGCTACCGACGGCGCGGTTATGGACGGAATTTCCAAAACGTTCAGCTTCATTATGAACGGCGTGGAAGTATCGGGAACAATAACCGAGTACGCCGTTGACGACGACGGCAATGTGACCGAGGTCGAACTGGAACTGCCCGATGACGCGAGCGGCGCAATGACAATCATTGTTGAGGGCGATGATGTTGACGGTATGAAGATAGTTGACAGTGATAAGATCGCTTTCACAGAGGACGGCGAAATAGACCCGCTGTTTATAGATTATCTTGCCGAATACGGCGAGGGCTTTGTTCCTTACAGCGAAAACGCATAAACAAATATCCCCCGAGAACTTTCTCGGGGGATAATTTTTAGAGCGTGAATACGCTTTAGCTCACCGCCGCATACCGCTCGCTTTCGATAACGCTGTTCATTATGGTCTCGGGGGAAATTTCGCCGCCTGCCACCATATCGAAGATCGCGGGAGAGAAGCCCGAAACCAGCGCCGCGCCCGTATCGGACATTCTCACGGGGAAGTTCTCGTGAATGCTGTTGACATTCCAGAAAACCACCTCGGGGAGCTTGTAGCCGTGCTCGGCGTACAGCGCTTTCATCGTATCGAAGAGCGTGCTGTCGTTGCCGCCGTCAACGCAGCAGTCAAACTCCATGTCGGAGATGATGTACATACGCTCGGGCATTTCGTCCTGCTTTACGTTATTGTTGATCGCCGCCGAGAGTATCAGACGGAACGTCGCCTCGAGGTTGGTGTTCGCCACCTCGTTGAACGTCGCGCAGAAACGCGTTTTTTCAACAATATCCGCGCCCTTTATCTCCACCAGCCGGGGAGTTGCCGAGAACGTGATAAAGTGATTTGCGAACGCGCCCTTGTTGTGCTCCGCAAAGTAAATGCCCAGCGACAGCGCCGCGTCAAGAGGTCTTACGCTCTGACGGGGAGCATAGGTCATCGAGCCCGAGCCGTCCACCACCGCGATAGCGTTTCCGCCCTCGCCGTAAACGGGGAGATTTCTCCAGGTCGTGTCGAGCGCGAGCTTCTCCTGCTCGGAGACCTCGGTCTCAAGGCAGGCGCGCACTATGTCATAAGGGAACAGCGCGCCCGTGTTTATCTTCTCCTCGCCGCGGTTTACGGCGTTGAGGTACTCGGTGTAGCGCTCGTTGTCGTTGCGCAGAAACGCCTGTCTGTACTTGAACATCGCGCAGGAGGGCTGCTTGCCGTAGTCGAACGTGTAGTCGCGCTCGCGCAGACGGTTTTCGAGAATGTCCGAGTACTTGCGGAGCTTAGACAGGGTCTGACGGTACTGCTTCTCGTTGTAGCCGAGGCGCTTCGCAAGGGTTCTCGCGTTCGCTCTCGCGGCAGCGGAAGAAGTATTCACCGAGGGCAGCCACTTCGCCAGCAGCGATACCTGACCGCCGTTCTCCATTGACTTAATATCCTCGCCCAGTCGCCCGCGGATAACCTCGACCGCCTTGCCCTCGCACTGAGTGCCGAGCAGCGAAACGAGGTCGTCGTATCTGCCGTACTCCGCGAACAGGGGGATATTTCTCTCAACGGCAGCGGGAGCGTAAGCCGCCAGCGCCTTAACAGCTGCGCGGAAAAAACGGCGCTCGCCCAGACCGCCCCTAGCGTCACGCGCGAAGAACACGATCTTCATAGCCTTAACGGGGTCCTCCGCGTAAGCGCGGGTAACAACCGCCGCGATCTCCTCCTCGCTCGCCGAACGCATAGCGCCCGCGCGGAAGAACAGGTCAAGGCAGAACGAGCCCGAGGTGCGGTTAGTCACCGCGCCGTTCAGCGTGTAGGTCTTATTCATTTCGTTATTGATAAGATTTATCATCTCAATTCTCCTTTCAAGAGGGCATTTTTGCAAGTATCCGAATATTAACGGATACAAGGTACGGATTCGAACCGACATTAGCCGTCAATTTTATGCTGTTGCCCTCTTACAAAAAATTCAAACTAGACAGCGTTTTCCCTCAACGGATCACTCCGAAGCGGCGGGATTTGAACCCGCAGTAACCAATCTGATTGTTGCTGCTGCTGTCTTAAACTCGGCGCGTTTTTTAACGGCGGGTAAGTCAAGACCCCCCCTCGCTCCGTTCCTCCGAAATAATGCGGTGAACGCCGAAAAAATTTGTACACGGCGCGGTTTTTGCTGCTCTACCACCTGAGCTACGGGGCATAAGCCCGGCGGGAGTCGAACCCGCGACACGCGACAAAAAATGCTGTCTGCGCCGTTACTCGGCTCGGTTTTCATACGGGACCCGTTTCCGAGCACCCCGCGACCAAATAAATGCTGTACGAGCCGAAAAATTTAAAAACACGACCGTTGAATAAAATATTCAATTGTGCAGACGAGCAAGAGACCTTGCTCAAGGCAGGATATTATATCCGCATCGGTCAAAGCAAAAGCCGCCGATGACATTGCCGTTTATCTTGCATAAAGTACATTTTTGCTGTAACGGTCGTTCAATTAACCAATTGTGAAAACAAGACACATTTTAAATCATTATGGTTATGATGTTTAAACTTGCTGCTGTCTGTGCCTTAAAAATTATGTACACGGTGTCACAAATGTTTAAAACCCGTTTCGGGAACATTTGCGTTTCCTCAAATGCTGTACACACCGTATTTACACGGCTCGGTTGACGCGGATTTTCAGTCCGCTGCTGAAATTGCTGACGAGCTGCGAGCCGTACCTTTAACCCTTGACCACCCCTATCGTAAACAGCTTTTTGACTGCCTCGGTGAGATCGGTCTGATTAGCCATTACTTGGTCTATATCCTTGTAAGCGAACCGCGATTCCTCCGCAACGTCGGATTTGTTGTGCTTCGCCAGAACGACGTGCTGCTCCTTAAGGTCGCACATTACGCTCTCGACGGAGAAATTGGCGACCGCCGCCGTTCTCGAATACGCTCTCCCCGCGCCGTGCGAGCTGGACATAAAGCTCATAGGTTCGCCCTTTCCTTTAACTATGTAGCTGAACGACCCCATAGCGCCGGGGATTATCGCAAGCTCGCCCTCGCGCGCCCGTATAGCGCCCTTGCGGTGAACGTAAACGTTTTTCCCGTAGTGGTTCTCGATAGCCGCGTAGTTGTGGTGGCAGTTTATCTCGCAGGAGTACTCGGGCTCGATGTTGAGGTATTTGAGCGCGTATTTCGTGAACGTCTCCTTTATCTTCGCGAGCATGACCGCGCGGTTCTCATACGCGAAATCCATCGAAAGCTGCATCCACTCCAGATAGCGTCTCCCCTCGTCGGTATCAACGGGCAAAAACGGCAAATTCCATTCCGACGGCACCTTGGAGTGCCACTTGTCGTTAAGCTCGTGAGCTATCTTGTTGAAGTACTGCCCGACAACGTTCCCGAAGTGACGGCTTCCCGAATGGAGCATTATGCAGCACATTCCGTTCTCGTCCTC
Source organism: Oscillospiraceae bacterium (assembly GCA_014799395.1). GTDB lineage: Bacteria > Bacillota > Clostridia > Oscillospirales > Ruminococcaceae > CAG-115. Next base: position 77,744 of record JAAVID010000081.1, on the reverse strand, counting down.
CTGCAATTCAATGAAGTGATTTCCGCCGCCGAGAGTTCCCACTTGAAAGTAGCCCTCGTCTATCTGCGGCAATAACTCCTTGTCGAACTCGTATTTCTCGCCCTGCTCCTTAGCCTTGTCAAGCACCGCGGAGGGCTGGGGCTTCTTGTAGTGGTTGAACCCTGTCGGGATATTGCGGAGAATATCGCCGCATATCGCCTGAACAAGAGTTCCGTTCCCCGTCATAGTATCGCGGAGCAGCGCGGTTGGAACGTTCGTCTGTACAAACGCCATTCCGCAGCCTATGTCCACGCCCACCGCGTTCGGGATAACAACGCCGTCGCAGGCGATAACGCCGCCTATCGGCATACCCTTGCCCTTGTGCGTATCGGGCATAAGCGAGACCCATTTATATACAAACGGCAAGCGCGAAAGGTTCTCCGCCTGCGCCAGACAGCCGTCCTCGATCGTTCCCATATCCGACCATATCTTTATCGGCGCGCCGTCGTCGAGCTTATGTACAAACATTACGTTCAGTCCTTTCGTTTTTTGTTATGTTCTAATTCTAGCATATATTTCCGAAAAAATCATATAAAAAAATCTGCGAACACTAAAAGGGGTTGAAAAAATTTTTGGTTTCTGTTATTATTTAATAAGGTAAAAATAATTAAAGGTGAGATCAATGAAAAAATATTTTTTGACAATAGTTTTGTGGACAGTATCGGTCTGGACGTTTTCATTCGTCTGCTATCTGCCAATGCTTCTCGAAAATAACGGAGCAGACGTACCCAAAGTGCTGACCGCGGCGAAATATTTATTTGTGATCGTTCCGCTTGTGTTATCGGTGATTTTTGCGGCGGCTCACGGCGAATTAAAGAAGTGGCTCGCGGGCTTGTTTTCCGAAAGAATTAAAATGAAATCATTGATTTTTTGTGCCGTAACGGGCGCGATAGGTCTTGCGTTTTCATTTGCGTATTCGCTAATAGCGAACGAAAGCGATCTGTTTGTGAAAAATTACCCGACATTCTTCTCTGTTATAGCGGGCAGCGCCTACTTGTTTTTGACGGCGCTGGCAGAGGAAAGCGCGTGGAGAGGGTATCTGCTGAACAAGCTCTCTGACGGCAAAGAAACGCCGTTCGCGCTGATATACACGGGAATAGCGTGGGCGGTCTGGCATATACCGATGTGGACGATACGAAACTCTCTCGGCATTGGAGAGACGGCGTTATATTTTCTCTGGACGGTTCTGCTCTCGTTTGTGCTTGGCAAGTTTTTCCTAACATATAAGAACGTAATAGCGACCGCCCTGCTGCATATGCTGTTTAACACTTGCTTTATCGCGCCCGTACAATATAATGTCGTATTATTGAGCTTAGCGGTTACGGTGGCGCTTGTTGTTACCGCAAAAAAACACAAGAATACATAAAAGGAGGAATACCGATGAGCGGCTTTTCCGAGCTGATAAAAAATTTTGAAAAGACCCGCGACTACGTCCGCGACTTCTTCATCTACGGCTTTAAAGTCCGCGGCGACTTCAATCGCAAGAGCGCCCGTACCTACGACGACGAAAAACGCCGCGTTGAAAGCTGGCTCGGCGAGTTCCTCCGCTACGACGATTCCGTGCGCGGACGGCAAATTTCCATTTCCGTAGACAGCGGTCATATCCCCGAAAACCCGCTCTATAAAGCGTTCTACTCCAAGAGCTTCACCGACAACGACATTCGCCTGCACTTTCTGATACAAGACGTGCTCTATGACGGCAGCCCGCTCTCCCTGCGCGAGCTTGTGGACGAGATCGACCGCCGATACGGTATCCTCTTCGACGAGCAGACCGTCCGCAACAAGCTCAAAGAATACGTCGCCGAGGGCTTGATAATCTCGGAAAAGCGCGGCAAGACCGCCTATTTCTCGCTCTCCCCCGACCGTGCCGACGAGTATTTCCGCGAGTTCGCCGGGCTTTCCGACGCGGTGAAATTCTTCTCCGAAACAGGCGAATTCGGCGTTGTCGGCAACAGTATCTTAAAATCCGTCGGTATGGAAAACGACATATTTTTTATGAAGCACAACTATATCGTCCACACGCTTGAGGACGAGATACTTCTCGAAATACTCAACGCAGTTGAGCAGAAAAAAACGCTCCTGCTGTACACATTTTCGGCGAAAAACCGTTCAAAAAAAGAGAGCGAAAATCTTGTCGTGCCCATGCGCGTTTCCGCTTCCGTGCAGACGGGACGGCGTTATCTTGTCGCGTATATCCCGCTGTACAACCGTTTTAACGCGTTCCGTCTCGACTATATCCGCGCGGTCAAAACAGGCGCTCCGTTTGCCGAATTTGACGGTATTTACGAAAAGTACCTCAAAAACGAAAACCGCTGTTTCGGCGTATCTTTCGGCGAACGCCGCGAAACGGGCAACGTAACTCCGCTCGAAATAACGATACATATCGGCAAGGGCGAGGAGTTCATAATCAACCGCATTGAACGCGAAAAACGCAGCGGCACGCTCGAAAAGCTCTCCGACGAGCTGTACAAGCTCACGATAGACGCGTTCGACCCCGTTGAGCCAATGCACTGGGTCAAGACCTTTATCGGCAGGATAGTCAAGCCGGAGGGCGGCAACGCCGCAGCGCGTGAGCTTTTCGAGAACGACATACGGCGAATGAACGAAATGTACAACGGTGGTGAGCAAAATGACGATATTCAGTGAGATATACGGCGCGTACTACCGCATAGCCGCGCGCGCTATGAAGAACAAATCCGTGACCGACGACGAGGTCTACGAGCTGATACGCTCGCTCGGCTTCCGCGATTCGGCGCTGTTTCTTCCGCAAAAGCTCCTGCCGCAGAAGGACGGCTCGGATTGGGGATTGCTGCGCCGCAACGCCGACGGAACGCTCTCTCGCGTGACCGAAAATCCTCCGCCCGCCGTGCTTACTTTACTGCAAAAGCGCTGGCTCAAATCCAAGCTCGCGGACGACCGCTTCCGCCTGTTTTTCGACGACGAAACTCTCCGCCGTCTGGAGGAGCGCCTTGCCGATATAAAGCCGCTGTATTTCCGCGAACATTTTCGTTATTTCGACAAATTCACCGACGGCGACGATTTTTCCGACCCTCGTTACCGCGAGAATTTCCGCGTTATACTCTCGGCGATAAAGTCTCGTGAACTGTTGAAAATATCGTACACCTCCGGTCACGACAAGCGAATATGCTTCACCTGTCTGCCGCTGAATATCGAGTACTCCGAGAAAAACGACAAGCTCCGCGTGCTCACCCGAAAGCACCGCAACGGCAGGATATCGAGCGGCGGCGTGATAAATCTCGGCAGAATAGACGCGATAGAGCGAACGGGAAGATTTTTCACGGGCGATCTCAACGCGCCGTTTGCAAAACCCCGCGACAGCGTGACGGTGTACGTCGCGCCCGAACGCAACGCGGTGGAGCGCTTTCTTATGGCGTTCGCGAACTACGAGAAGCGCACCGAGCGCGACCTCGAAAGCGGCGGGTGTACGGTCAGCCTGTACTTCGACAAAGCCGACGAGACCGAGCTGCTGATACGTCTGCTCAGCTTCGGCGCGGCAGTCGAGATAATCTCCCCCGAGAGCTTCCGCCGCCAAGCCGCAGAACGCGTAGCAAAGCAGGCTGAGCTCACTTTCAATAATAACGAAACGCCGTAATTCCTGCGGCGTTTCGTTTTCCCCGTGAAAATATAGGCAATACCGCACAATTATTGTCGTTCGATTGCGCAGACAGATTTTTCGTCAGATTGTACAATGAGGACGACGCAAGGCTGTATGCCTTGCTAGGACGAATTGTGCAATATGACGGAAAATATGCAAGCAAGCGGACAACAAAGCCCGTAGGGCGGTAATTGTGCGGTGTTGCCTAAAGAAAAATTTTCAAAAAGTACTTAACAAGCGCGGAAAAATATGTTATAATAAATAATGTATGTATTACAACCGAGTTTTTAGTGATAAGGTGAAACAATGACAAAGGAAAAAATAAAGACCGCGTTTCTGAAATGCCTGCCAATGCTTATAGTGCTGGTATCGACGGGTATATTCATATTCGCGATAAAGCTTGTTATCGGCATTTTCTACGAGCCGAAGGACACGGTATATATCAAGGAATACGGCGAGGACAAGTTCACCGTGATACAGTGCTATCAGACCCCCGCGAGCCACTATTATCTGCTGCCCGGCGATTTCTCCTATGACGGAGACAAGTACAAAAAAGTCGCCTCGGAGCACGACAGAGTGCATATGACGGACGAGCCGCTTGCCATCTTCACGCTGAACGAAACGCCGCTCGATATGGACAACACCACCGTAAAAACGCTCTTTTCGGGCAACGGTCTCAACGCCTATCAGTTCGGCGAGTTTGTGATATACCGTCTTGAGGGCGAGTACGGCGTGTTCGCGCCGCTGCGCGAGTACAAGGAGAGCGCGACCAAGCGCAAAAACGACCTGTACGTTATCCGTCAGCTTATGAAGAACGACCGCTACAAAGAGTTTGACCTGCCGACCTGGGAGAACGAGACGGAGTTTTACGACAAACTGGAAAAGATAGAGTGGTATCTTGACGCGGAGTATGAGGATTGATAGGGGGATCTTATTATGATAACAGGAACGAATTTCGCGGGAATATCCGGCACGGTAACAACTTCCGTAGGCGCAAAAGAAGCCGACCCCGAGCTCGGATTTGAGAAAATGCTCACGGAAAAAACGGCTGATGCTGAGATAGGCGATACGGCTTTAACCGAGGATATTATGGCGCATATTATGCAGTCGATAGCGTCTATGCACGATGACTCCAAGAGCATTTGGGAGATAGTATTACAGCTCGAAAAGCACGTTGACCCGAAACAGTTGGAAGAAATCCTCAACACGGACTTTGACGATACCGCGGGGCTTAACAGCATTGCGGGATTACTGGCGAGAGACTGGAAGAAAAGGGAGCTGCTGGAGGAAAACGACGCAGTTTTTTCGGGTTCTCACGTTCAAAACGAAATTGACAAAAACGCCGCCGCCGAGCTTGCGGCTCTGCTTAAAAAGAAAGAGCAAAATCTCGTTGCGGAGATTCGGGAAAGTGCGGCAGACGTATGAACAGTATCATTGGCATATCACAGAGCAGGACGGCGCGGAGGATATAATGCGATTTTTCCTGACAGACAAAACGAGGTAAAACAATGGATTTAAATTTGGAGAACACAATAGCTTTTCTGATACCGATGACTATCGCGGTGCTGATATTCGCAGTGATAATTGTTGCTGCGTGTCGGTACAGCAGGGAGAAACGCAAATTCAAAAAAGCGGCGAAAGCGACCGCAGTCATAAATACATCGCAGACGCTCCGAGAGAGGATAGGCGCGCCGGGCAGCCGTCATACGCGTTATCATTGTAAACTTGAGTATTCCTATGAGGACAAATCGGGAAATTTCCACGATATTACCTTTGCATTTACGTCAACAAAAATTCCCCCGAAGCATTTTGAATACGGCGATGAAATTGAGATAGTCTATGACGAAAACGCGACCGAAAACACCATTCCGTGGTTCCTCATCAAACGCGAGAGGATAATGTGCGCGGTGATGGGCTTTTTTGTCGTCGCGATTTTGGCGGCTATCTCCTTTATGTTTTTTCATTATATTCTGCCTGTAATCGGAGGTTAAAATGGAAAATTTGAATAAAATACGGAATTTTTGCATTATCGCGCATATCGACCACGGAAAATCCACGCTCGCGGACAGGATTCTCGAGCAGACGGAGACCGTCGCAAAGCGCGATATGGAGGAACAGCTTCTCGATAATATGGACATTGAGCGCGAGCGCGGAATTACGATAAAAGCCCGCGCAGTCCGCCTGAAATACAAGGCGGACGACGGGGAGGAGTACATCTTCAACCTTATCGACACCCCCGGTCACGTCGACTTCAATTATGAGGTCTCGCGTTCGCTCGTTGCTTGCGAGGGCGCTATTCTGATAGTCGACGCTTCGCAGGGTATCGAGGCGCAGACCCTCGCGAACACCTATCTCGCGGTGGAGAACGACCTCGAGGTCGTTCCCGTCGTCAATAAGATCGACCTGCCGAGCGCTCACCCCGAAGAGGTCAAAGAGGAGATAGAGAACGTTATCGGCATTGAAGCAATGGACGCGCCCGAAATATCCGCGAAAATGGGAACGAACATTCACGCGGTAATGGAGGAGATAGTTCACAAAATACCCGCTCCCAAGGGCGACTCCTCCGCGCCGCTCAAAGCGCTTATCTTCGACAGCTATTATGACAGCTACAAGGGCGTTATCGTCTACGTTCGCGTTAAAGAGGGAAGCATAAAGGCGGGCGATAAGATACGAATGATGGCTTCGGGCGCGGAGTTTACCACCGTCGAGGTCGGCTATATGGGAGCTACCGAATTAGTTCCCTGCTCCGTCCTGAACGCCGGCGAGGTCGGCTATATCGCGGCTTCGATAAAGTCTATCGGCGACACCAAGGTCGGCGATACCGTGACCAACGCCGCAAATCCCGCCGCCGAGCCCCTTTCGGGCTACCGCGACGTCAACCCCATGGTATTCAGCGGTATCTACCCCGCGGACGGCGCGAAATACCCCGACCTCCGCGACGCTCTGGACAAGCTGCAATTAAACGACGCGTCCTTGTCGTTTGAGCCCGAAAGCTCCGTCGCGCTCGGGTTCGGCTTCCGCTGCGGATTTCTCGGTCTGCTCCATATGGACGTTGTACAGGAGCGTATCGAGCGCGAATACAATCTCGACATAATCACCACCGCGCCCTCGGTCGTTTACAAGATCGAGATGACGGACGGCACGGTTCAGATGATAGACAACCCCACAAATTACCCCGACACCACGCTTATCGCGCAGAGCTACGAGCCTATGGTAAACGCGCACGTTTACGCGCCGTCTGACTATGTCGGCAACATTATGGAGCTATGCCAGAACAGGCGCGGAGTGTTTAAGGATATGCAGTATATCGACGCCAAGCGCGTTGACCTCCACTACGAACTGCCGCTCAACGAGATAGTCTACGACTTCTTTGACGCGCTGAAATCGCGCACGCGCGGCTACGCAAGCTACGACTACGAGATGATGGGCTTCGCGCCGTCCAAGCTCGTTAAGCTCGACATAATGCTCAACGGCGAGGTCATTGACGCGCTGTCGTTTATCGTCCACGCGGACAAGGCTTACGAGCGCGCGCGCAAAATGGCGGAGAAGCTGAAAGAGCATATCCCGCGGCAGCTTTTTGAGATACCCATTCAAGCGTGCGTCGGCGGAAAGATAATCGCCCGCGAGACCATAAAGGCGCTGCGCAAGGACGTTCTCGCAAAGTGCTATGGCGGCGATATAACGCGTAAGAAAAAGCTCCTCGAAAAGCAGAAGGAGGGCAAAAAGCGTATGCGCCAATTCGGTACGGTAGAGGTGCCGCAGGAGGCGTTTATGGCAGTGCTCAAGCTCGACGATGAGTGATCTCGGGCTGTATATACACGTTCCGTTCTGCCGAAAAAAATGTCCGTACTGCGACTTTTATTCCGTCGGTTTTCGCGAGGACGCGGCGGAGCAATACGCGGACGCGGTCATACGAAATCTGCGTTATTATAACGAGGACTATAACACCGTTTATTTCGGCGGCGGAACTCCGATTTTATTGGCGCGGCATATTCCGCGTATACTCGCCGAGGTTCGCAGGTCTCGCGGCGCGGAGGTCACGGTGGAGTGCAACCCCCTCGAAATGGACAGAGAAACGTTCGGCATACTCTACAATGCAGGGGTGAACCGTCTCTCGGTCGGGTTGCAGTCGGCGGTCAATCGCGATCTCAGAACACTCGGCAGGGCGCACACGTTCGAGCAGGCGCGGCAGGCGATATTGACGGCTTGCGAGGTCGGCTTCTGCGATATTTCGGCTGATTTAATGATCGGGCTTCCGAGGCAGGACAGCGTGTCGCTCGTATATTCGATCTCACAGCTGCGCGGGCTGCCGATAACTCATATCTCGGCATATATGCTCAAAATCGAACCGAACACCGCATTCGGAAAAAATCCCCCCGACGGACTGCCCGATGAGGACAAGTCGGCGGAAATATATCTCAGAACGGCAAGAATGTTGGAGAGTATCGGATTTAAGCAGTATGAGATCAGCAGTTTTGCCAAAGGCGGAATGACAAGCCGTCACAATCTCAAATACTGGCGGCGCGATGAGTATCTCGGTATAGGCGCGGCGGCGCATTCTTTCTACAAGGGAAAGCGCTTCGCAATCGCCCGTAATCTTCGCGAATTTATCGAAAGCGAACATCAGAACGAAATAATCACCGACGACGACCCGAACGAGACCGAGGAAAAAATTATGCTCGGTCTGCGCCTGACGGAGGGTATTCCGAATGAGCTTTGGGAGCGCGTAAAAAGCGCATTGCCGCTAATCCCGAAGCAGTATTACAAAATCGAAAACGAACGCTTGTCGCTGACGGCGGAGGGCTTTCTCGTATCAAACGAGATAATCTCCACATTGTTGGCGCATTATAACGAAAAAGGAGAATAGCCATGAGCTGCGAATTACCCGCAAACAAAAAGCTGATAACCCCCGAAAACCCCGCCCTCGAATATATGGGCAGAATTGATTTTGACGACCCCTCGCGCCCCGTTCTCGTGTGGCCCGGAACTATGATCGACGTAAATTTCACGGGCACGTCCTGCGCGCTTGTCATCAAGAACATCAACCACCAGGAGCTTACTCATTTCGGCGCACTTGTCGACGGCGTAATGCAGAAATTCGTCCTCAAAAACAGTTGGGAGGACGAGCTGTACACGCTCGCCGAAAATCTCGAAAACAAGCAGCATACTTTGAAGCTCGTCAAGACGCTGGCTTCTCATAATTATGTTGAGTTCGTAGGTATCGTTATCGACGAAAACGCCGAGGTCTCCTGCCCGAACCACAAGTACGATCTGAAGCTCGAGGTCTACGGCGACAGCGTTTCCGCGGGCGAGGTCACTGAGGCTATCTTCAACGAGAGTCAATGCGATCCCGAAGGGCACAACAACGCCTTGGACAACGCCTATTTTTCCTATCCGTTAATGCTCGCGAGACGGCTCAACGCGGAGGTTCACGATGTCGCGCAGGGCGGTATAGCGCTGTTGGACGACACGGGCTATTTCACTTCCGACCACCTCTGGGGAATGACAAGGGTCTACGATAAAATTCAGTATTCTCCTTACGGTGAATTAAAGCAGTGGGATTTCTCAAAGTATATCCCCGACTACGTTATAATCGCGATAGGTCAGAACGATGCAAGCCCCGACCCCGAGGCGATAAAGCGCCCCGACTACCGCAGAATGTGGAAGGACAAGTACATCGAAATGCTCCGCGACCTTATGGGCAAATACCCGAACGCGACATTTATCCTTCTGCTCACCGTGCTCAAGCACGACCCGACTTGGGACGACGCTCTTCGCGAGATAGCCGGGGAAGTCAACGAAAAGCGCGTTCGGTTCTTCAAATTCGAGCGCGGCGGAGCGGCTACCGACGGACACCCCCGCGCTACCGAGCAGGCGGAAATGGCGACGGAACTGTATGCGTATATAAAGGGAATTCAAAATGAAAAATAAAAAAGAGCTCTTGCAGTCGCGCGAGGAAAAGCTCGCCAATCTTTTTGTTGAAATGAATGCCGAAAGGCACCCCGACAACGGCAAACTCGTCGTAGAAACGGAGTGCACAATGGCGAGAATTCGCGCGTACTCCGATTTCCTGTACGCGCTGAAGATAAAGCCCATACAGACCCTTTGCTATTACGCGGCGGGATTTTTCTTCCTGCTCACGGGCTCGGCGATATGGACGCGCGAGTGGCTTCTTACGGTCATTTTCGGCGTGATTTTTCTCGTTTTCGCAACGCTTCCGCACAATATGAAGATATGGTACTTCAACAAAAACGCCGACTCGCTGGAGCAGTCCTACGGCAAAATACAGAACGCGGAATTCGCCGACGACAAGCTGATACTCCGCGAGCTCCCGCCCAAAGACCCCGACAGCAACGCGCCGCGCGAAGCCGAAAAAGTCACCGAATTTCCGTACAAAAAGATAACAATGGCGGTGGAGTGCGCACACAGCTTTTATCTGTTCCCCGAAAAAGCCGAAACCATAATCTGCGACAAAACGCTCTTCCTCGCGGGAACGCCAATGGGTCTGCGCGACCATCTTGCGAGAAAAATCGGTAAAAAGTTCAAGATAAAAACTAAAATAAGGTCTTAATGAAAAGGTGGTATTTACAAGATTATGAAATCAATCAATATAGCGATAACCGCCGCGTCGTTCTGCGGAAACAAGGGTGCGGCGGCAATGCTTCAATCGGGGATAAAACAGCTTAAAGAGCGTTACGGAGACCGTCTGGAAATAACGCTTATGTCGACCTACCCCAAGCGCGACCGCGAAATAATCAAGGCGAGCCCCGAGCGTTACGACTTTATTAACGTCGTGAACGCCAAGCCCGAAAAGCTCCTTTTTCTCACGTTTCCTCTCGCGGTGATGTATGGACTTTTCGGACATTTTCCTTTATTCCGCAGGCTGTTTCTCCGCAACAAAATTATCCGCGCGTACTCGGAATGTACTATGGTGGTCGATATGGCGGGGGTGTCGTTCGTGGATAGCCGCGGCTTCGTGATGAACACCTACGCGTTCGTCTGCGCCGCCGTTCCCATGCTGTGCGGCGCGCCCGTGTGCAAGTATTCGCAGGCGCTCGGCAGCTTCAAAAACCCGTATAACCGCTTCCTCGCAAACCGGATACTGCCGAAAATGCGCCTCATCTGCGCACGCGGAGAGATAACGAAAAACGACCTGACCGAAATAGGAATAACCAAGAACGTCCGCCTTTGCGCAGACGGCGCGTTTTCTATGCCCGAGGGCGAAGAGTATACCGAAAGCGTGAAAGCGCTCTGCGATAACGACAGCTTTTACAACGGATATGTAGTAGGCGTTTCGATCTCGAGCGTTGTCGAAAAGCGCTGCCGTAAGCTCGGTATCAATTACAAGGCTATTATGACGGAGTTTATCGAGCGGCTGACCTCGGAGGGCTATTCCGTGCTGATAATAGCCAACGCCGCGCGTGAGGACAGCGCCAAGCCCCGAAACAACGACCTGCCGATATGCGGCGAAGTTTACGCGAACATTCACGATAAAACCAACGTCCGCTATTACCCGCGCGAGATGTACCCCGAGGAAATAAGGCTGCTTATCTCGCGCTGCAAGGCGCTTGTCGCGAGCCGATTTCACGCGATGATAGGGGCGCTTGAAAAGGGCGTTCCGGTACTGCTTGTCGGGTGGAGCCACAAGTACAAGGAGGTCTTGGATATGTTCGGCTTGGGCGAATACGCGGCGGACTATTCGGAGCTGACCCCGGAAAAATTGCGGACGGAATTTCAAAGGCTGATAGAAAATTCGGAGGAGATACGCGCGAAGATCGCGGAAAATCTTCCGAACGTCAAAGCAAGCTCACGTGAAAACATCGAGCTTATCTGCAACGAGATCGACGAGCAAGTTCGGCGTCCCAAGCCTGTCCGATTGCTGGACTTCAACGACCCCGACAGATACATCGGCGCTCATCTATGCAGCAGAATGGGATATGCGGAGGATGAAACGATACGCGAAAACGCCGCGTCGGGCGGTATGGTAACGGCGCTGCTGTGCTATTTGTTGGAAAGCGGGAAGATCGACGGCGCATGGGTCACGCGTTCCGAGATAGTAAACGGAAAACTCGGATACAAGACATTTATCGCCGTGACTGCCGAGGAAATTCGCAGCTGCTCGTCGTCGGTTTATATGCCTGTTCCGCTGCTGAAGCATATTGATCTGCTCGAAAGTTTCAACGGTAGGATCGCTGTTGTAATGGTTCCGTGTCAGCTGAGGGCGCTTTCAAAAATACTCGAAAACCGTCCCGAACTTAACGGGAAGATCGCTCTCAAGATAGGGCTGTACTGCAGCGGCGAGGATAATGAAAACTCGGCTCTGCTGCCTCTGAAAAAGCACAAAATATCTCTTGAGAATGCCAAGCGGATATATTATAAGCGTGGGCATTGGAGAGGATTTTCGACGGTAGTCTATTCGGACGGCAGTGAAAAACGTATGTCGTATTCAAAAACTATCTGCGCTTACAAGAACGCTTACTTTTTCGCGCTCCCGCAGTGTCTGCTCTGCCAAGATCAGTTTGCGGAATACGCGGACATTTCGTTCGGCGACGTGTGGCTAAAGGAGATGAAGAAGAATCCCGTCAAGCACACGTCCTGCGTTATCCGTACGGAGAGGGCGTACGAAATGTATCGATCGGCAGTGGATTCGGGAGTAATATCCGATAAGAAGTTCACCGACGAAAAACTTCTGCGAAGTCAGAAGCGTGCTCTTGTTTTCAAATACAACTGCGCACGCGCAAAGCGTGAATATTTTGCGAAGCTCGGCAAAGCATTGAAGATAGACTGTACGGACAAATGCAATTGGAATCACAGGCTTGCGTTCGGATTGGCGCAGCGGAATATGCGGTTCGCTGAGGAAAACGCGAAGCGCCTCGAAAAAATCCCGCTTCCGGTTGTGTTTTTATATATGTGTTTTATCCGTTTTCTGCTTAGCTTTTAGGTGAAATTATGACAAAAAAAATCAACAAAACCGCCGTCCTGAAAATCGTAAAGCTCGTTTTCGGAGCGCTGGCGGTCATCTTTATCGCGTGGTATTTTTACAGCCATTGGGACGAGTTCTCCGAAAAGATAATGAGCGTCGACTTCGGCGTTTTCGCGGTCTCTATGTTGTTTTATTTCGCGTATAAGCTCTCGCTCGCGTCGCTGTTTCATTACATCACGAAAATAAACGGCTGTTCGATACCCTACGGCAAGGCGCTCACGGCGTACCTGCTTTCAATACTCGGCAAGTATATCCCGGGCAAGGTGTTTTTACTAGCTGCGCGGCTTACATACTACAAGGAGGAAAACGCGCCCCTGTCCAAGGTGACGGTCTGCTTTTTTATCGAGAATATCTGTACCTTGCTCGGCGCGGCGCTGCTGTTTATTCTGTCGCTGTTCTTTTTCCCGAATGAGCTGCTCGACAATTACAGGTGGCTTACGGTACTGCTGATAGCGGCGTTTTTTATCTGTATTCACCCGAAAATAATCAATTTCGCTTTGAAAATTCTCGGAAAAATTTTCAAAAAAGACTTGGAAATTCCGATGAAGTATACGCAGATATTAAAGGTGGTGCTTATGTTTATCGGCAACTGGCTGGTGGTCGGGTTCGGATTTTTTATGCTTGTAAAGTCTGTGAACCCCGCAGTCGGTTGGAACGAAATGCTGTTCTGCGCGGGCATTTACGGCATTTCGGCGATAATGGGCATACTTGCGATATTCGCGCCGTCCGGTCTTGGAGTACGCGAGGGGATAATTCTCGCGGGGCTTATGCTGATAATGCCCGAGAGCGACGCGGTGGTCATCTCGGTAATATCGCGGCTGTGGCAGACCGTCGCGGAGCTGATACTTGCGGGCGGAGCATTTGTAGCAACGCTAGTTATGAAAAGACGAAAAAGACAAAACAATAGCCGTTCACAATAGGAACGGCTATTGTTTTATTTGATAAAATTCACGACCATTATCGAAGCCCCAAGCACCGCAAGCACAATTCCCGTAGCGCGGTTTAATGTCTTGGGCGAGGCTTTGTTCGCGAAAACGGCGGCTATCCTTGCCCATAAAAGCGTACTGAGAATACAGCACACAAGGCAGAACACATCGGGCATTCCGCCTATCGCGAAATGGCTCACCGCTCCCGTCAGCGCCGTGAACGTCATAATAAAAACCGATGTCCCGACAGCGGTTTTCAGCTCGTAGCCGAGAACGCTCGTCAGTATCAACAGCATCATCATACCGCCGCCCGCGCCGACAAATCCGCAGATAAGCCCTATCAGCGTGCCGCATATTATCGACTGCGCAACGCGCTTTTTCGCCGATACCGCGCCCATACTTTCCTTGGTGGTCATCACGGGCTTGACGATAAACTTAATGCCGAGGAAAAACGTCATAACAACGGAAAATCCGCCCATAGTCTCGTTCGGCACCAGCTTCGCAAGCCAGCTCCCGACAAGCGTAAACACAAGCACCGCCGACATCATCACAAGCCCGTTTTTTATGTCGAGATTTTTGTTTTTCCCATACGTATACGCCGAGACCGCGCTTGCCAGAACGTCGCTCGCCAGCGCGATGCCGACCGCGTCATAGGCGGGCATATCAAGAAACGTTATAAGCATAGGCGAAATGACCGCCGCCGCGCTCATTCCCGCAAACCCCGTGCCAAGCCCCGCGCCTATCCCGGCGATAAAGCATATTATAAATGAAAACATTCCCTCACTCCTCACATTAAATAATACCATATTCGAGAATTATTGTCAATATTCCACAAATAATTTTACTTGAATATCTTCTTTTTCTAACGAAAATCTCTCGCGTACTATTGACAAACGTCCGAAATCGTACTATAATAGTAAGGTACGATTTCGGACGTTTTTGAGCGTATTTGAACGTTTGGGGAGGAAAAATGGAAAATAAATTAACGGAGGAGCTTCGGAGGTTCAATTACCTTGTCGGCGGAATAGACCAAGTATATCACGAAGCCGCGCTGAAGCTGGGATTATCCGACAGCGAAATGGCGGTGCTGTACACGATATGCGGCGAGGGCAAGCCCTGCCCGTTAAGCCTTATCTGCCGCCTTGCGGGATTGAGCAAGCAGACGGCGAACTCCGCGCTCCGCAAGCTCGAAAACAGCGGCGTTATACGGCTCGAAGCGGTCGACGGAAAACAAAAATCCGCCGCCCTCACCGACAAGGGCAGAACGCTTGCCGAGCATACGGTATCAAAAATTATTTCCGCGGAAAACCGCATTTTCGACTCGTGGACGGAGCGCGAGCGCACGGAATATATCCGCCTTACGCAGAATTATCTGAACGCGTTCCGCGCCGAGATAGACAAACTTTAAGAGGTGAACAAAACAATGAAAAAAGCAATAGCGTTATCGGAGCATTTCGATTACGGCAAGCTCTTCCGCTTTACCCTGCCGTCGAAGCGATGATGATCTTTACGTCGATATACGGCGTGGTAGACGGGCTTTTCGTGTCGAATATCGTCGGAAAAGCCGAGTTTACCGCCGTAAACTTTATAATGCCCGTGCTGATGATAACGGGCTCGGTAGGCTTTATGTTCGGCGCGGGCGGAAGCGCGCTGGTCTCCAAGACCCTCGGCGAGGGCAGGCGCGAAAAGGCGAACAGCCTGTTTTCGCTGCTGGTCTACGTTTCGGCGGGACTCGGCGTTGTGCTCGCCGTGACGGGGTTTGCGCTTATGCCCGTTATAGCCTCGGCGCTCGGCGCAGACGGCGAACTGCTGAAAAACTGCGTCATATACGGACGTATAGTCGTTTCCGCAATGCCGATGTTTATGCTCCAAATGGAGTTCCAGAGCCTGTTCATCACCGCCGAAAAACCCAAGCTCGGACTTGCCGTAACAGTCGCTTCGGGCGTGCTGAATATGATACTCGATGCGCTGTTTATGTGGGCGTTCAAGTGGGGAATAGCGGGCGCGGCGCTTGCTACCGCGCTGAGCCAGGTGGTCGGCGGCTGCGTTCCGCTGATCTACTTCTTCCGCCAAAACAAGAGCCTGCTCCGTCTCGGTAAAGCGGAATTCGACCTCCGCGCTATCGGCAAGGCTTGCTCGAACGGCTCTTCGGAGTTCGTTTCGCAAAGCTCAATGTCGGTCGTAAATATGCTGTACAACACCCAGCTTAAGCACTTCGCGGGCGACGACGGAGTTGCGGCTTACGGCGTTATGATGTATGTAAACCTCGTATTTCTCGCGATATTTATCGGTTACAGCATAGGCACCGCGCCTATAATCGGTTTCAATTTCGGCGCGAAAAACACCGACGAGCTGAAAAGTCTCCGCAAAAAGAGCTTCAAGATAATCGGCTGCGCATCGCTCACGATGTTCGCCGCCTCGCAGCTGCTCGCCTCGCCGCTCGCGGGGATATTCGTCGGCTACGACGCGGAGCTTCTCGAATTGACGGTACACGGGTTCAGAATTTTCTCGTTTTTGTTCCTGTTCGCGGGCGTGAATATTTTCGGCTCGTCGATGTTCACCGCGCTCAACAACGGGCTTATCTCCGCGCTCATCTCGTTTTTGAGAACGCTCGTTTTTCAGATCTCGTCTGTGCTTATCCTGCCGCTTATATTCAAGGTCGACGGCATATGGGCTTCCGTTGTTGTCGCCGAGCTTGCCGCGTTCGTCATAACGCTGATATTCATTATCACAAAACGGAAAAAATACGGTTACTAAAAATTTCCCCCTGCCGAATACAGGGGGAAAATTTTTAATCGACCGCGTAACCCTTATCGCGGACGACTTTCTCAATATCCGCGATATGCCTTGCGCAAATATCCTTTGACTTCGCCTCGGTCATTATGCGGAGAAGCGGCTCCGTTCCGCTCGGGCGGACAAGCACTCTGCCGTCAGCGCCGAGAGCGTTTTCCGCCGCCTTTACCGCCGCCTGTACGTCGGTATCGTTCAGCACGGTGTTCTTATCGGTAACGCGCACGTTCTTCAAGATCTGCGGATACACCGTCATTCCCTTTGCGAGCTCGGAAAGCGTGGTCTTTTTCGCGCAGATGACCTGCATAATTTTCAGCGCCGTCAGAATGCCGTCTCCCGTATTCGCGTACTTGCTGAAAATGATATGCCCGCTGTTCTCTCCGCCGAGAATGTACCCCTTTTCGTTCATACACTCGTAAACGTACTTATCGCCGACATCGGTCTTTTCATAGGCGATACCAAGCTCGTCAAACGCTTTGTACAGCCCGATATTTGACATAACGGTGGTAACAACGGTATTTCCCTCGAGCTTTCCGCGCTCCTTGAGATAGCTTCCGTATATGTACAGAATTTTGTCGCCGTCAACGAGCTGAGCTTTTTCATCCACCGCGAGGCAGCGGTCGGCGTCGCCGTCGAACGCGAAGCCGCAGTCGAGCTGCTCCTCCTCAACGAGCTTTATCAAATTCTCGATATGCGTTGAACCGCAGTTTGTGTTGATATTAAATCCGTCGGGCTTGTTGCTCACAACATAGGTTTTCGCTCCGAGCGCGTCAAAAACGCTTTTCGCGATCGTGAACGCCGAGCCGTTTGCGCAGTCAAGCCCTATGCGCTTGCCCTTGAACGAATGAGTAGCCAATGAGATCAGATAGCCGATATAGCGGTTGCGCCCCGCGGAATAATCCGAGGCGCGCCCTATCTCCTCCCCCTGCGACAAAGGCAGCTCGGGAATCTCGCCGTCAAGGTATTTTTCCACCTCGTCAATAAAATCCTCGTCCATTTTTTCGCCCTTGGAATTGAACAGCTTGATACCGTTGTCGTAATATGGATTGTGCGAGGCGGAGATCATAATGCCGCAGTCGAAATCGTCCGTGCGCACGACATAAGAAACGCTCGGAGTAGTCGTAACGTGCAGCAGATACGCGTCCGCTCCCGAAGCGGTAAGCCCCGCCGTGAGCGCGTACTCAAACATATACGAGCTGCGGCGCGTGTCCTTTCCGATAACCACCTGACAGCGGTGGTCCTTGCCGTAATAATATCCGATAAACCGCCCGATTTTAAAAGCGTGCTCAACGGTAAGCCCAACGTTAGCCTCACCGCGAAAACCGTCCGTGCCGAAATATTTTGCCATAACAAAGCCTCTTTTCATAGGAACTCGTTCTCATAGACGCTCAACGCTTGTCTTGCAGCAAATTTTTTCGAGTACTGCGTCAAAGCTCCTAGGCGTACATACAGTACGCCGTCGTCGCTTTTCCTTGTCCTCGAAAAAAATTTGCTTTGCAATCCAAGCATTTCGGTCTATGAGAACAAGTTCTAAGTTGCATACTTGTATATTATAGCATATTCGGCGCGGGGTTGTCAATATTCTTTAACGGAATTGCCGTAAGTTTGTCAATGTCTTTTCAAATGTAAGGGTCGTGCGCTCCGAAGTACGGCGGCGGTCAACAAGCGCGTATCCGCATTTTTCGTACAGCGCCCTTGCCGGAGCATTGTCCTCGTCTGTGTGCATTCTGATATACCTTATGCCTTTATCCGTCAGATATTTTTCGGCGAACCCGACCGCGAATTCCCCAACGCCGCGCCGCTGAAAAGACGGCATAACGGCAAGCATTGACAGCCAACCCGTGTCGTCGGTGAAGCCGTTCAGCTTCAGCCACGCGCAGGGAAACGCGCCCCGATAGATCAAGAAATTTTTCTCATCGGTATCATTCCGCATTTGTACGATTTCATTATAAAATTCGGGGTACGTTATCTCCCCGATATGCAGAGGTTCGGCACATTTTTCGCATATTTCGCAAATATACAGAGCCGCTCCTTCCGTCACGGGAACTACCGTATACGGTTGCCGGCAGTGATTGAAATAATTCTCCTGCATATAATTCTCCTTAATGCGGTCAAAAAACGGCGTTCCCCCAAACGAGAACGCCGAAATTTCCGTATCACACAGCAGACCCGACCGCATTAAGCCGCAGATGTGAATGACAGATATTCCCGAATAGGACTATAATATTTCTTCATGTCATTCACCTCTCTTTCATTATTGACTAAATTATATCATATTGCAACGTAAATGTCAAGCAAAAGATTTATGAATATTCAAACCTCAAGAACATACCTGCTCAACAGTTCTTTAAGAGAGATCTCCCTCACCGCCGCGTCAAGCGCCCCCTTTCCCGAAGCGCCGACGAAATAATCCCCGAACTCCGCCGCGGTGGTATCGGGCAGTTCAAGCGAATTCACGCCGCGCAGATCGCGCGTTATGCCGATACCGAGACGTTTCAGAAACGCCTCCTTCTGCACCCAGAACCGCAGGAAATCGCCGTTTGAGGTAAGGTGGAACATCTCCTCGTCCGACAGCACGCGCTTGTACATTCCCTCGTTTACGCGCCTGTCCTTGCGCTCAATGTCAACGCCGATCTCCTCCTTATCCGAGAACGCCGCGCAAATTGCGCCGCGCGTATGCGACAGCGAAAACTGCACCTCCCCCTCCTTGAGATAAGGCTTTCCGTGAGCGCCAAGCTCAAATTTCAGTTTTTTCAACGGAAGCTTTGTCCGTCTCGACAGCTCCGACAGTATCAGCAATTGCGAAAGCAAGGCGTTTATCCTGTCGCCGTCGCTTTTCTTCTTCATTATCCCGCGCCGGCGAGCGCCCGACAGACAGCCCATATACCCCTCCAGCTCGCGCCACGTTAAATTTTCATCGACTTGTAATAAAAGAATATCCAAAATAATTCACCCCTATTATTAAAATTTATCCCCCGTCTCGGCTTTTCTCGCCGACTTGAACCGCGGGTCTTTTTTCGTGACTAACCGCGTTGAGACCGCGTTTTCCGAGCATAACACAAGCGTAACTTTCCCCGTCTCTATAAACGGGCGGCGGAGAATTCTGCCCGTGCAGGGCTGCGCGTTTTCCCTTGTCGCGGCGAGAAAGCAGAACTTTTCGTCCTCATACGGAACGTCCGCGCCCTTTAACTGCTTGTGAATACGCGAGCGCGCCGCCCTCGCCGAGAAGTGACACCAGTCGCCCTCCGGGAGCGGACATTCTCTGACATTCGGACAAGGCGCGGCGATAGTCATTCCGCCCTCCATAAGCTGCCCGCGCATTTGCCCGATACCCGAAAACGCGTTCGGAGTCCCCGGCTCAACGATAAGCAAAAGCCCGTCCGCGGCGGCGGCAAGCTCCGCGACGGCGGACTTCCTCTGCGCCGCCGTAAGCTCATTAAGGCAGTACGAGCAGATGACCAGATCCGCCTTTTCGTTAATTCCCGCGGAAATATCGCGCCGTATCCATTCGCCCCGAATGTCCATACAGTCGAAAAATTCACGTCCGAGCGTTATCATATTCGGCTCGCGCTCAATGCAGGTGATTTTTTCGCAGTCCGTGAGCATAGCCGCGGCGATAGCCCCCGCGCCCGTCCCCGCGCCAACGTCAAGCACCGAGCGTATCTCGCCGTCAAAGCACTCCAAGGCGAGCTCCAGCGCGCGGCTCACGGCGGCGAACGTCGCGGGCATTCTCACCGCCGCGTACGCGAGAATGTCGCGGCGCTCGGAGGCGGAGCGCTTGCCGTCGCCGCGCTCGTCGCGGTAGCGTTCGGAGAGCGTCTCCGCGGCTTTCGCAAGCGCCTTTATGTCCTCGCTTTCGGTAAGCGAATTTATTCTATTACGGAGCTGAACGGGAAATTCCATATCCTCACCTTAAACATTTGAGATAATCTATCGCGCAAACGGCGTTCATAAATACATTATACTAAAACGAAAATACCTTGTCAAGGTTTTGCCGCCGGTTTTTGACATTTTCCGCCGCCGTGAAAAAAATTCAAAAAGTGCTTGACAAATCAAATACAGTGTGATATAATATTATATGCGATTGATATTTCAAGTCAGCATTTGGAGAACTACCCAAGTGGTGAAGGGGCTCCCCTGCTAAGGGAGTAGGTCGGGTGACCGGCGCGAGGGTTCAAATCCCTCGTTCTCCGCCAGAGAATCAGAATTGCTTCACGGGTTTAGCCGTGAAGCAATTTTGCAATATTTGAGGTGATACATAAAATGCAGAAATTAGTCTATTTGAGCAACAGCAGAGATTACACCGAGCAGGGTAACATCAACGAAAACAAATATTTCACTTACATCAACGGTCTGTTAGAGCAAGGTTGGAATGTCGCACATATGACGCACGATGTGTTGGTAAACGATCCGGATCAGATAAAGCATAAAGAATCCTATGTTTCTTTTGTTTTGCTTGAGAAAAACGACGAGGACGAATAAGTTTACGGAGAAGCCGCAAGGACTTCTCCGTTTTGTTTATTCGCCGCGAAAATTGTTGATATTCGTTCTTCAGAGAGTAGGCGCCGGTCCCCGTATCTCCTCCACAGGCTCCTTATGCTCAAGAATATCCGAAAGAACCTCGACCTCATCAAGCTGAGCCTCGATAAGCGGCCAAGTATAAAAGTATTTTATATTGCTGAACGTCGCGCGGACATACGCGGTATCGCCCTTTGTCAGTCCGTCCATATCGCACGTTGCGTCTAAGAAATTCTGAAACGTTATCTGCGATGTTTCGTTGCTGGTAAAGTAAATGTCGTCGCCTACAAATCCCGTTCCGTAATGCCGTGTTGAAAAGACCTGATCCTCGTCAAAGGCTCTCGGGTCTTGCTGTAAAATAATAGGGAGCTTATTCTCGGTGGGAGTGAATACCATTTCGCCGTCATCGGAATACAAGTCGAGCTGATTTATGGTAAGAAATCCCTCCATTGTTATCGAGCCGTCAAATTCGCACATACTCATAATATTGCCTTGCTCGTCGTATGCCTTTGGAATGCAATATTGCTCGGGGAAATGTGCGGAGCAGTACGAGGTGTTGACCTCAAAAGCGGCAATGGCTTTGGAAACGGTAAGCCCGCAGATCTCGTCGCCGACATTGACGCGCTTCCACTCGTTTGTGTTTTCCGGGCTTTCGTCAATTAAATAACAGTCGTCAAATAACTCGGGGTTCTTGTAGCTGTTGAACGCTATGCCCGTTGGCTCTTTAAGGTAAGTAAACCCCTCGCAGTACACGAGAGCGTAGTCGTCCTCGGGGGTGAGCGTTTCGGCGGTTTTGTCCGTGTTTTCGAGGCTTGTTATCTCGCTTGTGAGTATCGGCTTTCCGTCAAGCCCGATAAGGAAAGTGGGCTCGCCCCGCGGAACGGTCGGAGCGCTTTCGGGAGCGCTCTCCTCGGAGCTTTGAGTTGTGCTTTCATTGTCCGAACTTGACGGGGTAACATTGTCCGAGCTTTCGGACGGCGTGTTATAAGTCGGCAGAGTTGTCGAGCTTGAATTTCCCGTATCGCCGCACGCGGTAAGCGTTGTCAAAAGCGCGGCGATAATAATTGCAGATGTGATTTTTTTCATTGTGATTTCCTCCAGAAAATTTTTTATTGCGAAGCGCACAGGTCCGAGGGCGGCGCTTATCGGGAGAAATAAACGAAAAAGGAACAACAAAAATTTCCCGCCCTCACACCTTTGCGCTCCTATATATTAAGTTTCCGTTTTGAGGATTTTCTGACGGGAAATTTTTCAATTTTTTCATTTTTGTTAAAGATACACAAAATCACAACAAGCAATTTATGCAGACAAACCAAAAGGCAGAGAGCCCCCTGCCCCATATTGCCGCTGCACATCATCTGCTTCGTCAACCGCACTATTGACCGTGAAAAACTTGCAGTAATTTGCAGTTCCCGGTATGATAATCTTTATTCAGCATCAAGTGAACCGCAAAAGGAAACCGCAAAGGCTACCGTTCTTGAAACGGCGACCTCGCCCCGATTCGGATGTGAGAGCAACTCGGACAGACCGTCTTGATAAGACAATTTCAACGGGTCTCACCAATCGCGGCACGTCAGTGAACCTCGAATGAGGGGGAAAGTCTTTTCGGATACTCTTCACCGCAGCGTTATAAACCCTTATGGGATCGTCTCGGCGAAATGTTTAAAACAAATTGTGGCTAACGGAAATGGGAAAAGTTCCTTGGAAAATTGAATATTTAAAATGGGTATTTTACAAGTAATTCCCCCGCCAAAGGCAGGGGAATTCAACGGTATATATTACAAGGCAAGGTTTTCCCCTCCCCTGTAATTTGGGCAACGCCGCACAATTATTGTCGAGCGGCTGCGCAGTCGGATTTTTCTGTCAGCGCATTATGCAAGATAACGGAAATACGCAATCAACCGCCGCAAAAGGCAGCAGTCGGCAAATCCCGAATGGCGGTATTATTTATCGAACGCCGCCGCACATTCCTCTAACAGCGAGATCGCCTTTAACTGTTGAGGACAAGCGCTTTCGCATTGTCCGCATTTGATACAGTCGGAAGCCTTTCCGCCGTTTGCCGTAACCCTCGCGTAGTCGTTTCTGCCCTGTTCGAGCTGACCCCATACGAGCTGCTTGTTGCGCGCCGCGAATATCTCGGGTATCGGGATATTCTGCGGACAGCCGCTTGTGCAGTAATGACACGCGGTACAAGGTATCGACTTTATACCGTTTATCGCCTCCTGCGCGGATCTTATCGCGGCTTGCTCGCGCTCGTCGAGGGGCTTGAAGTTCTTCATATACGACAGGTTATCCGCCATTTGCTCAACGTTGGACATTCCCGAAAGCACGGTGATAATTCCCTCCAGAGAAGCGACATAGCGTATCGCCCACGAAGCGTAAGAAGCGTTCTTGTCGGCGTTGTCGAATATCTTGCGTACGGGCTCGGGAGGGTTCGCGAGAGCGCCGCCCTTAACGGGCTCCATTACGATTATCGACTTCCCGTGCTTTCTCGCGACCTCGTAATTCGCTCTCGAAGCGACGTCGGGATTTTCCCAGTCGGCGTAGTTGAGCTGTAACTGCACAAACTCCGCGTCGGGGTGATCGGTAAGTATCTCGTCAAGTATCTCGGGAGACGCGTGGAACGAAAAGCCCCAGTGCTTTATAAGCCCTTTGGCTTTCTGCTCGCGGACGAAATCCCATATGCCGTATTCGTCGTACTTTTTGTAGTTCCCCGCCTGCAAAGCGTGTAACAGATAGTAGTCGAAATAGCCCGCGCCGGTGCGCTCCAGACTGGTGAAGAACTGCTGTTTCGCGCTTTCCGCGTCGTGAGCGCTCTGCCAAGCGCACAGCTTGGTCGCCAGCGTAAAGCTCTCGCGGGGATAGCGCTCGACAAGCGCCGCCTTTGCCGCAAGCTCCGAATCGCCCTGGTCGTAAACGTAAGCCGTGTCGAAATAAGTAAGTCCCGCTTCCATAAACATATCCACCATTTTCTTGGTGTGCTCGATGTCTATCTTGCCCGCGCCGTCCTTAGGCAGACGCATAAGTCCGAACCCGAGCTTGGGGGTGCTTTCACCGAAATATTTTTCCATATTATCCTCCTGATTTTTATTGGCGACACCGCACAAAGACCGCGCTTTGTCTGGTGCTGCCTTAAGTAACGAATAAATTGACCGCCGGTCCGCATAAACACGCGGACAGCATAGTGTTGACAGAATGTCAGCCCGTGCGCAGATCCTCCTTGAAATACGCAATCTGCGACGCCCTAATTAATTCCTTATCTGTGTAGTTCATATTTTATACCTCCACCGAAGATTACTGTTCGTTTTTTACAGGCTCTACCTGAACCAATCCGCTACCATCGCTGTGATAAACAAAACCAATTTTAGGAAAATTTCCACTTAAAGCATTTGATAAAAATCTCCATCGATTAGTGTTTATGCTTTGTGCAGTTTCATTTCCAACATCAATGTCCTCCTGATTTGCATAAAAACAATCAATGTAAACATTTAAAGAAAAATACTCCTTTGATGTCTCTCTTAAGGCTTTATTAATAATTTCTTGATTTTCTATTTCTTCTTTATCAAGTATTATCCAAACAGCGACCTCATTTTTTTCATCGTCAGAAAACGACTCGGAAAAAGTTTTAACACTTACCTCATCAGCTGATTGTATTCCTAAATCATAGAATGGATCTAAACCCATCACATTAACTTCCACAGCAAATGTCTCATAATATTTTGACAAAATATCATCTATGTTACGTTTAATCAGTTTTCGTACAATATTACGAATATAGTCGTCTTTCACTGTTCGACTTTCACCAAAATGATTGACTTCAATCTGAAAAACTATATTTTCATCGGATTTTGGTGAGCAGTCTGCAACCAATTCCCTATAATACTGCCCGGAACGAATACCCATTGAAATAACCTCAAACTCCTCGCCATACTTCTCCCGGAGCGTGTTTTGGATATATTCCCGCGCTCCCGACTTGGTAAGCCCGTCCCAATAGCTTGGCATAAAGCTCGGCACTTCTTTGCACCCGGACAGGGGCACTGCCAGCACCAATACCATTATAGCCGCAATAATTCTTTTCATTTTGCCAACCTTTCTTAGCTAAGCCGCGGAAACGACCTTTCATGAGCCAATGCTGCATTAAGTAACGAATAGATTGACCGTAAGTCCGCATAAACACGCGAACAGCGCGGTAAACGCGATATACAGCAGAAAACGCTTTATTCCAATATTAGTTCAATATTTTGTTTAATGCCAGATCACAATCGCCACCTGTATAAACATACCTATAAATAGGACGTTGACTACTTAAAGTAGTATCCATATCAGCTGTAATTTGATAGTTGTATCCAGAATGACACGACATTATTTTCTCGTTACACTGATTAACAATATCTAAGGAAACAAAGTAGCAGTCTATATAACAATTTGACAAACCGAAATCTTTAACAATTTCTTCAATATATTTTATTGTCTCATCGTATTTATCACCAATCTCATTTTCATCAAAAGCTATCCAAACGACACTTAGATTATCATCGGGTAATGCATTTGTGAAATTTTCAATCGTTGCCATATCAGCCGACTGTATTTTAGAGTCATAGTCACTTGCTAAACCATATACATATACTTCTACTGCAAAATTTTCACAATACTTTGATAAAACGTTTTCAGCCTTGTTTCTCATCTCCCTGCCAACAATTGATTGAATATATGTATCAATCAATTCCCGGTCATGGTTTTTGAAATTCCAACATTCAACCTGAAACACAAGACTTTCATCAGAACTCGGCGAGCAATCAGCCAACAAATCAGTAAAGTAATATCCCGACCTTTTGGCAAGCTCTTTAACGACAAACTCCTCGCCATACTTATCCCGGAGCGCGTTTTGGATATATGCCCGCGCTCCCGCCTTGGTAAGCCCGTCCCAATAGCTTGGCATAAAGCTCGGCACTTCTTTGCACCCGGACAGGGTCACTGCCAGCACCAATATCATTATAGCCGCAATAATTCTTTTCATTTTGCAAACCTTTCTTAGCTAAGCCGCGGAAACGACCTTTCATGAGCAAATGCTGCCTTAAGTAACAAATAAATTGACCGTAAGTCCGCATAAACACGCGGACAGCGCGGTAAACGCGATATACAGCAGAAAACGCTTTATTCCCAGCACGATTTTTACCGCGCCGAGGTTGGTTATCTTTGTGGCGGGTCCCGTTATCATAAACGCCGCCGCGCTGCCGAGGCTCATTCCGTCCGCGAGCCACATTTGCAGAAGCGGGATAGTTCCTCCGCCGCACGCGTACAGCGGAACGCCTATCGTCGCCGCCATAAGCACGCCCCACGCTTCGTTTCCGCCGAACACCGCGCTTACCCACTCGGACGGTACATACCGCTGAAACAGCGCCGACAACGCAACTCCGACGAGAAAATACAGCCCCGTAGCCTTGACGTTTCTGCCGAGGTTTTTGAGAAACCGCAGGAACAAATTTTTGTCGACGTCGCGGTTTTTCGGCTCGGAAAAGCCGTCGAAATTAAAAAATCCGTCCTTGCAAAACAGCCGTATAAGCAGCCCCGCCGCCGCTCCGCATATAAACGAGGAGACGATACGGACGGTGAGGGCGGTCGTGCCGAGCGCCGCGCTGTAAATGATAAGCTGAGGGTTCAAGAGAATTGAGGACATCATAAACGCCGCCAGCCAGTCGTCGCGTATGCCGCTTTTGGAGAACGACGCGGCTATCGGTATCGTGCCGTACATACAAAGCGGCGAGGCGATACCGAGAGCGCTCGCGATAAATATCCCGAAAACGCCGAGCTTTTTATCGCCGAGCAAGCGGAAAACGCCGTGGATTTTCTCCTTGACGAACACGGAAATTACCGAGCCTATCACCATTCCCAACACCCAGTACGGGAATATCTGCCGCAGCTGGAGCGTGAAATAATACCAAAGATAGACCGCCTCGCGCCGAATTATTTCCATAATTACTCCCGTGTGTCAAGAATAAGATCGCATTTTTCCGCGACATTCAGCGCGGCGAAGTATTTTTCCTCTAACGGTATCCAGCGCCCGCGGAACACCGTCAGCGCGTCCATACCGTTGCGGCGCTCTATACGCCGAAGCTGCTCCTCGGGGTCGACGGTGAGGAACACGCGCAGGTCGTAATATTCCCAAAGCGCGGGGTGACAGCTGTATGAGCCCTCGATTATCGTTATGTCGTTCGGCTCAACGTGAATTTCCCCGACAAGGCTCTGCGTTTTGCAGCTGAACGGGCGGTAGGAAAACGCTCCTCCGCGCTTCAGCGGAAGGATCACCTCTTCGAGAAGCCGTTCATAGTCGAGATTTCCGCCGGGCTCGTTAAGGCGTTCGGCGGTGCGCTGTTCGGGGCGCGGAAAAAAGCTGTCGGCGTGAATAACATTGCAGCCGAGCATTTCGCGGAGCTGCTCCGAAAGCGTTGTCTTGCCTGCGGCGCAGCGCCCGTCGATTGCGACGAGCAGCGGCTTTTCGCGTTTTTTTATCTCCTCGGCGATAACGGAAACGGCGTTGTTCATAATTAACCCTCGGAATTTTTAATGTGTTTGTGATGCTTGGAAAACTTCACAAGCCCCGTTTTGTTAAGCACCAGCATCATAGCGGGAATGAAGATAAGCTGCAAAATAATGCCCGGGAACGCGTTCAGAAATGCGCCCGCGATAAACATCTCCCACGTGAAGTGGTTTTCGCCGAAACCGAGCAGGAAAATTTCCGCGACGCCCCAGACGATACGTCCTGCGATCATCGCGATTATCATACTGCGGTAAAGCGAGATAATGCACTTCCAGCGTGAATGCGCATACAGCAGACCGACCACCAGTCCGTAAGTCGCAAGCTCGAAAGCCATTGCGATACCGTTCGGGTAAAGCACGGGCATACCCCAAAGGAAGTAGCGGAGTATCGGGGTCACAAACCCCACGCCAAGTCCGTATTTCCAGCCGCATATCAGTCCGCACATAATAACGGGAATGTGCATGGGCAGCAGCATATTGCCTATCTGCTTTATCTGCCCCGTAAGGAACGGCAGCAGCAACCCCACCGCGAGGAACATTGCCGCAAGCGTGAGGTTCAGTACGGGTCTGATTTTTGTTGTTTTTTCGGTTTTATTCATGTTGTCCATTCATATCTCTCCTTATTGATCTACCGATACCAAGCTGTATTCTCTGCTGCCGAGACCTATTTCCGCGGCGTGTTCGAGCGTGTGCAGACCGTTGCGCGACTCTATGCGCTTGATAAGCGAAGCGCCGTCCTCCGCCGAATATACGAGGTCAATGCACGCCTGGTCGACCGCTACGGGGTCTGTCGAGGCGAGTATGCCGATGTCGTGCATATCGGGCTCGGAGGGATTTCCGTCGCAGTCGCAGTCCACCGAGAGCCTGTTCATTACGTTGATATAAACTATGCGCTCGCCGTTTCCGAGGTAGTCCGAGACGGATTTTCCCGCCTCCGCCATCGATTCGAGGAACGGATCCTGCGCCCCTCCCCACGGGTTTGTGCGGCTGCTGCCCGCGCTGTGTATCCAGCTTTTGCCCTCGCTTGAGCCGAGACCTATCGAGATGTTTTTGATAGCTCCGCCAAAGCCCGCCATAGCGTGACCCTTAAAGTGAGAGAGCACGAGATAGCTGTCGTAATCGCCGAAGTGCGCGCCGACGTAGTTTTCCGAAAGCTGCGCGCCGCCCGTCACGGGGAGGGTCATCGAGCCGTCCTCGTCGAGAATTTGGAACTCTGCGATGTCGGTGAAGCCGTGGTCCTTTGCGACTTGATAATGCATTGCGGTCTCGGCGCGCGAGCCGCCGTATGCGGTGTTGCATTCAACGATAGTTCCGCCGAGAGATTTTACCAAGTCTCCGATAAGCTCGGGGCGGAGATAGTTGCTTGCGGGAGGTTCGCCGGTAGACAGCTTGACCGCGAGTTTGCCCGTCGGAGACCAACCAAGCGCGTCATAGACCGCCTGTAAGCCCTCGGGCGAGATGTCGGTCGTCATATATACGACGGGCTTGCCGTCCTGCGGAACGTTCTCCGTTGGCGTACCGCTTTCGGGAAGGCTCTCCGTATTGCTCTCATTGTCCGTATTTTCCGAGCTGTCCGAGTTGTTCTTTTCGGACGTTGAAGTGCTTTCGGGTCGGCTGATGACCTGTCCTCCGATAACTGTCGAACTGCCCGAGCCCTGCGAATTATTGCACCCTGTCAGCAGTACAACCGCCGCGAGAAGCGCCGATAATCTTTTTTTCATTGTTTCCCTTCTTTCCGATTGCCCTATAATACTTATTATAATGTAAATGGAAGTTATTTGGAAGAAACTTTTGGTTAATAGCATTATACCCAAATGTTAATGTGCGGCGTTGCCTTGACCCCGTTCGTTCTGCCGTTTGTATATTTTTGACCAGTTCACAAAGCCGTAAATGTCATTAACCAAAAAGATAATAAAGCAGACCGTGACCGATATGTACGACGTATTTTTCATAGCCGCGAGCGCCCAGAGCACTATCAGCACGAGGTCGTTGGAGGCGTATGCCAGCGCGAAGAACGCGCACCGCCGAAACGTGAGGTACACCGCGAGAAAGCTGGTCGTTACGGAGAGCGTGCTCGGGATCGGGTTTGCCGTGCCGAACGCTTTCAGGATAAAGTAAAACCCGACCGTCACGACCGCCGACAGCGCGAACATAAAAACGACCTCGCGGCGGTGGATACGGTTTACTTTTACCTCCGCGCGGCTCTCTCCGTAGGGATTTTTCAGCCACGATACCAGCGCGAAAACCGACATCGGCGCGGTCATTCCGAGGTAGGTCATCATCTCGCCGTAGTACGCGAAGCCGAACGAAATTATCCCGTACAGCACGCTGAAAATAATGATAAGCACCTGCCCTATGGGATTGCCCTTGGCGCTGAATATCAGCGAAGTCACCCCGATAAGCGAAGCGGCTAGCGTGAGATAATTCCCCCTGTCAAACAGCAGAAACGCCGCCGTTATCAGCAGAACGGACGCGCACCACAGCGCCGTTTCCGTTTTCGTGAAATAGTGCTTTTTCATTTTATTACTCCTAAAACAAAGCGCCATACGCGCATCTTCAAAGACCTAACGATGTGCGTATGGCGTGGATACGCCGTTACCCGGCGGCAACATTTTATTGAATTTCAGAGCCACTTTTTCAAGTCGCCGCCGCATTTTCCGACGAAACATTCCACATTGTCAAAGTATTCGGGAACCAGTGCGTAAGCCGTTATTCTGAAATGCCCCTCGACGATAACGAAACGTTCAAAATCGGACGTTAATAAGATCGGTCTGAAAAATTTTCCGCCGTTTTTTATAAATTCCGCGGCTTTAAGAAAACCCTCGTTGCTCAAATTATAAATCTCAATTCCGCTGCGAACGGTCTCGGCGGCGGTCAGCGGCGAATGTGTTCCCCGCGACAATTCGTTCCAGTAGCTGTAATCGATATATCTGATATTTTTCAAATCGCCGCTTGTGAAGCCGCATACGCTCCATTGGATCTCGCTCGGAAAATTCTCGAATAACTCGCGGTTCAAGCCGTAGCCCCGAAATTCTCCGAGCAACTTTTTTCTTGAGGTGTTTTCGGCGGCGTTATTCAAGTTTGCGGATAGTATTACGCTCTCGTCAAGCATAAGCGTTTTTAAGGCTTTTTTGATTTGCTCCGAAAATCTCTCGGAACGGTATTCCGCGTTTAAATATTCCAGAATCATTTCGTCCTCGGAGCTTGCTCTTAAAAAGTTCACGCCGCTGTTTCCTCCCGCCGAACAGATGTTTAACTTATTATAGCATATTTTACCTTTGGTGTCAAGAGACGGGCTCGAAAAAACGTATTGACAATATATTTTAGTATATGGTATAATTGAGGTATAAATAATGGGAGGTAATTATGGCTATTTTCAAGTGTAAAATGTGCAACGGCAACCTTAACGTTATCGAGGGAAACACCGTCTGCGAATGTGATTACTGCGGAACACAACAGACCGTTCCTTCGGACAGCGGAGAGAAAAAGGTCAACCTGTTCAACCGCGCGAACCGTCTGAGAAGCGACTGCGAGTTCGACAAGGCGGCGGGCATTTACGAGAACATAGTCGCCGAGTTTCCCGAGGAGGCGGAGGCGTTCTGGGGGCTGTGTTTGTGCAAGTTCGGCATTGAATACGTCGACGACCCCGCGACCGGCAAAAAAGTTCCGACCTGCCGCAGAACGGCATTTGACAGCATATTCGACGACGATGATTTTGAACGCGCCTGCTCCTGCGCCGACAGTGCGGCGCTTACCGTCTACCGCGCCGAGGCCAAAGAGATAGACCGTCTGCAAAAGGGCATACTCGAGATCGCGAGGAACGAGGAGCCGTTCGATATTTTCATAAGCTACAAGGAGACCGCCGAGGATGGTCAGCGCACAAAGGACTCCGTTCTGGCGCAGGACATATACGACGAGCTTACGGCAAAGGGCTACAAGGTTTTCTTCTCGAGAATAACGCTTGAGGATATTCTCGGCAAGGACTACGAGCCGTACATATTTGCCGCGCTGAATTCCGCGAAGATAATGCTTGCCGTCGGAACGAGCTTTGAGCATTTTAACGCGGTGTGGGTAAAGAACGAGTGGAGCAGATTTCTCGCGCTGATGAAAAACGACCGCAGCAGGACGCTTATACCTTGCTACTGCGACATAGATCCATACGATATGCCCTCCGAATTCAAGCATCTTCAAGGGCAGGATATGGGCAAGGTCGGTTTTTTGCAGGATCTTGTGCGCGGTATCGGAAAGATAATCCCGAAAGGCGGGGCGCAGGGCGGCGCGGCTGTTGTGCAGATCAGCGGAGGACAGGCTGTCGAGCCGCTGCTCGAACGCGCGTTTTTGTTCCTCGGCAGCAACGAATGGGAGAACGCTGACCAGTACTGCGAAAAGGTGCTCGACCTCGACCCGAAATGCGGCAGAGCGTATCTCGGAAAGCTGCTTTCGGAGTTCAACTGTCGGCGCGAGGAGGAGCTTGGCAATCTGAGCATTGACATAACGGAATCCTCAAATTACAAAAACGCCGTACATTTCGGAGTCGACCTTGAAGAGCAAAGCACAAAAGCCGTCTACAACAAAGCCTGCAAGCTGCTTGCCGAGGGCGGGAGCTATGCAAGCCTTAAACAAGCAAAAACGTATTTTGAACGCGTGGCGCGCTACAACGACAGCGCCGAAAAGCTGGAGGAGTGCGCTGCAAGGCTTGCCGAAGCGGACGAGCTGACCGAGAGCTTCCGCGACATATTCAGAAGCTACGACGCGTCTACGGAGCGCACAAACGCCATGGCACTCAATAAGGTACTCGACGCGTCCGAGGGTATAAAGAAAACCTATCCGAGCTTCAGCGGCGGCGAGGTGCCTCAGCCGTGGAAACCCACACTTCTGAACGTGTGGCTGATACCGCTCGGTATCGGGCTTATTGCGTTCGGGATATGTATGATTTTGTCACTGCACACCGACAACAATTTGGTGTTGTCGCTTATCGCAATTGGGTCGCCGTTCGTGTCTATGATCATCGCGGGTATCGCCAACAGCGTTGCGAGAGACTGCTTTTCGGGCGGATATTTGGGCGGCATAGTGGCGTTGAGCGTAGGATATTTGGTCGTGCTTTCCTTGGGGCTGTCGGTGCTTGAGAAAAAGTTCGGCGCGGACACGGCGTCGGTCTGGACAATTATCGTTGGACTGCTGCTGATTGCGATAGCGGTGCTGACTATCGCGCTGTATTGCAGCAAGGCTTCAAGGATACGGCATTATTACCGCGACAATAAACGGCTTGACAAGCTCCTCGACGAGATGAGGAACGCGCGTGAAAATGATATTGCCGAGGCGTTCGCGAACAAGGAGATGACTAAGGAGCTTATCAACGATTGTCTGGCTGCGGCGCAGAGAACGTATAAATAAAAAAATCGGCGTCGAACGGAAAATCGTTCGACGCTTATTTTTACTTTAATTCTTCGAGAATTTGCTCCTTACTGTGAAGCCCGACTAAGCGTGCGCTTACCTTGCCGCCGCGCATTATCACGAGCGTGGGGATATTCTCGACCTCAAACGCCGCCGAAAGCTCGGGCTGTTCGTCGGTGTTTACTTTTCCGACTACTATGTCGGAGCGCTCCTCCGCGAGCTCGTCGACTATCGGAGACTGCATCATACAGGGCGGGCACCACGTCGCCCAGAAATCCAACAGCACGGGCTTTGCGCTGCCAAGCACCTCCGTTTTGAAATTTTCCGCCGTTATCGTCAATACTGCCATAATAACCTCCTTATATACTCTTTTCCGTCGAATTTTCCGTCATCGGTCTGATGGTTTTTCTGTACATTCTCCTCATGAGCACCGCTGAGAGGACAACTCCGCAAAGGTCGCTTATCGGGAGAGCCGCCCAGAGCGCGGACGTTCCGCCTATCATTCCGAGGACCGCCGCCAGCGGAAGCGCGGGCACGAGCAGCCTCACCACAAACACGGCAAGGCTCCACACGCCGTTTCCGAGCGCTTGAAACGCCGACGTCATAACTATCGAAGCGCCGACAAACAGGAACGAGAACGACAGCGTTCTCAGCGCGGGAACACCTACCCGCACAAGCTCCTCGTCGGGCTTGAAGAACGAAAGGAAGAACTCGGGCAGAAGCTGAAACAGAAGCAGTCCGACAAGCATAGTCGCCGTCGCGTAGATTATGCCGAGCTTTATCGTTTTGGTTATTCGCTCGCCCTTGCGCGCTCCGTAGTTATATGCTATTATGGGCACTATTCCGTTATTCATACCGAAAACGGGCATTATTACAAAGCTCTGGAGCTTGAAGTAAACGCCGAACGCCGTTGCCGCCACTTCCTCGTAGCCTTTAAGTATCATATTCATACAGTAAGTCATAACCGACATAAGCGCGCTCATTACGATAGACGGGATACCGACCGCGTAAATTTTCTTTATCATAGACGTTTCGGGTCTGAAGCCCTTGAATTCCAGCTTCAGGTCATGATTAAGTCCGAAATGCAAAAACGCACCGATAGCGCAGGAAACGCACTGTCCGAGAACCGTTGCGATAGCCGCGCCGCGCACGCCCATTGCGGGTATGCCGAGCATATCCACTCCGAAAATAAATACAGGGTCAAGAATGATATTGACGACCGCGCCCACGCCCTGCATTATCATAGAGTACACGGTCTTGCCCGTAGCCTGCAAAAACCTCTCAAAGCATATCTGGAAAAACAATCCGAAAGAGAAACAGCATATTACCGAGAGATATTCCACGCCGTAATCCACGACCGCGGCGACGTTGCTCTGCGCGTTAAAGAAGAGCGGCAGCAGCGTAAGCCCCGCGGTAAGGAATATCAGATAATTCACCAGCGTGAGCAGCAATCCGTGGACTGCCGCCCTGCCCGCTTCCTTAGGCTTTTTCTCGCCGAGAAGTCTTGAGACAAGCGCGTTCATACCGACGCCCAGACCGGTCTGAAACGCTATCATCAGCGACTGCATAGGGAACGCCATATTCACTGCCGTAAGCGCGTTCTGATTTATCTGCGCCACGAAAATGCTGTCGATAAGATTGTACATCGCCTGCACGAACATCGATATTACCATCGGCAGCGACATCGTTATCAATAACTTTGGCACGGGCATTGTGCCCATTTTGTTTTCTTTAACGTCCATTTTCTCTTTTTCTCTCCCAAATCAAAGGCAATATCATAAGATATTGCCTTTGCAATTTTATGTTATTTTGAATTTTTCCGCGCGTTACATACCCGTATTGCCTGTTCGTATGCTTCGGCGAGCTGTCTGCCGGTTTGGGCGAAGCTGCGCGAGCGGACGACCTCGTATCCGTTTTCCACGCGCGACGGCACGCGCCCCTCAATGATGTCCTCGGTGAGACGAACAAACTCGTCCGTATTATTGGCCATGTATGCGCCCTCCGACGATACCCAGCTTTTGAACACGGGAATGTTCCTTAACAGCGCGGGTATCTTCATCGCCAGCGCTTCAAGCACGACTATACCCTCGTTCTCCTCATACGACGGGAACATAAACAGGTCTCCGCCCGAAAGCGCCGCCTGTAACATGGGCTTGTCCACATAACCCGCGAATATGACATTTTTCGGAGCTTTCTTTACGGCATTTCTTGCCTCGTGACCGACAAGGTTAAGATTTGTCGCGCCGAACCAGATAAATTTATACTGCGGAAGCTGCCGCGCGATCTCCGTGAAATCCTGCACGCCCTTGCGTTTTATCAGCATTCCCGCCGAAACTATGACCTTGTCCTCGTCGGAAAAGCCGTACTTCCTGCGGAACTCCTTGCCTGCCTGTTCGTCGCGGCGGTAGTCCTCAAGGTCTATGCCGTTGGAAATGGCGAAAATGTCTTTTTTTATTCCGTAGCCCTTTAACAGGCTTTTGGAATACTCGCTTGGCGTGACGATAACGTCGCCCTTGGTGTAACAGCTTATTACCCACCGCTTGAACAATCCCGCGACAAGGTTTGAGCCGATATAGGAATTGCGGAAATCCTCCTTTGTTGAATGTGCGTGATATACCAGCGGCTTGCCTGCCTTGCGCAGTTTTTTCGCCAGCTGATACGAATTCGGCAGCACGGTGTTGATATGCACAACGTCCGCTTCCTCCGCGCTGTCGACAAGTGTTACTCCGCAGTCGGATAGCGCCTTTTTCTGATGATATATCGCGCGTCCGACTCCGCTTTTGGCTATCTTTTTTTGCATTTCCGAGTAGATGTAAACCTTCACTTTGACCTCCGATGTTAATGTTAAAAAAATAAGCCACATACATATTTATTATACAATATTACCTTGGGATTGTCAATGTCATTCTTACAATTTTTTTAATTTTTCGGGAAGCTCCGAAAGTCTGTTCAGCTTGAGGTCGTAACGGTCGGCAGTTCCGAATCCGTAAGCGGCGAACGCGAACCGCGCTCCCGCCGCGTATGTGCTGTCGCAGTCGGTCTGCGTGTCGCCGACGTAGAGGGCGTTTTCCATACCGTTTCTTTGCATTATAAGGCGGATATTTTCCGATTTCGGCAGTCCGTTGTCGCCCCAGCAAACTCGGTCGGTTATATACTCCCGCAGCCCGTAATAGTCGAGGAACGCTTCGATATATCCCGACTGACAATTGCTGACGATAAACAGCCGGCAGGACTTCGACAGCTCCTCGAACACGGGAACGGTGTCGGGATAAATATTTCCGCCGTGCTCGCGGAGGTAGTCGTTCTCTCCGTCGCAGCAGCGCTCCATTATTTTCAGCCGCGTCTCCTCCGTCTCCGCGTCGAAGAACTTCTCGGCGATCTTGTCCATAGGCAGACCCATTACGCTTTGTATGTCCTCGGCGGTGAAGCGCTTGTCGGACAGACCCTCGACCGCAGCGTTCCACGAAGCGGCAACGTTCGCCGAGCTGTCCCAGAGCGTGCCGTCCATATCGAAAATTATGTTGTTTATCATTGATGTACCTCGTTTGTGAATTTTTGCGTTAAGCGTGGGCTTAACAATTTATTTTACCATATTTTCGGGTAAAATGCAAACTTTTTGAGGGAGATTTCTTTACAAACGTGAATAATTATGCTATAATAACAGTAGGCTAATAGTGGCTGTTTGAGGTGGAGGATTTCGTCCCCGTCCACACGCCGAGGGCTTGACAAAATCAGCAGTCTTTGTTGATTTGAGAGATGCAGGAGAATGGGACGCCTGCCAAACAGCCGAGCTTAAAGCCGCCCGAGAGATCGGGCGGCTTTTTTATCGCAAAAATAACCCGCTGTCCAAGAGGACAGCGGGTTAAGTTATATAAGTTTATGCTTTAGCCGATTTAGCTGCGGGCGCGCCCTTTGCGGTCTTGCGCTCCTGCCACCAGATCCACATCGGACCCGCAATGCAGAGCGACGAATAGAAGCCCACCAGCATACCGATAGCAAGCGGTATAGCAAAGGAGAGGATCGAGGTAACGCCCATTATCGAGCAGACGATCGCTATCGAGATCATTGCCGTTACGGTGGTTGCCGTGGTGATTATCGAACGCGAGAGCGTCTGGTTTATCGAGAGGTTTACAAGCTCGTGATCGGACATCTTTCCGCCGTGCTTTGCGCGGTTTTCACGAAGTCTGTCGTAGATGATGATCGTGTTGTTGATCGAGTAGCCGAGCAGCGTAAGGATAACCGCCATAAAGTTGGAGTCGAGCGCCATACCCGTGAATACATACACCGCGTAGGTGAGTATTACATCGTGGAGCAGACAGCATATCGCGATGATACCCGCGCTCCAGCCGCCGATCTTCTTGAAACGGAACGCGATATAGACAACCAGCAGCACAAACGCCACGATTACCGCGATCAGGCAGGAAACAAAGAACTGCGAGCCCGAGGACGCGGAAACGTTTGTAGTGTCTACGCTGTCGATATTGTTGTCGGGATAGGTCTCGATAAGTCCCGAGGTGACTTTTTGCAGCATATCGTCGTCCATTTTCTCGTCCTGCGCGAAGGATATAACTATCGTGTTAAGACTGCCCGTAAAGCTCGTACCCGTCGTTACGGTAGCGCGGGGAGTGCCGAGCGCCTCGACGGTCGATTTTACGTCGTTAGTATCGATCGTTCCCGAGTAGGAGTAGGTCAGGATAGTACCGCCCTTGAAACGAATGTCAACGTTTACGCCGATAATGAACGTGCAGAGCACGGTCAGCGCGATAAGTGCCGCGGAGATGATAACGAATATCTTTCTTCTGCCTACGAAATCAATGTCGGTCTTTGCCTTAACGTTGATATTCTGAACGGTATCCTTGCCGGTTTCCGCGTCGCCCGTAAGCTCCGCCTTGGATACGCCGAACAGCGCGGGCTTTCTGAAGCACTTGAACTTCGAGAGCGAAACGGTCATAAGACGGGTAGCCCAGCAAGCCATAATGAAGTTCATGATAACGCCCGCGAGCAGTGTGTAACCGAACGAGTATACCGTACCCTCGGTGGTAGCGCCGAACCAGGTGCCGAACACCGCCATAAGGATAAGCGCCACGATAATGACCGTGAGGTTGGAGTCGAGAATAGCCGTAAAGCCGCGCTGGAAGCCGTTCTTGACGGCGCCGTCTATGGTGCGTCCCGCTTTCAGCTCTTCCTTGATACGCTCCGCCGAGATAACGTTTGCGTCAACGCCCATACCGATCGACAGGATAATACCCGCGATACCCGGCAGCGTGAGCGACGAAGCGTTATTGAAGCCGAAGAAGCCCGTGATAGCCGCGAACATACCCGCGACCTGACCCGTAAGCGCAACTACCGCGACAAATCCGGGTAAACGGTAGTAAACGATCATAAATATTGCGATAAGGATAAACGCGATAAGTCCGGCAAGCGCCATAGCGTCGCGAGCGCCGATGCCGAGGATAGGAGAGATAGTCGACAAGGTGTCGATCTCCAGCTTGAACGGCAGCGCGCCGCCGTTTATCTTATTCGCGAGCTCGGTAGCTTCAGCGCCGGTAAAGCTGCCCGAAATATACGCAACGCCGTCGTTTATCTTATCGTTTACTTTCGGATAACTGATACAGGTATCGTCCATCCAGATGGAGATAATGTCGCCATTTAAGCGCTCCGTTGCCTCGGCAAACGCCTCCTTGCCGCTTTCCTTGAGCTCAAGGCGGACTACCTGCTCCTTTTCCTGGCTGTTATACCATACGGAAGCCTTTTCAACGTCCGCGCCCGTGAGGACTATCTTGTCCTTGGTATCGCCCGCGGGAAGTCCGTTTTCGTCGAGCTCGTGCTTTTCGCGGAACGTCAGCAATGCGGTCTCGCCTATCTCGCGGACCGCCTGCTCGGGATCGAACGACGTATCGTCGCTCTGCCACGGGAACTGCACGATTATGGACTTGGTAGCCGCGTCCACATATACCTCGTAGTCGTTTATGTTCTTGCTGACAAGACGCTGCTCTATCATAGACTTCGCGCCGTTGAGGTCGTCCTCGGTGATGGTGTTTTCACTTTCATAATCTTCGGGGGCTTTAAACGTTACGTTTACGCCGCCGCGGATATCGATTCCCCATCTGATATCGTCAATTCCCCACACCCAAGCTGTTTTTATATCGCCGTAATAGGTGCGTATACCCATTGTCGAAAGCAACGTGAATACGACTATCAGGAAAAA
Source organism: Oscillospiraceae bacterium (assembly GCA_014799395.1). GTDB lineage: Bacteria > Bacillota > Clostridia > Oscillospirales > Ruminococcaceae > CAG-115. The sequence continues at coordinate 38,733 of JAAVID010000081.1, read as the reverse complement.
GACGATAAAAAACACGGGCTTTGTGATCTTGCTCTTCAAATGTTTTTCACTCCGTTCTGTTTTTCTGAATTTTTTTGAGTTGAGCAGGCATACCCTGCCATTTTATAATCTACATTTATCTATTATAATACAAAATTCCGAATTAGTCAAGTGCTATTTATATTTTTAATATGTATTTTTTATGAAAATGTATACTTTTTGCTTGATTTATACGGCAATGTATGTTATAATTAAAATGAATAGGTTTGTATTTTTACATGAAAAGGAGCTTTTATGAACGACTCAAATAACAACAATAACGGACAAGGTAATCCGCAATATTTACGGCAGGATCTTCAATATTCTCAATCAACTCAAAATTATCAACAGCCGCCGCAGTCCAAGGGCGCGGTGACGGGCGGGGAGATGTTTGTCGGGATAAACCTGCTGAGCAAGATCGGCGTGGTATTCATTATAATAGGCATTATCGCGTTTTCGGCGGCTTCCGAGGGCTTTCTGCACGTCGGGGTGAGGCTGGCGCTGGTGATAGCGCTGGGGCTTCTTATGCTCGGCGCGGGGGAGCTGTTCTACCGCAAGGGCTCGCCCGTATTCGCGAACGCGCTTATATTCGGCGGCGTGGCGGAGCTGTTTATCTGCTCGCTTATCGGACATTACGGCTTTCATATACTTAGCGGCGGCGGCTCGGTCGGCGTAGGGCTCGGAGCGGCGGCGGTGGGTTTTCTGCTTTCGGCGAGGTACAGGTCGCAGGGCTTGCTTATCGTGACCGTGCTGTTTTCGGCGCTGCCGATATTCAGCGGTCTCGGCGCGTCGGCGTTCTTCGGAGCGGTGATATATCTGGTCGCAGTACACGCCGCAAACGCGGTCATCTCGCGAAAGAGCCGATATGACGCGGCATATATTATAGGAATAGTATTGTCGGTCATCGAGACGCTTTCGCTTTTTATTCCCGTCTCGGGTACAGACATAGACGACGCCGTCTGCGCGTTTGTCATAGTGCTGTTTGTTATTTGCTGTGCCGTATGCTACGCGGGCGGACTGCTCCTCAACGCGGCGCAGGAATTCGGAAAGACGACTTCCTCGGAAAGCGCGCTGATATGCATAATATTCACCGCGGTTCTGCTTTATACCGAGGATATTTTCCACTGGGTGGTAAGCCCGACGGCGGCGGGGATCGCGCTGCTGGTGCTGACGGTCATCTTTACGGTGCTGGCGGTGATCTTCTCGCTGAATTTCGGCGACGACTGCAAGGCGACGAACATACTGTTCAACTTTATGCTGATAGCGGTGACGATAGCGCTTATGGACATTGCGGGGGCGTTGTTTGTCCGCTATATCCTGCTCCATATACTCGCGGCGGCGGTCATCATCGCGGGGCTTATCTTCGACCGCCGACTTTTCCGCGGCTGGGGATTTTCGCTTACGGCGCTTGCGGAGATACACTTCTTCGGCGTTCTGCTGTTAAATGAAAACACACCTCAGCGGCTTGTTTCGATATGCGTGAACCTTGTTCTCTGGTTCGGTATTATGGTGGTGTTTATCGTCAAGAAAAAGCACCAAAACAACCTGTTCCGCGCGTACACCTTTGCGGCGTTCCTCAACGCGGGGCTGCTCTGCTCGGATATGATAATACGTTATCTTGTGGATATGTTCGATGTGGTGGAGACGTGGATAAATCCCGCTTCAAAGGCGGCGTTTTCGGCGCTGTTGTGCACCGTGCCGTGGCTCGTGCTGGGCTTTGTGGTCGGGAAGCTGAAATATATGCGCGGCTGGGCGATGTCGGCTTCGTTTACTCTGTATATAATCGGACTGCTTAATCTGCTGTTCGCGAACGGCGTGGAGTCGATCAACCGTTCGATAAAAAGCCACGAGCTCGGTATCGCGGGAATTATCGCGACTATCGCGGTAAACGCCGCTTCGGTGCTTCCCGTGTTGGATATGGCGATACAGATAAGCGGAAAGTCGCCGAAGTTCTCCAAGGCGGTCGGGCTGGTCGTTTCGGCATACTCGCTCTTGTCATTGACTACGATACTCGGCACAAACAATTATGTGACGTTCACGAGCTTTATCATAAGCATAATCTATATCGTCGCGGCGGCTGTGTGGATAATTATCGGCTTTAAGCGCTCAAACGCCCTGCTCAGACGGTTCGGGCTGGCGCTTGCGCTGCTGTCGTCGGCAAAGCTGTTTCTGTTCGACTTCCGCGGTATCGGCAATATGGGAAGAACGCTCCTGTTTATCGGATTTGGCGTTACGCTGTTGTGCATTGCGTTTGGCTACGGAATTGCGGAAAAGCGGCTGAAAGAGCGCGGCGGGAAATAAAAAATCGGTGCGGCTGTTCGTTATGAATAGCCGCACTTTTAATATTTTGCAAATTATGCCGAGCCTCCCCCTTGAAATTTCAACGGCGATATGGTATAATAATAAAATATGATAAAAATAAAGGAAGGCTGAAATATATGAAACTTGGAATGGTGGGTCTGCCGAACGTCGGCAAAAGCACCCTTTTTAACGCGCTTACAAACGCGGGCGCTGAGTCCGCGAATTATCCGTTCTGCACTATCGAGCCGAACGTCGGTATCGTTTCCGTGCCCGATGAGCGGCTGGACGCTCTGGCGAAGATGTACACCCCCGAGAAGTTCACCCCCGCGACGCTGGAGTTCGTTGACATTGCGGGGCTCGTCAAGGGCGCTTCAAAAGGCGAGGGTCTGGGCAACAAGTTCCTGTCGAACATACGCGAGGTGGACGCTATCGTGCACGTTGTACGCTGCTTTAAGGACGACAACATTATCCACGTCGACGGAAGCATAGGCGCGGCGCGCGACATCGAAACGATAAATCTTGAGCTTATCTTTTCCGATTTAGAGATACTCGAGCGCCGTATCGACCGCGCGAAAAAGGCGCTTAAGGGCGACAAGTCCGTACAGGCGGAGGTCGATTTCTTTGAGAGCCTGAAAGCTCACCTCGAAAACGGCAAGTCCGCGAGAAGCTACGACTTTTCGGACGAGGAGCGCTCTATGCTCCGCGATACGCCCCTGCTCTCAAACAAGCCCGTTATCTACGCGGCGAATTTGTCCGAGGCGGATTTCACGGGCGATATCGAGAACAACGATGAATACAAGGCTGTCTGCGCCGTTGCCAAGGAGGAGAACGCCGAGGTGCTGCCGATATGCGCGCAGATCGAAGCGGAGATCGCCGATATGCCCGACGAGGACAAGGAGATGTTCCTGGCGGATATGCACCTCGAAAGCTCGGGACTGGCGCGTATCATCAAGACGGGGTATCGTCTGCTTGGGCTTATTTCGTTCCTCACCGCGGGTACTCCCGAGGTTCGCGCGTGGACTATAACAAAGGGCACGAAGGCTCCGCAGGCGGCAGGCAAGATACACACCGACTTTGAAAAGGGCTTTATCCGCGCCGAGATTGTCTCCTTTGACGACCTTATGAACTGCGGTTCTATGGCGGCGGCTAAGGAAAAGGGCTTGGTGCGGCTTGAGGGTAAGGAATATGTAATGCAGGACGGCGACGTTACGCTGTTCAGGTTCAACGTATGATGAAAACGATAGGCTTGATAGGCGGTATGAGCTGGGAGAGCACCGTCACGTATTATCAAATAATCAACGAAACGGTGAGCCGCGAGCTGGGCGGTCTGCACTCGGCAAAGATACTTATGTACAGCGTGGATTTCGCGGAGATAGAGGAGTGTCAGTCAAGCGGAGATTGGGCGAAAAGCGCGGAAATACTCGGCGCGGCGGCGCTGAATTTACAGAAAGCGGGCGCGGACTTTATCGTTATCTGTACCAATACTATGCACAAGGTCGTTCCCGAAATATCGGAGAGGATAAATATCCCGATAATGCACATCGCAGACGCGACGGCTGACGCTTTGATCGCCGCGGAGGTAAAAACGGCGGCGCTGCTCGGCACGAAATACACGATGAAGCAGGATTTCTACAAGGAACGCCTTACCGCGCGCGGGATAAACGCGCTTATTCCCGACGATAATGACGTTGAGATCGTAAATAATGTTATATACGACGAGCTTTGCCGCGGAATAATTTCGCCGTCGTCGCGAGACGAATATGTGCGTATAATCGCCGGCTTAAAGCAAAGGGGAGCGGAGGGCGTAATTCTCGGCTGCACGGAAATAGGACTGCTGATAAACGCGGACTGTTCGCCGCTGCCCGTGTTCGATACGACGTTAATTCACGCCGAAAAAGCCGCGCTTTTTTCGGTCGGCAAACGGAGATGTTTAAATGAATAAGGTCATTCGGTGCAAAAACACCAATAATAAGAAGATCGTCGGTCTGCTTATATCGCAGGTGGTGTGCGGCGTTATGCCCGTGATTCTGCTTGCGGCGTTCGTGCTGCTGAAACTGTACGAGACGAAGATAACCGCGATAGTGGCTATCGGGCTTATTTTTTTGTGCAACGCGGGATATATGCTCCTCGCGCGGCGGTATAACGTCTTAAACAGCGGCAGGCGCGGCGAGCGCGACCTGTACAAGACCGTCCGTCACCTTAGCGGAAACAACATAATTTTCTGCAATCTCCCCGTGCGCTACAAGCGCGGGCGCTCGGAGCTTGATATGCTGATAATCAGTCACAAAGGGTTAATTATCGTTGAGGTAAAAAACCACTCGGGAACTATTCAGGGAAGCTGGAAAGCCGACAAGTGGGAGCAGCGAAAGTACTACCGCGGCGGAAAGAACACCTCGCAGGAAATGGACAATCCGATAAAGCAAATGCGCCGTCAGCGCGATATAGTCAAGAGCATACTCAACGCGGCGGGAGAGGACGTGTGGATAGATACCGTGCTGTATTTTTCGAGCTGCAATGCAAAGCTCAAGCTCAACCTCCGCGAGAGCGACTATGTTTGTCTCGGCAGCAAGGAGCTGCTGCATTTTCTCGAGAGCTATGACCGCAACGTGATAGTTTCGCGCGTGCAGATGGAGAAGTACGCGAGGATACTCAACGAGGCGAGAGCGAATATATAAGCAGCCGCATACAATATGGTAAATTCCGATTCGGGGGATATTTTTATGACCGAATTTCTGATAAAATTATTTATAAAGGACGGCGGCAGAATTGAAACTCCCGCCGTCCGTTCAGCATACGGCAAGCTTGCGGGTAAGGTCGGCATATTCTGCAATTTAATGCTCTGTATCGGAAAGTTTATCGCCGGGATAGTCTCGGGCAGCCTTTCCGTGACCGCCGACGCCGTGAATAACCTCTCCGACGCGTCCTCAAGCATTATAAGCCTTATCGGGTTCAAGCTCTCCGAAAAGTCCGCCGACGCGGAACACCCCTACGGTCACGGGCGCTACGAATACCTCGCGGGCTTTATCGTCGCCGCGCTGATAATGGTCATTGGCGCGGAGCTGCTGCGTGACAGTATAGTAAAGATAATAGAGCCCACCGAAGTCGAATTCGGCGTTGTTCCGCTTGCGGTGCTTGTCGTTTCGATACTCGTCAAACTCTGGATGATGGCGTTCAACCGAAAAATGGGCAAAACGATAAACTCCGAAACGCTTATCGCCACAGCTGCCGACAGCCGTAACGACGTTATATCCACGTCCGCCGTGCTTATCGCGCTGGTGATCTCGCATTTTTGCAGCATAGAGCTTGACGGCATAATGGGCGCGGCGGTGGCGGTGTTTATCCTGTACAGCGGGATATGCCTTGTACGCGACGCGCTTGACCCGTTGCTTGGCAAAGCCCCGAGCGCGGAGCTGGTCGAGAGAATACGCGAAAAAATACTGTCCTACGACGGAGTTCTGGGCACTCACGATCTGATGATACACGACTACGGTCCGGGTCGGCAGTTCGCTTCCGCGCACGTTGAGGTGCCTGCCGAAATGTCTCTTTTGAGATGTCACGAGATAATTGACCGCATAGAGCGCGACTTCCTCCGCGAGGGAATGAATTTGCTCGTACACCCCGACCCGATAGTCTCGGGCGGATCCGCGGGGCGCTTCAACGCCGAGCTTCACGAGATCGTCGGGAGGATAGACGAGCGTGTTTCCGTTCACGATCTGCGCGTTGTTCGCTGCCCCGACGGTGAAAAGGTGATCTTCGACTGCGTTCTTCCGCCCGACAGCGGACTTGAGGAAAGGACGCTCACCGAGGAGATAACGCGCTTTCTGCGGATAAATCACCCGAACTGCCGCTGTATAATAACGTTCGACAGCGGCTACGCAAGCATACCGAAGTCGTCGGACGAAGATTAAGCTATTGACAATCGCGGAAAAAAATACTATAATATATTTTGGCGGAAAACTCGGCGCGGCAATGTGATGCAAAATCACGGAACACGGTGAAAATCCGTGACAGTCCCCGCTGCCGTAAACGGCTGCGTTTATGTCATAGGGCGAAAGCCCGGGTCACTGAGGCGAAAGCTGTGGGAAGGCTTGGCATAAAGCGCGATACTTACCCCTTTTTAGTATAAGCCGTAAGTCGGAAGACCTGTCAGTCGAGACCGCCGAAAAAAATATTATCGGAGGAATAATGATGAAAAAGGCAAAAATTCTTGCAGTATTCGCCGCTGCGGCGACTGCTGCGGCGACCTCGCTGTGCGTGTTCGCGCAGCCTGCGGAAAAGGGAACGGTCTACTTTGCGGCGGTAAAGTCGACGATCGGGCAGGGCGTTTGCGTTGAGCCCGTGGCCGTACCGTTTTACGAGGGCGACAGCGGTATCGACATTGTAAAGCGCGCGGCTGATGTGACGGTTGTGGAAAGCGAATACGGCGACTACATCACCGCGTTCAAGGACGCGGACAACGGCGCGGACGTGCCGGAGGAGATCAAGGTGGTCTGCCCCGAAATGACGGGCAGAAGCACCGAGGGACAGCTTACGGCGCTGGATTACACGCCCGAAAGCGGCTGGAGCTACTTCCTTAACGGCGAGTACGCGCAGGTTGGCATAAGCAGCTACGAGCCTGCCGACGGCGACGTTGTGGAGTACAGATTTACGGTCTACGGATACGGCTCGGATCTCGGTCAGGACAATTCGAGCTGGGGCGGCGCGGAGGCTCTCGTTCCCGCGGTCAACGCGGCGGAGCTGATAAAGACCGCGGCACTGGCGGACAAGTCCTTGCCCGAATACAAAGCGGCGGTCGAGACGCTCGGCAAGTTCGGCGCGGCTCAGAGCGAGCTTGACGAGGCGGCAAACGCGCTTAAAAACGCGGCTCAGCCCGCTCCCGAGACGACCGAAACACCCGCGAACACCCCCGAAGCTCCGACAAACGTTGATACGGGCGTTGAAAGCGTTGCGGCGGTATTCGGCGCGGCAGTGATCGCGGCGGGCATGCTGGCAGTTTCCCGCAAGCGCGGATAATAACAAATGAAGAAAATGATCAAGGCGGTTTGCATTGCGGTAATTATCGCGGTGCAAACCGTATTCTGCATAACGGCGCACGCCGCGGATAACGCCGATATTATCCGCGAGCTTTTTGCGCTGAATATGAACGAGCGCGGCGTTAATGATTTTTACGACGGCTTGCAGCTCGGAAGCGCCGACTGGACGGTGCTTTGCCGTGCTCGGCTGTATGGCGCGGAAAATTCCGCGGAGTTCGTTGAAAACGCGCTTCGTTCGGAGCTTATAAATTCCGACGGCTTTGTAACGCCGACCGAGCTTCAGCGCACGGCGATAGTGCTTGCGGCGTTCGGCGAGTGTCCGCGCGAGCTGATAAACGCCGCGGCGTACTGCAATACGAACCTCGACAGGCAGGGGCTGAACGCGTGGATATGGGCGCTCGCCGCGGCGAATTGCAGCGGTCTCGAACCCGACAACGGCGCGGTCTATACGCGCTTGCAGCTCGCCGAGGAGATAATCGGGCGGCAGCTCGGCGACGGCGGATTTGCGCTTCGCGGCAGCTCCGCCGACGTTGATATTACCGCCTCGGCGATAACCGCGCTTGCTCCTCTTGCGGATGATGAGAACGTCCGCAATGCGCTTGACAAAGCCGTTTGCGCGCTTTCGGAGCTTCAGCTTGATAACGGGGGATTTCTCTCGTTGGGGAACGAGACGAGCGAGAGCACCGCGCAGGCGGTGCTGGCGTTCACGGCGGCGGGTATTGACGACGAACGCCTTGATAACGCGGTCTCCGCGCTGCTCCGATTTCGCCGCGAGGACGGAGGTTTCGCTCACGAGCTCAATGGCAAAACCAACAAAATGGCGACGGTCCAAGCGTTGCAGGCATTCACCGCGCTGAGCCTTAAAGAGCGCGGCGAGGCGCTGTTTGACAAGCCGAAGGTCGCCGCCGATACGGACGAAGATCACGAAAGTATTTCCGGGACGTCCGAGGAAATTTCCGAAAATTTTCCCGTTTCTTCCGTCACTTTCCAAACGGAAGAAACCGGCGTTATAACGGGTTTTCGCATCAAGCTGATAATTTCGGCGGGGCTCGGCGTTATCGGCATTGCGGCGCTGATAACGGCTGTTGTTAGGCGCGGAAAGGGCTTGGCAATATCGGGGCTTATTATTCTCGTTTTGTCGGGAGCGGTGTGGCTGCTGAACATCAGAACGCCCGAGGAATATTACGCGCAAGCTCCCGAAAACGGGATAACCGTGCGCGTCGGGGCGGACTGCGCGGGTGTGCTCGACCGTCTCGGCGACATTGACGAGAGCGTAAATCCGCTGTCGGTGATACCCGAGGACGGCATAATACTGCCGCTTGACGAGGTTTCGCTCCGCGAGGGCGCGACCGCGTTTGACGCGCTTATCGAGGCGGCTAGGGCAAAGCGTGTTCGGGTGGACTATGTCGGTTCGTCCTACGGCATTTATGTGCGCGGGATAGGGTTTGTTTACGAGTTCGGCTTCGGCAGTGAAAGCGGCTGGACTTACCGCGTAAACGGCGCGGTCCCGCAGATGTCCGCGGGGGCGTATGAGCTGTCGGAGGGCGATTTGGTGGAGTTCATATACACCTGTGAATTGGGGTATGCCGAATAAGCGCGTGAAAGGAGAGAGCACTTTGACAACGAATTGCGATGAATGCGTAAATTATGTATACGACGAGGACTGCGGCTACTATACCTGTCTCGTCAATCTGGACGAGGACGAGATGTACCGCTTTTTGCAGGGCACAAACTACGATTGCCCGTACTACGAGCGCGACGACGATTATTATCTCGCCAAAAAACAATAGACAGGTTTCGTGTTTTCTTTTAAAATGTTATGCAAGTTAATCACAAAGCAAAAAAATAATCGGCGTGAGTTGTGCAAAATCACGAATATTGGGCGTGTTTTTTGTTTCATCTTACAGTAATCGCCATTTAGACTTGAAATTTCTGCCGAAAAAGTGTATAATATAGATGTATTTTTATGAGCAGATACCATGAAGGGGGTATAAATATTTATGAAATCACCGATTTCTAAGGACGAGCTGCTCAAACAGCTCAAAACCATACTGGAGTACGACTACCGCACAGACGCCAAGAATGCTTCCGACACGCAGATATACCGCGCGTTGTCTACGATCGTGGTAAATTACATGAAGGAGAAGCGCCATAACTTTATGCACGACTGCAACTCCAAGGGCAGAAAGCAGGTTTATTACCTGTCGATGGAGTTCCTTATGGGACGTTCGCTCAAGACCTCGCTGTACAATCTCGGTTTGCAGGACGAGGCCGAAAAGGCGCTTGAGGAGATCGGAATAAAGATCGACCGCATTTATGAGGAAGAGCCCGATGCGGGTCTCGGAAACGGCGGTCTGGGTCGTCTGGCGGCTTGCTATATGGACGGTCTGGCTACCTGTGATTATCCCGCTACCGGTTACTCTATCCGTTACGAGTACGGCATCTTCAAGCAGAAGATCATTGACGGCTGGCAGACAGAGTTCCCCGATAACTGGCTTCCCGGCGGCGGCGCGTGGCTCGTGCCCGTTCCCGATCAGGCTGTCGAGGTTCGCTTTGACGGTCAGATTCAGGAGAAGTGGGACGAAAACTACCACAGTCTCGAATATGTAAACTACAACAGCGTAAACGCTGTGCCTTATGATATGTACGTTTCGGGCTACGACAGCAAGGGAGTATCCAAGCTCCGTCTGTGGAGCGCGGAGAGTATGTCGTTCGATATGGCGTCGTTCAACACGGGCGACTACGCAAACGCTCTCGGCGCGAACAACATCGCGCACTCCATTTCCAAGGTGCTCTACCCCAACGACAACCACGCGGAGGGCAAGGCGCTCCGTCTGAGACAGCAGTACTTTATGTGCGCGGCTTCTATCGGCGATATTGTAATGCGCCATATGAAGGTTTACGGCAATCTTAACAATTTCCACGAGAAGGTTGCTATCCACATCAACGATACTCACCCCACTCTGGCTATTCCCGAGCTTATGAGAATACTGCTCGACGAGTGCGGCTACGGCTGGGATCAGGCTTGGCATATCGTTACAAATACGTTTGCTTACACCAACCACACCGTTATGGCGGAGGCTCTCGAGAAGTGGGATCAGGGTCTGGTAGAGAAGATCCTTCCGAGAATTTATCAGCTCATCTGCGAGATCAACCGCCGCTACTGCGAGGATATTCGCAACAGAACGGGAGACGAGGACAAGGTCGCTAAGATGTCTATCGTTCGGGACGGTAAAATTCACATGGCGAGCCTTTGCGTTGCGGCTTCGCACAGCGTAAACGGCGTTTCCAAGCTGCACTCGCAGATAATCAAGGACGACGTTTTCCGTCTCCAGTATCTCGACAAGCCTCATCAGTTCAAGAACGTTACCAACGGTATCGCATACCGCCGCTGGCTGCTCCAGAGCAACAAGGGTCTTACCGACCTGCTTACCGAGTGCATTGGCGACGGCTTCAAGAAAGACGCTTCGGAGCTTATCAAGTTCCAGGTATTCGCGAACGACAAGTCCGTTCTCGAAAAATTGGGCAAGATCAAGCGCGAGAACAAGGAGCGCTTTGCGCAGTTCGTTGAGAAGTCGGCGGGCGTTAAGCTCAACCTTGACAGCATTTTCGACGTTCAGGTAAAGCGTCTGCACGAGTACAAGCGTCAGCAGCTCAACGCGATGAACATTCTCGCGGACTATAACTACCTTAAGCAGAACCCGAACGCTCCGTTCGTTCCCAAGACCTACATTTTCGCTTCCAAGGCGGCGCCCGGCTACTATATCGCAAAGCAGATCATCAAGATGATCTGGTGCATAGGCGAGGAGATAAAGCACGATCCCATTCTCCGTGAAAAGCTGTCGGTCGTATTCCTTGAGGATTACCGCGTAACGCTTTCCGAGATCCTTATGCCTGCCGCGGAGGTCTCCGAGCAGATCTCGCTTGCGGGTACAGAGGCTTCGGGTACGGGTAATATGAAGCTTATGCTGAACGGCGCGCTCACCCTCGGAACTTACGACGGCGCAAACGTTGAAATTCACGAGGCAGTCGGCACGGACAACATCTTCATCTTCGGTATGAGAACTCCCGAGGTGAACGAAATGCGTATGAGAGGCTACAATCCTCAGTCCTTTATCGACCAGAGCCCCGTACTCCAGAACGTTATGCAGAGAATGTACAACGGTATCAACGGCGCAACGTTTAACGAGCTTGCGGATTCCATTAAGAACAAGGACTTCTATATGGCGCTTGCGGACTTCGACAGCTACCGCGGCACACAGGACTATATCAGCCAGGTCTACAAGAATCAGCTTGACTGGAACAAGAAGTCTTTGATGAACATCGCGGGCGCGGGTATCTTCTCCGCTGACAGAGCGGTTCAGGATTATGCGCGTGACATCTGGAATTTGAGATAATTAAAATATTCGGCATTCCGTCGGCGATAAATGCCGACGGAATGTTATTAGGCAATACTGCACAATTATTGTCGAGTGGTTGCGCAGTCAGATTTTTCATCAGATCGTACAATGAGGACGACGCAAGGCTGTATGCCTTGCTAGGACGAATTGTGCGATATGATGAAAAATATGCAAGCAAACACCGACAAAGCCCGAAGGGCGGTAATTGTGAGGTATTGCCAAAATAAGGGGAGAATTGAAATAATGAGTATGCCGATTTTCGATTGCTTTGACACGCAGTACAAGCACCCGTTCGGTGCGCTGCGCCGCGGTCAGCCGTCTATGTTCAACGTCCGTATCCCGAAGCATATGCAGGTCTCGGGGCTTACGCTGGTAATGTTCCGCCCGGGCTACAAGGAGCGCTTTATCGAGCTTGACCTCCAGGACGAGAGCGGCGAGGACAACATTTTTTCCTGCGTATTTACGCCGAACAATACGGGACTGCACCACTACTACTTCACCTGTATACTGGACGGACGCCGCCGCTACATAAAGCGGCGCGGCGCGAATATCGGCGTGTTTGAGGGGGAGGATCTGTTTCAGCTTACCGTGTTCGACGAAAATCTGTACACACCCACGTTCGTCCGCGGCGGAATTATGTATCAGATATTCCCCGACCGTTTTGCGAAGAGCGGCGTTAAGCACGAAAACGTTCCGACCGACAGAATTATCCGCGACGACTGGTACGGCACTCCGCTTTACCGTCCCGACGAAAAGGGAATAGTCCGCAACAACGACTATTTTGGCGGAGACCTGCGCGGAATAATCGAAAAGCTCCCGTACATCAAGGACCTGGGCGTTACCATTATTTACCTCAACCCTATTTTCGAGTCGCACGAAAACCACCGCTACAACACCGCGAATTACGAGAAAATAGACCCGCTGCTCGGTACGGAGGAGGACTTTGTCGAGCTTTGCAGCAAGGCTCACGAGCTTGGTATCGACATTATTCTGGACGGCGTTTTCTCGCATACGGGCGCGGATTCGATATACTTTAACAAATTCGGACGCTACGGCGACCATACGGGCGCATACCGCGACAGAAACAGCCCCTACTTCTCGTGGTACTCGTTTATCGGCTATCCCGACCGTTATGACAGCTGGTGGGGAATTACAACTCTTCCGAACGTCGACGAGAACAATCCCGCTTACACCGAGTACATCTGCGGCGACGGCGGAATTTTGCAGAAGTGGATAAAGCTCGGCGCAAGGGGCTGGAGACTTGACGTTGCCGACGAGCTCCCCGACGACTTCCTTGACAATCTCAACAAGGCGGTCAAGAAAATGGGCGACGACAAGATAATTTACGGCGAGGTCTGGGAGGACGCGTCCAACAAGGAGAGCTACGGCGTTCGCCGCCGCTACCTTATCGGCGGACAGCTCGACAGCGTTATGAACTACCCGTTCAAGGAGGCTATTCTGAACTACGTCAAGTACGCGGATGCAAAGGCGTTCACCGACAGCGTTCTGACTATTCTCGACCACTACCCCAAGCCCGCTATCGATATGCTGATGAACTTTCTGTCAACTCACGACACCGAGCGCGCGCTGACACGTCTCGGCGGCGAGGAGGTCGGCTGGCACGACAAGGACTGGCAGTGCGAGCGACATCTTGACGGACCTCAGTATCTGTACGGCATTTCGCTGCTGAAATGCGCGATGGTCCTGCAATTCTTCCTGCCCGGTATACCGTCCGTATACTACGGCGACGAGGCGGGTATGGAGGGCTACCGCGACCCGTTCAACCGCCGCTGCTATCCGTGGGGGCAGGAAAATTTGGAGCTTATCGAGTTCACGAAACAGCTCTCGGCGGTGCGTATGGGTACTCGCGCGTTCGAGCAGGGCGAGCTGAAGTTTATTCATGTGGACGACAACGTCTGCGTGTTCTCGCGCTCGGACAAGATAACCCGTCACGCGGCGATCATCTTCCTCAACAAGTCCACAAAGGGACGCACGTTCGAGGTAAGAACCGAGCAGACCGAGATGTTTTACGACTTTATACCCGCGTTTGACCGCTACAACAGGGGTATACGCGATAACAAGATAACAGTTGCGCCGTTTGATTATGCGGTGGTTTACTGTAAGGTATAAAATAATTAAAGCGCCTGCACACAACAGGCGCTTTAGACTGTCGATAAACCCTCGCACCGCGCCGCCGCAAAGCGGCGGCGCTTACTTCGTCAAAGCCCTAACGGCAGGCATAAAGCCTAGCCGTTAGGGCTTTTCCTCGTCTGCGAGTGTTTCTCGCCAGTCTGGGAAATGCGAGTAAAAAAATACTTTTTATACAGACTGAAAATCAGTAATCCTCGCTGTCGTGATTTGCTCGTCTCCTTTTAACAAATCGGACGACCGCGACGACGACAAGTATTATCAACGGCAAATGCCACCACTCAAAGCGAAGCCCGGGTTTGCGGTATGCGCCCGTGCTGAGCGTGCGCAGACTTTCGGGGAGATATTTCATTGCGCCGTCGTCGTATTTGTAGGTCTCCATATCGGCGGAGAGCCTGCCGACGTACGGAAAGTATGTCGAGAAACCGTCCTGCGCGTTTGAGACCACGCTGTCGAGCACATAGGGGTGATAACGCTTGATGTCCTCCTCGGGGAAGCCGTCGCAGAATGTTACGTCGACAAAATAGCTCTTGCCGTCGAGCTCTACGATATTCCACGCGTGGGATTCGCTGACTGTGCCCGATACATAATGGCACTCAATTCCCCCCAGAGCGCAAAGATACTGGAACGCCCAGGCATAGCCGGCGCAGACCGCGTTTGTTGAGGGGTCGCCGTCAAATACGCTGATAATGCGCCACGGGGTGATGTCGTACAGCGAATAGCCGTCTGTGTCGACCGCTTCGTCGTTGTAGGTGTTCAGCGCGCATATCTCGTCGACGTAGCCGATTATTTTATCGTAGGCGCTCTTGTTTTTGTATTTATCGGCGATCGCCTGCGCGTTCGCGAGCGCTTTTTTCGCTTCGTTAAGTTTGGCGGGGTCTATGCGGTTTGCGTTTCCCTGCGCCTGATATATGGGCGAGATACCGTAAACTATCCCGCACCTTGTCGTGCTGTATACAAGATACCCGCTGCTGTCTTCCCAGAAATTGTATTCGGGAGTGTAACGCCGAATGAGGTACATAACCTTTTCGACGGCGTCCTCGTACTTTTTCTTGCTCGGGAACGGCGCGGGGAGGTCTATGTAAAAGGTCTCGGCGCTTTGCCTGCCCTCGGAGATGGCGACGAAGTTCTTAAGTACTTGGCGGTACAGCTCGGTCTCCTGTTCGTCGAGATACTTTTCGGGGATAGCCGAGGGTTTTACGATCTCCGTGCTTTCGGCGTATGCGGTGACGGGAGAAAAAATTACGCTCAAGACCGCGAACAGCGCGATGAATATTCCGATTTTCATTTGCGCAGTCATTTCTTTTTATATTCAAGCATTCCTCTGATAAATGAGCAGATACAGCTCCCAATCAATCCGACCCCGACAAACAGCGCGGAGACGGTGATAATATCCGTGTTCATATCCCCGAATATTTCTATGGTCAGCGGTATAAATGCGATTATCGCGACAATGCCGAGAATAATTCCGGCGAGACGTAATTTATTCATAAAGTCATACCTCCCTCTTTATTTATATTTTATAACAAATCGCTGTCTATGTCAATAGATATTGCGGTTAAAATGCAATTCCCGAAAGCTGAAAACTTTCGGGATTTTTTTGCGTTTCGGGATAAATTAAGCCCGCTGTGCGGCATACTAAAAATTGCCGAGACTTACGAGATCAAATTACAACAGCGCTTCCGCACAACGGACTTAATTTATCCAAAAACGCTTTTTATCCTGCATTTTCGGGTAAATCGGACGCATAATACCAAATTGGGATATTTTTATTATACCATTATGGTATAGTTTTGTCAAGGGGGTGTTGAAAATTTTCAGATTAAAAGAACTGCGCGAGAAGCGGAAGCTCTCGCAGGTGCGGCTGGCGATAGAGCTTGACCTCAACCAGAACTCGATAAGCCGCTATGAAAACGGCACGCGCGAAGCCGATTACAGAACGCTTCTGGCGTTCGCGGACTACTTCAACGTATCGCTTGACTATCTGTTCGGGAGGACGGATAATCCCGAAATAAATAAATAGCACGCGTATACTCAATTATTTTATTTAAAACTAGCGTATACTCTTGATTTTAATATATGGTATAAAAATGAAATGAATTTCAAGATAATGAGAAAAACAGAGAGATTTGCAGAGAATTGGAAAGAAATCGGGATATATTTCAAATTTGAGCCGAAAAAGCCTTGACAAAAGCGGAAAAGCGTGGTAAAATAACTAATGTTGTGAATTATCTATATGAATTTAAGGAGGAAAAGATATGTCAACTTATATGGCTAAGCCCGCAGAAGTTGAGCGCACCTGGTATGTTATCGACGCGGCAGACAAGCCCCTCGGTCGTGTAGCAGCAACCGCGGCTCACCTGCTCAGAGGCAAGCATAAGCCCACGTTCACTCCCCATGTGGACTGTGGCGATCATGTAATCATCATCAACTGCTCCAAGGCAGTACTCACGGGTAAGAAGCTCCAGAACAAGGTTTACAGATGGCACACCGGCTGGATCGGTCACCTCAAAGAGGTCGGCTACGACAAGCTTATGTCGGAGAAGCCCGAAAAGGCTATGACACTTGCCGTAAACGGTATGCTGCCGAACAATACTCTCGGAAGAAAAGCTCTCACAAGACTTCGCTGCTACGCAGGTGCAGAGCATAAGAACGCGGCTCAGAAGCCCGTTGATTACAAGTTTTAAGGAGGGCTTTTTATGTACGAATCTAAACCTTACTACTATGGAACAGGCAGAAGAAAGCACTCCGTCGCTCGCGTAAGAGTGTACCCCGGCAGCGGTTCCATTACCATTAACGGAAGAACTATCGATGATTATTTCGGTCTCGATACGCTGAAGCTCATCGTTCGTCAGCCCCTCGCACTCACCGATCTGGTTGACAAGTTCGATATTATCTGCACGGTCGCAGGCGGCGGTGTTACGGGTCAGGCGGGCGCTATCCGTCACGGTCTGTCCAGAGCGCTGCTCCAGTACTCCGACGAGCTCCGTCCCGTACTCAAGAAGGCAGGCTTCCTCACTCGTGACCCGAGAATGAAGGAAAGAAAGAAGTACGGTCTCAAGGCTGCACGTCGCGCACCGCAGTTCTCGAAGAGATAATCTGTGCGATATTGCTATGGCTCTTCGACAGCGATTACTTGAGTCGAATTGGGAGCGGCAGCCTGCCGCCCGCAGTTCTCGAAGAGATAATTATTTCTTGCAATACGAAATCCCGTTCCTTTCGGAACGGGATTTTTTATATTTATCCTTCTTATGCGCTGCTCGATAAGTTGGGCGGGATCGCGGTCAAGCTGCCGAAATGATAAAACGGTGTGGGTTGACAAATCGTGAATATCGTTGTATAATGTGGATAGAATTTTAAATCGGATCTTGGGGGCGGAAATAGGAGGGTTCACTATGAAAAAAACATTGATTTTATCGCTCGTGCTGGCGGTTTTTCTTTGCGGGTGTGCTGAACGTAGGGAGAGTGTGTCGGAGCTTTTGCCTAACAACGCCGCGGATGATCTTGATATTGCGGACAGCCCTGAAAGTTTGGCGGAAAGCGAAGAAAGCACGGTAAAGCTCTCGCGAGAGGGAAAAAGCTTGGTCGGTGTGTGGTACAACAGCGAGAATTTGTCGGAAGAGTGGGTTTTCTCGGAGGACGGCATTGTTGTTATCGACGGCACGGCTCATAATTTTTCGGCGGGGCGCAGCCTGATGCGGAAGAAGTTCTATATAAGGATCGACGGAGAACGGTGCTATATCGACGACTTTTACGGCGGTTGTGATAAGATAGCATTTCAGTTCGGCGACGAGAAAATCACGCTGCTGGCGGCAGACAGCGCGGAGTTTCGCGAAACAGAAAAGCAAAGACTGTATGAAACAGAGTGCGCCGAGCTTTTTGCGCGCTACCCCGATAATGACGGCTGGACAAAGCAATTTGACTGCGGCGATATTCCGCTGTTGGCGGACGCAGATTATATAGAGCGGTCGGCGGCACAGGGCGTATTTTTGGTGAGTACGCCGCAGGAGCTTGCAAGCTTTTGTTGGTATGTCAACACGCAGGAGTGCGTTATTGCGTTTATGCAGCTTACGGCGGATATCGACCTTGAGGGTTATGACTGGGCGCCAATGGGATGGGCGGGCGACCACCCGTTCAACGGAATGGTGGACGGCGCGGGGCATACTATCAGCAATATGAAGATAGCCGGATTTTCGGACAGCGGATTTATCGGGTGGGAAACCTTTTGCTATCTTGGAAATATTTCGTTTGCGGACGCTAAGGTACAGGGCGGTATGGCGGGCATTGCGGCGGGTCAAGCGATAGGCGGAACGTATGAGAATGTACAGGTTAGCGGCGAGGTGAACGGCAGCAGCGCGGGCAGTATGCTTGGCTGGGACGCTAACTGCACAAAAAAGAACTGTACTGCCGATGTTCTGGTGAACGGCGAGAAATTCGATTTTTTGAGCTTCAACGATAAGGAAAAGAGCGAGATTGTGATTGAAAATCCTGTGGAAATCACGATTGACGATAATCACACAGTAACCCGACCTGAAGTGGAGGGGTATAGGAACCTCGGCTGGGTGGTTATTTATAACGGCGAACAGGTATTGGACAGAAACGCCGAAAACGAGCTTAGCTACACCTATTTCTACACCGCACCCGGCGAGTATGAGATCTACCTCAACGCTTTTGTGCAGGGGCAATATGTACCTATCAGCAACACGGTAAGCTACACTATTCAGTAACCATCAAAAAATCCCGTTCCACGAGGAACGGGATTTTTTATGTGTTGTTTATTCGCGTTTCTATTTCGGCGATCGCTTGCTCGTAAAGCCCTGTCCAGTTGTTGTTTTCGACGGTTTTTTGTACTATCTCAACGTTCATAAGCCGAAGCAGGTCGAGCTTTGCGGGGTTGTGGTGATTTGGCGGATTAAGCTCGAAAAACACGGTCTTTCCAACATCGGAAAGCTCGCGCTTTTTGCGGTTGAGAAGCCACCACATATCGCTTTCCGCAAAGCCGAAGCCGTAGCCGAGGACGTATACGTCGCCGAAGATAAACGCCTCTGTCCAGCTTTTTATCTCGGGCGGCTCGCCGCTTCCCCTCGCGATGGAATAGTACACGCCGCGCTTTTTGTTGAACGTGAGCATTTTCCCGAGCAGCAGACCGTAATAATAATGACCGAGAACCATTGAGTCGGCTTTGCGCGCCTCGCCGTGGACGTGCCATATTTTATGCTCTTTACCGTGATATTCCGCGCTGTTGTAGGTGTGGAGCATAAGGCTCGCCTCGCAGCGGCTGACCTCGTCCGTGTGGCGCTGCATTTTTTTAAGGGCGCTCTCGCATATCTTGTCCTCGCCGAGCGCCGCGGTCTCAAGCTCGTAGCTGTAATTGGTCGTTAATATATGGTCGAAGTTCATAGCCAACAGCCGCCTTAAAAGCTCCATTTGCTTGGGCGGCTTTTCCGTGCCGAGATTTCCGAGACTGTCTTTTTTCCTGCCGAGCGCCTCGTCAACTCTGTCGCCCGTGACTAAGATCGCTTTCAGCGTTTCGGGGCAGATGTACTCGTCCGCGTTTTTAACGCCGTATTCCTCCGCCATTGAATTAAGGAGCTGATCCCACGAGTCGCTGTTGAACGCTCTGTTTATGCCGTTTCCAAGCAGAAGTATCTGCGGTTTTCCGTTTTTCATTTTGCCGCTCCTTTCAGATAACTATAAAGTCGCGTATTTTTTCAAACGTAGCGTCGCCTATGCCGTCTACGTCGCGAACCTCGTAAATGCTTGTAAATCCGCCGAATTGCTCGCGGAAAGCGATTATCGCGAGCGCCCTTTCCTCGCCTATGCCGTCAAGCTGCGTAAGCTCGGCGACTGTCGCGGTGTTCAGGTTGACGATAACAAACTCGGGAATTTCGGGGAGAACGGGCGGCTCGCTGCTCGTAATCGGCGGTTCGCTTGACGCGGCTTCGCTTGTCGGCGGAGTGATTTCGGAGGTATCGGGTTCGCTCGTTTCGCCGGTGAATTCCTCCGAGGTCTCCGAGGACGGTTCGGGTTCGTAGGTCGGCTCCTCGGTGGCGGGTTCGTATGTAAAGTAGGGGTCGTCTGGTTCGTCAATATGCGGCTCGCTTTCGCTTATCGCGGGCTCGGGAGCTTCGGAGGTCTCTGATGCGACCGAGGTGCTTGACTGCGCCGTTACAGTCGAACTTACCGACGTCGAAACCGTCCGGGTTGACGAAGCCGTGCTGTTCTCGCTGTGCGTTGAGGAGCTTATGGAGGTCGCGGTAAGCAAAGGCGCGTCGTTTTTACGGTTCGGTGATAAATTCTCCACCGCGACAGCAACGACCGCGCACCCCGCAAGAGCAATTGCCGTGTACTTTGCGGCGGCAGCGATTTTTTCTGTTTTCATAATTCGACCCCCGAATTTGACAAATTTCTTATAATTAAATTTTACCATATCCCGTGCCCATTGTCAAGTAACGGCAGGACGACAAATTTTTTACGGGCGCTTGACTTTTTACCTAAAATATGTTAAAATTACTTTATAGAACATTGAAAAAATATGTTAATATTTAACTGTATAAATAGGGGAGGTACGGATAATGCCGAGAAAACAGGTTACGATAGCGGACATCGCGAAGGTGTGCGGCACGAGCACAGTGACCGTATCCAAGGCGCTATGCGGACGGAGCGGCGTAAGCGAGGAGGTTCGCGCGAAGATACGCGAGACCGCCGACAAAATGGGCTACGTTTCCACGAAATCCGTTTCCAACAAGTTTGACGGGGTTATCGGCGTTCTTATCCCAAACAAGTTTATCAACCCGAACGGCTCGTTTTACTGGGCGCTGTATAACGATATTTTAAAGCTCCTGAAAAGCTCGGGTATCTCCTGCATACAGGAGAACATCGGCGCGGAGGAGGAGAGCTCGCTTACCGTGCCGAATTTGTTCTCGAACAACCGAGTTACGGGCGTTATCTCGCTTGGACAGCTCAGCGTTCCGTATCTTCAAATGCTGAAAAATCATACCAACAATCTGGTGTTGCTGGACTATTATGTTCCCGACGCGGAGCTTGACTGCGTGATAACGAACGGCTATTTCGGCGGATATAAGCTGACCGATCATCTTATTTCGCTCGGTCACAGGGAGATAGGCTTTATCGGTACGCGAAAAGCGACCACAAGCATTTTCGACAGATTTATGGGCTATTTAAAGGCAATGCTGGAGAACGATCTTCCCGTAGATCCCGACTGGCTGATACCCGACCGAATGCCTAACGGAGAACGCTTCGAGCGGCTGGAGTTTCCCGAAAAGCTCCCGACCGCGTTTGTCTGCAACTGCGATGAGACCGCGTTCTCCGCGATACGCGACTTGAAGTCGAGAGGCATTTCCGTGCCGCGCGACATCTCCGTTGTCGGCTACGACAACTATCTCATATCCGAAATATCCGACCCTCCCATTACAACGATACAAGTCGACTCGGAGGAAATGGCGGGAGAAGCGCTGAACGCGTTGTTCGAGCGCGTTGAAAATCCCTCACGCCCAAAGAAAACGCGTATCCTCACCGGAAAACTCGTCGTCAAGGAGTCCACGCGTTCAATCAAATAAAAAAAAGCGGCTAAGGTTTTCTTAGCCGCTTGTTGTTTACTTATTTTCGAGCCGTCTTATAACTTCAAAACACATTCTGCCGTTGTGGTACGGGCACTTCCACGGGTCGACTATGTTTTTCTTCGGGTTGGGTGTGCCGTTATCGTCGAGCTCCGACTGCCATTCGCCGCGCTTGTCGACAAAATATTTCTTGATGTAGCTCCAGATATTCTCCGAGAGCGCGAGATAATCTCCGTAGCCGCGCTGATGAGCGTTAAGGAAGCCGACTACGCTCTCCGCCTGTACCCACCATACGCGCGTGCGGTTTACAACTCCCTTATCGACCTCGTTGAGAAGCGAACCGCTCTCTTTATCGTAGGCTATCCTGGCGATATTCGCGGCTATTTTGCTGTTCATTTCGCGGAACTTTTTCGCGAATTCCTCATCGCCAATAACGTCCGCGGCGCGGTCGATAAGCCACGTTGCTTCAATATCGTGACCGTAGCTGTGAACGTCGCCTATCTCTTTCATATCCCTGTCAAAGAACACCATCAGCTTATTGCCGTTCTTGTCGAATATCTTGTCGTAGGTGAGGTTCATCTGGAACTTCAGGCGTTCGAGAACCTTTTCGTTTTTATCCGCGAGATACAGCTCGGTATACGCCTCCATAAGGTGGAGCGTGGTGTTCATAGTCTTGTCCGCCATTAAGCCGTTTTCGGAAAGCTCATCGTTCGCGAGCTCCTTTGTGAGGTCGCGGGAGAGCTTTTCGCGGTAGGCTATATCGTCCGCGTGAGCGTTCTCGATAAGCTCAAATACCTTGTACGCGATGTCGAGAGCGCCCTTGTCGCCGCTTGCGCGGTAATAACTCGCCAGTGCGTAGATAAAGAAAGCCTGACAGTAGCTGTGCTTCATATCGTCGGCGGGAGTACCGTCGTAATTCACCATCCAGTAAACGCCGCCGTACTCTCGGTCATAGCACTTTTCGGTGAGGAATTCATAAGCGTGCTTTGCGTTATCCAGCAGCTTGGGGTCTTTAAGCGCCATATACGCGTTGGAATAGAACCACAAAATGCGCGAGTGGAGAATAACGCCTTTTTCGGCTTTCTTGTTGACGTTCAGCGAGCTGTCGACCTCGCCGTACCAGCCGCCGAATTCGTCGTCGCGCAGATCATTCCAGAAAGGGATAATGTGCTCCGTAAGCTCGCTTTTTATTTCGTCTAACATCATTTGCTGTCTGTCCTTTCAAAATCGAAAATTAAAATGACAAGTCCGCGTCGGGTCTTTTAGCTTCGGCAATTACCTCTTCAATCAGCGTTTTGGCGCTGTCGGTATTGCCGCCGTCAAGCAAAGCTTTTATTGATAAAAGCAAAGTCAAAAGCGCAAATCGTGACATATTACTTTTTGCCTTTCTTTTTCTTCTCGGCGCGTTTTTCACTTCTGTACGGGGTCTGAGGTCCTCCCGCGTTGGGAGCGTCGGGGCGCATTACCTGCTCGCGCTGAATGGGCGCCTGCATACGCACGGGAATGGTAAGCACGAGCTTTACCGTCTCCTCGCGGATAGCCGCTACCATTTCGTCGAACATCGCAAAGCCCTCGAAGCGGTACTCGTCAACGGGGTTGCGCTGTGCGTAGCCGCGCAGACCGATACCGTTTTTCAGCTCGTCCATTGCGTCGATATGATCCATCCAGTGGCGGTCTACCGTTTTCAGCAGACATACGCGCTCTATTTCGCGCATACTCTCCTCGCCGAGATCCTCCTCGCGGAGCTTGTACATAAGCTCGCCGCGCTTCTTGACAAACTCGGAGACGTCGTTCTGTGAAATATCGTTAAGGTCTGTGATGTCATATCTCAGATCGGTATCCATAAGATACAAATTCATATAGTGAGAACGCAGACCGTCCAGATTCCAGTTTTCCGCGACGGTATCCGAGCAGTACATCTTTACGGTCTCCTCGATGTCCTGCGTCATCATCTGCACAACGTTGTCGTGAATATCCTCGCCGTCGAGAACCTTTCTTCTCTGGGAATAAATGGTCTGGCGCATACTGGACATAACGTCGTCGAAATCGAGGACGTGCTTACGAATAGAGAAGTTGTTGCCCTCTATCTTCATCTGTGCCGACTCGATAGCCTTGGAGAGGAAGCCCGCCTCTATCGGAATGTCCTCGTCGAAGTTCATAGTCTCCATAAGGCGCTGTACGCGGTCGCCGCCGAACAAGCGCATAAGGTCGTCCTCAAGGGAGATGTAGAAGCAGCTCTCGCCGGGGTCTCCCTGACGACCCGCACGTCCGCGGAGCTGATTGTCGATACGTCTTGACTCGTGGCGCTCCGTGCCTATGATAAACAATCCGCCCAGCTTGCGGACTTCCTCCGCCTCGGGCTTTATCTTCTCATCGAATTTCGCGATAAGCTCCTGATATTTTTGACGCGCCGCGATTATTTCCTCGTCGTCCGTCTCGGCAAAGCCGGTTGCTTCCTGGATAAGCTGTTCGGAATAATCGAGCTTTCTCATTTCGGCAAGCGCAAGATACTCCGCGTTACCGCCGAGCTTAATATCCGTTCCGCGTCCCGCCATATTCGTCGCGATAGTTACCGCGTCCTTTTTGCCCGCCTGCGCTACTATCTCAGCCTCGCGCTCGTGGTTTTTCGCGTTAAGCACCTCGTGCTTGATACCGCGCGCCTTGAACAGCTTGGACAGCTGCTCGGACTTCTCGATAGTTACCGTGCCGACAAGCACGGGCTGACCCTTTTTATGACATTCCTCAACCTGGTCGCATACGGCTCTCAGCTTGCCTTGAACGTTCTTGTAAATTTTATCGTGATTATCCACACGGATAACGGGCTTGTTGGTGGGTATCTCGATAACGTCGAGCGAGTATATCTGTCTGAACTCGTCCTCCTCGGTCATAGCCGTACCCGTCATACCCGACAGTTTGTTATAGAGACGGAAGAAGTTCTGGAACGTAATGGTGGCGAGGGTTTTGCTCTCGTGGTTTACCTTTACGCCCTCCTTAGCCTCGATAGCCTGGTGCAGACCCTGATTATAACGGCGTCCGAACATAAGACGGCCTGTGTGCTCGTCGACGATGACGATCTCGCCGTCCTTGATGACGTAATCAACGTCCAGCTTCATAATACCGTTCGCGCGGATAGCCTGGTTGATGTGGTGGAGCAGGGTCATATTCTCGGGGTCCATAAGGTTCTCGACGTTGAAATACTGCTCTGCCTTGGCAACGCCCGCGGGCAGGAGGTTGCAGGTCTTTTCCTTTTCGTCGACAAGATAATCGCCGTCGAAGTCCTTGTCGTACTCCTCCTTGGTGTCTATCTCAACGACCTTATCCATTTTGAGGGTCTTGGCAAATCTGTCCGCTTTTTCGTACAGGTCGCTGGACTTTTCGCCCTGACCCGAAATGATAAGCGGCGTTCTCGCCTCGTCTATGAGAATGGAGTCGACCTCGTCTACTACCGCGAAGTTCGGCTCGCGCTGTACAAGGTCTTTCTTGTAGATACACATATTGTCGCGCAGGTAGTCAAAACCGAGCTCGTTGTTGGTGGCGTAGGTGATGTCGCAGGCATACGCGGCGCGGCGCTGGTCGTTGTTGAGCTCGTGAGTGATAAGCCCGACGGTGAGCCCCATAAAGCGGTGCACCTTAGCCATAAGCTCGCTGTCGCGCTTTGCGAGGTAGTCGTTGACGGTAACGATATGCACGCCCTTGCCCGTAAGCGCGTTAAGATAGGACGGGAGACACGCTACGAACGTTTTGCCCTCGCCCGTTCTCATCTCCGCGATACGTCCTTGGTGGAGGACTATGCCGCCGATTATCTGCACGGGATAGTGACGTATCCCGATAACGCGGTCGGAAGCCTCGCGGCAGGCGGCAAACGCGTCGGGCAGAATATCGTCGAGGGTCTCGCCGTTGGCAAGGCGCTCTTTAAGGATACCCGTCTGAGCCTTGAGCTCCTTGTCGGACATAGCCTTATATTTGTCCTCGAGGTCGAGAACTGCCTGCTTTATCGGCTCGATACGCTTGAGTTCGCGTGAAGAATAAGTTCCGAAGATAGATTTCATAATACCCATTATATTTTACCTTTCCTTTGGCACACATAAAAATATAAACAAATATACAATTTATATTATACACCCAAAAGGCGGTTTTGTCAATAGTAATAAACAAAGGTCTTTAAAATATTCGGCAAATGGCAGAGCAATGACCCGCGCCGAAATTATCTTTCTTTTTTTGTTGAAATTCACCAATTGCCTCTTATTGATAAAGACTTGACAAAGTCTGTTTGATTTGCTATAATAAAAGTGGGATATTCTACAAAAAGTGCGTTTTTGTTTAAAAGCAATCAGCGCGTAACCAATAAAGGAAAGGAACGAAGTTTATGAATTCTAGGATTGGACGAAAACTTCTTTTGTCGATCATTATCTGTATGGTACTGACGGTTCTCGTGGTAAACATATTTACCGTACATCTTTCGGGAAACAGCAACGATCAGCTTATGAAAACGCAGACTGCGACCGGTATGAACACTCTTGTTGCTGCCAAGGAGACGCAGCTGAGCAGGATCGCGGATGTACTCTCCGATATGGAATACAGCGGGTTGCTTAGATCCGACGCGCCTGCGGAGGAACTCAATGCATTTTTTGCCTCAAAGAAGAAAACCGAAAGCGATTTTGCGGCTGTTATGGATCCAAACGGCAATATCGTCTGGAAAACGGATAACTTCCGGCTTGCCGACTTCAGCCTGGCAAGTGCGAGAACGGGATATACGGGCGTTGTAAGCGATTCCAACAGCGGACTTGCGCTTCAGTCGGCTATGACTACCGATGACGGCGGAGCTGCCGTTTCGGGTATGTACCTCACCGAGACAAGCTGGATAGACGATGTAAAGGAGCAGAGCAGTGCCGAGATCACGATCATAGACGGCAGTACCCGTATAGCGACGACCATCATCAACGGCGGTCAGAGAGCGGTCGGCACGGAGATCGCCGCGAGCACCTCACAGACCCTCAACGGCGGTAATACGGTTGAAAGTACCATTGACATACTCGGTCAGAATCATTATGTTTTCTACCGTCCGATGTATGATATAAACAATAAGGTGGTCGGCGCGTATTTCGCGGGCTTCTCGGCTGCCGAGTCGGAGGAACTCAAAGTTCAGCTTATTCTTGTTTCGACGATAATTGCGGTCGTTGTTGGCGGTATTATGCTGGTCGTTATCGGGTTTTATGCGATCAAGACCATTCTCCGTCCCATTCAGGAAGCGGAGAAGTTGGCGGACAGCATGAGCCGCGGAGCGCTTAACGAACCGAATTCCGACTATAAGTTCGGCAACGATGAGCTTGGCGACTTTGTGCGTAAGCTCGAATTCACCAAAAAGGAACTTAACTCGTATGTCGCGGACATTAACGATGTTCTTTCACAGATGGCTACGGGCGACTTTACCGTAAAGCCCAAGGTTA
This sequence comes from Oscillospiraceae bacterium, assembly GCA_014799395.1. Classification (GTDB taxonomy): domain Bacteria; phylum Bacillota; class Clostridia; order Oscillospirales; family Ruminococcaceae; genus CAG-115. Next base: position 11,806 of record JAAVID010000081.1, on the reverse strand, counting down.
AATATCTCGGCGACTTCATTCAGATCAGCGAATCTTTTGAGCAGATCGAATCGGCGCTTAATGAGATCATCGGCAATATCGCGCAGTCCTCCAAGGACGTAAAGAACGGATCGGATCAGATCGCGGAGGGTTCGCAGGTACTCGCGGACGGCACTACCCGTCAGGCGGCGGCTATCGAGGAGCTTTCGGCTTCTATCAACGAGATAGCGAATAAGGTTCAGCAGAGCGCGCACAACGCTTCGGAAGCGAGCAATGTTTCCGTTCAGAGCGCCGAGAAGATCACCCGTCAGGACAACGAGGTCAAGAATATGCTGGCGGCTATGGAAGAGATCAAGGAAAAGTCCGATCAGATCCAGAATATCATCAAGGCTATCGACGATATTGCGTTCCAGACCAATATCCTCGCGCTGAACGCCGCTATCGAGGCGGCTCGCGCGGGCGCGGCGGGCAAGGGCTTCGCAGTCGTTGCGGACGAGGTTCGCAACCTCGCGGCAAAGAGCGCGGAATCCGCGGCTCAGACGGGCGAGCTTATCAACGCGACTATCGCGGCGGTAGACAAGGGCACGGTAATCGCGCAGAGCACCGCGGAGATAATGAAGGAAGTTACCGAGCTTGCGGACCGCACCAACAGCTACATCGGCGAGATCTCCACTGCCGCGGACGATCAGGCGGATTCTATCGAGCAGATCAAGATCGGTATCGACCAGATCTCTACCGTTGTACAGCAGAATTCCGCGACTGCGGAGCAGACAGCCGCTTCCTGCGAGGAGCTGAGCGGTCAGTCCGCTATGCTTGAGGAGCAGATAGAAAAGCTCAAAGTATAATCATTACATAATTCGCACTCCTTTGCAGATAATACCTATATCGGTATCATTTGCAAAGGAGTTGTTTTTATGTCGAAATTCGGAAGAAACGCGGTGCTTGCGGCGGCGTTTTGCCTCGCCTCGCAGACGATAACGCTTGCGGGGGCTTCCGCGGACGCGGTGTATTTCATACTATGCGAGTACAACGGGAAAATAGCGCTTATGGAGGAGGGCAGCGCGGAGCCTATCGCCGTATACAAAACGCCGATAAGCTCGCTCTACCCCGCGGACGCGGAGCTGCTGCGCGAGGGGATACGGCTGAAAAACCGCGCGGAGGTCTCGAAACTTATTGAGGACCTTGACTTGGAGTAAGAACCTGTCCGCATAGCCGCTCAACGCTTGTCTTAGTGTGAACGCCTTTAATGCGCGACATCGTGTCGCGCCGGGGCGTTCACCTTAAGGCATCGTGCCTTGCGGCAAATTTTTCCGAGTACTGCGTCAAAGCTCCTTGAGCGTTTTGCGCGCAGCGCATAATGCGTACATTAAGTACGCCTGCGTCGCAGCGTTTTGCGCACAGCGCATAATGCGTCCTTGTACTCGAAAAAATTTGCAAAGAATTGCTTCGCAATTCTGGCGCAATCCAAGCATTTCGGGCTATGTGGACAGGTTCAATATTAACAAAAGTTAATGTTTGTTGTCTATTACGCCAACAGTCTCGGACGAAATTTATCCGTGATTTGTTTAAATAGCAGAAAAACCGCCGATACGCTACAATTCCGCGACAGGTTGACCCTTTTGGGTCTTGCTGTCGCGGAATTGCCCATTGAAAAAAACGCGTTCGGCGGTTATAATATTTAAGTAAACACCGATTTAATGGCGGTTTTCCACGCTCTCGGCAGGAAAATCGAATGAAATATTAAGGGAGCGGTATTGTATCGTGAACAATAACGTTAAAAAGCAGACGCTGTGGGGCAGATTTTTTCAGGTGCTAATAACGTGGACGGTGTATTTTCTGTTTCGTCCAAAGGTGATATTCACCGATAAAACACTGAAAAAACGTCTTAAAGGTATGCCCTGCGTGTTCGTCGGCAACCATACGCACCACTTTGACGGGGCATACGCTCCCGCTGTTTTGTGGAGATATAAGCCGTATATTCTTGTTAAGAAGCAATGGTACGAGAAAAAGCGCACGGGGAAAATGATCTCGTGGTGCAGAAGTATTCCGATAAATCTCGACGAGGCGGACGGCTCGTGGTTCGCGGCGGCGGAAGAGGTCGTGGACAACGGCGGTACGCTTATGATATTCCCCGAGGGCGGACTTTCGCGGGACGGGGAAATTCACGAATTCAAGCCCGGGGCGGCGCTGTTATCGGCGAAAAAGGGCGTGCCGATAGTACCCTGCGCGATATACGGTACATATTCGTCCGTGTTCGGAATGAGGCAGAAAATGCTCGTCGGCGAGCCTATTGAGAGCAAGTGCCCCGAGAATATGCGCCACAGCAAATACGCGCGGACGCTTATCGCCGAGGCGGAACAATCGGTTCGGGAGCTGTACGCTCAAATGGTCGAGCGCTACGGAGACTGCGGACAATATCACAAGTAAACAACGGCGAAAAGCCGAAAACATAAGGAAGCGCCTGTTTAATTGCGTTTCCATAAAAAAATTAAAGGAGAAAAATTATGGCTAATCAGGAAATTTGCGAGAAGATCAAGGGTATGCTGGTGGAAAATCTGAGAATTCCCGAGGATGAGCTGGAGTTTGATTCGGAGCTTTTCGGCGACGATATAGGACTGGATTCTATCGACTCTATCGAGATAATCGCGGGTATCGACAGCCTTTTCGGCGTTCAGATGACGGGCGCGGCAAGAGAGAACTTCAAGTCTATCGAGACGCTTGCGAAGTTTGTTGAGGAACACCGGGGTGAGTAATATGAGCGATAACAGAAGAGTTGTCATTACGGGTCTGGGACTGGTATGCGCGCTCGGCGACAACACCGAGAAATGCTGGAGCGCGGCGGTGAACGGTGTGACGGGTATCCGCGAGGTGAAGTCCGTCAATACCGACAACTGCTACGCGAACGTCGGCGCGGAGGTCTCCGCGGCTTCCTCGGAGCTGTCCGGCGAGGACTACGACCGCTCGTCGCTGCTTTGCATTAAAGCGGCGGGGGAGGCGCTTGCGGACTCGGGTTATACGATAACCGACGACAGTTCCGACAGGATAGGCGTTATCGTTGGCAACTGCGTTGGCGGCGCGGCGAGTATCGACAAATATTTCACCGACGAGATGAAAAACGGCGGCGGAAATAAAGACGATATTCTGAAAATGCCCGCGGCGGCTATCGCGAACAACGTCGCTAAGCACTTTGGACTGAACGGCACTACCGCGAATATCGTAAACGCGTGCGCGGCGGGTACTATCTCGCTGTCCTACGCTGCCGATCTTATCCGCGCGGGCAAGGCGGACGCGTTCGTCGCGGGGGGCTCGGACAGCTTTTCTTCGCTCGCGTTCGCGGGATTTCACGCTTTGCACGCTCTGGACGAAAACGGGTGCTCTCCGTTCAACCGTTCGGGAGGAATTACTCTCGGCGAGGGCGCGGGAGTTCTGATAATCGAAAGCTACGAGCACGCAAAGGCTCGCGGCGCTAAGATCTACTGCGAGGTACTGGGAAGCGGAGTTTCCTCCGACGCCCACCACATAACCGCTCCCGACCCCGAGGGAAAGGGGCAGATGCTGGCGATAAACCGCGCTATCGCGAATTCGGGACTTACTCCGAACGACATTGACTACATCAACGCGCACGGCACGGGCACGGCAAAGAACGACGAGGCGGAGTTCCTGTCGCTGCACACTATTTTTGACGGCAACGATCACTTGTCGGTAAGCTCCACCAAGTCTATGACGGGTCACTGTCTGGGCGCGGCGGGCTCTATCGAGGCGGTGCTGACGGTCAAGGCGGTGTGCGAAAATACCGTTCCGCCGACTATCGGCTACACCGAGGAGAACCTCGAAACGCTTAAGGAAAAGGCGGGCGCTATCGACTTCGTGCCGAATACCAAGCGTGAGAAAACGATAAATTTCGCAGCTTCAAACTCGTTTGCGTTCGGCGGAAACAACGCTTCTATCGTGTTCGCGAAAGAGCCGCGCGAGATACCCGACCGCACCAACAAGGACAAGATATACATCACGGGTATCGGCGGATTTGTACGCAAGGGTCACGTTGAAATAAGCTCCGACGATTACAAGGCTTATGGCATTAAAATGGCGTTTTACCGCAAGCTCGACCGTTTTTCGCAGTTACAGCTGCTTAGCGGTATGCAGGCGCTTGCGGACGCGAACATCACTATCTCCGAGGATAACGAAAAGGACATCGGCATAATCATCGGCACGGCAGACGGTCCTATGACCGAGATCGTCGGTTTCCAGAAGAACGTTATCGAGAACGGTACGGCAAGCGGCTCGGCGTTCTCGTTCCCGAATACCGTGTACAACGCGGCGGGCGGCTATTTCAGCATTTTCGCGGGGATAAAGGGCTACAACGTCACAAACGCGAACGGCATACAGGCGGGCTTGCAGAGCCTTTGCTATGCTGCCGACGTTATCAGGAACGGCGACGAGAAGATCATGGTCGCTTCGGGTACGGACGAAAACACCGATACAACGGAATTTTTGTACGGCAAGCTCGGGCTGCTGAAGGATAATCTCGGAGAGGGCTCGGTATCGCTGATACTCGAGAATGAGCGCAGCGCGAGTGAGCGCGGCGCTAAGATATACGCCGAGCTGGCGGGCTGGGCAACGGCGCATAAGTCCGTTGAATTCGGCACGGTCAAGGGTTCGGAAAGCGCGTTGAAAACGGCTATCGAGGACGCTTGCAAGGCTGCGGGAGTAACGACGGCGGACATTGACGGAGTATTCGGCTTTGCAAACCGTATCCCCGAGGTAGACGAGCTTGAAAGCAAGGTCTACGGGGAGCTTTTCGGCGGCAAAGCGGATATAGTTCAAGTGAGAGATGACCTCGGCGAGGCTCGCGCGGCTACGGCTGCGGGGCAGGCTGCCGCGGCTGCAAAATACATCTCAAAGGGATGGCGCAATATGGAGTGCGTTCTCGCGGCGGGATTCGGCGTGGGCGGCTCCTATTCGGCTGTCGTCTTGAAGAGAGTGCACGGTGCGTCCGCGGAAAATGACAAGACCACCAGTCTTTTAGATCTGTTAAAAGGGGAGTAAATTATGGTCGCATTAGTAACGGGAGCTTCCCGGGGAATAGGCAGAGCTTGCGCAATAAAACTCGCGGAATGCGGCTATGACGTAGCCGTGAACTACAACTCCAATGAGGCAAAGGCGGCGGAAGTTGTCGCCGAGATAGAAAAGCTCGGGCGGAAAGCGGTCGCGTATAAGGCGGATACGGCGGACTTAAAGGCGGTTCAAGGTATGTTCCGCGAGGTACAGAAAGAGTTCGGGCAGCTTGACGTGCTGGTAAACAACGCGGGCGTGGTCGACGACGCGTATCTGCTTATGATAAACGAGGACTCGCTGTCGCGCAGTCTCGACATAAACATCAAGGGCTACTTCCACTGCGCTCAGCAGGCGGCTCTAAAAATGATGACGAAAAAGCACGGCAAGATAATCAATATCTCGTCGGTGAGCTCTATTCTCGCGGTGGAGGGTCAGGGCGTTTACTCTGCGACAAAGGGCGCGGTAAACTCGATGACCGCGACTTTAGCAAAGGAGCTTGCGCCGCGTGGCATTACCGTAAACGCTGTCGCGCCGGGATTTATCGAGACCGAAATGATGGACGCTATCCCGGAGGACAAAAAAGCCGAATACATAAAGGCTATCCCGATGGGGAAATTCGGAAGCGCAAAGGACGTGGCAAACACCGTCGCGGCGCTATGCTCCGAGGCGTTTGATTATGTGACCGGGCAAGTAATAGTTCTTGACGGAGGACTTAGCTTATGATGAATTTGCTTGAGATAAACAAGCGCATTAAACAGCGCCCGCCGTTCCAGATGATAGAGCGCGTGCTCGAATTAGAGCCGAACGTTTCCGCAAAAGGTATCAAGAACGTATCGGTCAACGAGCCGTATTTTATCGGGCACTTCCCCGAAGCGCCGATAATGCCGGGCGTGCTGCTTATCGAGAGCGCGGCGCAGCTTTGCAGTCTCGTTATAGCGCCCGACAGCGCGGCTGACGATGAGGGAAAGCTGTACGTTCTCTTAAAGGTCAAGGATTTTAAGTTTTTGAAGCCCGTTATCCCCGGCGACACGCTGACGATAGACGTGAAATGCACGATGTCGGGCGCGGGAGCATATGAGTTTTCGGCAGTGATCTCGGTGGACGGCACTGTAAAGGCTAAGGGCAGTATGCTGTTTACCTCGATGGACAGAAGTGCGGTGTATAATGATAATTGATTTTTCGGCTTCGATAGTAACGGGCGGCAGCGTTCTGCGCGCCCGTATTGAAAACGCGGCGGCGTTCTACAACGACGGGTGCCGCGGATATTTCGCGGATATACTGTCCAAGCGCGGCAACGCGTTCTGCGACTCCGCGTGCGGGTTCTTGCTTCTGGACAATCTGCTTCAGAAGAACAGGGTAGACCGCTCGGGGCTTGTTATTACGCTTGACGAGAGAGGACGTCCTCACACAAACCGTTCGGATCTGGATTTCAGCATTTCCCACAGCGAGGGCTGCGCGATGTGCGTTATCGAGATAGGCGAGGGCGCGAATATCGGCGTTGACGTTCAGCGTGAACGTCCGTATTCCGACGCGAAGATGGACGAGCTTGCCAAGGCGTTCATGACCGAGCGCGAGCTTGCGGAGTTCCGCAATTCGGAGCACAAGCCTGCCGAGTTCTTCACGGCGTGGACAAGGCGCGAGTCCTATGTAAAGCGCATAGGCTCGGATATTTTCGACAACCTGAAATGCGCCGATCTCAGCGCCGAGAGCTTCCGCGAGGGAATTATCACCGCCTGCGGACGGCGGTATTATTACAGCATAAACGCCCGCCGCGAGGACTTGTTCCCCGACGAGGAGGAAAGGGGAGAATAAATGAAGGTTCTGGTATTAAACGGCAGTCCAAAAGCGGAGCGCTCCAACACGCTCAACATAACAAAGGCATTTCTGGAGGGCTTTCCCGAGGGCACAGAGACCGAGTATGTTAATTTGTACAAGCTGAACATAAAGCCGTGCGTGGGGTGCTTCTCCTGCTGGAGCAAAACGCAGGGCAAGTGCGTTATCCAAGACGATATGCAGGAGCTTTACGGCAAAATAGAGGCGGCGGATATTATTATCGAGAGCTTTCCGCTGTACTTTTTCGGAATGCCGAGCCAGCTAAAGGCAATGACGGACAGATGTCTGCCGTTTATGCTTCCGTATATGGGAAATCTTGTTGAGGATAAGAACGCTTCGTTCCACGAGCTTCGCGACGAGAGTATGCACGAAAAGCGCCTTGTCGTCATCACGACCTGCGGCTATGTCGACGCAAAGCCGATGTACCCCGCGCTGCTAAAGGAGTACGACCTCATCTGCGGAGACGGTCACTACACCGCGATAATGTGTCCCGAGGGCGAGCTGTTCATCGCGGAAAAGGCTAAGCGCCAACGCGAGGGTTATCTCGCCGATATTAAAAAGGCGGGCGCGGAGTTCGCGAAAAACCGCAGGCTCTCCCCCGAAACGATGGAGCGCGTTTCCAAGCCGATACTCTCGCCGCAGGGCTTTGAGGCTATCACTCTGGCGCACTGGGAAATGAAATCCAAATAAACAGTTAATAAAAACGCGCTCCGTGTATGACAGAGCGCGTTTTGCTTATTCCGCTTCGGCGGAATACATAGGCTGTATCTGTCTGCCGTCAAGCGCTTCGAGAATGGTCTGCGGTATCTTCTTGAAATCCGCGATCATTGAAAAGGGCTTGCCGCGGCAGTCGTCCTGGAACATCGGCACAAAGTAGAAGTTTTTGTAGTTGCGGAGTGTTCCTATGTTCTTTGCGGAGGCGGAAAGCGCGTCGTTTGTCGACACCGCTATCACCACGGGGCGCTGATTGCGCAGGTGGCTTTTTACCGCCATACATACGGGGCTGTCGGTTATACCGAGCGCCAGCTTCGCGAGGGTATTGCCTGTGCACGGCGCGATAACCAGAACGTCAAACATCTTTTTTGGACCTATGGGCTCGGCGGCGGTGATGTCGTGGAGGACCGTCCTGCCCGTGATCTCGTACATACGCGCGGCGTGCTGCTGCGCAGTGCCGAAACGCGTGTCAAGCGTATATGCGTTGTGGGACATTATCGGGGTGACTTCGCAGCCGAGGGAGACAAGCTCCTCGAGCACCTCGAAAGCCTTGGCGAACGTACAGAACGAACCGCAGACCGCAAATCCCACACGCAGTCCCGAAAGCTTCTCTATATCGCTCATGATCTATCCTTTCACTGTCGTGTAACTATTGTTTGGGCGCGCAAAATTGCGCGGTATTTCTTTGATTTTGAGCGATCATTTTTCGGTAAGCCTTGCCGAAATTATTTCGGCGATAGCCTCTCCCGCCGCTTTCGGGGAGTGTTTTCCGGGAAGTCCCGAGGCGCAGATATATTGTATGCCGCAGCTTTCGGCAAGCGGCTTTGCGGGCTGTTCGGGGAGAGTGGCGAGCTCTATAAACACGGCGCTGTTTTTCATTGTCGAAAAGTGTTCGGCTGTAAAAAGCGCGTGAGGAACGGTGTTCGCAATGAAGTCAACATCTTCGGGAACTATATCCGAAATGCCGACCGCCGAGAAGCCGTCGAGCTCCGCGGACGTGCGCTGCTCGGCGCGGCGCGCGGCTATCGTGACGGACGAGCCGTTTGCCGCAAGTCTGTACGCGAGCATTCTGCTTATCCTGCCGTAGCCCGTTATCAATGAACGCGAGCCTAAAAGCGCGCCGTCGGTGCTTTGCGAGAGAAGCGCACAGGCGGCTTCGGCGGTGAGCGCGGCGTTTTTCAAGGTCAATGCTTCCTCGGCGAAATAGTTGACGAGCGTATAGCCGTTTTTGCCGCATAGCTCAGTCAGCGCGGGGCATTCTCCGCCCGCGAATATCACGGTATTTTCGTCGGCGAACCGTGTTACTATACCGAATTCGAGCGGACTGTCGGAAAGCGGCGCGAGTATCTCCCTGCCGTTTTTCGTCAGCGGAAGCGGAAGAACTATTGCGCCGAACAGTCCGCGGGTCTCTTTGCCGAACCGTTCGACCTCATGCTCCGCCGATAATTTTTCCGCCGCGTGATCCATACGCTTGTCGCCGCCGATAAACAGTATTTTCATAAGCTCCCCTCCCGAATATGCCGTGTTATGACACATTGTATGCGGCTAAGCGGGTTTTCGTGAATAGAAAAAGTCTCCCAAGAAATCTTCCTTTGGGAGACTTGTGTTTTATCTCTTATAACCGCCGTCGCTGATTATCTTGTAATAGTCGCGGTAGCAGAGGTTCAGATCGACTTCGCCGCGTATTCCCGATACTTTGCCCTCGCTTGAGAACTGCCATACGCCGAAATCCTCGCTGTACGTCGGAGAGGTTCGCCATTCGGCGAGCCAAAGATCGTACTCCGACAGCCTGTTCGTATCCAACAGCGTTGTGAGCCAGTGCTTGTTGGCGTAGAGCATAGCGTAATATCCCGCGTCTCTCAGCTCGTCCAAAAAAGCTTTTGCTATCGCGGTGAGACGGGTCTTTCCGAGATCCTCCTGCGAGGGATCCTCAAAGTCGAGTATTACGGGGAAATCAAGCTCGTAGGGTTCTATCACGCTAAGGAAATACCTTGCTTCCTCGCGGGCTTCCTGAACCGTCGTCGCGTAGCAGTAATGGTAAACGCCCACCATTACGCCCGCTTTCTGCGCTTCGACTATATTGTAGTCAAAGGTCTTATCCTTGCGGACGTAGAACGAGGAGCGGAGTATCGCGAAATCAACGCCCGCGCTCTTTACGCGCTTCCAGTCGATTATGTCCTGCCAGCTTGAAACGTCTATGCCCCTCAGCTTGACGTTATCGCCGAGAGGGGGAGGTTCGGGACGCGGGGTCTCGGCGGGGGGCGCGTTTCGGTTGTCGACTACACGTCCGCTTTTGGTGAGCGCGAGTGTAGCGTTCTGCGATCTCATATACTTTGAGCCGTAGTTCAGCGTGACCGTTCCGCTGTTCACGAGCCTGCTGTACAGGCAAAGGTCGCCCGACTGGACTATTTTTCCGCTCAGCGTGACCGAGAGCTTGCCTTTCGCGAACAGCTGACCATTGTCCAACGTTTCCCAACTGCCCGTTATTTTAACGTCCGAGGACGGAGAAAGGGTCGTTCTGCCGCTGCTCTTGTACTCTCCCGAGCTGTAAACCATTACTTCGCCGCCGAGCACCGCCGTGCCGCTTTCCGTTGTCGTGAACGCGGAGGATATTCTCAGCGCAGAGCTTTTTGAGGTTGAAATACTTCCGCTGTTTTCGAGCGAGCCGCCTTCCGCCAACGTTAATGTTCCCGAAACGGACAGCTTCGCTTTCGGCTGAACGGTCAGACCTCCGCGAATTACAAGCGTACTTCCGACGTAGATCTGAAGCTCCGCGCCCTCGCGAAGCTCCAACGTGCTTCCCGCGGGGAAAGTTACCGTTGTGCCTTTTGATATTTTTACCGTTCTGTCTATGTAATAATTTCTGTTCGCAGAGGGGGTGGTACTGCCGTTCCACCGCACGGCGCTCTGCGCGTTTGGACGGACGTTTTCGGCGGCGACCGCCGGAGACGGCGCGGCATACGCCGTACAGCCGAACGCGAGCGCCGCGGCAAGCAACAGCCCCGCGAGCCTTTTTAACAGTTTGATTTGCACCACATCCTTATTATCGGATAATTTTTTGTCTTATATATATATTGTCTCATATTTTTGGTGATTTGTCAAATGGTTTTTAATATTTTTTTGTGGTAATTTACGTTAAACGCGAAAAAAATATGTAGCGCTGCCGAAAATTTTTCGACAGCCTGTAAGATTAAGATGCCGCGTTGATGACCGACATCGGGTCGACCCAGTCTCCGCCGCGTTTTACGCCGAGATGAAGGTGCGGCTGCTGAAGCACCTCGCACTGGTTGGTCTCGCCTGTTTTTCCGATGATCTCACCTTGGTTCACCTGCTGACCCGCCTTGATGTTAAGCTCCTTTGCGAGCCCGCAATAGTGCACCTCGAGACCGTTGCTCTGCTCTACGATAACATACACGCCCCAGAGCGGGTCGTCCTTGATCTCCTTGACGGTGCCCTCGGACATAGATTTTACGTCGGTGCCGAGGTCGCAGAGGATGTCGCAGCCATCGTGGGTCTTCCAGACACCGAGGGTCTCCGATTTCACCAGTTCGCCGTTGCTGAACGGATTAGAGACCTCGCCGGTTACGGGGAGGACGTTGCCGATGTCGACTGCGACGATGGGCTTGTTGACTTCCTCGGCGGGTTCGCTTGAAGCCGGCTTTGTGGTTGACGAGGGCTTACTGCTTTCGATAGGGATACCCGTGACGTTATTCTGCACGGGAACGTCGGAGCTGCTGTTTGAGTAGACCCACGAGCTTTCGGAGCTTGTATCCGTGGGAACGAGCCGCTTCATTGCGGTATTGTACGCGGCGAACACCGACACGACGACAGCCGCTATTCCCAGTGCGGAAGCGACGGCGAGCGCCTTTCCGTTCTGACTGTCCTTGTTTCTTTTTTTCATAAGCACATTTCCTTTCCAAAACGTTTATGGATCGCCCCAAGAGTTTGGGAGATATTTGTATTTTTGACTGAATAAAGTAAAATATACATTTTTTGGTATCGTGTAATATCGCGGTAAATTAGAATTTTTCTTGGTAACGTTGTAGTTTGTTAAGTTTTCTATGTTGACCGCTGTGGTTTTGTTTCTTTTAATTTCTATGTCGTCTCACGGTGCAAGAGGACACCCTTCGGGAGAGAGGGCGCTGGACATCGTGACAAATAGCGGACACATTACATGGCGCCCCTCTCTCCCTACGGGTTTCCTCTTCCGATTACCTTCCCCTCT
>JAAVID010000080.1 GCA_014799395.1 Oscillospiraceae bacterium | reverse complement strand
GGTTTGCAATAACTCCGATTTTGTATTTGCCGCTTAAAAATTCAAGACATTGAACGGCATCCGAATAAGGCGTTTCATACTCTTTTTGCCAGACAGGCAAGCTTACACCCAACAATTTTGCAGTCGCTGAGTCGCCTTTTTGATTCTGTTTGTAAAAATTAAGTGCGGTCTCATAGACATTGTCGTATGTGGTATTTGCCGCCTCAGCTATCTTCCTTAGGCGGTCTTCAAATGCACCTTCTTCATTGACTAATGTCCACCCAATATCAAAAAACAGCCATTCCGCATTTTTTATCATAAGCAACTCCATTAACACTATGGTAACGCTACCCAAATCCGGCGCGTCTGCCAATTCCGCCATACCCGCGTATTTAATTCTCCTAAGATATTATCTACCGGCATTCACTATCAAAGATTTTTTCTCGCAACGACCTTATTTACCGCGTGAAGATGCTTGGGCACTCCCGGGTGCTCGTCCTCGAAAACGTAGGATTGAAAACTCAATATTTCCCAATCGCCGTACAGCTCTTTAAGTTCACCGTCATGCGCCAAGCCGACCGCAAACGGAGCAATATCGGCAGAGGCAGGCACCTCGTCGGTGAATATGTGCATGATATGGATACCGCCGACGTTTGTGCTGTCCTTTGCGTTCAAAATGAACTTCTTCCACTTATCCTTTTCCACAAAACACAGCGTCGCGAACGACATGATCAGATCGTACTTTTTCTCAAATACATACTCCGCCAGATCACAAACAAACGCGTTTATACTTACGCCGTTGATCTCACACAGCTTTTTCAGCTTTGCAATTCCCGCCTCCGAAATGTCAAACGCGTCGATGTTGTGAAAGCCCTGTTTCGCAAGATAGAGAACATTCTGACCCTCTCCGCAGCCCGCTTCAAGAATATTGGCATTCTTGTCAAGCAGAGCCTCGTATTCCACAACGGTATTGTTCGGTGAAGCCGTGAACGCCATAATATTGTCGTCGCGGTATGCAATTTCCCAAAAAGGTATTTTGTCCATATTTTCCTCCCTCAGGTATGCGCCCTGACGTTATCCCAGTCCTCCGCGTCGAAAGCGCCGATAAGCCAGTTGAAGCCCTTGTGCTGCTCCATAACCACGTCGCTCATAAGGTCTCCGCAGATCGAGCGGTCGTTCTTGATACGCGCCTCGACGCACGCCCAGTCCATTCGCAGACAAACGTCGGCGTTATCGAGGATTTCCGAGGGAGTGTGCATTTGCACATACGACATAACTTCCGCAAAGCTGTGACAGCCGCCGAGCAGCCTTATCAGATCGGTAGTGTCGGTGATGTCGGACGGGAACGGCAGATCGCCGTCGAGAAATCCGCACGCCCAGAACAGCGGCATACACATCTCGATCCGCCACTGGAATTGATTTGCGTCCTCGGGAGAAATGCGCGGCGCGCCTTCGTCGGCGAGCGCGAAGTATTTCTTCTCGTCGGCGGTAAGCTCGTTTTCCAAACCGAGCTCCCGAAGAATATTCGTGAAGAACTCCGCGGATTCCGTGCCCGTTTCTCCGTTGCAGATGTCGATAGCTATCTGCGCCGCCAGGAACGCGGTCACGGCGCGTTTTACAGCCTCCTCGGGAGACTTTATCTCCGCGTCCGTTTCGTTGGCGATCTCGGGGAGATTTTGATTTATTTTGACCCGCTGACCAAGCAGAAATTTCTCGGAGCGTTCCTTTCTGCTACCCTCTTTTCTTGTATTAAAAAGGCTCATTCCGAGTATTCCCCCTCGTATTCCATTGACCGCATTTTACAGCTGCCGTCGAGCTTTGAAAACTCTCCGTAACCGCAAAACCGCAGTCCGCACTTTTCCATTACCCTGCCCGAAGCCTTGTTGGGCTCGGCGTGACTTGAGAAGAACTTTTCCGCGCCGAAACGCTCGTGAGCAAACTTCATCATAGCCCGAACCGCCTCTGTGGCATAGCCTTGCCCCCAACAGTCGTAACGAAAATTGTAGCCGAAACCCCAACAGCCGTTTTTCCTGTCGGGACCTACGTCTCCGCTGCCGATAAGCAGACCGTCGCTTTTACGCACAAAACCGAAATTATAAGTGCTGTCGTCCGTTTCAACAAATTTCAGCCACTCGCGAACCTGTTCGATCGTGCTGTAAACCGTGTACACCATATACCTAGCGACACGCTCATCGCTTACCCATTGATACACAGCCTCCGCGTCGGAGACCGTCAGAGGACGGAGCATCAGTCGTTCCGTTTCAATAACAAAGTCGTGCATAAAAACACCTCATGTGTTATTATATCACATTCCCCGAAAAATGTCAACACCCGTCCGATAATATCCCCTCAAGTCTTTTTCGCGTATACAGCATATGCGCGCGCGAAAGAAACGCGTCCGCCAGCAGCGCCGCGAAGCGCAGGAACAGTACATTTTCATCGGCAAGCGAGAACGGCTCAAGCACAAACAGCAGTTTAAGCGCCAGCGCCGCCGCGTCCGTCACGCAGAACAACCGAGCGTTCCCGCCTGCCGCCGTAAGCGCGTAGCCCAGCATATCGGCGTACAGCGACAGCATAGCGCACGCGCATACCCCCCACCCGAAAACGCCGAAGCACCTCGCCGCAAACGGCAGCGCCGAGCCTTCCGCGAGCGAGATAACGACAAGCGCCGCCGCGAACGCTCCTATCGCCGCCGTTGTGCGTTTGCAGAAGCCGTCAAAGTTAATGTTTTTTATAGTGTCCATCGTATTCCCCCTTAAAAAAGCTTACGATTTTATTTTACCATATTTTACCAGACTGTGCAATAAGCATTATTTCTCTCAATATGGCATGAAAACGGATTTCGTGTTGACAAAAGGCTCAATATGTTGTATAATAAAGAAAAGTATACTTTGGAAAGGAGAGCCTATGGAATTTCTGAAAGCTGTTTTCAAGCCCGACTTTATCTCATTTGTAATTCTGATAACCTGCGTTGTGAACGTGCTTGTGTATCTTGCGGTTCTGAAGAACATCTCAAGGCTCGAAAATACCGTGCGCCCCAAAATCGACCGCCGAAACGGCGTGACGTTTCAGCTCGCGCTGACCGACAGCGAGAGCAGCTCGCTTTCCGACTGCTCGGGACGCGCTTCGGGAGCATACGCTCTGTTCACCAACATCACGGCGGTGTTTCCCCTGCTCGGTATACTCGGCACGGTCACGTCGCTTATGAAGCTGTCGGGAGCGGACAACCTCTCGGAAAACTTTATGTCCGCGCTCGCGACGACGTTCTGGGGGCTGGTATGCGCTATCGGCTTCAAGATAGCGGACAGCTTTATAACCGCACGGCTCGACAGGGCTCTCGACGAGGCGGATTACCTCATTCACGAGCACGACAAGGAAAAGAGGGAGCACAATGAGACACAGGCGTAAACGCGATATAATCATTGAGCTTACCTCGCTGCTGGACGTTATCATGATAATGATCTTTATGGTAATGGCGGAAAACAGCAAGCTTATCTCCGAAAAGCAGTCCGCTCTCGAAGCCGCGCAGACCGAGCTTGCCGAAAACAACGCCGCTCTCGGAGAGCTTAAAAACGAAGCGGACAGTCTGTCCGCGGAGCTTGCGGAGGCTCTCGGAAAACTTAATGAGGGAAACGCCGAGGAGCTTCTCGAGAAATTGCAGGCAGCCGAAAGCCGTCTCGACGCGTATAAGTATATGGACGATATAGTCATAGTGCTGAATATCGGACTGGAGAACAAATACTCCAACACCGTGCGCTGTCTGTCGTTCAGCAACTCCGCGGAGACGGGCGGAACGCGGAACGTCTTTGAGGCGCGCAGTACGGAAGAGCTCACCGAGGCTATCAACCGAATGAGGGTGTTCCTGTCGGAATACACCATGCAGGCGGCAAACGACAAAAGCGGCTCAACTATCGCGTATATGGTCTTTTCCTACGACACGCGCACCGTCTTTCAGGACGATTACGCCGCGGTCGACCTCGCGCTCAACGAGCTCGAGCACAAAGCAAACAGCGGAAATGTGCGGTACCGTTTAAATCCGCTTAATTAAAAAGAAAGGAAGTAATTATTATGCCTAAAGAGAAAGATCCCCATCACGGGGAAAAGCCGAAACGCAGACGGAGAGGCGCTCCCGCCGCGCTGATACTGCTGCTGTTACTGGTGATAATCATTGCCTTGCTTATCATTTTCAAGCCGTTCGGCGGAAACGGGTTCGGTCTCGGAGGAAACGACGGAAGCAGCGGAGACGGTCAAAGCAGCTCCGTAAGCGACAGTGTGCCGGAATCCGACAGCTCACAGCCGAGCGTTGCGGTAATCAAGATCGACGGAAACGACATTTTCCTTGACGGCGAGCAGTGCGAAAATGCCGCGGCGCTGAAGGAAAAGATCACCGTTATCGCGAATACAAAGGACTACGAGCTCGACCACTCGGCGGCGATAAAGTCAACATACGACGAGGTCAAGCAGGTGCTGTCCGAGCTGGAAAACGCGCTCAATATCACGGTTAATTATAACGAATAAAAGTAAAACGGGCGGAGATTTTCTCAATGCCCGTTTTCTTTTGTCGGAAAAAAGAAAATTTTTACAAATTGTAAAACAGCTATTGACTTATTTGTCCGTATATTGTATAATAGAAGTGATAATTTACGATTATTACCGAAAGTAATTTGCAGTGTTCAGCGCAAGACATCGTGGTGCCGTGCGCTTTTTTATGAGCCGAACACCGGGAAAGGAACAATTTATGAGAAAAAGCATTAAAGTAAACGTTAGTTTTCGCGTTGCGGCGGCGCTGGCGTCGATATTTCTTTTCAGCATTATGACGACCGTCAATATAATCCGTATTGACAAGTCTCAGAGCGATGACACACAGGTGTATAATCTGCTCGCCAAGACCCGAACCGCCGAGATAGCGCATTACAAGTGGTCGGTAAACCTCAGCAACGCCCTGTACGCGGGTACGGAGTTTACGGGAAGCATGGACCCGACTACCTGCGTTCTCGGTCAATGGCTGTACGGCGACGCGGGTACGGACGACGCGGAGATTTTAAGAATGCGCGGCGAGCTCGAATCGCTTCACAAAGAGCTTCACGGGTCGGCTTCCTATGTACTTGAAATGCACGCGGGCGATCCGTCCGAGGCGCAGCAATATTTTCAGACCACCATTCAAGGAAACCTCACAACGCTTGTCGGGATACTCGATAAGATAGTGGAACGCGGCGAAGCGCTCCGCGCCGAGAGCGAGGATGAGACCGACAGCACGATAAAAATTATGCACGTCACCACGGGCGTATGTCTGATACTTGCGCTGGTGTGCCTTATCTCGCTTATAATGTACGTTATCAAACGCGTGGTACGTCCGATAATCGACATTACAAACAGCAGCAAAGTGCTTCAGAACGGACAGCTCGCGCTGGATATAAAACACCGCTCCGACGACGAGGTCGGCGAGCTTGCGGAAACGCTCAAAAACTCCACGCAGCAGATATACGGCTATGTCTCGGATATAAACAATATTATGAGCGAGCTTTCAAACGGCAACTTCAACATACGCACGGGCACAACTTACGTCGGCGATTTCAAATCCATACAGACCTCCGTCGAGAGCTTTACCGAAACTATGTCCTCGACTCTGGGACAGATCGCGAACGCTGAGCACCGTATCTCCGAAAACGCCGAGCAGCTCTCCAACAGCTCTCAGCTGGTAGCGCAGGGCGCGACCGAGCAGGCAAGCTCCACGGAGGAGCTGTACGCTTCGCTTGACGAGCTGTACAAGAGCGCGAAAGAGAACGTCAGGACCGCCGACGAGGCAAAGGAACACGCGCAGCTCACCGGCGAGGAGGTCTCCCGCTGCAGCGAGCAGATGAAGCAGATGACCGCCGCGATGTCCGATGTAAGCAGTGCTTCCGAGCAGATAGGACAGATAATCGCGACTATTGAGAATATAGCGTTCCAGACGAATATTCTCGCGCTCAACGCGGCTATCGAGGCGGCGAGAGCGGGAGAAGCGGGCAAGGGCTTCGCGGTAGTCGCGGACGAGGTGCGCACCCTCGCAATGCAGACCAACGACGCTTCCAACGCGACAAAGGAGCTTATCGAGCGCTGTATCGACGCTGCGGGCAGAGGCAGCGAGATAGTAAACGGCGTTTCGGAAACGCTCGGCAAGACTATGGAGCTTGTCACACGCTCGAACAACAACATAAATATGATAGCCGACGCGGTTCGCGACGAGGCGGACTCCATCACGCAGATAAATCAGGGTATCGGACAGATAGCCGCGGTAACGCAGACCAACTCCGCAAGCAGCGAGGAGGCTGCCGCGGTAAGCGCGGAGCTGTTCGAGCAGGCGCGTCTGCTTCAGGAGCAGACGGGACGGTTCAAGCTCAGAAGCTCACGATAAAAAGAATTGCGGCGTCAAAATGCTTGACGCCGCATTTTTATGTTACTCTATCGCCCTTGAAAGCGTTATTGCCAATATATCCTCGGAAGCGGGATTTTTCATATAGTAGTTGGTCGTCTCAACGCGGCGGTAGATACCGTCGTCGCCGAGCTGACGCGTGACGACCGCGCGCTCGCGCTGACCGTTTTCGTATGCCGTTATCTGATCTTGAACGTCAAACGTATCGGAAAAAAGCTTTTGATCGTCGGGGTGCATGGTGGACGCGCCGTGTACGATAAGCTCCGTATATACTCCCGTCGACGGACAGGAGCGCGTTGAAAAGCTCTCATACGCCATCATATAGAAGCTGTTGCGGCTGAGGTTGCTCAGTATAACCAACGGATAACGCTTGAACACCGCGTTGAGCAGAAGCTGCGTGGCGCTCGCGGGCGGCAGCGTGAGCAGAATATCCTCGGTCTCGGGCATATCGGCGGCGTTTTTCAGCGCCTCGCGGAAGTCCTCCTCGGGCATGGGCTTCGCGAACAAAAAGCCCTGTATCAGCGCGCACCCGCAGGTACGCAGAAATCCTAACTGCTCCTTTGTCTCAACGCCCTCGGCTACGGTCGTGAGCTTTAAGCGGTGAGCGAAATCGAAAATGCTTTCGAGCACTATGCGCTCCTTTTCGTTCTCGCAGTTGCCGCTGAGCAGGGATTTGTCTATTTTGAGAACCGACGCGGGAACGTCCTTGACGAAGTTCAGCGAGGACAAGCCGCTTCCGAAGTCGTCAATGGATATTTCAAAGCCCGCGTCGCTTATGGTGCGGACGAATTGGATAATGTCAACGCCGTCAAACGCGAGCGCGGACTCGGTTATTTCGATCTCGATGAGCCTGCGCGGAACGTTATAGCTGTCGACCGTCTCCGCAAGCCGCTCGGCGAATTTCGGCTCCTTTGCGTGAAAGCGCGAGAAGTTGACCGAAACGGTGACTACATGCCGTCCCGCCTTTATCTCGCCCGCAAGAAACGCGCAGGTCTCTCGGAGCATATACCAGTCTAGATCCGTGATAAGCCCCAGCTCCTCCAGCAGCGGAATAAACATTCCCGGCGAGATCATTATGCCGTCCGACATTTTCCACCGAGCGAGAGCCTCCGCGCCCTGTATCTTGCCGTTTATCGCGTTGTGCTTGGGCTGATAGTAGACCTTTATCTCTTTTTCGGCTATCGCTTTTTCAATAAGCCCGCCGATATTGTCCCTTGTTATGTCAATACTCATGGTTTTTCCTCCCATAACGATTTTTTCTTGTTTTAATTATAGCACACAATCAACGTGGTATGCCGCATTTGCCTATATACCTTACCCGTGCTAATTATTCACGCTCGCTGAGTATCTTTTTCACAGAGTCTCGAACACAAACCGACCAGCAGCTATCTGCCTCGTTGTTGAGCAGGTGGCGCAGAAACTTTGCCATTTCCTCAACTTCCTTTTCGGTGACGGGCTTTTCGTCAATTCCGTATTCGTCCGTATACCAATCACGGTTACTGTCAAGCTCGTTTTTTATGTCATCAACATCGTAGATGTGCTGCTGTTCCTCATAGGCCTTACGCAGTTCATTGCGTGAGAGTGTATGCGATACTCTCTTTCCGCCGTATCTTCTGTAAATCTTCACTGCTGTTTTCCTTTCATCAATTAACTTTGACAACTTTATTCAGCAAAGCGTCATACATCTGTTGAAGCATTTCGCGTTTTGCCTCCGAATTTCTGAGCTTTTCCGTAAGCTCAGAAATCATATCGGACTCTGACGTATCATAGCAGTAATCATCTGACCCTTCTGTTGCGTCTGCTGACATCAACAAACCAAGATCAAGAGACGCAAGCATTGCTGCTTCGATTTCTGCCATTTCGCAATCGGTAACGTGTCCTTTGTAATCGCCTACTCGCTCCAATGCCACCGTTGTGATCTGTTCGCATATCGCTATACTGTCACGCATACAGCTATTTACGCGCGCGTGCGTCGGCAGATTTTCTTTGGGCTGAGTAGTAAGATACACAACTTCGACAGTTGTGCTGTGCCGGTTGTTATCATTATTCGACACGATAACTGCCGGACGTCCAGGGTGCTGCTCGCTGCCTGTTGTCTGAAAGCGCTCTATGTAGTAAATGTCACCGCGCTTAATCTGAAATGCCGTTCTCACGAGTTACCCCCCCCCTCTGCGTTATCACCGTACAGCAAGTACGCAATTCCTTTGCTGTGCCGAACATCAAACCAATGCCAGATCGTGTCTCTGCTGGTGCCTTTCGGAAATTGCAGAAACGGCTGCTTTATGCTTTCGGTTTCGGCGTCCATCGGAATATCTATAAGTTTTTCCCAGAGGTTCTCCAGTGCCTCGTCACGCACATTTACAGCACTTTCCTGCTTTTCAATCTTGACATCATAACCGAGTGCGGCGTAAAACTCCAAAAGGTCCTTGTTCGATTGTTCAAAAGCTGTGGTGATATATACATCTTCCTTGCCCGTGTATGTATCATAATCGCCATCAATCTCTACGCATACCCATTCGCCAACAACTTCGGCAGCGTCCCAATCGCGCTCAACCTTTATCTTGAAGAAGCTGTTAAGCGCCTCGACTTCTCCAAGATCCTTAGGTCTGTACCAACGATACTCATACCGCTCATCGTCGATGTACGAATAACCGAACGGCGCCTTGCCGTTTTCGAGACACTCAATCGTGTCTACTTTTGCCTTCAATGCGCTGAAGCTGCTGGCACGGTTAAGCTCAGCTTCGTAAGTCTGGCACTCGTTTTTGTCCTCAAACTGCCTGCCGTCGTCTGCCACATAAACTGTGGTCGTTACCTGTAAAGGCTTCATTCCTTACTCCTTTCTGCGCGTTTGCAAAGACTCTCTGGGAGCTTTGTAAACGCGTCTTTAAAGTTGCTAAGTATTGTATGTTACCGCACTATTTTGCGGCATTGTGGGGGCATTTAAGAGCCATTGTGAGGCTCTTTTTTTGTTTGTTTAGAGTGCAGGACACTCATCAACTTCGTCCATAAATCCGGATTTTTCGATCTGCAAAACCGCAGCGAAAAACCCTTTCGCGCCCATTGCCTGCAAAGCACCGGGAGCGTTCACAGCCACGTTGTCGTTATTATTCAGCCACTCCTGCAAGAATTCTGCCGTGTACAGTTTGTCATCGAGCCGGCTGATAATGTCTTTCTGCTTTTCCGTAAGCATAACCATTTCACATTTCTCCTTTCGTATAGATTTACCGTCTGACCCACTCTGCCATATCATCGAAGTCGGCTATCTTATCGTTCGGAATAAGCAACCAATCTTCTCCAATTTTGTAGCTCGTGTATTCGGCATTTATATCTTGCTCAACTTCATTACTGTCCATAACAGCAAGTTCTTCCGCCGTTTTCAGCTTCTTTTTCAGCAGCAATGATCTTGCCATTTTTTCGTGACCTGTGCGAAGAATTTCAAATGCCACCATAATCACCTTCTTCCTTTTACTGCAAGCACTTTTGTCTTTGCGCCCTCTATGCGGATTTACGCTTTCGGGCGATATATAAGGCGGCTCACGGCTTGCAAGCCGCACGTTGATTTGCATTATTCGCACAATTCGTAATATTCATCAACGGTAAGTTCAGAACCAAAGTCCTGTCCGTTACAATCGAGCCATTCCAGAACACATACAAGTGCATCTTCTTTGGTCAGCCCCATTGTTTTATCTTTCCC
>JAAVID010000079.1 GCA_014799395.1 Oscillospiraceae bacterium | reverse complement strand
GTTCGATTGCGCAGACAGATTTTTCGGCAGATTGTACAATGAGGACGACGCAAGGCTGTATGCCTTGCTAGGACGAATTGTGCAATATGCCGGAAAATATGCAAGCAAGCGGACGGCAATAATTGTGCGGTGTTGCCTTCACTTTGCCTTTCCGTTATTATATCCGAACATAACAAACGCCGCGCCGACTATGATAAAATAGCCGACAAAGCTCCACACATCGGGCAATTGCCCCATTACGGCGAACCCCAGCACCGCGGCGAAAACTATCTGCGAATAATCGTATATCGAGATCTCGCGGGCGGGAGCGTAGGTATACGCAGCGGTTATCGCGAACTGTCCGCCCGCGGCTGCCGCGCCCGCTCCCAGCAGGCAAAGCAATTGCCCCCACGTCATCGGCGAGTAGCCGAAGATCATCACGGGGAGCGTGCACAGCGTTGAAAACGCGCTGAAAAAGAACACGATATAATAGCCTTTAGTCCCGCCGCCCGTGAGCTTTCTCACGAACGTATACGCCAAGCCCGCGCACGCTCCGCCGAGAAATCCCGCGCAGGACGGAAGCAGGTCGGCGTTCTGAAAGCTCGGCTTGAGCACGAACATCGCGCCGAAGAACGCCGTTAAAATGCACGCTGTCTGCACCCTGTCGGGGCGCTCCCTCAGCAAGACCGCCGAGAAGATCATCGCGAAAAACGGCGACATTTTGTTGAGCAGCGACGCGTCCGCGACCGCCAGTCTCGAAAGCGCGTAAAAATTGCCGAACATTCCCAGCAGCCCGAACAGCGAGCGCAGGAATATCCCCGTCCGCTCGCCCTTTTTCGGGATTATGTAGTGACGGTTTTTTATCATCGCGCCGCTTGCGATGATCATTGCGAAAAGGTTGCGGAAAAACGTTTTCTGAATAACGGGAACGTCTCCCGAAAGCGACACGAACATATTCATCAGCGCGAAGAAAAACGCCGAAAGTATTATCAGCAAAATGGCTTTGCCAAGGCGTTTGTTGCGTTCCATATCAGCTCTCCAGAAGTTTGATAAGATACGGTATCGCCTGCTCGAAGTTTACGCCGTAGAAGGGTCTGTCGGGGTCGGCGGCGGTGAGCCGCGCAGCCTCGGCGATGAACTTGACGGCTATATCGAGCGACTTTTCAAAGCCCTTTTCGCGGAGTATCGCGCTGAGCAGCACGGACGCGAAAATATCGCCCGTGCCGCTGCATGATACGTCCTGTCTCTCGGCGTAGTTCTCGCAGAATTCGCCGTCGTAAAGAGCGGCGCAGCCTATCTCCCTGCCGCGGAGGATACCCGTGATGACGACGGTCTTTGCGCCGAGCTCCGAAAGTCCTTTAAGCATATCGCGCAGCTCCCCCTCGTCGGGGTCGTCGCGGTAGGCTTTGCCGAGCAGCATATACGCTTCGGTAAGGTTTGGCGCGATAATGTCGGCGTGAGCGCACAGTCCGCGCATTTTTTCGGCGTATTGTTCCGTTATCTGCGAGTAAAGTCTGCCGTAGTCGCCCATGACGGGGTCGATGAAAACAAGAGTATTTTCGCCGCGGAAGCCGCGGATAAACTCCTCGATAGGCGACATTTGGGAGATACCGGCGATGTAGCCGGTTGAGATGGCGTCGAAGGCGATCTTATGGGTATTGAGCTGTTCGCAGATCTTTGGAATATCCTCGGTGAGATCGCGGGAGTAGAAGCCGGGGAAGCCCGTATGATTTGACAGCACAGCGGTAGGTATGCCGCAGCATTCTATACCCGCCGCGGAGATGACGGGCAGCGCGACGGTAAGGCTGCACTTTCCGACGCAGGAAAAGTCCTGGATAGTTGCAATTCGTTTCATTCTTTTGTCCTTTATGTAAAATTCGGGTTTTGCGCACTGTTATAATTATAAGACGAAAAGACGTTTTTGTCAAGTAGATTACTGTCCGCTGCTGAAAAAACGCTGATCCGCAATATCCGCAAAAGCGATATACACCCCCGGTCTTTCCTCAAAAGGAGAAAGATCGGAGCAGAGGTACGGTACATACAGATAGAGATATTTGTCGTCTTAATAGTACCAGCGGTTTTCGTCGCAATAGTATGCGTCTTAGCCGTCTGAGACATACAGCTGTTTTCCGTACCATCTTTCGGCTGTTACGGGAGGAGTTACTCTGAGGGCAATGGTGCTGTCGGTTATGCCGTAGCGCTCTCTGTCAAGGCGGAGAAGAAAATCGTGCTTTGTATTATTAAGACCGCAGTAAATTCCGTTTTCCTTTACGGTGAGGACGTTTTCATCGGCGCGGTAGTCCAAATTATATATTCCGCGGTAAACCGTCGTGTTTTCGGAAAAATCTTTGGGAGCAAAGAAAAAATCCTTTTCCGAGGTTATGCGCGAAGCTACATCGTAATCCGAGATAGCGGTGAATTCATCTATATTATAAAATATCGGCTGCTGAACGATTATTTCATCATACCAGTCGTGTCTGTCGATACTGCCCGCGGCAATAAGCTCCATATAATCATCGTATCTTTTCGGAGGATAACGCAGGGCGCGGTATCCGTTGTCCTCCAGCGGCATATCGGGCAGGTCAAGCTCGGGGTCATACACATAAGCGTAAACGCGAATGTCTCCTCCCGTTGAGTTATAGATACGTTCAAGCATTTCATAAAGAAGCGCGGGAGTTTCGTCTCTCTTTTCGTGAAAGCCCTGACCTTCAAGACAAACAATGAGACCGGGATCGGCAGCGCGGAGAAATTCCGATATGTCGCCGTCAAAATAAGCGCTGTTGAATTCTTGATAAGTCTTGGATGAGACCCTTACGCCGAAATCGAGCGCTACCGTTTGTTCCTCAACCTCGGAGTATATCTCGTTTATCGGGAGAAATTTTTCTGTAAATGCGTCAACTATCTCGGCATATTGTCGGTTATCGGTGATCTTATCGTCGGCGACCAAGACGTCGAAGCCGCTGAAGTGGACGACCGAGCCGCGGAGCGTGCCTTTGCCAAACATAAAGCCGCCCGAATACACGGGCTCGGCGGAGAGAGCGAGCGGGATGCCGCCGTATTTTTCCTTAACATAGGCAACGGCTTTGCCTTTAGCGGAAAGCGTTTCGATAAGCTCCGCGGGCTGATTTGTCACGGAGCAGTAAATATCTATTACGGCTGCGGTGATCAATACCAATATCATTCTCCCGACCGCCGATAAGGTTATGATAAGTATTTTCTTATTTTTCGTCATAATCCCGTCCCCTCCTTGTGCTGCTTTAATTCATTGTAACATATTTTACTCCGCCTGTCAATCTAACATTGCGCCCCGCATTTTACGGCTTTACGCCAAGAGCCGCATTATACGGGTGTGGGCGCCCCGCACGATTTTTACGGTTTCGCGCGAAGCGCGAAATTGCGGTCGCTCCGACCGCAAAGTAAAAATTGTGCCGGCAAAGAGCGCTCGTCAAGCCGCGAAGCGGCGCAGGCGAGCGCCTTTGCGTTTAACAAAAACGCCCTCTTGCGAAGCAAGAGGACGTTTTTGTTAAACTGGAGCTAGTGAACGGACTCGAACCCCCGACCTGCGCATTACGAATGCGCTGCTCTACCGACTGAGCTACACTAGCATATTTAATTTTTGGCAACCGATGTTACCGTTGTAGTAGGAAAGATGAAATGTTCATCATACCCATAATACTGAAATCTGCAAGACTTGCAACCCGTTGCCGCGGATATAACTTGCACCACGTTAAACGTCGGCACAGAAAGCAATTTCCGAACGCGCGCGGGTCATCTCGGGCATGCGATCAGTTTTGTAATTTTTTTAAATTTTCTATGGCTGACAAACCGCCAACCGCTTCCAACGCGCTATTCAATTCCTTGCATGGAAACGTACCGCATTGTCCGCAATGCTCCAGGCTCTTGTTCTTGCAGCAGTGATACCATTCACATTTACCGTATATTGAGGTACCGCCCATTGCCCGACAGCCTTTGCACTCGTTATTCAAAAAAGAACCGCATTCGGCGCAATCAAGACCGCATAAGCCTAAATTCATATCAGTTCCCCTCCGTATATCTTTCCTGAACAAAGCCCAATTCATTTCCGTCCGGGTCTGCGATGGTAAATTTACGGTTTCCGTAGGGCATGGTCTCAATGGGCTCGATAACGGTGACTTTATCTTTCAGCTTGTCCCAGAGCGCGTTAACGTCGTCAACGGAAAAATTGAACCTCGCGCTCGTTCCGCTTGTATCCGCCACCATAATAGAAAAGTCCGCCCCCGCTTCGGATTCAAATTGAGCGTATTGCCATCGGTCGGTAATATCGGCTCCGGTACATTCAAATCCAAGCGTTTTTTCGTACCATTCGATAGACTTATGCAAGTCCGACACGTTTGCCCGCGTATGAGTTAACCGTGTTTTCATTTTTTCCTCTCACTTTTTCTTGATCTTCTTCCTTTCGGAAGCTATAAAAATCTGCAAGACTTGCGATCCGTAGCCGCGTCTCCTTATTGAGTACACACGACCTGCGCATTACGAATGCGCTGCTCTACCGACTGAGCTACACTAGCAAATTATAAAAGCTATGTTTCCCGAATGGCAAAAAATGTCGAAACGCGGAAAAATAACGGTTAAATTGAAAAAAGGACTTGCAAAATCACCGAAAATGTGTTATACTGTAATATAGATTTTCAGCGACTAATATATTATATAACATTTTTTTCGATTTGTCAAGTACAAAAGGGGTGTTTTTTATAAATTTGGGTAAAAAAATTTTGCGGGTGATAGGGTACATCGTGTGCGCGCTGCTGTTGGTGCTTTGTATAGCGCTGATCATCGCGGCTTCGGTGTTCGGGTCGAAGAATACCGTGGACGTTGTAGGGTTCAATATTTATCTGGTGCAGAGCGATAATATCACGACCGCGCCGAAGGACAGCGCGGTCATCGTGCAGAAGACCTCGGCGTATTATCTGGACGTGGGCGATCTGGTTATGTATCTCGGCAGCGACGAGGAGAAAACTCCTGCGCTCGGCTATGTTAAGAATATTTACGTCAGCGACGGGTCGTATATCGTGACCGTCACCGCGGACGGAAACGACGTGAGCTTCGCGGATTCGGCGCTTGTCGGGCGCGCGGACTATTCGAGCGTCGCGATAGGCAGGACTATCCTGTTTATAAGAACTCCGCTCGGCGTGCTGCTTATCGCGGTGCTTCCGTGCGTGGCTCTCGTTATTTATGACTTCCTGAGAGCGGCTGCGGATAAGGTACCGCCGCCCGAGGTCGTTCCTCAGATGAAGAACTTCGACGGCGACAGCTTTGAGGAAGAAAGCAGACAGATAAACGCCGCGCGCACGGGTTCAAAAATAGCCGTAAACGACGACGGCAAGGCGACTTATTCGCGAAACCGCAAGGGCAAGCAGACGGAAGCGGCGGGCGACGTGCTGTTCAACTATTCGGGTCAGCAGAAGAGACCCGAGAGCAAGCCCGAGCCCCGTCCCATTATCCCGCTTTCCGATAAGAAGCCCGACATAACAACGTCGGTAAAGCTCCCCGAAAGACCGTCCTCCGGTTATACCTCTATAATAAATGTAGGAGAGCCGACCGCGGAGCCCAAGCGTTCCGAGCCCGCCGCGGAGCCGCGCACTCCGAATAACGTCGCGGTGGGAAGATACACGCGGAATACCGAGACCGGCAAGCCCGGCGGCGCGACTGCGGAGCTTCCGAGCGTGGCGAAAAAGGATACGGGCGACGCGTTTTTCGCGCAGACCGACACTCCCACCTTCAACGGCGACGCCATCAAAAAGCTGAGCCGCGCGCCTCAGATAGGCAAGAGCGAGGAAAGGTCGGGCGTTGTCGCGGGGCGTACCGCAAGGACCGCCCGCAAGCGCAGTACGCAGATAATCGCTTCTAAGGGCTTGGACGATATTTTCTCGGACGATGACGATGTCCGCGGTCCGCGCCGTTCCTCGGGCGACGGCGTTGGCGATATTCTCTCGGGAGCGGACCGCAAAAAGTGAAATTAAAAAATATTATCGGCACGGCAGCGTTGTTATCGGCGCTGCTTGCCGCGGTTTTAGCGGCATCTCGCGTAACGGGGTGGGCGACGGCAACGGTCGCCGCGGCGGTGCTCGGCTGTGTGCCGATGTTCCTCGCGTTTGAGAAACGCGCGCCATCCGCCCGCGAACTCGTACTGCTCGCGGTGATGACGGCGTTTTCCGTATCGGGGCGCTTTATCTTCGCCGCTGTGCCGTTTTTCAAGCCCGTCACCGCGATAGTGGTGCTTACGGCTGTGTACTTCGGCAGACAGGCGGGATTTATGGTCGGAGCGCTCTCGGCGGTCATTTCCAACATCTATTTCGGGCAGGGCGCGTGGACCCCGTTTCAGATGTTCGGTTGGGGATCTATCGGCTGGCTCGCGGGCGTGTTCGGGAAAAAGCTGGAAAAGCCCGCCGCGCTGTGCGTTTACGGGGTATTCGCGGGGGCGGCGTATTCGGTAATAATGGAGATCTGGACTACTCTGTCCGCCGACGGCTTTTTTTCATTGACCCGCTGGAGCGCGTCAATGCTCGCCGCAATGCCCGTCACGCTGGTTTACTGCGTTTCAAACGCGGTGTTTCTGCTGCTTCTCCGAAAGCCCGTGGGAAAGCGGCTGGAACGGTTGAAAACGAAATTCGGAGTATTCAGTGAGCAGTGATTCAGTGCAAGGGCTCTGCCCTTGCATTCCGCCAAAGGGGCAAGCCCCTTTGGAATCCCGATTCCCAATAATTTGTGATTTTTATTTAAACCTTTTTACTGTAAGGTTTTTACTTTAACTTTGTATATAGCGGACAGAAATGTCCGCTTTTGTTATATTTAACAATTGCCCGCGATTTTTTTGTTGAATATTCACAAAAAGAAAAATTTTCAAAATTTCTTTGACAGATTTGATTTATTTTTGCGAACATATTTACAGAGGCACATCTCAATAAAAAACGAAAAGGGGAATTATTATGAAGAAGATTTTATCAACAACGGCAATTTTAGCGTTTTTGGTTATGCTTACGGGGTGCGGTGAACAGGAAAACAGCCACGTTATAAACGTATACGGCAGTACGGCGAACGGCACGCCGAACGCCGCGCCCGTTCAAGATCGAGTGCAGTCCGAGGTAAATGAAAACGCGTTGCCCGAACAGACCCTTGAGCCGTCGGAGCTGCTCGAGCCGTCAGCATCGCCCGAACCCGCGGCGTTTTCCGTGCCGCAGACTGTTGACGAAAGCCCGCGCGACCTCGCCTCCGACGACGCATACGACGCTTTTGACGCGCTTCTCGCAATAGTCGAGACCGCGCAGACCGTCGAGATACTTAATGAGAAAATAGCCGAGTTCAACGAGGAATATCCGAGCTACGCCGTGACCGGCGTTGAGATAACGCATTACGGCGAACCCGTCACAACGGGCTTACTCAAAAACGGAATGAGCATTCGTATTCTCTATAACGGAGACGGTTGGCTTGAATGTGCCGTTGTAAGAGCGCCCAAGGATATTATTCCCGACTAATGAATAACTTGACAAAATCACGCCGCCGCTTTATAATATTAAAGAACGGCATAACATCGGGAGGTGAAACGCTTGGAGGATAATATGATAGTACAGCTTTTCCACGAAAGAAACGAATCTGCGCTCTCCGAGCTGTCGAGGAAATACGGCAGGCATTTCGTCGCCATTGCCGAGAGGATATTATGCAATCACGAGGACGCAAAGGACTGCGTAAACGACGCGTATCTCAAAACATGGGATTCGATACCGCCCGCGCGACCCAACGTGCTTAAAGCGTTCGTCGGGAAGATAGTCAAGTGCGTGGCGGTGAGTATGCTGCGTATGAGCACGGCGGGCAAGCGCGGCGGCGGTGAATTTGACCTCGTGCTCGACGAGCTCGGCGAATGCGTAGGCGGCGGCAATGTGGAGGGCGATTTCGAGAATAAGCAGATAATAGCCGAGATAAACAAGTTTTTGTGGAGGTGCGGCGAATTCAGCCGCAGGGTGTTCGTGCTCCGGTACTGGCATTGCGAGAGCGTCTCGGAGATAGCCAAGCGGTTCGGCACTACCGAAAATAAGGTCTCCGTATCGCTGCACAGAACTCGCCAAAAGCTCAAAGAACACCTCGCAAAGGAGGGCTACGATTTATGAGAGCCGAACAGCTTTTTTTACTTATAAACGAGATAGACGAGCGGCTTATCGCGGAAGCGGAGGGAAACACCGAGCAGCCCGTCGAGGTGGTATATGAAAAGCGCTTTCCGATTAAGGAGATAATAACCCTCGCCGCCTGCGCCGCAGCGCTTGTTATCTGCGTTTTTACGGTCATGAATTTCAGGCAGGGCATTACGCCGCCCGACAACTCAAATTCGAGCGCGGTGATAGTCAATTCAAGCGGCTCAGAGAACGTAAGCAGCGCGGACAGTTCCGATACTTCCGAGACCTCGGAAACTTCGGAGACCTCAGACACTTCGGATAGCGAAAGCGTTATCCCCGCTCCGACCGTCAGTCTTAACCCCGAGGTCATATGGGGAATGCACAAGACCTTTGACGAGGTAAGCGCGCGCTATGGCGAAATTACTTCGGGAAATCATAATGTGTATAATTTTGAAAACGGCTTCGGAAGATATGTATGGGACAGCTACGGGATCGATCCGCAGCAGCCCGACCGCGACACAAACATTGAAATAACCGAAGGCAACGGCGGCGTAAGAATGATAGACAATATAATGCCCCATGATCTCATTAACGGAGAATTCACCGCGCTCGGCTTTGAGGATTTTGCGTCGCAGTGCGGATTTGAGATAGTTTCGCTCGGCAAGGACGAACCGTATACGATGTACGACGGTTATCGGACCGCGACATTTACTCACCCGTCCTACGAAAATATGATCTTCTGGGCGAGTTACTCCGAGGAAACGGGCGTTATTGACGATGATACGCTCTTCACGATAAAACTAAACGTTACACTGAACCGCGAGGTTTTATGGGGTCTCGGAAAAACCTTTGACGAGGTGAGCGAACGCTACGGCGAGGTCACGTCGGGTAATTTCAACACCTACTTCTTTGACAGAGGCTGGGGAAGATATGTCTGGGATTACGGCGGCGGAATCGACAATTCTTTCTCCGATGTCAATGAAAATATCGAATATATCAAGACCCGCGGCGGCGTTGTAATGATGGATAATATTAAAGCCGTAGGTTTCCTTAACTATGAATACCCCGTTACGCTTAATTACGACCAATTCGCCGAAATATGCGGCATAACCTACACGGGAGACGAAGAACCGCCCTCTATGTATGACTTATGGGCGAGGGCTTTTGTTCACCCGCTCTATGAAAATTATACCTTCGTTATGTATATGGAGGAACCCGGAGTTATCGACGAGACAACGACCTTTATGGTACGTTCCGACGACTTTTAACACAAAAAGAGGGCAAACTTCCCGTTGGTCTAACAAGAGTAGAATTCACCTTGGGTAATCCTTTAAAAAGTGATTGGGTTGATGAGTTGAAGAAGAAATTGCCTCAAGTCTACTTTCGATCACCTAAAGGGAATGCTTGTCTTGACTAAATCTGCTTGACATTTTGACCTGTTCTTGAAAATCACGAAATGTGCCAAGCAAAAATCTCTTCATTTTGCTCCAAAAAAGAACTGTTGGAGCGTGAAAGACAATATCCTTAATATTTTTATAGAGGATAAACCTGCGAAGGCATCTCCCGAAAATAACGCCTGAATAAAGTCCCCAAAAGCTTCGCCGCCAGATTGTTGAATATCTTCATTCTTGAGAATATCAACGAAATTATTACATAGTTGTTCTCTTCCTTTCATATACAATACCCCATATATTTTGATAGATCAGTATGATATAATTATAGCATATCTTGAAGAATTTTTCAATGGCATTTCACAAAATATTATAGGGTGAATTTCGTCAAAAGCTTGGTAGTACGTTCTGCAAATTGATAGGTAATACTCAAGTAATACACAACTGAACGCAGCAAAGCCCAATTCTGGAACAAACTGTTGCGGTTGAGGAAGCTCTTAAGTAAGAGTTTGCTTTAATTAACAAGAAGATCCCTCCGAGGTTTCGGGGGGATTTTTTCTTGCAATTTATTGTACAATATGTTATAATTAACGTAAGATATGTCGTCTTTCCGTGAAAAGGAGGAGCCGTGAAACTACTTAAAAACATATTTCTGTTTATTTTTAAAGTCGTTTTGATTGCGGCACTGCTGGTGGGTTCCGTGATATTCTGGGGGTTTACTGTTTTTATACAAACTCCCGGGAGTCTGTTTCACTCCGAGCCGATGCCCGTGTACCGGGTGATCTTTGATCTTGTATTTCTGCTGCCGCTTAATATCGCGCTGATAGTTCTTGCGGCGGTGCTGCTGTCGCGTATCGGCGCGGAAAAGAACGCTCCCCAAAAAGGCTTTTGGAGAAAAGCGGCGCAGCCCGCGGCTATCATTGTTTCGTCGATAGCCTTGTGTTCTCTTTACTTTTTGAAGGATACCATTGAGTACAAGGCGACGGACATTCTTGTGAACGTTTACGTCGGACAGGCTGACGAGATAATATCCTACGAAAACTCGGGAGATGTAAACGAACGCTTGTTTGATACGCAGATAAAAAGGTCGTCCGTGCTGCTGGACTACGACCGAATGACCGCCACATTTCTGTATCGTTTAAGTTGGGATCATTATAAGAGAGTGGAGCTTTTCGAGAACGCTTTCGTTCCCGATGAAAGTCATATACTTCAGTTCAGAAATCCTCTTAAAGACGGCGGCGAGCTTAAGGTTTATTACGATATGTACAACGGCGACAGTCTCCGTCCGTCGATAAGGTCGTGCGCCGTTACCGTGGAGCGTGACGGGAAAATATTCGGCGCGCATTTCGAGCCCGAGCAAATGGATTTTGAATCCTGCATGGAGAGGGTTTACGCGCTCGAGGACAGCGGTCTGGAGGCTTTGAAGTATCATGAAAACGAAATGCTGCCATATACGGGCGGAATACAGTCGGACACGGTGTTTATAGATTATGATAATAAAAAGCTGCATTTCGTGTACCTTGACGCTTCGGGCTTCGGCGTGCGCAGGGCTTGCTGCGACGAATTTGACCTCACCGAAACGGACAAAGTGGAGAACGTATTTCTTCAAGCGGAATATACTCTCAAAAACGGCGCGAAGCTCTATGCTTACGGAAGGGAGAACTACACAAAATACGCCGGCGATCCGATAATGAATTGGGAAACGGAAAAAACCGACGGTATGGTTCTCGAATACGGCGGAAAGCTGTATGTTACGGAGATAAATTCGCTCAATCGTTACCGCTTTGATTTTCTGCACAGCACGGGCGCGGTAAAGGTTTGCAGGGGGTGGAGCATAGGTTGATCTTTTAAGGCTTGCAAAATATTGAAGCACCGCGGTGTCAAACAAAAACTTGACACCGCGTTATTTGTGAAACGAAATAAAAAAATTTGCCCCCAAATCAATTTTCCCGTGTTATAATATACGAGGGGTGATGAAATGGCGGAATTTGAAAAGCTGTACAAAAACTACAAGCGGCTTATGTTCGGGATAGCGTACGATATTCTGAAAAACGAGCAGGACGCTGAGGACGCCGTTCAGGAGGCGTTTATAAGGTTAGCCGATAATCTGGAAAAGATAGCCGGCGCGGACAGTCCGCAGGCGCGGAATTTCGCCGTTGTTGTCACGCGGAATATCTGCTTTAACGTGCTGCGAAAGCGGCATATCGAGACGGATATTGACGACGTGGACGTGTGCTCGGACAAAAGCGCCGAGGACGAGTTCCTGTCGGCGCAGGGCGTTGAAACGCTCGAACGGGCGCTCGAGAGCCTTCCCGAAAAATATCGCGATATATTGTACCTTACGGCTTACGAGGAGCTTAGTCTGCGCGAGGCGGCAAAGCTGCTCGGAATTACTTACGAGAATGCCAAGTCGCGCGTAAAGCGCGCACGGAAGAAGGTTTCCGAATTCTTGAAGGAGGTAAGCTATGAATAATTTTAAAACTGCGCTTGAAAACGTTATGCAAAAGGATATCGAACGCTTTGAAAACGGCGCGGAGCACGAGTTCTCGGCGGAGTTCGAGAAGAATATGGCGGAGCTGTCAAAGCGCACGGGAGAGCCCGCCGGCAGGAAACGACCCAAGGGAATGCGTATCGTCAGGGTGTTTGCCGCCGTGGCTGCCGCGGTCGCGCTGTTCGCGGTGGGAACGCTTGCGGGGGCGGTGTCGAGCGGATTTAATGTCGTGCAGTCAAAGCGTTATAGTCTGCCGACAAAGCTGTTTACCGCTGCCGATACCGAGGACTGTCCGACTACCATTGAGACGGTATATAGGCTCGACGGTTTTCCTATGAATCAGTTCAGCATCTCCGCTTACAACTACGACTACGATTACGACTCCGGAGTAGGAATATCGTCGACGTATTTTCCCGCTCCCTGGGAACCGGATTATGACGGTTCAATGCGTGTACCCAAAAATGACGAGCTGTATATGGCAAAAATAATAACTTTGGATCAGAGCACCAAGGAAACGTTTGATTTTGAGTATGCCGATATGGAGTTTGTTGCCTACAAACAGCTTACGGTAAACGGCGGACAGGCGTATTTTATTACGCGTGAACGTTATTACGGTACGGAGTCGTACCTTATTTGGGAGAGCGAGGACTACATTTTCAGGCTCGCCGGCAGCTTTTCCGAGGAGAGAGCCTTGGAGCTTGCAAACTCGCTTGTGGTTTATGACGGCGAGATACCGTTCTACGGACAACGGGAGGTGTAGATATGAAAAAGGTTATCTTGATAATTTTGTCAACGGTCATTGGAGCGGTGCTGGTATTGGGCGGAGCTGCGCTCGGAGCGTATATGTACGATATTTCGATACCGCATTTTGATAATTACGATATCAACACCGCTTACACAGGTTCCACGGATATTGATGAAATAAAAGAAATGCAGGCGGCAAACGGATACGGCATAAAATATCCCGATTTCTGGTATGCAAATAACATCGCTGACAAACTTATTGATTGCTACTCCGAGGTGCAAGGGGCGATGTTCGATTACGCGTTTTATGTTGCCCGCCGCTACAACCACAGAGCAAGGCTCGACCCCGAGGTCGAGTGCACCAAAACGCGTCTCACGATAAAGTTCACGGGCTACGGCGTGCTGGACGACGGCACAAGGGAAGACCTCGCCCGCACCTACATCTTCGATATCGAGGGCGCGGGCAGCCATAAGCTGCCGAAGCTGCTCAACAAGGCGGAGATATATCCCGAGATACTGTAAATACCCAAGCGCGGAGAGCAAGATCTCCGCGCTTTTTTCCGTATTTCCGAGGCTGAAAGATTTTTGGTGAAAATTGCGTTAATACCTTGACAATCTTGGGAAAATGTAGTATTATGTAATATAGGGATCTATTACCCTTGTGCGTGACCGCGGCGCGGAAACGTACAAGTGAGAGGATTTTACGCGCGGCGCGTTTAATATTACAGAGACAAGGCGAAAAAGCCCTGACGCACCGCGTTATCATATAAATTGGGGAGTTTGCAAATGATATTTTCCAGCCTTATTTTTATGTATCTTTTTCTGCCGCTTTGCCTTATTGTGTACGGGCTTGTAAAGCCGCTTAAGGGCAAGAACGCCGTACTTATCGTTTTTTCGCTTATCTTTTACGCCTGGGGAGAGCCCGTTAGAATACTGTTTTTGCTGCTGTCGGCGGTCATCAATTACTTTGTCGGCATAGGTATCGGCACGGTCAAGAGCGAAAAGCTGCAAAAGCTGATCGTGGGGGGCGGACTGGTCTACAATATCGGAATGATAGCCGTGTTCAAGTACAGCGGCTTTTTGGTGGAGAACGTCAACGCAATTTTCGGGGCGAAATTCCCCGTGCCCGAGATCGTGATAATGGCGGGTATCAGCTTTTACACGTTCCAGATCATCTCGTACATCGTAGACTGTTATTGGGGAAAGGTCGAGCCGCAGAGGAGCTTCTGGAAATTATTGCTGTACATCTGCCTGTTTCCGCAGCTTATCGCCGGACCTATCGTGCGTTACAGCACCATCGCGGAGGAGATAGACAACCGCAAGACCACAAAGAAAGACCTCAGCGAGGGCTTGACGAGACTGGTCTTAGGACTGGCGAAAAAGGTCGTGCTTGCCGATCAGCTTTTCCGTATCGTCGAGAACACTATCGGCAAAAGTATCGAGAGCCTTACCGTCGCGGGCACCTGGTACGGTATCATAATATATTCGCTGTATATCTATTTTGACTTTTCGGGCTATTCCGATATGGCTATCGGAATGGGCAGAATATTCGGCTTTCACTTCAACGAAAACTTCAACCACCCGTATCTCTGCAAGGATATTCAGGAGTTCTGGCAGAGGTGGCATATCTCGCTCGGATCGTTCTTCCGCGACTATCTTATGCCGATAACCTTTTTCGGTCACAGGAACAAGTATTTCAGCCTGTTTCTGGTGTGGTTCTGCACGGGAGTATGGCACGGCGCTTCGTGGAATTACGTCATCTGGGGACTGTATTACGGCGCGTTTATCGTGCTGGAGACGGTCATCGGGAAAAAGCGCATAAACAAGATACCTCTCGCGGTACGGCATATTTACACAAAGCTCGTGATTTTTATCGGCTACGGCATTTTCTACTTTGAGGATTTCGGGCAGCTGGGGCTGTTTTTCCGCAACATCACGCCGCTCAATCCCAATGGCTGGAGCAGCTCGTTTGAGGCTATGTCGCTCAGCGCGAATCTGTGGCTTATCATCGTGGCGATAATATGCACGTTCCCGCTTATCGACCTCGGGAAGAAGTACGCGGAGCGCTCGCTCGAGACCAAAACGGCGATGTCGATAGCCGGCACGGCGGCGTGCGCGGTACTTCTCGTGACCAGCAGCATATTGATGGTAGACGCGACTACGAACGCGTTTCTGTACTGGAATTATTAAAGGGGGTGTTCGGGAATGGCTGAGAAAAAGAGCGGCAAACAGCTCGCTGCCGAAAAGGAAGAGCGCGAGCGCAGAATGGAGCGGCAAAAACGACGTATCCTCGCAAAGACGAGACGGCGCGAAAATAACCTTTGCAGTCTGAATATCGCGGTCATTATCGGGATATTCGTGTTCGGCGCGCTGTTTATGACGTTCGGCGAACGCCCGACTCAATCCGTGGAGGAGAACCGCAACCTCGCGGAATGCCCCGATTTCACGTTTGAGAGCTACTTCAAGGGCGATTTTACCAAGCAGTTCGCGGAATTTTACAACGATACCGTGCCTATGAGAAGCACGTTCAAGAGTATGATCTCGGCGTTCAGGGCAAATCTCGGAGTAAAGTACGGCAGCGGTGAAACGCTTCACGGTCCTCTGCCGACTATCGAGACCCGCCCCGACACCTCGAGCAGATCGTCGTCGTCGAAAAAGCCCGTCGTGGTCGTTACTCCGTCGAGCTCCGCTACGACTACATCGTCAACAAGCACCACGACTTCAACGACAACTTCCACAACGACAACAAGCTCTTCGACAAGCACCGAGATAAAGGATATAGACCCCAACGGCGGAATGATGTCGGGAACGGTGTTCGTGCTGAACGACGGACGCGCGCTCGCGCTTTCGGGCGGAAGCTATTCGGGCGGTCAGCACTACGCCGAGACGCTCAATCAGTACAAGCAGATACTCGGCGACGTGAACGTTTACTCGCTCGTCTCGCCGACGGCGGTGTCGTTCTATATGCCGGAGGAGTACGCTCATCTCGCAGGCAACGAGTGGGACGTTATCGACTACACCAACAGCTTTTTCGACGGCGTTATACCGATAGACGCGTATTCCGTTTTTGAACAGCATACCGCAGAGAACATCTTTATGCGCACAGACCACCACTGGTCGTCGCTGGGCGCTTACTACGCGGCTCGTGAGTTCGCGAGAGTGGCGCAGGTTGATTTCGCGGAGCTGAACGATGAGAATTTCGTGACGGTAACGCGCGAGGGCTATGTTGGCACGCTGTACGGCTACAGCGGCGAAAATCAGCTTATACGCGACAATCCCGAGACGTTCACCTACTACAAGCCGCAGAACGATTTCACGACCGATTATTATACCCAGACGCTGGAATATCAGTACACGGGCGCGCTTATGCTGGATATAGACAGCCTTGACGTGGTGAGCTGGTATCTCGTCAATATCTGCGGCGACAACTACGCGGTAAACGTCAACACCGACTGCCATAACGGGCGCAGACTGATGATAGTAAAGGACAGCTACGGCAACGCGCTGCCGCCGTTCCTCACAAACTCCTTCGAGGAGATATGGGTGGTGGATATGCGCTATTTCGAGAGAAGCGTGACCGAGCTGTGCAAGTCCGAGGGCATTACCGACGTGCTGTTCGCGATGAACCCGTCGAGCGCTACGGGCGTTAATCAGGAAAATCTTTACAACATAATGTAATTTGTCTCTCCTTTGATTATCATAAAATCGTAAGAAATATTTCGGACTTTTTTAAAGAAAATTTGATATTTATGTGCTATAATAATATGCGGATAACAAAAAGGGGGAATATATCTGAAAAAGCCTGTTTGGTCGCTGTGGGCGCTTACGGCTGCCGTGCTGCTGACTGCCTGTAATGCCGAGAGCTCCGGTGAAAGCATTGCCGTTTCCGCTGACAGCTCAAATGAAAACATATCGGACAGCCGCGTTTCCGAAAGCACGGACGTTTCCGAGAGCGTTTCCGATATTGAAAGCACGAGCACCGTCCGAGAAAAGCCGACCGTACCCGGGAATGTTCAAGAGGGAGAGCTGTACGAGGGCAGCGTGCTGGTCCTTAACGACGGGCGCGCCTTAAAGCTGTACGGCGGCGGATACGAGGAGGGGCGGAACTACGCCGAAAATCTCAATCGGCTGAAAAAACGCGTCGGCGATAATGTCAACGTGTTTTCGCTGGTCGTGCCGACGGCGGTGTCGTTTTATCTTCCCGATAAATACGCCGGTTATTCGGGCAGCGAGTGGGATAATATCGAGTATATAAACGAGCATTTGGACGGGGTGATACCCGTGGACGCGTATACGGCGCTTTCACGTCACGTCGGAGAGGAGATATATTTCCGCACCGATATTCACTGGCAGCAGCTCGGCGCGTATTACGCGGCGGAGGAATTCGCAAAGGAGGCGCTGGTGCCGTTCGCGCCTATATCCGATTATGAAACGGCGGCGATTGCGGATTATGTCGGCTCAATGTACGGAATGAGCGGTGAGAACCCGCTTGTCGGAGATAATCCCGACGTTCTTACTTACTATAAGCCGAGAAACAAATATTCCGTCGAACATTATATGCAGGATCTGGAAAACGAGGGCTACTACTCGGACGCGGATATGGACGGACTGTTCCTTAAATCGCTTGACGACATCAAGTATTGGTATTGGGTGTTTCTCGGCGGCGATTTCGACGCTTATCACATCAAGACCGACGCCGGCAACGGCAGAAAGCTGCTGCTCCTTAAGGACAGCTTCGGAAACGCCTTTCTGCCCTGTCTTACAAATTCCTTTGAGGAGATATGGGCGGTCGATATGCGGGGCTTCCAAATGAGTATCCCGCAGTTCGTAAAGGACAAGGGTCTTACGGACGTGCTGTTTTGCGTTAATTCGTTCACAGCCACGGGCTATGAACAGGATAATTTAATAAATATCATATAATATGGGAGTTCTTGGAAATAATAGGACAGATGAGAAAAAAACTTTCAATATCCGTTAAATTATTGAGAAGCAATTCAAAAAATTATCAGGGGGAAAATACTATGAAAAAGACAGCTTCAATTCTGGCAGCGGCGGCGATCTTGCTGTCGCTTACTGCTTGCAATAACGATCAAGGGAGCAATTCGGGAATGTCCGTGCCGAACCCCGTTTCCGCAGGCGGCTCGTCGGGAAACAAGACGAGCGGTACGGAAAGCGGCTCGGACAAATCGGAGGTATCGGACAGCTCCGAAAGCACGGAGAATTCGGACGGAATAAGCGCCGAAAGCTCGGACGTTCCCGAGAGCTCGCAAAGCTCCGAGGAGAGCACCCACGATAAGCCCGACGTTTCGGCGGGCGAGCAGGGCGGCGAGATGTCTGGCTCGGTTCTGGTGCTTGACGACGGGCGCGCTATCGACCTGTACGGCGGCGGTTACGAAAGAGGTCAGAACTACGCCGAGACGCTGAATCAGCTCAAGCGGCTGGTCGGCGACAACGTGAACGTGTTCTCGCTGGTAGCGCCGACGGCGGTGTCGTTCTATCTTCCCGATAACCTCGCGCATATGTCGGGAAGCGAATGGGATAATATCGACTATCTCAACGGCTTTCTGGACGGCGTTATTCCCGTGGACGCGTATACGGCGCTGTCAAAGCACGTCGGTGAGAACATTTACTTCCGCACGGATCACCACTGGCAGCCACTCGGCGCGTATTACGCCGCGGAGGAGTTCGCGAAGGAGGCGATGGTGCCGTTCGCGCCGCTGTCGGACTACGAGACGGTCACTCTCGAGGGCTATGTCGGCACTATGTACGGTTACAGCGGCGAAAATCCGTTGGTGGCAAACAATCCCGATACGTTTACTTACTATATGCCCAAGAACGAATACACGGTAACATATTACACGCAGAGTCTTGAAGATCCCTACGAGGCGGGAATGTTCCTCAAGGGGCTTGAGAATATGGCGCCCGTGCTCTGGTATACGGTATTTTTCGGCGGCGACGGGGAGGTCGCGCACGTTCATACCGACGTCGGCAACGGACGAAAGCTCGTTATCGTCAAGGACAGCTATGGAAATGCCTTTGCGCCGTGTCTCGCAAACTCGTTTGAGGATATTTGGCTGGTGGATATGCGCTACTTTGAAAAAAGCATATCGCAGCTCGTAAAGGACGAGGGCTTGACGGACGTGCTGTTCTGTATGAACTCGTTCAGCGCGACGGGCAACAATCAGTACAAGCTCGCCGATAAACTATAATTTGGAGGTCAAAAAATGCTGCCTGAGCTTAGCCGTCCGTTTGACGGGGATATGATAATGCAGACAAAGAGGAAGCTGCTGCGCGTTCTGAAAGAGAACGGGAGCGGCGCGGTGCCGCTTAAAATAGCGGTTCTGGGCGGGTCTACGACCTCGGACATCATAAAGATACTGGAGCTGTTTCTCCGCGACAGGGGGATAGCGCCGAGCTTTTACGAATCCGAGTACGCGCAGTACTGGAGCGACGCGGTTTTCGGGAATAAGGAGCTTGACGAGTTCAAGCCTGAGCTGGTGTTTATTCACACCACCTCGCGCAATATCGAGGAGAAGCCGCGCGTCAACGAGGACGATCGATCGGTCGCGGACAAGCTGAACCGCGAATACGAGCGTTACGAGCGTATGTGGACAACGCTTTCCGAGAAATTCGGGTGCGTTATCATTCAGAACAACTTCGAGCTTCCGGGCGAAAGGCTTCTCGGCAACCGCGAGGTCGGCTGCGCTTACGGGCGTATCGACTTTATCACGCGGCTCAACTGCCGGCTTTACGACTACGCGCGGTCTCACAAGAATTTTTATATCCACGATATCAACTATCTTTCGGCGGCTTACGGTCTGGAGCGCTGGCACGAGCTTCGTCACTGGCATTTGTACAAGTACGCGATGAGCGTTTCGGCGATACCCGAGTTCGCGTACAGCCTGGCGAATATCGTCTGCTCGGTAATGGGGAGGAACAAAAAGGTGCTCGCGCTCGATCTCGACAACACGCTCTGGGGCGGCGTTATCGGCGACGACGGGCAGTCGGGCATAGAGATAGGCAGCGAGACCTCCGAGGGGCAGAGCTTTCTGCGCTTGCAGCAGTACATCAAGGCGCACAAGGAGCTTGGCGTGCTGCTTACGGTCTGCTCGAAGAACGATCTTGAAAACGCGCTCGAGGGGCTCAACCACCCCGACGCGGCGCTTCACCCGGACGATTTCGCGTGTATCAAGGCGAACTGGGAGGAGAAGTGGAGAAATCTCGAGGAGACGGCGCGGGAGCTTAATCTGCTGCCCGAGAGTTTTGTTTTCGTCGACGATAATCCCGCCGAGCGCGAGATAGTCCGCACGCAGCTGCCCGAGGTCACGGTCATCGACTTTGACGACCCCGAGGAATGTATCAGAGCGCTGGATAAGTGCGGATTTTTTGAGGTAACGTCGCTTTCCGCGGACGACGCGGCGAGAGGCGAGATGTACCGCGCCAACGCCGAAAGAGCGGCTGCCGAAAAGAAGTTCGCGAGCTATGGCGATTTCCTCCAAAGTCTGGAGATGAAAGCCGAGATACGCGATTTCGACCCCGTGCATATTCCCAGAATTACCCAGCTCACCAACAAGAGCAATCAGTTCAATCTGACCACTCGGCGTTACACGCAGACCGAAATGGAGGCTGTCGCAGCCGACAACGGTTATATCAGGCTGTGCGGCAGGCTCGCGGATAAATTCGGCGACAACGGCATAGTGTCGGTCGTTATCGGCAAAAGGGACGGCAAGTCGCTGCACGTTGATCTGTGGCTGATGAGCTGCCGCGTGCTGAAGCGAGAAATGGAGCTCGCAATGCTCGACAGGCTCGTCGAGGAATGTCAAAGGGCGGGTATCGAAGAAATAATCGGGTACTATTATCCCACCAAAAAGAACGGCATGGTGGCTGAGCTGTACAAGGAATTCGGTTTTGAGCAGACCTCCTCGGACGGCGGCAATACCGTGTGGAGACTTGAAACGGCAAATTATACGCCGAAAACCACGGCGATAAAAATAAACGAAAGTGAGAATTGACATGGATAAGGAAACAGTAAAGAGCAGACTTACAAAGGTGTTCCGCGATGTGTTCGACGATGATCATATCGAGCTTACGGACAGCACCACCGCGGACGACATCGAGGCTTGGGACAGCCTTGAGCATATCACGCTTATCTCGGCGGTCGAGAAGGAGTTCAAAATGCGGTTTACTATGAAAGAGGTAAGCGGTATGAAGAATGTCGGCGAGATGATGAATATCGTTGCCGAACGCGCGAAGAAATGAGGACGAAATGAAAAAAATACTTGCGGCTTTGCTGGCGGCGGCGGTCGTCTGCAATATCACTGCCTGCGCCCGTGACAATGCTCCTACGGGTCCCGTCGAAAGCTCGACCATTGAAGATACCGCTCCCGAAAGCACTCCCGACGCTGAAAACGCCGAGAGCGCTCCGAAGCTCGCGCGGGTCACGGTCGAGGGTACTAAGTTCATAGCGGACGGCAAGGAGCTGTGGATAAACGGCACAAATACGCCGTGGCAGAAATGGAACGACTTCACCGACGGAATGGACGAGGAGTTCTGGGATACCGAATTTGAGCGGCTCGTCGCCGACGGCGTGAACTGCACGCGTATCTGGCTCAACTGCAACGGCGAGAGCATAGTCAGACTTACCGATGACGGAAAGGTAAGAAACGTCAACGAAACGCACTGGGAGGCGCTGGATAAGCTCTTTGACCTCGCCGACAAGCACGGCATTTACATTATGCCGACCCTGCTGTCGTTCGACCACTTCAAGGAGCCCGTCAAGAGCGGACAGCGCTGGCAGGGGCTGATAAAGTCGAAGGAGTATTCGGACGTTTTCGCGGAAAAGTATGTACGGGCGTTCTGCGAGCGTTACCGTGACAGGAGCTGCATTTTCGCCGTCGACATTATGAACGAGCCCGACTGGGTAAACGAGAACGAGGAATGCGGCAAGATACCGTGGGATAATATTTCGTATCTGCTCGGAAAATGCGCGGCGGTAATTCACGAGAACAGCGATTTTATCGTGACCGTCGGAGTGGCTATGATAAAGTACAATTCCGAAAAATATCAGGGCAACAAGGTATCGGACGAATATTTAAAGGAGCTTACGGGCAGCGATAACGCGTATCTGGACTTTTACAGCACGCATTATTACAATTGGATGAAGTCGAGCTTCGGATTCCCGTGCGATAAATCGCCGTCCGAGTTCGGTCTCGCGGAGGCTAAGCCGTGCGTTATCGGAGAAACTCACAACGACGATGAAAAGGAAATAGGAATGACCCTCGCCGATAAGTACAAGTCCGTTTACGACAACGGCTGGAACGGCATAATGGTATGGATGCAGCCGAGCGAGGACGAAAACGTCTGGAGCAGCTACGACCTCACAAAGCCCGCCGTTAAAGCAATGTCGGAGCTTATTCCCGAAAAGGTGTTCCCGAACGCAGAATAAATAAAAAAAGCCGCCCTCGCAAAGGCGGCTTTTTTGCGGTTTCACGCGAGAGCGATAACAGCAAGCCGCCCGAAAAAATCCGAGCGGCTTATGTTCCATATAAATGGAGCTGTTAATCAGAGTCGAACTGATGACCTCATCCTTACCAAGGATGTGCTCTACCAACTGAGCTATAACAGCATATAAAATTTCGTGATGACCTCATCCTTACCAAGGATGTGCTAGCGTTGACGCGAAGCGTCAACCCGACCAACTGAGCTATAACAGCATACCAAAAAACAACTTTCCAAAGACCATAATCTTGACAACGTAATTATTATACCACACCGCTCGAAATTTGTCAATAGGTTTTTAAAAAAATTTTTTTATATTGATTTTTTTGTTAATTTATGTTATAATTTAAATATATGTTCATAAATGGAGGCGGAGAATAATGCGGCTGATAAATATCGGGTTCGGAAACGCGGTGAACGCGGACAAGATCGTGGCTGTGGTAAGCCCCGAGGCGGCTCCCGTAAAGAGAATAGTTACGCTTGCCAAGGACGGTGGGACTGCCGTGGACGCGACCTGCGGGCGCAAAACGCGTTCCGTTATCGTCTGCGACAGCGGTCACGTTATTCTCTCGGCGCTCCAGCCCGAGACTATTACGGGAAAAACCGAGACGGAGATCGGAGGTAACATATGAAAGGTCTGCTTTTCGTGGTCTCCGCGCCCGCGGGGTGCGGCAAGGATACCATTCTCAACGAGCTTTTCAAGAAAACCGATACGGCGGGCTATGCCGTTTCGGCAACTACCCGCGCGCCGCGCGGGGGCGAGATAAACGGCGTTCACTATCACTTTCTT
Source organism: Oscillospiraceae bacterium (assembly GCA_014799395.1). Taxonomy (GTDB): domain Bacteria; phylum Bacillota; class Clostridia; order Oscillospirales; family Ruminococcaceae; genus CAG-115. Next base: position 10,353 of record JAAVID010000079.1, on the reverse strand, counting down.
ACCCGTGAGGAATTCGAGAGCAAGATAGCCGAAAAGGAGGTTCTCGAATACACCGAGTACTGCGGCAATTACTACGGCACGCTGCGCAGGAGCGTCAACGACCTTATAGAGCGGGGCAAGGACGCGATACTGAAGATCGAGGTCGAGGGCGCGATGAATATCCGCCGTATGTTCCCCGAGGCTTGCCTGGTGTTTATCCTGCCGCCGTCGTGGGAGATCCTTGAAAAACGGCTCCGCGACAGGGGTACCGAGACCGAGGAGAAGATAATCGAGCGCTCGAAACAGGCGCGTACCGAGATAGAGTTCGCGAAAAATTACGATTACCTTATCGTCAACGATAAGCTGGACGCGGCGGTGGACGACCTTTTGGCGGTGCTCCGCGCGGAAAAGCTGAGACGTTCGAGAAACGACGAATTGCTGAACGCTTTCGGAGAGGAAGATAAGGCTTGATAGCGCAGGTCGCCGTTGAGAATACGCTTTTCGCGTTTGATATGCTGTTTTCGTACGAGATCCCGGACGGGCTTGAAAGCGCGGTTATACGCGGAGTGCGCGTTGTCGTGCCGTTCGGGCGCGGCAACAGAAAGCGTATCGGGGTGGTTTTCGGGATAAGCGGGCTTTCCGAAAATAAGGTAAAGCCGATAGATTTCGTTATCGACAGCGAGCCGGTGCTTTCCGAGGAGCTTATGGACTTGTGCGCGTGGATACGCGAGAACACGTTCTGTACCTATTACGACGCGTTTCGGGCGGTCCTTCCTCCCGGGCTCGGGTTCACGCTGAAAAGCGGATACAAGCTCGCGGAGTTTTCGGGGGAGCTTTCGGAAAAGGAAGAAAAACTGCTCGGACTGCTGAAAAACGCCGATAAAAACGCGTTTTCGGCGCTTATATCGGGCAATCCCTCCGTTGTCAAGGGTCTGTCGGAAAAGGGCGCGCTGGTCGAGGAGAACATAGCAAAGCGGCGTATCGGCGACGAGAGCGTGACTATGCTGCGGCTTCTCGACCCGGAGGCAGTGGAAAAACCCACCGCCAAACAGCGCGCGGTGATCGGCTTTCTGGACGCCGTTGAGGCGGCTTCGCTTCACGAGGTCTGTTATGAGTGCGCGGTCACGCCCGCGGTCGTGAAACGGCTGGTCGAGAAGAACGTTCTCGAGCGGTACGAGAACATCGTATTCCGCACGGAGAACGGCGCGGAGGCGTCGCAAAGCCCCGAGAGCATAGTGTTCTCGCCCAAACAGCAGGAGATATTCGACGGGCTGCTGGAGCTTATGAGCCGCGGCGAGCCGAAATGCGCGCTGCTGCGCGGCGTTACGGGCAGCGGCAAGACCTCGGTGTTTATCCGTCTGATAAACGAGGCGTTAAAGCGCGGACAGAGCGCTATTATGCTCGTGCCGGAAATTTCACTCACGCCGCAGATGGTGAATAAATTCAGGTCGCTTTTCGGGAATGAAGTCGCGGTAATGCACAGCTCGCTGTCGGTCGGGGAGCGTGCGGACGAGTACCGCCGTATCCGCGAGGGCAGGGCGCGTATCGTTATCGGAACGCGCAGCGCGGTGTTCGCGCCCGTGAAGAACTTGGGTATAATAGTTATCGACGAGGAGGGCGAGGGGACGTATAAGTCCGAAAGCCCGCCGCGTTATCACGCAAGGGAGATAGCCAAGCAGCGCTGTTTCGCGCACCATTCGCTTTTACTGCTGGCTTCGGCAACGCCGTCGCTGGAGAGCTGTTATTTCGCGAAAACGGGGCGGTATTCGCTGTTTGAGATAGACGAGCGCTACAACAACGCGGTCCTCCCCGAGGTATACATCATAAATATGCAGGAGGAAAGACAGAACGGCAATATGTCGACGTTCTCGATGCCCCTTATCGGCGAGCTGGAGAGCAATCTCGAGCGCGGCGAGCAGTCTATACTGCTTCTCAACAGGCGCGGCTATCACACCAGCGTGCGGTGCCTTGCCTGCGGAAAGCCGCTGGAATGTCCCAACTGTGCGCTTCCGCTGACCTATCACAAGGCGAACGGCTGCGTTATCTGCCATTACTGCGGCTATATGCGGCGGTTGGATACGGTTTGTCCGAAGTGCGGCGGGCGGTTCTTCGATATGAAGGGCGAGGGCACGCAGCTTATCGAGGACGAGCTGGCGCAGATGTTCCCGAAAGCGCGGATACTGCGTATGGACGCGGACACCACGTCCACGAAGAACGCGTTCGAGCGCAAGTTCAAGGCGTTCTCTGACGGCGAATACGACATTATGGTCGGCACGCAGATGATAGCAAAGGGGCTGGATTTTCCGAACGTTACGCTGGTCGGGGTGCTGAAGATAGACAATTCGCTTTACGCCGCCGATTTCCGCGCTTATGAGCGGACGTTCTCGCTGATAACGCAGGTCGTAGGCAGGGCGGGCAGGAGCGGGAAAAAGGGCAGAGCGCTTCTGCAAACGTTTTCGCCCGAACACTATGTGATAAATCTCGCGGCAAATCAGAATTATCCCGATTTTTACGCGGAGGAAATATCGCTGCGCGAGGCGCAGTTTTATCCGCCGTTCTGCGACCTTGTGACGTTCGGCTTCTCGTCGCTCGAGAACGAACGCTGTCACGCGGCGGCAAATAAGTTCGCCCGAATGCTCACGGAGAACGCAAAGACCTACGGAAGCCGCGTTCCCATGCGTATACTCGGACCCGCGCCGAATACCGTGGGCAGGATAAACGGGCGGTATCGTTATCATTTAATAATAAAGTGCAGAAACAGCAGGGCGCTCAGAAGCGTTGTCGAGGCGGCTTTAAAGCAGGCTTACGGCGACAAGGCTTTTGAAAACGTCGGGTTTTACGCCGATATAAACGGAAATGCCGATTAAAACAGAGAGGAACAGCGAAAATGGCTTTAAGAGAGATAGTGAAGTTCGGAGAGGATATTCTCCGAAAAAAGTGCAGAGAGGTAACGAGCTTTGACGAAAAGCTCGCCATACTGCTCGACGATATGAAAGAGACCTTGCAGAGCGCGGACGGGGTCGGTCTCGCCGCGCCGCAGGTGGGTATGCTCCGCAGGGCGGTAGTTATCGACATACGCGACGGAAAGGGCGCTATCGAGCTTGTGAACCCGGTGCTGGTCGAGCAGTACGGCAACCAGGTCGGAAACGAGGGCTGTCTGTCCGCGCCCGGCGAATGGTGCGAGGTGGAGCGCCCGATGAGGGTCAAGGTAAAGGCGTTTGACCGCCACGGCAAGGAGTTCACTGTGACGGGAGACGGTCTGCTGGCGCGCGCGATCTGCCACGAGCTCGACCACCTGGAGGGCATATTGTTTATCGACAGAGTAAAGCAGGACATTCCCGAACGCGCGGAGGGCAGGAAATGATACGCGAGATACTGCAATTCGGCGACCCCGTTCTGCGCGAGCGCTGCGAGGAGGTAACGAGGTTCGACAAGGAGCTCTGCGAACTGCTTGACGATATGTACGAGACTATGTGCGAAGCGGAGGGCATAGGGCTTGCCGCGCCACAGATAGGGGTGCTGAAACGCGCAGTCGTCATTGATACGGGAAACGGAAAGATCGAGCTTGTGAACCCCGTTATCACCGCGATGTGGGGCAGGCAGTACGAGCCCGAGGGCTGTCTCTCGTGCGAGGGAAAACGCGGTATCGTAAAGCGCCCCTCGCACGTCCGCGTCAAGGCGGTCGACCGCTTCGGAAGACCCGTGAAGTACCGCGGCAGGGAATTGCTCGCGAGAGCGTTCTGTCACGAGATCGACCACTTGAACGGCATTTTGTACGAGGATAAGGTCATCGAGTGGGTCGAAGAAGAGGAGGACGAGTAATGAATATGAGGCTGGTTTTTATGGGCACTCCCGAGTTTTCGGTGAACACTCTCGAGGTGCTGAAAGAGGTCGGCAACGAGATATGCGCGGTCTTTACGCAGCCCGACAAGCCGAAAAACCGCGGCAAGCAGATAATGACCTCGCCCGTCAAGGATTTCGCCGTTGCGAATGACATTCCCGTTTATCAGCCGCGCTCGCTGCGAAAGGGCGAGGACGCGGAGGAGTCGCTGAGAGTGCTTCGCGAAATAAACCCCGACGCTATAATCGTCGTGGCTTACGGACAGATACTTCCAAAGGAGATACTTGAGCTTCCGAGGTACGGCTGTATCAACGCTCATGCCTCGTTATTGCCGAAATACCGCGGCGCGGCGCCGATACAGCGCTGCATACAGGACGGCGAGACCGAGACGAGCCTGTGCACGATGATGATGGACGAGGGTCTGGACACGGGCGACATCATTATGCGGCGCGATGTTGTGATAACGCCCGAAATGACGGGCACGGAGCTCGCCGGGATACTCTCGAAGATAAGCGGGGAGCTTGTCGCGGAGACGCTCGTGCGGCTCGGAAACGGCACGGCTGTGCGCTCGGCGCAGACCTATTGCCGCGAGCCGAGCTACGCGCAGATGATAACCAAGGAGGAGCTGAACATCGACTTCACGCAGCCCGCGAAACGGGTCTACGACCTCATCCGCGCGATGGCGGACGTGCCGTGCTGCTATACGTTCCTCGACGGGAAACGGCTCAAGGTTTACCGTTCGCGGCTGACTGAGCTGACGAGCGGGCTGCCCGCGGGAACCGTCGCCGACGTGAAAACGTTTTCGGTGGTCTGCGGAGACGGCGTCTGCGTTGAGCTTACGGAGGTTCAGCCCGAGGGAGGAAAACGTATGCCGACCGACGCGTTCCTGCGCGGAAAAAAGCTCTCCGAGGGCACGGTTTTGGGCGGAAAATAACGGTTGTTTTTTAACCGGTTTTTTCACGCTTTTTTAACGTCTGTTTTTGAGCGCTTTTTTGAAGAATTTTTGATGTTTTTTCAATGCCGATATTCCTTATTGTACAGAGGTTTTGAAGCATTTTGTATATGAATTTTTCGACGCCGTTTTTGCGGTTGAAAAAAAGCCCCGTTTTCGGTTCAAAAAACGCCGCGTTTCCGGACGTTTTTTCGGGGTATAAATTGATTTCGGAGGTATGCTATGGCTGACGCTCGGCTTACGGTCATAAAGCTGCTGCTGAGAATGGAGAGCAGCGAATCATATTCAAATATCCTGCTGGACAGCGCGCTGACGGAATCGGGCTTGTCGGAGCGCGACAAGGCTTTCGCCGCGGCGCTGTTCTACGGCGTGACCGAGCGGAAGATGACGCTGGACTACATTATCGCGCAGAACAGCAGGCTGCCGTTCTCGCAGATAGAACCGACGGCTGTCATGATACTCCGCACGGGCTTTTACCAGATACTGTATATGCCGTCCGTGCCCGAGAGCGCCGCGGTCAACGAGAGCGTCAAGCTGTGCAAAAAGCTGCATTTATTCAGCGCTCAGGGCTTTGTGAACGGAATGATGCGGACCTTTATCAGAAACGGCAAAAAGGTGACTTACGACGGATTGGAGCCCGCCGAGCGTCTGTCTATCGAGTATTCCTGTCCGCAGTGGATAACGCGCAAGTGGGCTACCGAGTACGGCGAGGAGTTCGCGGCCAGGGCGCTGAAGGCTTCGCTGGGAAAGCCTCCCGTTTACGCGAGGGTAAATAATACCAAAGTTACCGACGATGAATTGGTGAAATTGCTGAAAAAAGAGGGCATAAAGGCTGCCGTAAATCCCAGGCTCTCGGGGTGCTTAAGGCTGGAGAAAACGGGTGATATAGAGCAGTCGGCGGCGTATAAGGACGGTCTTTTCCACGTTCAGGACGTGTCGAGCCAGCTGTGCTGTCTGACGCTCAAGCCGATAGTCAACGAGACGGTGCTGGACATCTGCGCCGCTCCGGGCGGGAAATCGTTTACAATGGCGGAGCTTATGGGCAACAACGGGCGCATTATCTCAATGGATCTGTACGAGGCGAGGGCGGGGCTTATCGCAAAGGGCGCGGAACGTCTCGGACTGCGCATTATCGAGCCGCGGGAGAACAACGCCGTGAAGTTCAACGAGGAGCTTCCGCCCGCGGACAAAGTGCTGTGCGACGTGCCGTGCTCGGGTCTCGGAGTGATACGCCGCAAGCCCGAGATAAAGTACAAGGACGAAAAGGAATTCGAGGAGCTTCCGCGGCTTCAGAAAGCCATTCTGGAGGTCTCGGCGCAGTATGTTAAAAAGGGCGGCACGCTGGTGTATTCGACCTGTACGCTCTCGCGCGCGGAGAACGACGAGGTGGCGCAGGAGTTCGCCAACACGCACCCCGACTTTTCTCCTATCGTGCAGCCTATCCCGTACGCGGGCGCGGATAACAGCCCGATGAGGACGTTCGTCCCCGAGGAGGACGGCGGCGACGGGTTCTTTACAGCCTCGTTCAGGCGTATCAGATAGGGAGACCTTATGGAAAAAATTGATATACTTTCCCTCGACAGAGACGAGCTCACGAGCGAGATATGCGCGATGGGCGAGAAGAGCTTCCGCGCGAAACAGATATACGACTGGCTCCATATGAAAAAAGTGACCGAGTTTTCACAAATGAGCAATATTTCTGCACAATTTCGCGAGGAGCTATCAAGAAAATTTTGTTTAAAATCACTAAATATCAAAAAAAGACTTGTAAGTCGGATAGATAATACGGTAAAATATCTGTATGGGCTTTCCGACGGCGAGGCTGTCGAGTCGGTTTTAATGGAGTACAAGCACGGAAACAGCCTGTGTATCTCAACGCAGGTCGGGTGCAAAATGGGGTGCAGGTTCTGCGCCTCGACGATAGCTGGCTGGGTGCGCGACCTAGAGCCGAGCGAAATGCTCCTCCAGATATACGAGAGCGAGCGCGACAGCGGACGCTCCGTCAACAGTATCGTGCTTATGGGTATCGGAGAGCCGCTGGATAATTTTGACAATGTGGTCAAGTTTTTACGGATACTCAACTCCGAGGGCTCGGGAATGAGCCTGCGGCATCTGTCGCTTTCGACCTGCGGCGTGGTGGACGGAATATACAAGCTCGCGGAGCTGAAGCTCGGGGTCACGCTGTCTATCTCGCTTCACGCGGCGACCGACGAAAAGCGCAGCGCGATAATGCCGATAAACGACCGTTATAATCTCGCGGAGCTGATAAAGGCTTGCGACGACTATTTCGCGGCGACGGGACGGCGTATCAGCTTTGAGTACTCGCTTATAGAGGGCGTGAACGACACGGACGAGTCCGCGGACGAGCTGATAAGACTGCTCGGCGGGAAAAACTGCCATGTAAATCTGATACCGATAAATGAGATAAAGGAACGGGAATTCAAAAAAAGCCGCTATGTGGAGCGCTTTCAAAAAAAGCTCCTCGGCGCGGGCATAAACGCGACAGTTCGCAGAACGCTCGGCGCGGATATAAACGCCGCGTGCGGTCAGCTCCGCCGCGACGATAAAACAGAGAATTAAGGCAACTTTACACAAAAATGGGGTGTGTTTTATGAACATCTTTACTAAGACGGATATAGGACTTGTCCGCACGGAAAATCAGGACAACGTGTGGGGGGAAATGCTCACCGAAAACGCCTGCGCGGCGGTGCTTTGCGACGGTATGGGCGGCGAGAGCGAGGGCGGTCTCGCAAGCAAGCTCGCGGTCGACCTTATCTCGGAGCGCATAAAGCAGAACTTCACCGAGAAGATGAGCAGGAATTCCGTGAGAAATCTGCTGATAACGAGCGTTGTCGCCGCCAACAGCGTGGTCTGGGATACCGCGAAAATGCACGCTCACGAGGTCATGGGAACGACCTGCGTCGCGTGTATCGTGTTCGGCGGCACGGCTTATATCGTCAACGTCGGCGACAGCAGGGGATATCATCTGTACGCGGACGCCGACAACGAGTGCATACAGCAGATAACCAAGGATCACTCGCACGTCCGCGAGCTTGTAGACCGCGGCGAGATAACCGAGGAGCAGGCGCGAAATCACCCGAAGCGCAACAAGATAACCCGCGCTATCGGCGCGGAGAGCGACGTTACTCCCGATTATTTCGAGCTTCCGCTCGGCAGAGAAGATATGGTCCTGCTGTGCAGCGACGGGCTTTCCGCTTACGGCGACGATATGGATCTGCTCGACATCTGCTTCGACTCCGCGCCCGAGGAGTGCTGCGATAATCTGGTGAGATACGCCAACGAAAACGGCGGTCACGACAATGTTTCGGTCGCGCTTCTGATACCTTAAATTCGTTAGTTTATACAAATTTACTTTGTATATTACTTTTCATATTATGAAAAATAAGCGAAGAACAGCTAAAATTTCCTTGAAATAATTCGCGTTTTATACAAATTTTGTGGTTTTTCGCGAGGTTTTGCCCCGACGGGGGATTTTACGCGTATTGACAATTTGTTGAAATAGTGGTATTATTTAATGTGGGGTTTTCTCCGAATATTATTTTATATTTCCTGTATTAAGTTTTAACAACATCAACAAGGGGACAACGGCGTCCGTACCATACGGCGGGCGCAGCGGGATATTTCCCGACAGAGAAGTATGGAGAAATGGCGGATAGATATGGATAACAACATCGGAAAAAAGCTGGACGGGCGCTATGAGCTGCTGGAGCTTATCGGCGTCGGCGGTATGGCGGATATTTACCGTGCCAGGGACGTTCAGGAGGATAGGATAGTCGCGGTGAAGATCCTCAAGACCGAGTTTGCGGGCAGCGAGGAGTTTCTGCGCCGCTTCCGCAACGAGAGCAAGGCTATCGCTCTGCTGAGCCACCCGAATATCGTGAAGATCTATGACGTGGGCTTTACCGATAAGGTTCAGTTTATCGTTATGGAATACGTCGACGGAATTACGCTGACGGATTATATCGAGCAGCAGGGAGTGCTGAAATGGCGCGACGCGGTGCATTTTACCGTGCAGGTGCTGAGAGCTCTCCAGCACGCTCACGACAGGGGCATAGTTCACCGCGACGTGAAGAGCTCCAACGTAATGCTTCTGCGCGACGGAACTATAAAGGTGATGGATTTCGGTATCGCGCGCTTTAACCGTGAAAACAACAAGACGATGTCCGAAAAGACTATCGGTTCGGTACACTATATCAGCCCCGAGCAGGCTCGCGGCGATATTACCGACGAGAGAAGCGATATTTATTCGGTGGGCGTTGCGCTTTACGAAATGCTTACGGGCAAGAAGCCGTTTGACGGAGACACGCCCGTAGCGATAGCGTTAAAGCATATGCAGAGCATGCCCAAGAGACCTACCGAGGTAAACGAGACTATTCCCGAGGGTCTGGAGCAGATAGTGCTGAGGGCTATGCAGAAAGAGCCCGCGGCGCGTTATCAGACGGCGGGAGAGATGATCTCCGACCTTGAGGACTTCAAGAAGAACCCGGGTATCGTGTTCGACTACAAATACAACTCGACCGACGGCACGGCGAAGTTTGCCGACCGCGCAAATCCCGCCGTTGAGACGGAGAATATGCGCCGCAGGAAGATAGCCGAGACCGAGGATTACTACGACGATGACGACGATTATGACGACGATGACGACGACGAGTACGAGGAGCGCCGCAGTCCGCTTATCCCGATATTGTTCGCGGTTGGCGCGGCGTTTGTTATCGCGACCGTGTTCCTTGTGCTGACGCTTGTTTCCAGCCGTCTTAATCTGCTTCCCGACAGCTCGGTGCCGGAGGGCGACGACAGTCTCGGAATAAGCGTTTCGGTAAACAACGAGTTCGCTATGCCGAACTTCCTCGGGGATCAGTGGGACGAGGTCGCTTTGAAGTACGCCAACAACGAATTTTTTATCCTCGAACCCGTGCAGATGTACAGCGAATACGAGGAGGGGCAGATATTCGAGCAGTCTATTCCCGAGGGCAGACGCGTAAAGGTGGGCACCACCATTACGCTTAAGGTCAGCAAGGGTATCAAGCAGGAAGAGATACAGGACTTCACTAACAGGACCATAAGCTCCGTTGAGCAGCAGCTCCGCAAGGACGGCTTCAATCCCGTTATCCGTTACGCGGAAAGCGAGGAGATAGCGAAGGACTATGTTATCAGCACGAGCCCAGCGGCTCACGAGCGCGCGCCGGTAAATTCATCGGTCATCGTTATCGTAAGTCTCGGTCCGAAAAATACTCCCGTTTATATCGAGAAGTTTGTCGGTCTGCCTATCGAGGAAGCCCGCAAGCGCTGCGAGGAGCTGAGGATCAACCCGATCATCGAGATGCAGAACAGCGATAAGCCCGAGGGCGAGGTCATCGCGCAGGATAAGGACGTAGGCACATACCTCAATCAGAACGAGGATATAAAGCTGACGGTAAGCAACGGCAAGACGCCCGAATTTACCAGACCTATCGAGATAAAGATACCGGACGGCGCTACGGGCGAGTTCAGGTTCAAGTATTATGTGAACGGCGTTCTTGACGAGACCGCGACAACTCCTCCCATGGACATCGGTCTGAGC
>JAAVID010000078.1 GCA_014799395.1 Oscillospiraceae bacterium | reverse complement strand
TCGTTCAGGAAGAACTCGATAACCGAGGAATACGAGCGGCGCGATACGCTGCTCCGTCCCGCGAATTTCGGCGACTACGTTGCGGGAAAGGGCGTTTGCGAGCTGGATTTCGGGTCGTATCGGGCGGCGGTGGTAAATCTGATAGGCACGGCGTATATGCAGCCCGTGGACAATCCGTTCAAGTGCGCGGAGGAGATACTGCGCGGTCTTACGTCAAATATAGTTATCGTGGATTTTCACGCCGAGGCTACCAGTGAAAAGCGCGCTATGGGCTTTTTCCTGGCGGGAAAGGTATCGGCGGTGTTCGGCACTCATACGCACGTTCAGACTGCCGACGAGGAAATAATCGACGGCACGGGATACATTACCGACGTTGGAATGACGGGCGTTCACGATTCGGTATTGGGCGTGGACAAAAATGTTATCATTGAAAAATTTCTGACGTACTACCCGAAAAAGCACGTCAACGCATCGGGAGAATGCGACATCTGCGGAGTTTTTGCGGAGCTTGACAACAAAAGCGGCAAGTGCATTAAACTGGAAAGATTTTGCAGAAAAAAATAAGGGCTGTTATAAAAGCTGTTAATAAAATAAATATATAAAAACAGAAAGGCAGAAGCGCCCAAAGCGTTTCAAAAAAGGTGAGAAAAATGGAAGTAGTAAAGGTTTCGGCACATTCGGTTCCCAAGTCGGTCGCGGGAGCGATCGCGGCAGTTATCCGTGAAAACAGCGAGGTCGAGGTTCAGGCAGTCGGCGCGGGCGCGGCTAATCAGGCGGTAAAGTCTATCGCTATCGCGCGCAGCTATATGGCGCTTGTCGGCGTTGACCTTATCTGCATTCCCGCGTTTACGACCGTTGAGATAGACGGCGAGGAGCGCACCGCGATGAAGTTTATCGTTGAGCCGAGGTAATCCGTTTTAATGAAAAAGCTCCTTATCCTCGGAACGGGCGGAACTATCGCCTGCGCGAAAACGGAATTCGGGTTTGCTCCGTCGGTTTCGATAAACGAACTCTTGAAAGGACAGGAGCTTCCTGCCGTAATTCACAGCGAGCAGCTTTTTGAGCTCGACAGCACGAATATGACACCGCGCCATTGGGAGAAATTGGCGCGGCGTATTCGCGAACGCTATGACGAGTTTGACGGCTTTATCGTAACTCACGGCACCGATACAATGGCATACGCCGCGGCTTCGCTGTCCTGTCTGATTCGGAACAGCCGCAAGCCGATAGTGTTCACTGGGAGTATGAAGCCGATGTTATCCGAGAATTCCGACGCGCCGAAAAATCTGCTCGGCGCGGTGAGATATGCGACGGACGACCGCGCTTTCGGCGTGCGTATCGTGTTTTGCGGCGAGATAATCGACGGGCGGTGCGCGCACAAACAGAACAGCGCTGCTCTTGACCCGTTCGCGAGCGTAAATAATGACGAACTCGGTTATATAGAGGATAATATTACCTTTTGCGAGGAATACAGCGGCGAAACGCGTTTTTATGAACGCTTGTCCGACGATGTTTTTCTTGCAAAGCTTATCCCGGGGCAAAGGCTGTATGTTCCAGAAAATACACGGGCGCTTATACTGGAGAGCTACGGCACGGGCGGAGTTCCCGATCATCTTCTGGGAGAGGTCGCGGAGCTTGCAGGTAAGGGCGTTTACGTCATTATCGCGACGCAGTGCGCTTACGGCGGCACAAATTTATCCGAATACGAGGTCGGTCAATATGCCTCAAAGGTATGCCCGCTGTTGGAAACCGGGAAGATGACCGTTGAATACGCGGTCGCCAAAGCGCGTTGGGCGTTGGCGTATTCCGATAATTACGAAGAATTTAAACGGCTGTACAATGCCGAATAATAGCGAGGTGAGCGGTTATGGAGTGCATAAGCGTTGAAGCGCTGCGCACCGCGGCGAAAAACCCTGAGGAGTTTGTTGAGCAGGGCGAAAAGATATACGCCGACAGACTTGCGGCGGCGGCGGAGATGATCTATAACAACCGCGAGAGCAAGCCTATCGTGCTTATTTCGGGACCTTCGGGCTCGGGAAAGACGACCTCGGCGACAAGACTTGCGCGGCTGTTGGAGCAGAAAGGCTGCAAGACCCACACGGTCTCTATGGATAACTATTTTCTGCCGATGCATATAAACGAGCACGCGCGCGACAAGGACGGAAGGATCGACTTTGAGAGCCCTCAGCGGCTCGACATACCGCTGTTCAAGGAGCACTTGGACAAGCTCTCGCGCGGCGAGGAGATAAATATCCCGAGCTTTGACTTTGCCGCACAGGAGCGCCGCGAAGGAATGCCGCTGCTGCGCGAAAAAGAGGATCTCGTTATTCTGGAGGGCATTCACGCGCTCAATCCGCTGCTTACGGGGGATTTTGACGACTTTACGACGGGTGTTTACGTCAGCGTGAGAACGCGTATACAAAGCGGAGAGGAGCTTCTCCACCCGTCAAAGATACGTTTAATGCGCCGGCTTATGCGCGACAAGCTGTACAGAGGGCGCTCGCTTTCGGAGACTTTTGAGTTCTTCAAGTCGGTAGAACGCGGCGAGGATCTGTACATAATGCCGTATAAGCACCGTGCCGATATTGACATTGACACGTTTATCGAATACGAGGCTCCCGTTTACCGCAATATCCTGCTCCCCGAGCTGGAAAAGACGGCGGGCGAATATCACGACTACGCAAGCTACGCGGATATAGAGAAGTTTTTAAAGCTGCTCTCTCCCGTTGACAGTGGGATAGTTCCGGAGCATTCGTTGATACGGGAGTTTATAGGGTAATTAAAGATAATAAAAATGCGCTGTCTCTCCGACAGCGCATTTTTATATTTTATTCCAGCTCAAAAGCCCCCGTATAAAGCCTGTAATACTGCCCTTTCTCGGAGATCAGCTTCTCGTGCGAGCCGCGCTCGATAATGCGTCCCTGCTCGAGAACCATAATAACGTCGGAGTTCTTGACGGTGGAGAGCCTGTGCGCGATAACGAATACAGTGCGCCCTTTCATAAGCGCGTCCATACCCGCCTGAACGATAGCCTCGGTTCGCGTATCGATCGAACTCGTAGCCTCGTCGAGTATCATTACGGGAGGATCGGCGACCGCTGCGCGGGCTATCGAGATAAGCTGGCGCTGACCCTGCGAAAGTCCGCTTCCGCCGCCCGTGAGGACGGTGTTATAGCCGTCGGGCAGCATACGGATAAAGCCGTCGGCGTTCGCGAGCTTTGCCGCAGCGATACACTCCTCATCGGTAGCGTTGGGCTTGCCGTAGCGCAGATTATCCATTACCGTGCCCGTAAACAGGTTTACGTCCTGCAATACAACGCCGAGCGAGCGCCGCAGGTCGTCTTTTTTGATCTTGTTGATGTTAATGCCGTCGTAGCGTATTTTACCGTCGGCAATGTCGTAGAAACGGTTGATAAGGTTGGTGATAGTCGTCTTGCCCGCGCCCGTCGCTCCGACAAACGCCACCTTTTGTCCCGGTTCGGCGTAGATATCGATATTGTGCAGAACTATCTTTTCGGGAACATACCCGAAATCCACGTCGTCGAGCACCACATTTCCCTTAAGCTCTGTGTAGGTGACAGAGCCGTCCGCGGTGTGCGGGTGCTTCCACGCCCACAGACCCGTGCGCTCTTCGGTCTCGGTGAGTTCGCCGTTCGCGCCGCGCTTTGCGTTTACGAGCGTTACATAGCCGTCGTCGGTCTCGGGCTGCTCGTCAAGCAGCGTGAAGATACGCTCCGCGCCCGCCATTGCCATCGCGACGGAGTTGAGCTGCTGCGATACCTGACCGATAGGTCCGATAAAGCTTCTCGAAAGCTGGAGGAAAGACGCGATAGAGCCGAGCGAAAGCACGTTTATCGTAAAGCACGCAACGTTCGGGATACCGTTTATCGCGAGCGTACCGCCGATTATAGCCAGTACGACGTACAGGAAATACCCCAGACAGTTGTTGATAGGCATAAGAATATTAGCGTAGGCGTTCGCCTTGCAGATGTTTTCGCACAGATCGGAGTTTTTGCCGTTAAACGCTTCTTTTGCCTTTTCCTCGTGACAGAAAATTTTGACAACTCGCTGACCGTTTATCATTTCCTCTATATAGCCGTTCAGGTCGGCTGTGGAGTGCTGCTGAGCCATAAAGTATTTGCCCGACTTGCCCGCAATCTTCGCGGTGATCGCCATAATGCCGACAAGGAACACAACGACCGTAAGCGCGAGCCATACCGACAGCGAGAGCATAGAGCAGAACACCGCCACAATGGTTATCCCCGAGGAGAGCACCTGCGGAATTGACTGCGAGAGCATTTGCTGCATCGCGTCCGCATCGTTGGTGTAAAAGCTCATTATGTCGCCGTGAGTGTGCGTGTCAAAGTAGTTTATCGGCAGCGACTGCATATGCGAGAACATTTCGTCGCGTATGCGCTTCAGTACGCCTTGTGAAACGGTCGCCATAATGCGGCTGTAAAACAGCGAGCTTACCGCGCCCGCGAGAAACAGCACGCCCATTCCGAAAAGCGCGCCGAACAGCCCGCTGTAATCGGGAGCTATGCCGTTTTTGTTGTTTTCAACGAGCGGCATAATAAAGTCGTCGATAAGCGTTTTCAAAAACATTGACGAAGCGACGGAAGCGCCGGAGGTCACAAGTATGCATATGACAACCAGTATCAGCTGAGGTGTAAACGGCTTCATATACGAAAGCATACGCTTTATCGTTTTCTTGTCGAACTTCATCGGAACGCGCGCGCCGCGCGGAGGTCTGCCCGGCATTTTGGGCTGCTTGCTTTCGTTGACGTTATCACTCATCGTTATCCGCCCCCTTTGTCTGAGAATCGTAAATTTCGCGGTAAATATCGCTGTTTGCGTACAGCTCGTCGTGATTTCCGAAATCGACTATCTTACCGTTGTCGAGAATGATTATCTTATCCGCGTCGCACACCGACGAAACTCGCTGCGCGATTATTATCTTTGTGGTGTTCGGTATCTCGTCGCGGAACGCCTTGCGTATCATAGCGTCCGTTTTGGTATCGACCGCCGAGGTCGAATCGTCGAGAATAAGTATCTTGGGCTTTTTCAGCAGCGCTCTCGCGATACACAAACGCTGCTTCTGACCACCCGAAACATTTGTACCCCCCTGCTCGATATACGTGTCGTACTTGTCGGGGAACGTCTGTATAAAGTCGTCCGCGCAGGCGAGCTTACAAACGTGCTGAACCTCCTCGTCGGTGGCGTGCTCGTCGCCCCAGCGGATATTATCGTAAATGCTTCCGCTGAACAGCACGTTCTTTTGCAGAACCATCGCGACGTTGTTTCTCAGCGCCTCGATATTGTAGTCGCGCACGTTCTCTCCGCCGACCAGCACCTCGCCCTCGGAGGTATCGTAAAGGCGCGGTATCATCGAAACGAGCGTGGACTTTGAAGAGCCCGTGCCGCCGATAATGCCGATAGTCTCACCCGAGTTTATCTTGAGGTCAATGTGGTCGAGCGCGTTGCTTTCCGCGGTCTTGAAGTACTTGAACGAAACGTTCTTAAACTCGATAGAGCCGTCCTTTACCTCGGTGAGGTTGCGTTCGCCGTCGTTGATATCGCTCTTTTCGTTGAGGACTTCAACAACACGGTCTGCGCTCGCCTTGGACATCGTCATCATAACGAATATCATCGAGAGCATCATAAGGCTCATCAGTATCTGCATTGTGTAGGTAAAAAGCGACATAAGCCCGCCCGTAGTCAAGCCCATTCCGTCAATGTTTCCGCTCTCTACGATAAGGTGAGCGCCGAACCACGAAATGATGATAACGCAGAAGTATACCGAAATCTGCATTGCGGGGTTGTTGAACGCAACGGTTTTCTCCGCCTTGCTGAACAGCGTGTATATCCTGCTCGATACGCCGGTGAACTTGTTTATCTCGTGCTTTTCCTGTACAAAGCTCTTTACCACGCGTATGCCGTGTACGTTCTCCTCGACTACCTCATTTAAGTCGTCGTAGGCGGTGAACGTCTTTTCAAACATCGGGAACGCCAGCTTCATTATAATTGCCAGCACGACAGCAAGGAACGGTATCGCGCAGAGGAAGACAGTCGACAGCTTGTGATCGGTCCTGAACGCGAATATAAACGCGAAAACCAGCATAGCGGGCGCGCGGAACGAGATACGCGTTATCATCTGAAACGCCATCTGCACGCGCTGAACGTCCGTGGTAAGGCGCGTTACAAGGCTCGCGGGCGAAAACTTGTCGATGTTGGAAAAGCTGTACTGCTGTATATTGTAGTACATATCCTGCCTAAGATTTCTCGCGAAGCGCGAGCTTGCGCGGGAAGCGGTGTAGCCCGCCGTCGCGCCGAAAAACAGCGCTCCCAGCGTCTGGATAATAAGTATCACGCCGTATTTCAGAACGTTGTCCATATTTCCGACAGTAATGCCGTTGTCGATAAGGTCTGCCATTACCGTCGGGATAGACACTTCTATAAGCGACTCGGCAAGCACGAATATCGGCGTGAGTATCGCCGTTAATTTCGCGTCGCGAACGCACTTAATGAGTGTTTTTATCATTATATCCTCTCCCTCCTTATGTCCTTCTCCGCGGTCTCAAGATTTACCTGCATTCTTTCAAGATAAACGTAGAGCTGTTCAAGCTCCGTCGGAGAAAAACCTTTTATGAGCAAATGCTCCATTTTTTCGTTGTCCTCTTTGATGATACGTCCTATCTCAAGCGATCTTTCGGTTGGGACTATCTTTTTCAGCCGCGCGTCGTGACTTACGTTCACGCGTTCGATAAGCCCCTTTTTCTCCATCAGTCCAAGTACCTTTGAAGCCGTGGAGCGGGTTATCCCGAAATTGTTTTCAAAGTCTTTCTGAAAAACGTCTCTGCCGCACTCGTTCATCTCGCAGACATAGCCGATTATCCACCCGTTAGAGCAGGAAAGCGTATCCAGCGCCTTTTTGCCGTCGGCGTAGCGGTCGATATACCTCCGCACGGCGTTGTTCAGCAGTCTCAGCCGAACCCCGATACCGCGTTTGTCCATACTTCCTCCTTTATCTCGGAGTCTATTACAGCTCCTTTTTAAGAGTTACCACATCAAAATAACTTGTTGGATATGCTACATTATACAGCGATTTCAATAATTTGTCAAGAGCCTTTTTGTGAAAAAAAGATGAAATCTTTCACGATTTGAGTTTTATCGCGCTGTTATCGGTTTACGGCGCTTTCCAAATAATTCCTCAAAATACATAAAAAACAAAGAAAAAACTATTGAAAAAAAACTCGGCTTGTGATATAATCTTATTGTATTGACTAAGGAGGGAAATGTTCAATGTATAAAATAGTTAAAAAGCAAGTACTGAACCCCACCGTTACGCTTATGGAGGTGGAAGCCCCGCTTATCGCCAAGAAAGCGGAGCCGGGTCAGTTTATCATTCTGCGCGTCAACGAGGACGGAGAGCGTATTCCGCTTACCGTTGCCGATTTTGACCGCGCAAAGGGAACCATCACCATTATCTTCCAGATAGTTGGCGCAACCACCGAGCTCCTCAACCACCTTAACGAGGGCGAGTACATTCATGACTTTGTAGGTCCGCTCGGCGTTGCTTCTCATACCGAGGGGCTGAAAAAGGTCGCTGTCGTTGGCGGCGGCGTGGGCTGCGCGATTGCGTATCCTATCGCGAAGAAGCTTCACAACAACGGCTGCGAGGTACATTCCATAGTAGGCTTCCGCAACAAGGACCTTGTTATTCTCGAGGACGAATTCGGCGCGGTATCGGACGTTATGAAGATGATGACGGACGACGGCTCTCACGGAACAAAGGGTCTCGTTACCGACGCGCTCAAGGAGCTTATCGACGCGGGCAATCAGTACGATGAGGTCATCGCCATAGGTCCGCTGATAATGATGAAGTTCGTGTGCAGGCTCACCAAGGAATACGGTATAAAGACCGTTGTTTCCATGAACCCGATAATGATCGACGGTACGGGAATGTGCGGCGGCTGCCGTCTTACAGTCGGCGGAGAGACAAAATTCGCGTGTGTTGACGGTCCCGACTTCGACGGTCATCTCGTCGACTTTGACGAGGCTATGGAGCGCGGCACGATGTACAAGGAATTTGAGACCAAAAAGCGCGAAGAGGTCTGCAATCTCTTTAAGGGGGTAAAGTGAAATGCCTAATATGAGCTTGAAAAAGAACGAAATGCCCGTTCAGGACGCGAACGTCCGCAATAAAAACTTCCAGGAGGTAGCCCTCGGCTACACCGAGGAGCAGGCGCTTGACGAGGCGGAGCGCTGCCTTAACTGCAAGAACAAGCCCTGCGTGGGCGGCTGCCCCGTCGCTATCGACATTCCCGCGTTTATCGCCAAGATACGTGAAAAGGATTTCGAGGGCGCTTATCAGGTAATAAACAATAGCAGCTCGCTGCCCGCGGTATGCGGCCGCGTCTGCCCTCAGGAGACGCAGTGCGAGAGCAAGTGCGTGCGCGGTATTAATGGCGAGCCCGTCGCAATCGGCAGACTGGAGCGCTTTGTCGCGGACTGGCACAACGCTCACTCGACCGACGCGGCTTCCGTCCCCGCTAAGAACGGTCACAAGTGCGCGATAATCGGCGCGGGACCCTCGGGTCTTACCTGCGCGGGCGACCTTGCGAAAATGGGCTATGACGTAACCGTTTTCGAGGCTCTGCACCTTGCGGGAGGCGTTCTCGTATACGGTATCCCCGAGTTCAGACTTCCCAAGTCTATCGTTCAGCACGAGGTCGACAATCTGAAGGCGCTCGGCGTTAAGGTCGAGACTAACGTGGTTATCGGACGTACTATCGAGGTAGACGAGCTGTTTGAGCAAGGTTACGAGGCTATCTTCATCGGTTCGGGCGCAGGTCTGCCGAGATTTATGAATATCCCGGGCGAGAACCTTAAGGGCGTGTACTCGGCAAACGAGTTCCTTACGCGCGTAAATCTGATGAAAGCGTACAAGGAGGGCTCCGATACACCTATTAAAAAGAATACCAGCGTAGCGGTAGTGGGCGGCGGAAACGTTGCTATGGACGCGGCGCGCTGCGCAAAGCGTCTCGGCGCGGAGAACGTATACATAGTATACCGCCGCGGCGAAGAGGAAATGCCCGCGCGTAACGAGGAGATCGAGCACGCAAAGGAAGAGGGCATTATCTTCAAGACCCTGAACAACCCCGTTGAGATACTCGGAAACGAGCACAAGTTCGTAACGGGAATGAAGTGCGTTGAAATGGAGCTTGGCGAGCCCGACGCTTCGGGTCGCCGCAGACCTATCGAGAAGCCGAACAGCGAATTCGTGCTTGACGTTGACTGCGTGGTCATGTCGATAGGCACTTCGCCCAATCCGCTTATCCGCAACACCACCAAGGGTCTCGATACCAACAAGCACGGCTGCTTTATCGCGGACGACAACGGACAGACCTCGCGCGAGGGCGTGTTCGCCGGCGGCGACGCGGTAACGGGAGCGGCTACGGTTATCCTTGCAATGGGCGCGGGCAAGACCGCCGCAAAAGCAATGGACGAATATATAAAGAGCAAGTAATTCTACAAATGGGATTATTATTCGACATTATTCCTTAAAGTATATTAAAAGGCAGTCCTTACGGGCTGCCTTTTTGCGTTATTTATCCGAGGTCGGGAGTGTCGGAAAGAAGTATCTTGTCCGCGTGTTTGCCCTCCGTCTCGAAAAGGATAATGGTGTTTTTGCCCCTTTTCAGCAGCGGCGCGGGGATATACAGCCGCTTTTGAGGACCTATCTCCCAGAAGCGCCCGAGGTTGAAGCCGTTTACGAACGCGCAGCCCTTGCCGAAGCCGCTTGTATCGAGGAACGTATCGCGGGGCTCGTCAACGTCAAAGTCGAAGCGGAAGAACGCGGGAGCGTCTACGGGCTTTTCGGTGAATTCGAGCGCGCCGAGGTTCTCCATATTCAAAGGGAAGATCTCGTATCCGAATACGCGGTGGTCGTTTATCTTCACGCCGCCGAGTATTCCCTTGCGCTGATTTTCGAGACCCGTGCCGAAATTTTCGCGCCCGATGTTCTCGCAGAGCAGGTCGATAACGCCGCCCGCGCGTTTCTCCGAAAGCTCGAATTTCTCCGCGATATTCTCCGCGAAAGCCGTGAACAGATACTTTCCGTCGTGAAAGCACTGCACCCTGTCGGCGGCGTTTTCAAGCCGTATATCGTTTACCGTCTCGTCGTCGCGGACGCGCAGACGATAGAGGATATAACCGTAATAATGCCCTATCTCCTCCATTGACAAAGGATATACCGACTGTACGGGCGCGGAGAGCTTGTCAATGTTCGGCAGCAGCTCCGCGCTGCCCGTGCAGGGAATTTCGCCGTAGGCGCGGCGCTTTATCTCGGTCGTGAGAGGTATCTGCTCAAAATTGCGGTATTTGGAGATAACGCGCTTGAACTGCCCGTATTTCTCGGTAGTTCTGCCGTCCTCGGTGAGGGGCGCGTCGTAGTCGTAGGATGTCACGTCGGCGGTCTTGTTTCCGTTGTTCCGA
The DNA here is from genome assembly GCA_014799395.1 of Oscillospiraceae bacterium. Taxonomy (GTDB): domain Bacteria; phylum Bacillota; class Clostridia; order Oscillospirales; family Ruminococcaceae; genus CAG-115. The sequence goes on along the minus strand of JAAVID010000078.1, from coordinate 4,291 downwards.
CCGCTCATAAAGCCGAAATTTGTGCCGCCCTCGAACATATAAAAATTCAGACTGCCGCGTTTCAGAAGCTCGTCAAGCTCCGCGGCGGCTTTTTCGGGGGGAGTGGTGTGGTGCGGCTCGCCCCACGCGTCAAACCAGCCGTTCCAGAATTCCATACACATAAGCGGCTTATCCTCGCCGATAAATTTGCGCATTTGCCCGAACTGCCACTCTGCCGAAGAGCCGAAGTTGCCCGTAGGCAGCGCGCCCTCGACTATTCCCGACTTGAAGATCGGCTCGCTCCAAGGACCGTCCGAGGTCACGAACGGCACAGTGATACCGAATTCGCGCATAGTATCGCGCAGGAATTCGAGATACGCCGCGTCGTTGCCGTAGTAGCCGTATTCGTTCTCTATCTGCATTAAGATAATATTGCCGCCTTTGCCGATCTGATGTGGCGCAAGTCTCGGCATAAGCTCGGCGTAGTACGCTCTTACCGCGTCGAGATACGGCTTGTACGAGCATCTCAGCTTCATTCCCTTGTCCTCGAGAAGCCACGCCGGAAGTCCGCCGAATTCCCATTCCGCGCAGATATACGGCGACGGGCGGATAATTATGTACAGTCCGAGCTCGCTTGCCGTCTCGATAAAACGGCAGACATCGCGCATTCCGTCCCAAAGGAATTCCCCGCGCTTCGGCTCGTGAAAATTCCACGGGATATACGTCTCGACGGTATTACAGCCCATATTGACGAGCTTTTCAAGCCTGTCGCGCCAATATTCGGGAACGGTACGGAAATAGTGGACGGCTCCCGAAATTATTTGAAACGGCTCGCCGTTAAGATAAAATTTGTCTTTGATCTCAAACATAAATTTCTCCTCGCAAACGATTTCCAAGTATTACTGTAATAATACCATAATTTCACCCAAAAATCAATATACAATTTAATATTCAGAGAAAAAATATTATAGTATCGTAAATCAGTATTATTTTGCTTGATTTTCGCGTTTTTATATAGTATTATATCAATATAAGCATATCGTTATTTCGGCGAACGATCAAAAAAATTTTAAAGGAGGATTTTATAATGAATATTGTTAATCAGCCCGAATGGCTTGACAACGCGATTTTTTACGAGATATATCCCCAGTCCTTCTGCGACAGCAACGGCGACGGGATAGGCGATTTCAACGGGATAATCGGCAAGCTCGACTATATCAGGGAACTCGGCTGCAACGCTATATGGCTCAATCCCTGCTTTAAATCGCCGTTCGGCGACGCGGGGTACGATGTTTCCGATTACTATTCCGCTGCGCCGCGTTACGGTACGAATGAGGACTTGAAGCGGCTTTTCGGCGAGGTTCACAAGCGCGGAATGCATATTCTTCTCGACCTTGTTCCCGGGCATACCTCCGTTGAACACGAATGGTTCAGACAGTCGATGAAAGCGGAGCGAAACGAATACACCGACCGCTACGTCTGGACGGACAGCATCTGGGAGGAGCCTCGGGGAATGGGCTGCATACGCGGCATTTCTGACAGAGACGGCTCCTGCGCGGTGAACTTTTTCTCGCACCAGCCCGCGCTGAATTACGGCTTCTACAAGCCCGACCCCGACAAAAAATGGCAGCAGTCTATGGACAGCGAGGGCGCGCGGGCTACTCTCGAGGAACTGAAAAATATTATGCGCTTCTGGCTCGGAATGGGCTGCGACGGCTTCCGCGTGGATATGGCGGGCTCGCTTGTCAAGCACGATGAGGACGGAAAGGGCACAATAAAATTATGGCAGAACGTCCGCGAATTTCTTGACAGGGAATTTCCGCAGGCGGCAATGGTCTCCGAGTGGGGAGAGCCCGACAAGTCCTTGCAGGGCGGCTTTCATATGGACTTCCTGCTGCATTTCGGTCCGTCGCATTATAACGACCTGTTCCGCTGCGACGAGCCGTTTTTCTCGAAACGCGGCAAGGGAGACGTTTCCGAATTCGTGAAGAAATACCTCGAAAATTACGAAAAATCCGATAAAAAGGGGCTTATGTGCATACCCTCGGGCAATCACGATATGGACAGACTTGCCCGCGAGTGTTACGGCAACGAACTGAAAGTCTCGTTCGCGTTTCTGATGTCAATGCCCGGCGCGCCGTTTATTTACTACGGCGACGAGATAGGTATGCGGTATGTGGAAGACCTCGCGTCGGTGGAGGGCGGCTACGGCAGGACGGGCTCGCGTTCGCCCATGCAGTGGGACGATTCGACGAACGCGGGATTCAGCTCCGCGCCCGCGGATAAACTCTACATAAAGCAGGACGACAGCCCAGACCGTCCAACGGTAAGCGCGCAGATGTCCGACGAGAACTCGCTTTATAACGAGGTGAAGCGGCTTATCGCGGTTAGGCAGTCACATTCGGCTTTGCAGAGCCGCGGCGGAATAGAGTTTCTGTATGCCGAAAAGAACGCTTATCCGCTGGTATATCTCAGAACCAACGGCGATAAGAAAATACTCGTTATAATAAACCCGTCCGACAGGGAGGTAACGTTTGACTGCAAGTTCCCCTTGAAAGAGAAGAAAATATACTCGGTAGGCAAAGGGTTGTCCGTGGATAACGGAAAGATCACCGTTCCGCCGTGCTTCGCGGGATTTTACGAGGTGTAATCAGATAAAAACCACTCGGGAGTTCCGAGTGGTTTTTATGTATTGTTTATTTGATCAGGAATTTGCGTGCCGCGTTAATGGCGAGCTTATAGGGCAGGGGTCTGAGGGCGCGGTCGGCTTCCTTTAGTTTTTCGCGAATGCCGATACTCTGCGGACAGTGCTTTTCGCATTTGCCGCAGCCAACGCACTGCGAGGCAAATCCGGGCTCCTTGCGAAGCCCCATATTCTGGGCGAACTCAAAGCGGGCGGAGGACTTTTTCTCCATATACATCAGATTGTAATAATAGAAAATGTTCGGAATATCCACTCCCTTTGGACAAGGCATACAGTACCGGCAGCCCGTGCAGCTCACCTTTTCGCGTTCGCGGATTATCCGCTTTATCTGCTCGACTATCTCCATATCCTCGTCTGTTAAATGCTGCGGCTCGGCGTCCGAGGCAATGCGGATATTTTCGTTTACCATATCCTCGGAATTCATACCCGAAAGCACACAGGTCACCTCGGGTTGGTTCCACAGCCAGCGCAGACCCAGCTCCGCGGGCGTATAGCCGCTGCCGACCAGCTTTTCCTTTGCTTTATCGGGAAGATCTACCAGCTTTCCGCCGCGCAGAGGTTCCATAATAATAACGGGAATACCTTTTTCCGCCGCTGCCTGAAGCCCTCTCTTTCCCGCCTGGGTATGCTCATCGAGATAGTTATACTGTATCTGACAGAAATCCCAATCGTAAGCATCCAGAATTTTCAGGAACATTTCCGTCTCGCCGTGGTAAGAAAAACCGATATTGCGGATACTTCCCTCAGCTTTCCGCTGTTTTATCCAATCCTCGATACCTAAGGACTTCAAATTCTCCCATTCCGCATAATCGGTGAACATATGCATAAGGTAGTAGTCGATATGATCCGTGCGCAGACGGGAAAGCTCCTCGTTAAATATTTTATCTATCGCCGAGGCGGAACGCACGATATACTGCGGGAGCTTGGTGGCGATATATACCCGGTCGCGGCATTTGTTTTCGTCCAGTATCCGCCCGAGACATTCCTCGCTGCCGGGGTAGATATAAGCGGTGTCAAAATAATTGATACCTTTTTCGATAGCCAGAAGTATCTCTTTTTCCGCTTTTTCGTAGTCGATAGCGTTTCCTTTTTTGGTAAATCTCATACAGCCGTAGCCAAGCTGAGAAATGCGGTTGCCGTAACGATCAAGTCTGTATTTCATATCTGCCTCCGATTTTTCCGCGGGTCACTCTTTAATCGTGATATTTCTGTATTATATTATAATATATTACCGCGAAAAAATCAAGCAGTTTATTTTGAAGGCTCGATCTTTTTTATAACCTTTATATATCATTATTGTATAATAAATTAAAGCAAACGCCGCAAACGGAACGTTTGCGCAGTTGCCGAAAGCAACAGGCGACAAAGCCCGAAGGGCGGTAATTGTGCGGTGTTGCCAATACACGAGGAATTGTGAGCATAGTTTTCCGCGCCCCTCAATAAACTTGAGGGGCGCGGAGTTTTATTGTGAAACATCGGCAATTACGTTATTCGCCCGTAAGCAGATTTACGGGGGAGATCTTCCTCACGCGCAGCGACAGCAGACAAGCCGCCCCGAACGCGAACAGAACAAGCCACGCGCCCGCTGCGATATCGAACAAAAGCGGT
>JAAVID010000077.1 GCA_014799395.1 Oscillospiraceae bacterium | reverse complement strand
TATACCGTTTACTTTAAGGCAAGCGCGGATAATCACGTTGATTACGCGTCGAGCTTTGCAATAAAAATTGACAGAGCCGACATTGAATTGACTGTCAACGTCTACACTCAAGAGTACGGCAACGCCATATTGACGTCCGACCAAATAGTTGACAATATGTTGAAAAATACCTCAAAAGTGCTTGACGCAGAGGACTGGGCGGGCATAAGCGATTATATTAAACAGATTTGTACTTTTAGAATAGACGTTCCTACGGGATCGGTATCCACCGGTACATCCGGAGCGACGTACGCCAACAAGGGAAGCTATTCGGTGACCTATACCAAAAATTCAAGTTGGAACGATAGAATTGCTACCATTAGCTTTGTCAACAACGGCGAGCGCGGAGCATATCAAGTCAAGGCGAGACCTATACAGGTAGAATGGACTCAACAAGACAATATGTACTACGACGGCTTAGGCGAAAAGAGACCGTCTGCAGGTATTAAGGGCGACGTTGATTTCGACGGTATATCCATAGGTTTGTCTAGAGTGGGAATTACCGGCGCGGGTATAGACGGCAGTGGCAACGTCGTTGAACTAGAAAACGGCGAGGCGATTTACGCAGGTACTTACGAGGCTTACATAAATTGTACCAACTCTAACTTTGAAGTAGACGAATCGACGAGAAAATGTAATTTCACGATTTTACGCCGTCCTATCACGGTAGTTTTGCAAGACCGCGAAAGAACTTACGCAAGCAAGGGTACGGCTACCGACGTTTGGAAAGACTATACCACGACGCTTTTGCAAAACAATTCAAACAACGAGGTATACGTAGCTACCGTTGACTCAAATATCGGCTCAAGAGCGCTTGTAGATTCGGCGATTAGGGTATTTGAAATTACCAACAACGCAACGGACAACGACTACACGACCACTTCTAATGAAGCGGAGAAGTATTTTAAAGTCAATACGTATGAATTGACGTTGAATCTTATCAACAAGAATTACGAGTTGACGAGCAACAGCGTTACGACGGCGGATTTTGTTATCAAGCCGGCTAAAATCGACTTTGACTTGCAAAGTCTCGCTACGAAGACTTACAACGGTCAAGCTCAAAATCTCACAATCACTAACAACAACACAGTTATTACGCTTCAAGGTTACGAGGCTAATCACAGAGACGGCGTCGTAATATCTTACAGCTCGACAGGTAACGCGGGTAGTTACACTACGACTCCTTTGACAAGAAAAGACGTCGGCACCACGACCGTATATTATCAAATTGAAGCGTCCAACCACACGACGATAAGAGGCTCGCTCACGGCGACCGTCAGCGCTTCTAACGTCAGAGTAAATTTGACCACCGCAAACGTTACGGCTACGTACGGCGACGAAGTTCCCACGTCGGCTGAGTTGGTGGCGAAGTTGGGTATCACGTTGACGTGGACCAACGAGAACAATAGAATTGCAGATATTTACGACAGATTAGCATTTGTTGTAGAAGACGTACTCGACCGTATGGCAGACGCGGGTACTTACAGCTTGACGCACGAATTTATCGGAGAAGAAGTAGGCAAGAGCAATATCAACGTCACTTACGTCAACGACGCAGGTCTCGACTCGTATACCATATTGCCTAAGACTCTCTATATCGAATGGAAGCAATCGGGCGAGAGTTGGGCAGAAAACGGCATGGAGTATTACTATAGCTCAAAAGAGCCTGTAATTAAACCTGTCGCTCCCGATACGTACGACGGCAAAGAAAACGTCGTTGTAATCGACGCCGACCACCGCGATAATATCTCGCTTGCCGAGATAGAACTCAGCGGTAGCGTAGTAGGTACGTACGCAGGTATCAAAACTAATTTGGTAGACTCGCGTAATCTCAATAACTATGTTATTGACAATCCGACCGCTACGTTTAAAATCGTTCCGAGAATAGTTGAAATACACCTCAAAAATCAAACTGCTGTTTACGGCAGAGCAAAAGACGTAGCATTCTACACCGCATTGTTGTCGGATAAGAATCCTAATGCAAAATGGGCTTATCCCGACGGAGTTGCGGATACCGCAAAATTCTTGAGCGACGATTATTCTGCGTTCCGCCTTGTTTCCGAAGCGCACACTCCTAGCGCGGGATTCGATTATAAGGACGCAGGTACCTACGACATCGAAATCGAGGTTATCAACGAAGAAATCGCGTCCAACTATGACGTAAGAAAAATTACCGAAGGCGCTCCCGAAGATAGACAGGCTAAATTCATTATTACGCCTGCGCAAATTCACTTCGGAGCAAGAACTTTCAATATCGACTTTGACAAAGAAGAAGAGCATAATTACGTAACGAAGAAACAAATGAGAGATACCATAGATACCACTCTCAAGACAAGTCCGGACGAGTTCACTATCTATATGAGCGATTTGTTCAAGGCGGAGGACGCTCAATACGGCAGTATCGACAACGTTACGACGTGGGTACCCGATCAAACGAGAGAAATCACTAAAAACAGTGAGATAGGCGAGTATTACGTTTGGGTACGCATTACGCACCATTGCCCGATTCACGCAGATCACAGCAATTACGAGACTTTCGAGACCAGAGTACAAGTCAACATAATCAGCGGTTGGGTATCGATAAAAATCGGTAAGGGTATTGAAAACGCTCAATACGGAGATCCCGTTCTCTCGTCTTTGGATATATTCAAGGGATTGACTATCGCCGAAGTTGACGGTATCAAAAAAGACGGCTCCGAGACAGATTACAAGACTACCGAAGAAGCTTTGGAAGATTTGGAGCAATTAGTTAAGTCGGGAGCAATTAAGTTCTACGTTCTAGAGAGCGACGCGACTACTCCTATGGAGCAAAACGCTTCGTTTGGCGAGTACACCATAGAAATAGAGGTGGTTGACAAGACCGGCGAGTACAAATACTTCCGTTTCTTAGACCCAGACGGCAAGGCTAACGCAGATAAGCCGACTACTAATATCGACGCCTACAAAGTAGGTCAAAGAATAATCGGCATAACTTGGGGAGTAATGGACGAAGTTTACGGCGAACATTCCGAGACGAGCGCAAGTCATACCTATACCGTTACCAACGTAATGACCAGAGGGGGAAAGTTAGACGACGTTCAAGTTACCGTTAAGTATCAAAAGAAAGTTGACGGCAAGTGGGTTGATATGGCGCAAGGCGAACACGCAAGAAACGTTGGAGAATACAACGCTACCGTAACGGAGGTATCTCACCCCGATTATAAGCTTCCTGAAACGGATTTGTACACGGAGTTCAGAATTACGGAGAGAACTATCACCGTCGTACTCAACGACAGAAAACTCACCTACGGCGACGCGAATACGCATAGAGATAATATTGATACGTATCTCAATACGAGATCTTCGAATTTTGACCGTTTGACAGAGTCGGAGGATAGCGAATACAAATTCTTAGATAAGAATAATATCAACAATATCGTTAGATTTAGACTTGAAGAATATACTCTCGATAGCAACTACAAATACCTTCCTGTAAAAGAGGGCGGTTATAGTATTTTCATCGATACTATCAATTCCAACTATAAAATCATCGTCAAAGACGATATTCCGGGAATTTTGACAATCGAAGAGTCTAGAGCTATGTCGTACGCAAGAGATATCATCACGACAAAGGTTTACCAGGGTAAAGAAATCTCAGTCGTTGACCCGCTCAGCAAAGTATTTGAGTATATCAGATTTACGTCGGGCGACGGCGCGGAATTGCTCAAAAACCTCAACGCTCAAGACGTGGTAGAGTATAAGCAATCAACTGATCCTGACAGTAAATATAGCTATGATTACAAGGTCAAGGACGCAGGCGATTACGTAATCAATATTAAAGTCAACGTTCCCAACTACGCGCAACAAGTATTTACCGCGACGTTGAAGGTTTCGCAGGCTTACGTAGTAATCAATATGACGGCTACGGCAGAAAAAGAGTACGGGGATACCGAACAAGACTTGATTGATAAAGACGGCGACGATAACGTAACCACGCTCAGCGACTGGCTTAAGAAACATTGTAACATCACGCTCACTACTTACACCGAAAAAGACGGCGACCCGATAGTAGTAGAGGGAGTCGACAACGACTTTGAGTTTAAGGTTGTCGCAAAGGGTACCGGCGATAGCACGGCGCTCGTTATAGGCGCGGAAAGCGTGGGAACTTACAGAATATATCACGTTACGGACAAAGCCGTTTTGAGTAACTATACTTTCGACTACTACCAGGCTCCGGACGCGGAAAGCAAGTGCAACGCCGACGCTTATAAGATTAATCCTAAGAAGATCGACGCGGTAGACTGGGTAACAAGCGGATATATGGGCCAAGATACTCATAAGTTTGAATTCTCAGGCAACCGTCCGAGCATAACCGCAACGATTACGCTTATCGACGGAACAAAGTCCGTAAGCATTCCTTTGAAACATATCTTGAAAGAAGGAGAATCGAGCAGAGACGACGAAGAGGTTGTCAACGCGGGTAAGTATACCGCTATCATCGACGAAATTGATATATCGGATAGCAGATACGAGATTTTGGGCAATTACGATTTCAGCGGACATAGTTTTGATTACGAAATCGTTAGAAAGAACGTAACGGTAATTATCGACAACCAAAGCTTTGTTTACGGTACGGAGAATACCAAAGTCGGCGGTTGGCAAAACCACACCGCATACGTACGCGCAGACGGTAAAGAATCCTTTGTAGGCGGTCAACCTATCACCTTGTCGATTGCAGAAAAGGTTGACGGAGAATATTATCCGGTTGGCACTTACAGTATTGTCGGCAAGTGTAATTCCGACAACTACAACGTGACTTTCAAAGGTCAAACGGGAAGCAATTCTTACGCAACGTTCAACGTAACGGAAGCGGATATGTTTATTACGACTTCAATCTATTCCGTTGCTTACCCCGGAAAGGCGCTTAGCGTAGACGTCAAGAGCATCTTAGCGAAAACTGAGGGATATAACGTCAAAGGCGATACGCTTTGGGACGACGCTATCGTGACGTACAAGCAAGAAGACGGCTCGTATATCGATACTCTGCCTGTCATTGACAGCATTACCGATTCGGACGGCGTGAAGATAGACTATAGAGTTCAAC
>JAAVID010000076.1 GCA_014799395.1 Oscillospiraceae bacterium | reverse complement strand
GCGCAGAGGCTCTGCCTCTGCACTCCGCCTAAGGGGCAAGCCCCTTAGGAATCCCTATTTTTGGAGCCGTAAAGACTTGCTGAAATCGTTGCGCCAAAATTTCACAATACCCCTTGTAATTTCCGCAAGAATATGATACAATATAAAGTGTACCATCTGAAAGGGGATATGACCGACGTGAATGAAAAACTGCCTTATCTGCGCGATAAAGCCAATCATCTTCCCCTTGAACCCGGCGTATACTTAATGAAAGACGAAAACGGCAAAATTATCTACGTCGGCAAGGCTAAGGCTCTTAAAAACCGCGTCACCTCCTACTTCCGCTCCAATTCCCAGCACAACGCCAAAACCCTTAAGCTCGTCGACACTATCCGCGATTTCGAGTTTATCGTCACACAAAGCGAACTCGACGCCCTCGTTCTCGAATGCAGCCTCATCAAGCTCCATCAGCCCAAATACAACATTCTGCTGAAAGACGATAAGGGCTACAATTATATCAAAATATCGCGCGAGGCGTTCCCGAGGATCACCTACGCGCTTAACACCAACGACAAAAACGCAGACTATGTAGGTCCCTTCACAAGCGGATTTACCGTAAAACAGGCGGTTCATGAGGCAAACACGATCTTTATGCTCCCCACCTGCAAGAAAAAATTCCCCCGCGACTTCAACAAGGAGCGCCCCTGCTTAAACCGCGATATAAAGCGCTGTATGGGCGTTTGCGAGGGAAAAATATCTTCGGAGGACTACAAAAAGATAATCAACGAGGCTATCCAATATCTGGAAAACGGAAGCAAGACCTCCGTCGAGGAGCTGACCGCGCAAATGGAGGACGCCGCCGAGAACCTTGAATTCGAGAAAGCCGCGCGGCTCCGCGACCGTATCCACGCGATAACGAGACTGACCGCGCAGCAGAAAATTCTCGACTACAAGCAGGAATACGACATAATCGGCGCGGCGCAGAATGTCGGAATGGCGAGCGTCGCAGTTATAAAATACCGCGGCGGGAGGCTTATCGACAAGGAGAATTTCTTCATCGGCGAGGAATACGAGGGCGCGGCAATGCGGCGCGATTTCCTGCTGAGCTACTACTCCAACCGCGAGGATATTCCCCGGGAAATATACGTCGACGAGGAATTTGAGGATATGGAGCTTCTGACCGAGCTTTTAAGAGAACAGCGCGGTCACGCCGTCAAGTTCGTGATACCGCACCGCGGCGACGGAATGGCGCAGATAATGCTCGCGAAAAAGAACGCGGGCGAGTATCTCGCGCTGAAGGTCGGGCGCACGGCAAAGGAAATTTCCGCGCTCGAGGACTTGAAAGCGCTTCTGGGTCTGGAAAAAGTTCCCAATATAATAGAGAGCTACGATATTTCCAACTTCGGCGAGACGGGAATGGTCGGCGGTATGATCGTTTACCGCAACGGCAGACCGTTCAAGCCCATGTACAGGAAATTCAACATAAAAACGGTCGAGGGTCAGAACGACTACGCCTGTATGCAGGAAGTCCTGCGGCGGCGTATGACGCGGTATCTCGAGGGCGACGAGAGCTTCTCTCCCCTGCCCGACCTGATACTTCTCGACGGCGGCAAAGGGCATATCGCTGCGGTCTCGGAGGTTCTCGACGAGCTGAAGATCGACGTTCCGCTGTTCGGTCTGGTCAAGGACAGCAAGCACCGCACCCGCGCGATAGCCAAGGCGGGCGGCGAGATCGAGATAAAGTCCAACCGCGCGCTGTTCGCGCTGCTGACGAATATACAGGACGAGGTCCACCGCTATTCGATAACGTTCCAGAGAGTAAAGCACAAGCAGAAAACGTATTCGCTTGAGCTTACCGAGGTCAAGGGTATCGGAGAAGCCAAGGTGCGCGCGCTATTAAAGGAGTTCAAGACCAAGGCGAATATGAAAGCCGCAACGGTCGGAGAGCTTCGGAAAACGGCTAAGATAAGCGAAGAAAAAGCAAAGGAATTATACGATTTTATACAGGAAAGGTTTTAAATGAGAGTTATCACGGGAAGCGCAAGAGGAAGAAAGCTCGTTACCGTCGAGGGCACGGATGTCGTTCGTCCGACCGCCGACAGCGTAAAGGAAGCGATATTCAGCGCGATACAGTTTGAAATAGAGGGCAGAACGGTGCTGGACTTGTTCGCGGGGAGCGGACAGCTCGGCATTGAGGCTCTGTCGCGCGGCGCGGCGGAATGTTATTTCGTGGACAGCGCGGCGGTCTCGATAAAGGCTGTGCGGCAGAATGTGGAAAGCACGGGCTTTGCGGATCAATCGCATATAATGAATATGCCGTTTTCGGCGTTTCTGAAATCGACAAGGGCGGAGTTTGATATTGCGTTTCTCGACCCTCCTTATAATTACAAGCTGATACAAAAGGCACTTCCCCTGCTCGTCGAAAAAATGAGCGGGCGCGGAGTTATCGTGTGTGAGCACGAAAAAGAATGTGTTCTCCCTCACAGCGAGGGCGGATTTGAACTGGTAAGGCTGCTGCGTCACGGGCGTATTTCGCTGTCGATCTACCGCAGACCAAATACAGAAAATTAACCTGTTTGGGAGATTTATCGTTATGAAAACAGCAATTTACCCCGGAAGTTTCGATCCCGTTACAAACGGGCATCTTGATATAATCAGACGCGCGTCGAAAATGTTCGATAAGCTTATCGTTGTCGTTCTGATAAACCCTCTGAAAAATTACAGCTTTTCCATACCCGAGCGCGTGGCGCTGCTGACTAAGGTCACGGAGGAAATGAAGAACATCGAGATAGCGAGCTATGACGGTCTGCTTGCCGATTATTTCAAGCAGCGAGCGGATATAGACGTTATCGTAAAGGGACTTCGCGCGACCTCGGACTTCGAGTACGAGTTTCAGATGGCGCATACCAACAAGGATCTTAACCCCCGCGCCGAAACGGTATTTATCCCCGCGAGCGCGAACACGACGTTTATCTCGTCGAGTATGGTGAAGCAGGTAGCAATGTTCGGCGGCGATCTGTCGAAATATGTTCCCGCCGTCATCCACGAGGAAATAAGCGTTAAGCTGACGGGCGAATTTGAGGAAAAAAGACGGGCTGCCGCGAAAAAACGCGGCGAGATATAAAACCTGTTATTATAGGCTCTAAAAGAAAGGAAATAAAGAATGGAAAATTCATATTCTATTGACGATCTGATCGAAATGCTTGAGGATCTTATTCACGACGCGACGCGCGTGCCGTTCAACAAGAAAGCAATGGTCGACGTGGACAAGATAAGCGACATCGTGTCGGATATGCGTATGGTGCTGCCTATGCAGATACAGCAGGCGCAGAAGGTCGTCGCGGACAAGAACAGCATAATCTCCGAGGCAAAGCGCGAGGCGGAAAGCATTATCCGCAAGGCGGAACAGCGCCGCTCGGAGCTTATCGAGGAGAGCGACGTAATGAAGGAGGCGCGCCGCCGCGCTACGGAGATAATCAGCTCCGCGCAGACGCGCTGTACCGACCTGCGCACGTCGACCAACGACTTCGCGGATAAAATGCTCCTGCGCGTCGAGGAGCTGCTGTCCAACGACCTCAACAATCTGAGGATACTCAGAAGCAGTATAATCGGCGCAAACAACAATATGCAGACCTCGGCTCCCACCATAAATCAACCCCTAGAGAAGCCGGGCGAGTGATTTTTGGCAAAATGCACAAAAATCTATGCAAAAAATTTACTTGTATGTATCAATGAAAATCATATGTGCGCCTTGAAAAAGACGTGAAAATATGTTATAATTTAGAAAAGTATTATATTTTCGGGAGGATTATTTATGTCAACTGCCGTAAAGGATACGTCTCCGAAGAGTTCAATGAATAAGCTCATTGCGCTCGGGATAGGAGCTTTTTCGATCGTTGAGGCGATCATCGCTTATTTTATTGTGTTCAACCCGCTGTTTATCAGACCCGTTTTTCACAATACCACGCTGGACGAGCAAGGTCTCAGCTATACCGTAAAGTTCTTCGGAAAGCTCTTCGCGAGCGAAGCCGAAAGAGCTTCGGGACAGATAATCATATCGCTGGCGGATACGGTGCTCAATATCGCTATGATATATCTGGTGATAACCGTTATCCCGATATTGCTGGCGCTGTTCTTCAATAAGGGCTACGCTTTCGCAAAGACCTACCTTACAGCGGTTTTCGGGGCTAAGGCTATAATCGGAATGGTGCCTCTGCTTATTCCGTTCCCGTATATTCGCAACTCCATACGTATTTTCGGCGTTGCGGACGCGGTGATCTGCCTTTGCGCGTGCGCGTTCTTCGTTTATCTGAACTCCACCGAGTTCGCGGACGATATGCTGTACACCGAAAGCGAGATCAACGGTATGAAGCAGCGCGCGAAAACGGGAGGCTTCCTGTTTGTTCTTGTGGCGGGGTTGGTAGTTTTCGAGAAGTTCGCAATGGCGGGCTACGGCATCAACTGGTCGATCTTCCTCGGCTGGTCGGATCAGCAGCTCACACAGGGCTATGTACTTATATTGCTGTTGGCTGTCGCTCTTATCGCGTCTATCCTGTACATCAAGGAAGCTGACTGGGCTATGTGCTTCTACGGAGGCTTCGGCGCGGCGGCGGCGCTCTCAAATCTGTTTGCGATAATCAACAAGATAATATGGATAAATTCAACATACAAGTCACAGAAATCCCTCGCGGCTCAAGGCGACGCGGACGCTGCCGAGTGGATCGGACAGAACGGAATGGGCGCGACCTGGTGGAGAAGATTTATATTTATTATCCTCTGCTTTGCGGTCGGCTGCGCAATTACATTCTTCGCCGTTAAGCACATCAAGAGCAAGCTTATGGCAAAGCCCGAAGCAGACGAGAAAAAGTCCGCGCTTATCGTGCTGATAAGCGTAGGCGGTCTGCTGCTGAGCTTTATCTTCACTATTGTCGCGATAACAATGTGGGACAGAAAGCTGTACAGCGAATTCGTTATCGGCGCTATGGACTATATGTACTTCATCGTTTACGGCGGTATCACGCTGTTCTTAGCGCTTGCGCTCCTTGCGGGATATGAGTTCTCGAAGTGGGGTATGCTGGCGATATATATCATTGTCGGTTCGGGCAACTTCAACACGATCTTTAAGGTTTTCTCCGCGAGAAACAATATGGCTGCGGCTAATCCCGGATATGTCGGTTACGATTATATCATAGCGGGCGTGATGTTTATCCTGTCGCTGATATGCTGCCTGACGATCATTCTGCTGTTCGCGTTCAAGGACGTAGGCAACTATCTCTACAATAAGCGCAATTCCTAATAAAAAATACGGTATAAAAATTATTGCGGTGTCGAAAAAAGACACCGCAATTTTTTATAAAACGAAAATGTTTTTATGACTTGGTTTTGTGGCGGCACAGAACGGTCAGTATTCCGCCTGTCAGCGCCGGGATCGCGAAAGGCATTCCGTAAAGTAAGCTGTCCGCCGAAGCATTTTTCCACATCACCGAAACGATAAGCGCCGTCAAAGCCGCAAACGTTAAGGTAACGCCAAGAAGCGCCTTCGCCCAACGCCGAATATACAACGCCGCGCTAAAAATAACAGCGGCGGGAGTGATAAAGCAGAGCGAGTTTACCGCTATTCTCAGCATAAACGGCGCACCGTTCACTGTCTGCGTATAGCTGTTATGATCGGCGGCGGTTTTGACGGCAAAGGCGAGCAAAAGCGCTCCCGACGCGGCAAAAAGCAGCTTTGAAATAACTTTTTTGGGTTTCATATTTCTACCTCCTGTTTTTTGAGGAGATGAGAATTGCGATCCCTCCGACCGCGCACAGTACAGACAATGCAATAATGATACCGTTACCGTCAAGTGTGACAGCGGACGACTGCGCGGCGCTTCTTCCGTTTCCCGTAAGCTGTAATATCGTCATAAGGAGCACCGCGAAAACCGCGGCGGCAATAAGCGATATACCGAGCCATCTGCGCGCCGGCGGGCGTTTTTGAGACACAGCGTTATCGCGCAGCAGGAAATCAAGGCTCACTTCAAAGAAGTCGGCAAGCTGTACGAGGGTTTCTGTGGTCGGGACTGCCGCGCCGGTTTCCCACTTAGATACCGCCTGCCGCGACACGTTAAGTTTTTCGGCAAGCTCCTCTTGTGAGAGTCCGCTTTTGCGGCGAAGCTCGCGTATCTTTTCGGAAAGCATTTCCTCACCTCTTGAAACCAGTATACCACAAATCCAACAAAATGTCTGCATACAACGGCTTGAACTTTGTCAACCAATGGTTGCATAGCCCAATATGCGAGAGTTTGCGAAGCAAACGCGAGCATACCTCCACCTGCCCGAGGAGAGCGACGCCGCGCGATTTTTCCGGAAATTTTGCTTGCGAAGCAAGCAAAATCGAATTGCCATCAGGGCAATTCGCGGAAAAATTGCGCCAGCAAAGAGCAGCCGTCCGTGCCGCAAAGCGGTACGGGCGGCTGCCTTTGCGTTTAACAAAAAGCCCTTGCAAAAGCAAGGGCTTTTTGTTAAACTGGAGCGGATTACGAGGCTCGAACTCGCTACCTCCACCTTGGCAAGGTGGCGCTCTACCAGATGAGCTAAATCCGCGGAAAGCCCTTATTCAGGGCAGAACTGGCGACCCGGATGAGACTCGAACTCACGACCTCCGCCGTGACAGGGCGGCGTTCTAACCAACTGAACTACCGGGCCGATTTCCGCAACCCTTAAGACCAACCCCCGATATTTCGGACATCTATCTCTCGGCTACGGACAAAGGCTTAAAAAGCCATGGTGGAAGTTATAGGGCTCGAACCTATGACCCTCTGCTTGTAAGGCAGATGCTCTCCCAGCTGAGCTAAACTTCCGACTTTAACGAGGAGAGAGCGTTCAACATATATCGACAACTCTCAACGACTTTATTATTTTACACCTTTTTTGCGAGCTTGTCAAGGGGTTTTTGACTATTTTTTTATTTATGTTTATTTTGACGAACTCGCCTTTGATTTAAGCCAACCGTAATGTTGAAACTCGACATTTTGCACAAATGCGGTGTAAAAAATTTCAACGGGTAAACTGGCGTTATTCGAGCAAAATAATCTTGAATAAGTTTGAGAGGAGGAACTGCTTTGGATAAACTGGCGTTGGCTATTCTTATAATAGGCGGCTTGAACTGGGGTCTTATGGGCATTTTCAGCTTTGACCTTGTGGCTTGGGCGTTTGGCGGCTCAGCGGCGTTTTTAAGTCGGCTTGTTTATATAGTTGTCGCTCTGGCGGCTTGCTGGGGCGTTTCCATGCTTTTTCGCAGGAATGTTATGGCGGAAGAGGTTTAAATTCACGTTCGGAGAATAAGCTATCCCGAGATTTCATTTGAAACCTCGGGATCGGACTGTCGATAAACACTCGCACCGTGCCGCCGCCCTGCGGCGGCACTTACTTCGTCAAAGCCACAACGGCAGGCATAAAGCCTAGCCGTTGTGGCTTTTCCTCGTCTGCGAGCGTTTCTCGCCAGTCCGTAGATGCGAATTAAAATGACTATTTCTTTTATTTTTAACAGATAGTTCCTCCGCCGACTACCGCGTCTCCGTCGTACAGCACCACCGCCTGCCCCGCCGAAATGGCTCTCTGAGGTTCGGAAAAGCGTATCGTTACCGTGCCGTCGGAATTGATTTGGGCGACGGCGGGCGCTTCCTTGGCGTGATAGCGCGTGCGCACCGTCACATTTATAGGTTCGGTCGGAGGCTCGCCGTACATTATCCAATTGAAATCGCGGGCGGTGAGACTGTCCGAATACAGCTCGCGCTCCGTGCCGAGCGTTACCGTGTTGTCGGATACGGACTTTTTCAGCACATACAGCGGCTCGGAATAGGATATTCCCAAGCCCTTGCGCTGACCTATCGTGTAATTTACAACGCCCTTGTGCCGTCCGAGGATATTACCGTCGGAGGTCACGAAGTCGCCCTCGGGATAGTCCTTGGCGCGGTATTCGCGGATAAACGCGGCGTAATCGCCGTCGGGAACAAAGCAAATATCCTGGCTCTCGCGCTTGGCGGCGTTGATAAGCCCGTTTTCCTCCGCGAGACGGCGAACCTCGGACTTATCGGCGAACTCCCCGAGCGGAAACCTTGTATGCGCCAGCTGCTCCTGTGAGAGAAAATACAGCACATAGCTCTGGTCTTTGGCTTCATTGAGCGATTTTTTCAGCAACCAGCGGTTCAGCCTTTCGTCGAACTCAACGCGCGCGTAGTGACCCGTGACGATGTATTTACAGCCAAGCTCGGCGGCTTTGCGGTACAGTCCGCCGAATTTAAGATAGCGGTTGCAGTCAATGCAGGGGTTCGGGGTCTCGCCCGTCTCGTAGGAGCTCACAAAACGCTCTATGACATTCTTGCCGAAGTCGGAGGTCATATTGAATACATAATACGGTATGCCGAGCTTTACGCACACTCCGCGCGCGTCCTCCGCGTCGGAGGCGGTGCAGCAGGCTTTCTCGGAATAGGTCTCGCCGCTGTTGTCGTGGAGCTTCATCGTCACGCCCATGCAGTCGAAGCCCGCGTTCTTCATCAGCAGCGCCGCCGCGGAGCTGTCCACGCCGCCGCTCATAGCGATAAGCGCCTTATCCATTGCCGAGCTCCAGCATTCTGTCAATGCATACCTTGGCGCTGAGACGTGTCTCCTCGTCCATTGTGATCTCCTCGCCGCCCGTGCCCTCAAGGCAGTGCAGTACGCTCGCGAGCTTGGTGAGCTGCATATTGTGACAAACGAAATCCTTTGACAAAGGATAAAAACGCTTTTCGGGACAATCGATACCGAGATGCTGAACGATACTGTTCTCGGTGC
>JAAVID010000075.1 GCA_014799395.1 Oscillospiraceae bacterium | reverse complement strand
TATCGAGGTAGCGTGCCGGAGCATATTATACCCCGCTATCGGCTTATCCAGCGCGGGATAAACGCCGTAGTCGAACTTGCCGTCAAGACCTATCTGCATTGACAGATACTCCGCGGCGCTCGTTACCACCATTTTCGCCGTGTCCTTGTCAAAGCCGGTTATGCGCCGTCCGCAGTTGTTCCCCTCGGAATACAGCTCGTATACCTCGTTCTTTTCGTCGCAGAAAGCGCTTTTGCAGTCGAATAAAATAACGTTCTCGGGGAGCTGTCTCAGCGTTTTCAGCTCGCAGTTCGCGAGATATTTGTTAAGCACGGTGAGCTCGATAGTCTTTTTCTTGTACGATATAAGCGAATTCGCGTTAAGCTCCGCTTCGATAAACGCGGTGTCCAGCGTCTCGTCAAACGCTATTCCTCTGCGGAAAAAGCAGCGGTAGCCCTTGGATATACGATTTATAACGGTCGAAAGCGCCGCGCGCTCGCCCTTTACGGTTATATCGCCCTTGACCCAAACGGGCTCGAGATCATCCGAAGCGATAAACTCCTCCGCGGAGGCTCTCGCCTTATCCCAAGCCTCGGAAACGGAATTTCCCGAGCCTCTGAACACATAAGCCTGCTCGTGAGTATCGCTCACCGAGATAAACGCGGCGTAACGTCCGCACAGCTTCGCGAACTCCTCATGATCGCCTTTCAGCTTATCAAACAACAGCCCCGTTTTTTTATTGAAAAGATCGTTACCGCTCATGACTACCTCCTGTTATTCCGCGCCCCTGTAATACAGTCCGCGCGTCAGTCTGCCCTCGGGCTTTCCGTTATTTCTGTACATTTCGTATATCGGCTTTATATCGTCCTCCACCGTGAATTTCAGCACGGCGAAGTCGAATTGCCGAAGCGTATCCCGTTTATCGCTCATTATCAGCGTATCGGGATTCAAAAGCTCCACGCAGTTCCCTCCGCACAGCACGGGCAGATCGTTGCCCTGCCTGTCCTTGATACAGCGTCCGCAGCTCTCTCCATCTCCGAACGGAGACTTCCGTCCGCACGGCTTGCCGTCCATGATAGGACAGCGCCTTGCGAGCATAAGCGGAAGTCTGCCGTATGCGACGATACCGACGGGGCGCGAAGAATTTATCTCCGCCAGCGCCGCCGCCGTTCCCTCAAACGACAGCGTAATATCCCAGAACCCGTAATCCGAGCAAGCCTTTGCCGCAAGCGAGTTCAGTATGTTCATACGATAGCCGCCGAGTATGTTGAACCCGCATTTTTTCAGCAGCTCCGCGTGACCGAGCGTATGCGCCAAGCCCTTGTTGAAGCCCATATCCCGAAGCTCGGCAAGCCTCTCCGCGGTCTCCTCCTCGCAGTCGGATAGGATAAGCGGCGGTATCACCGCAATTCTTCTCTTGTCGGGAGTGTTCTCGTCAAGCAAGCCCATAGGCGCGTAAATAAGGTCGAAATCGAGCGCCAGCGCCTGTCTGAGCTGTTTCGCGGTATGTACCTCGGCGCGGTAGCGTATCTCGCCGCTCCTCGGCTCGGTCTTTCTCGGGAGCATTACACGGAAATCGCGCTCGGAGAGCTTGTACTCGGTAAAGCTGTCCAGTATCGACTTCTCCGCCGCCGCGCATATTTCGCGCCGAAGCTCGTTCAGCGCCGCCGCCGAAACATACAGACCGTCGTCCACCTCGGCGGTTATCTCGCCCGCGTAAAACTGCGTTCCGCCGAGCTTACTCATACGCTCGCAGACCGCTTCGGCGGTGAGCGGAGCGCCCTTAGCCTCCTCGGGAACGGTATCCGACCACGCCATTGACGCCCAAGCAGTTCGCCCCAACTTGAACGAGAAAGACACGAAAATATTTTTTCCGCGCTCAATTTTAACATTCATATCCAGTTTATGCCGCGGATATTCCGACTTATACAACTCTTTGATACCTTTGAGCGCGTTCGCGGAGTTTTCCACGTCGTCCTTTCCGCGAATTCCCTGCATATCGCTCATAGTGCCGTCAAAGTAGCCCTCGGTAAGCCCTCCGCGCGAGAAAATATCCGCAAGCCGTTCCGCGTCGTATTCCTCGCCGTCAAGCGACTTTCGGCAGGCGTCGACCGCGCACGCGACATATTCGGGGCGCTTCATTCTCCCCTCTATCTTGAACGACGCGCACGGCAGTTCGGGAAGATGTTCCACTATTGAGCCGTCCTTAAGCGACATTATATTATGTCTGCCGTCGACCGAAAAATCCAGACGGCACGGCTGAGCGCAGAGCCCGCGGTTGCCGCTCCTGCCGCCGAAAAGACTGCTCATATAGCATTGACCGCTCACGCTCACGCAAAGCGCGCCGTGAACGAACATTTCCAATTCGGCACGAGTGTTCTCGGAGATCTCTTCAATTTCGTCCTTAGAAAGCTCCCTGCCGATAACAACGCGCGAATACCCCAGCTTTTCCGCCGCCTTAACGCCACAAACGCTGTTCAAGGTCATCTGCGTTGAAGCGTGGCGCGGAAGCTCGGGGCATATCGCCTCGGCAAGCGCCGCCGCGCCCAAGTCCTGCATTATCAGCCCGTCGACATCACATTCCGCCGCCGTCCGTATACATTCGGCAAGCTCCTCGAGCTCGCTGTCATACACCAGCGTATTCAGTGTGACATACAGCCTTACGCCGCGCTTGCGGCACTCCTCGACCGCCGTTTTCAGCTCCTCGTCGGAGAAATTCTCGGCGTTCTGCCGCGCCGAAAAGCGCTTCATTCCGACATAGACCGCGTCCGCGCCGGTATTCAGCGCCGCCTTAAGGCTCTCGTAGCTCCCGCACGGGGCTAAAATCTCTTTCATAATGTAAGCTGCCCGTCCTCGAGCATTTCCTTTATCTGTTTATCGAGCGAGGAATTTGTTTTCTTGAGCGCCTTGTTCTCCTTGGCAAGCTCGGCGTTTTTCAAATTAAGCTCGTCGAACTGATTTTTCAATTCCTCAAGCTGACGGCGCAGATCGTCGCTTCCGCCCTCGGCTTGCTTTAACGCGGCGTTCTCGCTCTCGATCTGCGAGTACTTTACTTTCAGCTCCTCATACTCGGCGAGCTGCTTTTCGAGCTCTCCGCCCGCGCTGTCAAGCTCCTCGTAAGCGGCGGTGAGGTCGTCGTAATCCTTAGCCAGCTTCACCATTTCCGCCGTAGCCTTTTCAAGCTCGGATTTAAGGCGCTGCTCGTTCTCGCTGGTCTGCGCCTTTGCCTTATCGGAAAGCAGGTCTATCTGCGATTTGTATTCGGATATATTCTTGTTGAGATGCTCGTTTACCGCCTTTAACGTATTGCGTTCCTTTTCCGCGTCGTCGGCGCGCTTCTGCTCGCGGCGGTAAGCCTCCTCGAAGTTCTCCGCCTTGGCTAACTTCTCGGAGAGCCGCTTGTTTTCCTCGCCGATATTGACCGCCTTGGACTGCTCCTTTTCAAGCTCCGAGATACGCTTGTCCTTTTCGGCGAGCTTTTTCTTTATTTCTTCCGACTTATCGGCATTCTCTTTGACCGTCGCGGAAAGCTGGTCGTTCTTTTTCACGAGACTGTCCGCGTTCTTCTTCGCTTCCTCCAGCGACTTTTTAAGCGCGGCGCTCTCCGCCGCCTTCGCGTTGGCGTCCTTGAGCGTTTCGGCTAACTGTTCGTTCTTCCCCTCCAGCTCCGAGAACCGCTTGGACAGCTTTTCCAGGTCGTCCTTCGCCTTTTTGAGCGACATATTTTCTTCTTTGAGCGATCTATTCTCGGCAAGTGCGGACTTTGCCGCGTCCTCGCCCGTTTTAAGCCTGTTTACTTCCGCGGCAAGCGACGCGCACTTGGCTTTCAGCTCGGCTATCTCGTTGGTGCAGTCGAGCGCGGTAAACACCGCCGCGTCCTCCTTGCCCCAGTCCGAGCCGTTCTGACAGTACTCCTGTATGCGCCGTTCAACGTCCTTAGCCGCCTCGATAAGCAAGCCCGAATTGTCGGTAACAAGTCTGTAATTCTTTCCGCAAACGGTTATGGTTATCTTCTCGTTAAGCATCTGAGAACATTCCTTTCAAATATTTTTAAGCGGATATACTCCTACACAATATATTATATAACAAATTCATTGTATTTGCAAGTAGTTTGTGAAAAATTAACAAATTTTCTCTTTTTTCTTTGATGTGAACGATAGTTCCTTTACTAAATTTTGTCTCAAAGAAAAAAGTGTCAAGCGATTTAGCCCGACACTTTTTTCTTTACCGCACACTGTTTATTCGCTTTGCTCGCGCTTGCGCATAACGCTCATATACGCGGGGCGGATTATCTTGCCCGCGGTGGAAAGCTCCTCGATACGGTGAGCGCTCCAGCCGACTATTCTCGCTATCGCGAAGATAGCCGTGAACAGCTCGTTGGGTATACCGAGCATATCATACACAAATCCGCTGTAAAAGTCGACGTTGGGGCTGACGCCTTTCATTATCTTGCGCTTCTGCGCGATAAGCTTGGGCGCGGCTTCCTCGATGTACTTATACAGCAGCAGGTCGTCCTCGCGGTGCTTAGCCACCGCCAGCTTTTCGACATAACCTCTGAAAATGCGCTCGCGCGGGTCGGACAGCGAATACACCGCGTGACCCATACCGTAGATAAGCCCCTTGCGGTCGAACGCCTCTCCCGCGAGTATTTTCCCGAGATAATCGCTTACCTCGTAGTAATCCTTGAGATCCTTGACGTTCTCGCGGATATTCTCCATCATCTCCATTACCTTTATGTTCGCGCCGCCGTGCTTGGGTCCTTTCAGCGACGACATTGCCGCCGCGATGGTCGAATAGGTATCCGCGCCCGAGGACGTAACTACGCGCGTGGTGAAGGTGGAGTTATTTCCGCCGCCGTGCTCCATATGAAGCAGCAGTGCCACATCAAGGACCTTAGCCTCGAGCGGCGTGTAGCTCTTGTCGGGACGGAGCATCATCAGCAGATTCTCCGCCGTCGAAAGCTCGGGATCGGGGCGGTGTATGTACATACTCTCATCGTTCTCGTAATGGTTGTACGCGTGATAAGCGTAAGCCGCGAGCATGGGAAAGCGCGCGATAAGCATTATGCACTGATACAGGCTGTCGGTGATAGAGCCCGAAAGCGCGGTGCTGTCGTAGGAAGCGAGCGTAAGGATACTTCTGGTCATCGAGTTCATAATATCCTTGCTGGGCGCTTTCATAATAACGTCGCGCGTGAAATTTGTCGGCAGACAGCGGCACTCGCCGAGTATCCTGCGGAACTCCGCGGTCTCCTCGTCGGTGGGCATTTCGCCGAATATCAGCAGATACGCGGTGCGCTCAAAGCCGTAGCCGTTCTCGCCGCACATACTCACAAGATCCTTGACGTCGTAGCCTCTGTACCACAGCTCGCCGTCGCAGGGAGTTTCCACCCCGTCGACCTTTTTGAACGACACCATTTTGGAAATGGTGGTAAGTCCCGTAAGCACGCCCTTTCCGTTGATGTCGCGCAGACCTCTGTTTACGCCGTACTCCTTGTACAGCTCGTCCGAGATAGCGTCGTTCCTTGCGCAGAGCTTCTGTTTCTTTTCCGCGTAATCTTTAACAATGTTGTTCATAAACACATTCCTCCTGTCGTGCCAAAAACCTTGAAATAACCTCGGTACTTCGCGGCAGGGTATTTGACAATTATATAATGTTTAGTTTCCCTTATAATTAATTATAGCACATCTGTGGTAAAAAATCAAGCGCGGCGAAAAATTTTCACAAATCTATCATACTTCTCAGCCGACATTTTTCCCGACGTTTATACAACGCAAATGTAAAATAATGCAATAAAACCTCAATACCCTATTGCAAAAATATCAAAAATGTGGTATTATAGTATATAATATTATTGAAAAAATGAAGATCGGTGATATAATGAAATATTCTTTGAACGCGGGCGAATGGAACAGCGTTTTCGCCGTTCCGTCGAGCGTTGTCGACAAATATATAAAGCTCGCGGGCGGGAATTCGCTGAAGCTCCTGCTGTTTTTGCTGCGGCACGGCGGCGAGGAGTTCTCCGAGGAACAGCTTAGCGCGGAGCTTGGCTTCAAGGAGCGCGGGGAGCTGGAGGACGCGGCTCTGTTCTGGATACAGCGCGGCATTATACGCTATGACAACACGCTCGTTGCCGCGGCTGTTGAAAATGTTGAAAAAATTGAAAAAGTCGAAAATACGGTGATAAAGACGGACAAGCCCCGCCCCTCCGTAAAGCCCGTATCGGTCACCTCGGGCGAGGTCGCGAGCAGGATAAACTCCGACAAGGAGATAGAAATGCTGTTCGCGGAGGCGGAACGGCTGTACGCCCGTCCCCTCCGTCAGCGTGAAAATCAGCTCGTTATCTCCCTTGTCGACCATTACGGTCTGCCCGTCGGCGTGGCGCTTATGCTGCTTAACCACTGCTTCAAGTCCGAAAAGACCTCGCCGAGCTACATACAGGCTGTCGCGGCAAACTGGTCGGAGGAGGAAATAAATACCATAGAGCTCGCCAACGCGCGCATACTCTCGCTTGAAAAGCAGAACGGAGTCGAGGAACGTCTGCGCGAGGCTATGGAGTTAAAGACGAAGCTCACACCGAAAATGCGCGAATACATCAAAACGTGGACGGACTGGGGCTTTGACGAAAACATGATAATGCTGGCTTACGAAAAAACGCTCGACCAGATAAGCGAATGGAAGCCCGCGTACGCCAATAAGATACTCGAAAGCTGGAAGGACGAGGGTCTGCGTTCCCCCGCCGCCGTGGAGCAAACGCCGCGGAAGAAAACCGTCAAAACGGCAAGCTCTTCATTTGATATGAACGACGTTATGTCCAAGATAAAGAATCGTTATAAAACCGAAAGATGAGATGAATAATGGCTTTAGACAAGAGATTTTTTGAGATAGCGCAGAAGCGGCTCGAAAACCGCCGTATGGCGAACAAGCAGACCGAGGACAGCCGCCGTATGGAGATACACCGGAAAATACCGAAATACTGCGAGCTGGAAAACAAGCTCGCCGATACTATGACGAATATCGTCGCCGCCGTTGCCGCAAGAGCTTCCGACTCGGAGGCGCAGGTCCGCGGCGCGGTAAACAGCAATCTTGCGATACAGCGCGAGATGGAAAAGCTCCTCGTTGAAAACGGCTATCCGTCGGATTACCTGGCGCCCGTCTTTACCTGCGCGAAATGCCGCGACACGGGAACGTTTGAGGGCGAGTGGTGCGACTGCTTCAACAAAATACTGAACACCGCCGCCGCCGAGGATATGAACTCGCATTCCCCTTTGCGGCTGAGCTCGTTCGATACGTTCAAGACTGAGTATTACTCTACTACCGTCGATCCTGATTTCGGGGAAACGCCGCGTAATATCATGCAGAATAATTACAAGGAATGCAGGCAGTTCGCGGACGAATTCAACGGCAGAGGCTACGGGCTGTTTATGATGGGAAATACCGGACTTGGCAAGACGCATTTATCGCTCGCGATAGCCAACGAGCTTATCCAAAAGGGCTATTGCGTAATATACGGCTCGGTGCCGGAACTTCTTAGACGGCTTGACAAGGAGCAGTTCAAGAACGCGGAGGGAGACACGATGGAGCTTGTAACAAACTGTGAGTTGCTTATCCTCGACGACCTCGGTGCAGAGAACAACACCGATCGCTACACTTCCCTGCTCTACGAGATGATAAACGCGCGGCAAAGCCGTTCCATGCCTATGATAATCAACACCAACCTTGAAACGGAACAAGTAAAGGCACGGTATCAGGACAGACTGTGGTCGAGATTGTTCAGTATGAACGTACTTCTCTTCTGCGGCGAGGACAATCGTTTGAAGCTCAATTATAAATAAAATTGAAAATATTTAGGAGGAACTACTATGGCAAAGCTAAAAATCGGTATTCTTACAAGCGGCGGCGACTGCCCCGGACTTAACGCGACTATCCGCGGCGTCGCAAAAGCAACATACGAAACGTTCGGCGAGGACAAGGTAGAGATAGTCGGCATTCACGACGGCTATCACGGGCTTATCCACGGCGATTACAAGGAGATGTCCCCGTCCGACTTCTCGGGCATACTGACGACGGGCGGCACTATCCTCGGCACAAAGCGCACGCCGTACAAGATGATGCAGATAATCGAGGACGACAACGTCGACAAGGTCAAGGAGATGAAGCAGACCTACAAAAATCTCGGACTTGACTGCCTGTTCACGCTCGGCGGAAACGGCACTCACAAGACCGCGAATATGCTCTCCGAGGAGGGTCTGAACGTAATAGGACTGCCCAAGACCATCGACAACGACATCTTCGGCACGGACGTTACGTTCGGCTTCCACACCGCCGTTGACATCGGCACGGAGGTCATCGACCGCATACACACCACCGCCAACTCCCACAGCCGCATAATGGTCATCGAGATAATGGGCAACAAGGCGGGCTGGCTCACCCTGTACAGCGGTCTCGCGGGCGGCGCGGACATTATCCTTATCCCCGAGATACCGTTTGATATTGATAAGGTCGCAAAGGCCTGCCAGAGACGCGCGGACGCGGGCAAGGCGTTCTCTATCCTCGCGGTGGCGGAGGGCGCGTTTGACGTTGAGGAGGCTAAGCTCAAGAAAAAGGAGCGCGCAAAGGCTCGTGCGGAACGCGGCGAGGTCACCGCGACAACGCGTATCGCAAAGACTATCGAGGCAAAGACGGGTCTCGAGACCAGAACGGTAGTTCCCGGGCACTTCCTCCGCGGCGGCTCTCCCTCGGCTTACGACAGAGTTCTCGCGACGCAGTTCGGCGCTCACGCCGCGAGACTGCTCAAGCAGGAGAAGTTCGGCTTCACGGTCGCGATGGTGGACGGCAGGATAACCGAAAACCCCCTCGGCGACGTTGCGATGAAAACAAAATTCGTTCCCGAGAACGACAAAATGGTAAAAACCGCAAAGGATATCGGAATATCTTTCGGCGACTGAGCGTATAATATAATCGGCGGCAGTGAAAAAAAACTTCCGCCGATTTCCCCTTTTTCTTGAATAATTGAAAAAAACAAAAAAATTTGAAAAAAGCTATTGACAAATATTCTCAAATGTGATATAATATTGTTTGTCGAGCGATAACAGCCGCCAAATCAATATATCGCGGGATGGAGCAGCTCGGTAGCTCGTCGGGCTCATAACCCGAAGGTCGTAGGTTCAAATCCTGCTCCCGCAACCAAAAACGGCAAGTTTCATTTACGAAAACTTGCCGTTTTCTTTTTTCGGCACGGCAAATAATCGGAGGTATCTTAATGGATAATTCAAACTATATAAATGTTTTGCGCAATATTATTTTGGAAAGTCAGCACCTGCTGCATAAGAGCTCCGACAGTATAGAGAGTATAGTATCGGACATTTGCGGACTTCAGTATGACCCTAATCCGACTATTCATCTTAACCAGTATATGATGCTTTGGAACAGGAAAAAGGATTTTAAAGCCGAGCAATTGGATATTGCGGCATATAAGGAATTCAAGGTCATTGAAACATGGGCGTTCAAGCGGAATATGTTTTTTGTGCCGCGCGACGAATATTCATTATACAAGAGCGCAACAAAAGGTATCGTGCGCTGGGGAGATTCCGACGAAAGCTGGCTTGCGGCGGGCGACAGTCCCGAGATACGGGCGGCGGAAAAGGAATTAAAGGAGAGCTTAAAGGAATTCGACGGATTGACCGCAAATCAGATATGGGAAAATTTGGATCTGTCATTTGAATGGAACAAATACAGGCGCGAGCACGATCAAAGCTATGATCTGCCTATTTTCCGCGCGTTTTACAGATCGGTCCGCAGAGGAGACCTTCTGACCTGCGGCAGAAACCCGGGAACGTTCAGAGAGCCCGTTTATATTTTAAAAGAAAAAGTCGGTCTGACTATCGAGCCCATTGATGAAAAAACCGCTGTCAAGCTTATGGTTGAAAAGCTGACAGCCTCATTTGGAGTGACCGATCCCGTTCATATTTCGCACATATCGGGATATAAGACCGCCGATATTTTACCTGTTTTTAAAGAGCTCGAAGCCGAAAAGCGGATAGTAAATTTATGTAAGCTCGGTCGTAAAAATTGCTATATCCATTCGTCAAAAATACCGCTTTTAAACGAACAAGCGGATGATCGTGAAGTACGGCTTATATCGCCGATGGACGTTATCGTAAGAGATAAGGTCTGGCTTGAAACTTTTTTCGATTATTCCTTTACCTTTGAGTATTTCAAGAAAAAGGGAATGAAATGGCCTCTTTCAATACTTGTGGGAAATCGGTTTGTCGGTTATATTGACTGCAAGATGAATTGGAAAACCAAAAAATTCATTATTAAAGAAAAAAATATTTTCGATCCCGATTTTTACGGTCACAAGGGTATCGAAGCCGCGATCGAGGAATTAGCCGCTTTCCATGACGCCGAGATAATGTCTTGACATAGGCACGGTGTAAGGACGGTTTTGATACGGCCGCAACCGCCCGTTGCTTGCCTTTTCCGCCGATCCGGTATATAATAGATAAAGAAGAATACAATGCCGTTATACGGCGGACGGGAGTTAATATGGAGACTAAGGACGTAATACTCGACATAAGAAAGAAAAACAATTTATCGCAGGACGAAATGGCGAAGCAGCTTTTTGTTACGCGCCAAGCCGTTTCGCGCTGGGAGACGGGCGAGACCGTGCCGAACACGGAATCGCTCAAGCTGATCTCAAAGACCTATAACGTTTCGGTCAATACCCTGCTGGGCTCACCGAGACAGCTTTTCTGCCAGTGCTGCGGTATGCCTCTCGACGACAGCACGATAAGCCGCGAGCCCGACGGCGAATTCAACGAGGAATACTGCAAATGGTGCTATACGGATGGAAAGCTCGTGTACAGCTCAATGACGGAGCTTATTGACTTCTTAGCGCCGCATATGTCGTCAATGCACGGCTGCTCCGAACAGGAAATGCGCGAAATGCTTGAAAAGCAGCTGCCTAACTTGAATTTGTGGAAGAACGGATAACCCTCTGGAAATATTGACACGCAGACACCGTTATGCTATAATTACAGTATAAATATGACCCGGAGGACATCTATGAAAAAACTTAATAAAGCGGCTCTGGCGGCGATAATTTCCGCTTCGGTGATCGCCGCGCCGTTCGTCGGATACTATACTTTACGATACTGGCAAAATGAAGATATTTGCCTGTATTTCAAGAAGCTATATCCAAACGCCGAGATCATGGATATAGAGGAAGTAAAACACCGTGGTATTTTCGGCAGCAGCTCTTCAACAAAGAAGATCACCCTTTACGACAAGGAGCATAACTTTTACTTCGACCAGACGTTTTATTACGAGGGCTTGAAGGTATTGCCGCTTGACGACGCCAACGCATATTGGCGCGAACAATACCTCAGAACCGCCGCTGCCTGTGAGAATGTCATAAACGCTGTTCCGGAATACATTACCTGTGAATATTTCACGCGGTACGACATCGACAGCGGCGCTAACGCAAACGGAATGTTCATTTTCTTAAAGCAGCCGTCCGCAGAGGAATTCGGGGCGCTTATCGGGAAATTATACGCTGTTACCGAGGAAAACTACACCCCGAACGAAGATCACCGCGATTCCGAGGGCTATGTCAAAAGCACCGTGATCGTTCTTTCTTCTGAGCTTTACGACAAAATGAAGAGCGCCGATCTCTCACCGGTATTTGAGCAAAAAAAGCCCGATGTTGCATCGGTTTTCAAAACAGCGTTATCCAAGGAAATAATTCGGATAAGCGGAGAAGACAACATTCCGCCCGACGAGTTTTATGACGGCACACTTAATAATGACAGCTTTATCTGCGCCGAGGTATTTCCAAGGCTTTACATATACGAAATTTACGACTATTACGAGATGTGGGTCGGCTTCTCTTATTATGAATTACTGTGAATAAACCCCTTGACAAATCCGCTTTAATGTGCTATACTGAAATAGTGAAAAATTTCCCCTGCCGCCGGCGGGGGTATTGCTATGAAAAAATATTATTCGGAGGTTTTTATGAAATACGGAGAAGTTGATTTTGATACCTATTTTAAGAATTATCCCGACAAGAACGGATATTTCGGCAAATACGGCGGCGCGTATATCCCGGACGAGCTGAAAAACGCAATGGATGAGATAACCGAGGCGTACTTCACCATCTGCAAGTCGAGCAAGTTCATCAACGAGCTGCGCAGGATACGCAAGGAATTCCAAGGCAGACCGACCCCTATCTCCTATCTGGAGAGACTCTCGGGCAAGCTCGGTCACGTTCAGCTTTACGTTAAGCGCGAGGACTTGAACCACACGGGCGCTCACAAGCTCAACCACTGCATGGGCGAGGCGCTGCTTGCCAAGTATATGGGCAAGAAAAAGGTAATAGCCGAGACGGGCG
>JAAVID010000074.1 GCA_014799395.1 Oscillospiraceae bacterium | reverse complement strand
CTTGCTTGCATATTTTCCGGCATATTGCACAATTCGTCCTAGCAAGGCATACAGCCTTGCGTCGTCCTCATTGTACAATCTGCCGAAAAATCTGTCTGCGCAATCGAACGACAATAATTGTGCGGTATTGCCCTTAAAAGCTATATTTTGCTATATTTTAATATATTTTCGGTAAATAACAACCGAAACAGGAAAGGCGGTTTAAATGAAGAAAAATAAGCTCCAAGGCGTGATAATCTACTTTTTGATAGCACTTTTGCTTATATTCGGACTGGTGTCCGTGCTCAATCTGGCGGGAGGAAGAAGTGCCGCGGCAGCGTCGAAATACTCCGACGTTATAGCGGAGTTTGACGACCTGAACGTTTCGTGGTTCGAGCTCGACCTCGGCAGCGGCAGACTGACATACGTCCTCAGGGGCGGCGATCCCAAAAACCAGCAGGATGTAAAGATGTACTCGGTCCCGAATGTCAATATTTTCATTAACGACATAAACACGGGCTACACAAAGGAAGGAAAGATCGCGAATTACCGTCAGCGCTACAACGAGGCTTACCCCGAGACGCCGCTGACCGAAAACTATATACCGATCTCCGACAACACGTTTCTTACGAGCATTCTGCCGTATCTGCTGCTTGTGGGAGTTATGGTGATCTTTACGGTCATCGTGCTGCGCCAGACAACGGGCGGCGGCAAGATGAACACGTTCTCCCGCGCGAACGTCCGTCAGCAGACGGGCAGAAAGGTAACGTTTGAGGACGTTGCGGGCGCGGACGAGGAAAAGCAGGAGCTTGTTGAGATAGTCGACTATCTGAAAAATCCCGGCAAATACCGCGAGATAGGCGCGAGAGTTCCTAAGGGCGTGCTGCTCGTAGGTCCTCCCGGAACGGGTAAGACCCTGCTTGCCAAGGCAGTCGCGGGCGAGGCGGGCGCGCCGTTCTTCTCGATCTCGGGTTCCGATTTCGTTGAGATGTACGTCGGCGTCGGCGCTTCGAGAGTGCGCGATTTGTTCGACCAGGCGAAAAAGCATACTCCGTCCATTATCTTCATCGATGAGATAGACGCGGTCGGCAGACAGCGCGGCGCGGGTCTCGGCGGCGGTCACGACGAGCGCGAGCAGACCCTGAACCAGCTGCTTGTCGAAATGGACGGCTTTACCGAAAACGAAAACATTATCGTTATGGCGGCGACCAACCGCCGTGATATTCTTGATCCCGCGCTGCTTCGTCCGGGACGCTTCGACAGACAGGTAGTCGTAAGCTATCCCGACATCAAGGGGCGCGAGGAGATACTGAAAGTCCACACCAGAAACAAGAATATCGGTCCCGACGTAGACCTCAAGACCATTGCCGCGACAACGGCGGGTTTTACGGGCGCGGATCTCGAAAACCTTGTAAACGAGGCGGCGCTGCTTGCCGCGAGAAACAACCGCAAGGCTGTTACCAAGGCGGATATTGAGGAGGCGACTATCAAGGTAGTCGCGGGTCCCGAGAAGAAGAGCCGTATCGTAAGCCCCGAGGACAAGCGCATTACCGCTTATCACGAGGCGGGTCACGCGGTAACAACGATGTTCTGCCCCACGCAGGATAAGGTCCATCAGGTGTCCATTATTCAGCGCGGTATGGCGGCGGGCTTTACTATGCACCTGCCCGAAAAGGATAATTCGCACGTCACGAAAAAGCGTATGGAGGAGTCCATTATAGTTCTCCTCGGCGGACGCGCGGCGGAAAAGCTCATTCTTGACGACATCACCACGGGCGCTTCCAACGATATTGAACGCGCGACCTCCGTCGCGAGGGATATGGTAACACGCTACGGCTTCTCGGAGAAGCTCGGTCCGATCTTGTACGGCAGCGAGAACGACGAGGTATTCCTCGGCAGAGATTACGGTCACGGAAAGAACTATTCCGAAAACGTAGCGAGCGAGATAGACGCGGAGATACGCGAGCTTATCGAGACGGGCTACGAAAAGGCAAAGGATATTCTTACCGTTCACGGAGACCTGCTCGAGCTTTGCGCGCAGTATCTGATAAAGCACGAAAAGCTGGACGGTCCCGTATTCTACAAGCTGATGAACGGCGAGATAGACGTTGAGGGCAACCCCGCCAAGCTCGTTGAGGAAAAGCCCGAGACGGCTGACGAAACCTCCGAGACAGTTGACGAAAAGTCCGAAGAAAACAGCGAAAATCAAGACTAAAAAAATCCGTCCTGTTAATAGCAGGACGGAATTTTATGGGAAGGGAAAAAATGGCACTCGAGTATATTGACAAGGCTCCCACTCTGGAGGAGTATATGGAAATGCGGCGCGCCGTAAATTTTATGGTACTGTCCGAAAGAATTGCGAGCAACGCGCTCAACAACGCGTTTCACATCACCACCGTGCGCGATAACGGCAGAGCGATCGGCATGATACGCGTGCTGTCCGATGGAAGCTACGCGAACTTTATCACCGATGTAATGGTTATCCCCGAGTATCAGCACCAAGGCATAGGCAAGGAGATGATGCGCCGCACTATGGAATATATGCGCGGCACGCTCCTCCCCGGCGAAACTATAGTGCTGTATCTGATGTCGGCGATAGGCAGGGAGGATTTTTACAAGCAGTTCGGCTTCCGCGAACGCCCGAACGAGGTCTGGGGCGCGGGAATGAGCCAATGGATACACGGATAAGAGGTTCATATAAAAACACCATTGACAAAAAGTTTATAATATGTTATTATATAGTTAGAAGCGGGGCAGACCCCGAGAGAATTTTTTGGGAGGTAAATTATGGAAAGATTTTGTGACAAGTGCGGAACGCTCGTACAGGGCGAGGGCAAGTTCTGTCCGTCCTGCGGAGCGACGCTGGAAAGCGCGGTAGACCTGAGCAAGCCCGCACCGACAACGGAGCCTATGCAGTCCGCTCCCGCAAGCAATACTTATACGAGCCCGAACGCGGCGCAGATGCCATCTTATCCGCAGAGCTACAACAACAGCGGAGCAACGGAGCGCACCGAGAACATGACCGTCAAGCAGTGGGCGCTTACGATATTCCTTTCGAGCCTCGGCTTGATCGGCGTTATTTTGCTGTTCGTGTGGGGCTTCAGCAGTGATACTCCTCAGCCGAAAAAGAACTACGCGCGCGGAATGCTGCTCGTAGAGGCTATTATGTTGGGTATCGTAATACTGTTCTATATCGGAATGATCGCGTGCGTTGTATGCATGGGCGTGAGCATGGACGGGTTCGACGAGATATTCGGTTGTGTGCGTCAAAGTGTATTCGGAATGTTAAATCGCTGAATTTCGGACTGCCGGGCGGTGCATAACTGTTCGGCAGTTATTTTATAGGTGAACATATGAGTAAAATTTTATCCTACATATTAAGATCTATAATCGCTATGGCGGCGCTTGTAATGCTGGTCTGGGTGAACCTCAACTTCGTTACGGCGGGCACATATATCGGCTCGGCGCTTTTCGGCGCGATATTCCTTGCCGCCCTGTTGTGGAAGCCGATATGCAGACTTATAAAGTACCTTTGGCGCGGATTGGCGGGAAAGATAGCGGTCATCGCGGTCGGCGGCTTTATTGCCGTGTGCGCGGTAATGTGCGCGGTGTTCTCGGTGAATATGGCGGTGTATATGGAAAAGCCGATAGACGATACCCGCGCGGTGATAGTGCTGGGCTGTCAGGTGAAGGGCGAGAACCCGAGCTCCATGCTCGCGTACAGGCTTATCGCGGCAGAGGAGGTGCTGAACGCGCACCCCGAAGCGGTCTGCGTGGTGAGCGGCGGACAGGGAAACGGCGAGGACATCTCGGAAGCCGAGGCGATGTACCGCTTTCTGGTCGACAGAGGCGTTGACGAGAGCCGTATTATCAAAGAGGACAAATCCGTCAGCACGCGCGAGAACTTCCGCTTTTCGACCGCCCTTCTCGCCGAGCGCGGCATAACGGACGGCGTTGTCGTTGTCACCAACAACTTCCACCAGTTCCGCGCCGATATTTACGCAAAGGAGAACGGTCTTAAAACGGTCGGACATCATTCCTCGAAAACTCCATTGCGCAATATCCTAAACTACTGGATACGCGAGTGGGCGGCGATAATGGCTCTGCCGTTCGGGATATAAAAATTTTACTAAAAACCCGCTCAATTCCGTCAAATTTTGTGAAAAAAGGTGAAATCTCCGCAATCGCTTGACAAAATAAGCACAATGTGATAAAATATCATTTGTGATACGGAAAGCGCTCTGTTCGCTTTACCATGGTAAACAGATAACAGAACAAGAAAGGACGACAATTATGAAAAAGAAGATACTTTCCGTGCTTATGGGCATGGTAATGTGCCTGGGGCTTTGCGGCTGTAACAGCAATTCAGGTTCTTCCGACGGCAATTCCGACTGGGACTACATCAAAAACAAGGGCGAGGCTGTTATCGGCATTACATACTACGAGCCTATGAATTACCTTGACGAAAACGGCGAGCTTACGGGCTTTGAGACCGAGTTCACCAAGGCTGTATGCGAAAAGCTGGGCGTTACTCCCAAATTTCAGGTCATCGACTGGAAGAAAAAGGAGATCGAGCTTAAATCCAAGACTATCGACCTTATCTGGAACGGACTTACCGTGACCGAGGACCGCAAGGAGAATATGGCGTTCTCCACGACCTATCTCAAGAACAAGCAGGTAATTATTATCAAAAAGGATAACGCCGATAAGTATACCGACACCAAGTCTATGGCGGGCGCGTCCGTCGCGTTTGAGAGCGGCTCCGCCGGCGATGACGCGGCTAACGCGGACGAAACGCTCAAGGGCTGCAATCTGATAGGCTGCGACGCGCAGAAGGACGCAGTCCTGGAGGTCAAGGCGGGCACTGCCGATATCGGTATCGTTGACTACACGCTCGCGAGAAACGCCGTAGAAAGCGCGGATTTTTCCGATCTTATGATACTCGAATCCGTTCAGCTTATGGACGAGGACTACGCGGTAGGCGTTCGTCTTGAGGACACGGAGACCCTCGCGAAGATCAACCAGGCTATCGACGAGCTCGCAAAGGACGGCACTCTGCTCGACCTTGCGAAGAAGTACGGCGTCGACGATATTTACGCACTGTAATTAAAAGGCACGGCACGGTTCTGTAAATCACCGCGCCGTGCTTTGTACATAAAGAAAAGGAAAAATTATGAGTTTTCTTGAGGTAACAAAACAGCTTGCGAACGGCTTTGGCGTTACGATAGTTATTTTTCTGATAACGCTTGCCGCGTCGCTTCCGCTGGGGCTTGTCATCACATTCGGCTCTATGTCGAAGATCCCGCCGATAAAGTGGATAACAAAGACGTTTGTATGGATAATCCGCGGAACTCCGCTCATGCTTCAGATAATCCTTATATTCTACGGACCGGGGCTGCTGTTCGATATGAAAGCGCTCCCGAGACTTACGGCGGTGCTTATCGCGTTTATCATCAACTATTCCTGCTATTTCTCGGAGATATACCGCGGCGGTATCGAGAGCATTTCCAAGGGTCAGTACGAGGCGGGACAAGTCCTCGGTATGACGAAAACGCAGATATTCTTCAAGGTCGTGCTGTTCCAGGTAATAAAGCGTATAGTGCCGCCGATGGGCAACGAGATAATCACTCTCGTCAAGGATACCTCGCTGGCGCGTGTAATCGCCGTAACGGAGCTTGTAAAGGCCGCAGAGGATATCGTAAGCATGAAGATGATCATCTGGCCGCTGTTCTATATCGGCGCGTTTTATCTGGTATTTTCGGCGCTGCTTACGGTGCTTTTGAATCTCGCCGAGAAGAAAATGAACTATTACAGCGGCTGACGGAGGATAAAAATGTCGTTTTTGGAAGTAAAAAACATACACAAATCCTTCGGGAAAACGGAGGTATTAAAGGGCATCGACTTCTCAATGGAGAAGGGCGAGGTGCTTGCGATAATCGGCAGCTCGGGCAGCGGCAAGACCACGCTGCTGCGCTGCATGAACTTCCTCGAAACTCCCGATACGGGTACGATCTCCGTCAACGGGAACGTGCTGTTCAGCTCGGACGAGCCGCCGTATTCCGACGCGGAGAAACGCGAAAAGCGGCTGCATTTCGGGCTGGTGTTTCAGCAGTTCAATTTGTTTCCGCAGTACAGCGTGTTGAAGAACGTGTCGCTGGCTCCCGAGCTTCGAAAGTTAAAGGGAAAAAAACTCTCAAAGGCGGAGAAAAAGGAGATAATAAAGCAGATAGACGACAATTCGCGCCGTCTGCTCGATACGGTGGGATTGTCCGAAAAGATGAACAATTACCCCTGCGAGCTTTCGGGAGGGCAGCAGCAGCGCGTGGCGATAGCCCGTGCGCTGGCGTTGAACCCCGATATTCTCTGCTTTGACGAGCCGACGTCGGCGCTTGACCCCGAGCTTACGGGAGAAGTCCTGCGCGTTATCCGCGAGCTGAAAACCTCCGACCGCACAATGATAGTGGTAACGCACGAGATGAATTTTGCGCGGGGAGTTGCCGACAAGGTCATATTCATGGCGGACGGCGTTATCGAGGAGTATGGAACGCCCGACGAGGTTTTCGGCGCGCCGAAGAGCGAAAAGACCAAGAGCTTTTTGGAGAAGTCGTTGGAGAATCCATAAGTCTGAGTTAGTGTAGCGGCTTACAGCTAAAAAAACGGGATTCCTAAGGGGCTTGCCCCTTAGGCGGAATGCAAGGGCAGAGCCCTTGCTAGGTCCGGGCAAAGCCCGGATAGCCGTGCGAAGCACGGCTGTTGCGCACGAAGTGCGCAACGCGGCGCGTAGCGCCGAGTCCCCAGAGCGCTAAAAGGGTTTGGGGAAAAACAAGAGTTTTTCCCCAAATCGACGAATTTGCCAACAGGCAAATTCGCCGATCAATCACTTTTTTCTGCCGGTGGCAG
>JAAVID010000073.1 GCA_014799395.1 Oscillospiraceae bacterium | reverse complement strand
GTAGGGAGAGAGGGGCGCCATGTAATGCGTCCGCTATTTGTCACGATGTCCAGCGCCCTCTCTCCCGAAGGGTGTCCTCTTGCACCCGTGAGACGACATAGAAATTAAAAGAAACGAACCCACCGCCGACAACAAATAAAACCTTACCCCTCCTCGCTGCCGCGCCAAAACTCTAATTTATCAGACCTTGAATACCACCGCCGATTACCTCCGCCCACATCTTCACCACAACATCGATATCCGACGCGGTGACTAAAAAAAGCTTATCCGCCCTTTTCCCCGTGACCGAGGACAACGCCGATACCGTCGGTACGCCTACCGCCGCTATCGGCACTCCCAACCGCCCGCGTGACAGCTCTCCCCGAGCCTCGCCCGCACCGCCGCCCGGAATTATCCCCGCGTCGCTTATCTGCACCGTCCTGCCGATATAACTCGGGTCGTGACACGCAAGCGCGTCTACCGCTATCACGCAGTCCGCGTTCAGCTCGTGAGCCGCCGCTTTCACAAGCCGTGCCGTATCAAGCCCCGTCCTTACGGCAACGTCCGTCTCGATAGCCGACAGCGAATACCGCCTACCCCTCCGCGCCGACATAGTCCGCACCGCTTCCGCTCCGAGACTGTCCTGCGTGATGTCGGGATTGCCGAGCCCCGCCGCGAACAGCCGTCCGCGCGGCGGTATCACCTGCATAAGCGCCCGCCGAAACAGCGCGGTCATTCCCGCCGCCGACGGTTCGCCCTCAAGCGTGATATACCGCCCCGCGCGTTTACCCGTGCGCACCGCCGCCGCGGACGTTATCCGCACGTCGGTGATCTTCACCTTGCCGATAGTTCTCGTTACCGCGTGAATGCCGTCCTTTCGTGTGAGTATCTCCGCCGCTTCAAATGCCAGTCCGCTGTTATCCATAGACCCTTTCCCTTTCACTCTAGCCTGTTTAGTATCTGTAGAAGTGCCGGATTTGCCCGGATTTTCGCGTCCTGCAACGGCAATTTTCCGCAGATGTACTTTATGTACGCATTATGCCTTCGGCAAAACGCTCAAGGAAAATTGCCTAAGCAGGGCGCGAAAAGACGGGTGAAGACGGTGCTTCGGAAGATACTAAACAGGCTCCAAGAAAAAATTTTCAAAAACCCCTTGCATTTTATTTACCTATGTGTTATAATTAAATGTACTATGAGAAAAAATAAATCGAAATCACAATAAAACGTATTTCTGTGTGGATTTTTTTGGTGAATATAAATAAATAATACCCGAAATCTCTCGGAAAATACCGGGTAGCTCTAAAAATCGATTTGAAAAGCGAAAACGGGTGGAGTGCGTCGGTTGCAAGGAAAGCCGACGACGCAAGGCTTAATGCCAGCGTTTTGCGCAAAGCGCATAATGCGGCTAGGAGGTTTGACGAAGCAAACGGCGTGCTCCGCACGTTTTCGCTCAAATAAGATTTTTAGAGATACCCGAAGAACTTTCGATTGAATAACATCACGGAGGTGAAAATAATGCCGAATATTAAGTCTGCCAAGAAGAGAGTTCTCATCTCTGAGGCGAGAACCGAAGCTAACAAGAGCGCGAAGTCCGCTCTCAGAACCTCGATCAAAAAGGCTCGTGCAGAGGGCGCCGACGCGGCTACTATCAAGGCTGCAAGCATTAGCGTTGACAAAGCGGCGGGCAAGGGTCTTATTCACAAGAATAAGGCAGCTCGTCTGAAGTCTCAGCTTGCTAAGAAAGCTAACGCGTAATTGCAACGTTTCCGCCCGCAGACATCAAGGTTTGCGGGTGATTTTTT
This sequence comes from Oscillospiraceae bacterium, assembly GCA_014799395.1. Lineage (GTDB taxonomy): Bacteria > Bacillota > Clostridia > Oscillospirales > Ruminococcaceae > CAG-115. Next base: position 3,848 of record JAAVID010000073.1, on the reverse strand, counting down.
ACGGGAAAGGGGAAATCGTAATGACCGGAATAGAAAGAGAGATCACCGACATCAACGAAATTGAGAATATTCTGAGCTCGGCGAGGGTATGCCGGATAGCGCTTATCGACGGCAATTATCCGTATATCGTACCGCTGTGCTTTGGCTATAACCTTACGGGCGGAAAGCTGGAAATTTACTTCCGCTGCGAGGAAAAGGGCAAGAAAATGGACCTTATGAAAGCGAACAGCAACGCCGCGTTTGAGATCGACAAGCTCCACGATATTGTTAAGACCGACCCCGCGTGCGGGTTTACCGCCCATTATCACAGCATTACGGGAACGGGTACTATCGCGAGCATAACGGGCGTTGAGAAGATAACGGGACTTAATCTGCTTATGAAAAAGTATTTCGGCGGAACTCCCGAGAGCAAATATCCCGAAACTATGCTCAACAGCTTTGCCATACTGAAATTTACCGCGGGCGAGTTCTGCTGCAAGGAGCACAATCCCGAGGGATAAGAGCGTGTTCACATTAACGCTCAAGTTTACGAAAATAACACACTATTTATATAGGAGCAAATATGAAAAAACGCGAACTTATTGAATTGTTTGAGGAGTGGCGCGACGACGGGGATAACGAAAGGATCGTTGAGGCGGTGCTGGCGCTTCCCGACAGCGCTCTCGACGATGATATTCTCGGCTGGCTCGTGGAGGCGTACATAGATACGGGCGAGTATAAGAAGGCAATTGCCGTTCTGGAAAGTCAGCGCGAGCGCCTTGACGACGATTATAAGTGGCACTTCCGTATGGGCTTGGCGCTTTTCCGCGTCTCGGAGGACGAGGAATGCGAGGACGACGAAGGTCTGCGCCGCAATATTCTCGAACGCGCTAAGGTGGCGTTGGCGCGCGGAATGAATATGAACCCTCCGGAGTCCGCGCTTGAGACTGCCGATCAATATATGGAGCGTATCGAGGACGAGCTTGACGAGCTCCGCGATGACGACGATACCGACGAGGACAACGAGGACGCGGAGCTGTACGAGGAAGAGGAGATAGACGCTGTTGAGGAGCATATCAAGGAGTATTTCGGCGATTTCCCGACGGTGTTCCACGAAATAGTCTCTCCCGACATACACTGCGATATTTGTATCGTTCCGCCGAGTGAGGAGCGCAATTATTATACCCTGCTTACGATGGGTATGGGCGCGCATATTATGGATATTCCAAAGGAGCTTTCCGCCGAGGAATACGGCAGAGCGGAGCTTCTTATTTGTCTGCCCCCGGACTGGAAGGTCGGCGAGAACAGCGAGGAATGGTTCTGGCCTATCTCGCTGCTGAAAAATCTCGCGCGGCTGCCTATCAACTGCGAGACCTGGCTGGGGTGGGGGCATTCGGTGGACAATCAGCACCCGTTTGCGGATACCACCGAGCTTGCGGGGTCTCTGCTGGTCTATCCCGAAAACGTCGACGACGGCGCGGAGACCTGCGTGCTTCCGAACGGCGATACGGTAAACTTTTTTGAGATAATTCCGCTTTACCGTGAGGAAATGAACTTCAAGATCGATAACGATACGAAATCGCTGCTTGAGAAAATGCGCGATGTAAGTCATATCGTTGACATAAACAGACCGAACACTCTCGAGGGATACCGTTCGCAGAAGCGTCCGCCCGTTGACAGCGTGAGCGATCACAGCAGGAAGATCTTCGAGAAAAAGCTGCCGCTCGACCCGATAAACGGCTGCAACCATATCGCTATATTTATGCGCTGGTGTATTGAGCACGACCTTATCGCGCCCGAATTTTACCGCGACTGCCCCGAGGTAGTAGAGGGCGTTAAGAGCGGAAAGCAGACCGATATTCGCGAGTTTATTCTGAGCTTTTTCGGGGGAGACCTGGAGATATATCAGCTTAATTTTCTCGGTGCGGGATTTGCTCACGATTACTACAACTGGGACCGCGACGACGCGCCGCACTTTTATCCCTCCGACGTTGACGACTATGCCGAGCATTATTTCGGCACGGAGAAGTACAACAGCGAGGAGTTTCAAGACGAGGCGTATATGTTCGTGCCGTTTGACGAGGAATACTACCAAGGTATGAGCAAGTACATAGAACGCGCGTTTCTGGAGTTTTATCCAGGGTTTGCGGACTATCAGCACAGGTGCAGTGTGAATACCTTTGAAGTCGCTTCCTCGGCGTTTGGATTTGAGGGGAGCGTTCCGCGGCATTTTGAGCAGATAGGGCAGGAGTACAGGCTTGCCGCAAAAGCGGCGGGGGCGGACCGATCGCCGTTGCTTATGGTTATTGACGGCGGCGGCGCGGTCACGGACAGGGAGGAATTTGCCGATATACTTGAGGACGCGCTGAACCCGTTTCTTGAGACTATTGCTATTGTGAATATCCCGTCGCGCGACCTTATGAAATGGGCGGAGGAGCATTTTGACCGCGTTTCGCCCGAGATACTTCGCGGTGACAGCCGCGTTGCCGAGCTTCAGCGGAGCACGGCGGAGGCGTTCGGTTCGGTTCCCGCGGTGCTGACCTTTGACGGCGACAGTTCTTCGCTTTTTATGCCCTTAAAGGACGGGCAGTATGTCCGCTTTGCGGGCGGAGGGGTTATCACGGAGGACGGCGAATAATTTTATTTTTCGTGTGAGTTCTCTTTAAAAAGACATACCTCGCAGTAAAATTTGTAATTTGTATTGAATTCTGGAAAAATCTGGAATATAATTACAGTTACAATATTTACGGAGGTATGTCTTGATGAAGAATTTCCCGAGGTTTGTAACGTTGATGGCGGCGCTTATATGCGCGGTCGTTCTCGGCTCGTGCGGCGAGGTTGAGGAGAACTATTGTCCCGATCTTTATGATTTGGAGAGCGATGAAACGGAGGAGACCGAGAGCTTTGAGCCGCCGGTTTCCGCCGCTTCGGAGGTCAGCGGCGCGGACACGGCGGCGCGGGTCGGCGTGAGCTATTCGGAGACAGACCTTGTGTTTACGGTTGAGGACATATTTTCGGAGGGCGAATATTACTCGGTGAGCGTTGTCGGGGAGAAGCCCGCGGACAGTGCGCGTACAGATGTAAACGGAGAGCGGAATTTTCGGCTTGTGCTGGAAAAGGACGGCGCGGAGATCGGAAGTCTGGGTATCGAGGTCGCCGAGGGGGACAGGTTTCTGATAATGGAGAGCGTTCTTGACGGGCTGTCTTATGGCTGTACGGTCATCTCGAACAAGCGGGAGTTTTCTGTTGACGGGTATCCCGATATTATTCAGCTTGATTTTTACAGAGACAGCGAGCTTGTGATACCGCAGTACGGGAGATTTTTCGCGGTGTTTGACGGGAGACTTGAGGAGCTTCCCGTGTATGAAAACGGCGTTGAGACCGAGCCTTGCGGAACATATCTCGAGCTTCGCGGCGAGGGGAGAATGGTTCAGCATTTGTGTGTATTCACGCACTCGGGGAAGTCGTTGATGGTGGAGAAGTTTGAGTATATTTTTGATACCGAGAAGCGGCGGTTGGAGAAGAGGGAGGTTAGGTTTTTGGGGTGGAATGTGGATAATTAAATTTTAATTTATATGTTGCTGTGTGGGGGTAAGGTTTTATTTGTTGTCGGCTGTGGTTTCGTTTCTTTTAATTTCTATGTCGTCGCACGGGTGCAAGAGGACACCCTTCGGGAAAGAGGGGGCTGGGTCTCGTGACGAACAGAGGACGTGTTACATGCTGCCCCCTCTCTCCCTACGGGTTTCCTCTTCCGATCTTCTTCCCCTCTCCCACTCACCTCCCATTCATTTTGTGGGGGAATACTCGCCCTAGAGTTTAAGTTCGTCTCCTCGGACTTGTGAATTCTTTGCTTACGTTACTTGTTTGCT
>JAAVID010000072.1 GCA_014799395.1 Oscillospiraceae bacterium | reverse complement strand
TCCAACTGTTGTCCCCCTCTGAAAGGCAGGTTGCTCACGTGTTACTCACCCGTCCGCCACTGATCCGAGAGAGCAAGCTCCCTCTTCACCGTTCGACTTGCATGTGTTAGGCGTGCCGCCAGCGTTCGTCCTGAGCCAGGATCAAACTCTTTAAAGTTTGTATTAAAACGCCGTTTCCGGCGGTTTAACCTGCTCAGATAAACTTCAACGCCAACGTTAATTTCTCAACGCTACTTTTTCATTTATCCGAAATTAGCTTCTTTCTCCTCCTTGCATTTCTGCTCGGAATCGACAAGGTAATGTTAATTCGTTCTTTTTGGTATTGTTCAATTTTCAAGGAGCTGTTCGCCGTTTATAAACGACTTATAAATTATATCACTTTCGGAACAGATTGTCAAGAGGTTTTTAAGAATTTTCCCAAAATTTCGACATCCTCGTTCCGAGACAGGATATAAACCCTTTCGGGTGGAGGCGCCACCCAGATTTGAACTGGGGGTCAGGGTGTTGCAGACCCATGCCTTACCACTTGGCTATAGCGCCGAAATAGCGCCGCTAGTGCGCTGGAGCGGATTACGAGGCTCGAACTCGCTACCTCCACCTTGGCAAGGTGGCGCTCTACCAGATGAGCTAAATCCGCAAATGGTGCCTCCGATCGGAATCGAACCAATGACACGGGGATTTTCAGTCCCCTGCTCTACCAACTGAGCTACAGAGGCCCAAGCAAAACCCTGTCGGGCTTTTGCATTGTTCCCGCAACGCCTTAACCTAATCAAAATCAAGCAAATGAATTGCGGTTGGCGACCCGGATGAGACTCGAACTCACGACCTCCGCCGTGACAGGGCGGCGTTCTAACCAACTGAACTACCGGGCCGAATTCGGCACATCGCACGATGTGCCGATCATGGTGGAAGTTATAGGGCTCGAACCTATGACCCTCTGCTTGTAAGGCAGATGCTCTCCCAGCTGAGCTAAACTTCCGACTGCCGCCGTTTCAAGCGACTATTATATTATACACGTTTCGTTTGAAAATGTCAAGCATTTTTTGAAAAAATTTACTCTTTCAGCAATTTCAACATTTCCTCGGCGGTAAATTTATACTTTTTGTTGCAAAAGTGACAACAAACCTCTGTCTCTTGCTGCTCCTCTGCGAGCTTTGCGAGCTCCTTTTTGCCGAGCGAGATAAGCACGCGCTCCGTCCTTTCACGCGAACAGTCGCAGTGATAGCACGCCTCCCAGCTGTCCAGTATCTCTCCGCCAAGCCCCTCGAGAGCATTCAGCGCGATGTCCGACGGGTCAAGCCTCCGCTCCAGCATTTGCTGAACCGAGTCCATCTTCGCGAGGTTTTCGTCCAGCACCTTCACCGAAGCGTCCGAGATCGGCGGCACTACCTGCACCATATAACCTCCCGCCGCCCGAACTTCTCCGCTTTTTTCGAACAAGATCCCAAGCGCACACACGGTCGGAAGCTGTTCGCTTACCGAATAATACGCCGTAATATCCTCCGCGATATTGCCCGAAACAAGCGGTATCTGCCCGACATACGGCTCTTTCAGCCCCATATCCTTGACAACGGTCAGCGAGCCGTCCGAGCCGATAGCGCCGCGCACATCAAGCGCTCCGTCCGCTGTCAGCGGAACGTTCGCGCTCGGGTCTCCCGCGCAGCATTTCACATTTCCGCGGTAGTCCGAAACCGCCGTCAGCGTGCCGCAGGGACCGCCGCCGTTTATTCTCAAGGTGAGCGTGTCGCCCTCGTATTTCAGCATCGCCCCCATGATTGAGACCGCCGTAGTCATTCGACCGAGCGCGGCTGTAACAACGGGCGTCGCCCCGTGAAGCCTTGCCATTTCTCTCACCATATCCGTCGAGTCGATAGCCGAGCAAAGCACTCCGCCCTCCGCGGATAAAGCTCTTACAATTTTTCCCATTCCATTTGCCTTTCGGTAATTTTATCGTTATTTATCACAATTTGTCATATCAAGAAAGCAAAAACAGCTTGATTTCATGCCGTTTTCCCCGTTAGCGAGGAACACCGCCATATACATTATATAATATGCCAAACAACGTTTAATGTGCGAATTCATTTCATTACAATTCGTAATATTTAACGCTTTTTCGCCAAAACCAACAGCTTTTCGCTGTTTTCCGACGGCTCGTCAAATGTCTGATAATTCCAGACATTCACAACATCAAAGCCCGCTTTTTCCAGTAGTTGACAGTAGCCCTCCGCCGAAAGCGCTATCTCGCGGAAGCTCTCGCCGCCGCGCGAATATGACCCGTCCTCGTTCTCGAAAAACAAATCGAGCTCAATATCCACGCCGTTGTCGCTGTCGTCAAAGGTATTCTGCCACACGCAGTAGACCCCGTCCACATCGTACACGAACGTGTTATCGCCGAGGATCTCGCGGTGCTTGAACACCGTGTTCACGTCGAACACGAACGCTCCGCCGCTTTCAAGGCAGTCCGCCGCGCGCCGAAAGCATTCAAGCATATCCTCGGCGCTTTCAAGGTGATTTGCGCTGTCCAGCGTCGATATTACAGCGTCAACGGTTCCTCCAAGCTCTGTTTCTTCCATATTCTGGCATATCCACATGACCTCGGAGGACTTCTCCGCCGCTATCGTGAGCATTTCAGCCGAAGCGTCCTGCCCTATCATATCGAAGCCGCGCTCCGCGAGCCGCACCGTAAGGCTTCCCGTTCCGCACCCCATATCCAGCACGCGCTCCGTGCCGAAGCGTTTAAGTATCTCCGCATAGTAGTCGGCGAGCTCGTCATACGGCACGTTGAACGTCAGCAAGTCGTAGACCTCCGCGAATTCGCCGTAGCCGCTCATTACTTTTTGCCCTTCATACGGTCAAATACCATTTTGTAGCCGCCCGCGGTCTGATAGGTAAGCGTTTTGTTTACGCGCGAGATAGTCGCAGTTGAAGCGCCCGTTGCCTCGACGATACTGTTATAGACGTTTCCGTCGGTCAGCATATTCGCAACGTGAAGCCGCTGCGCGATAGCGCCCAGCTCCTGCGGCGTACACAGGTCCTCGAAAAATGCCGCGCATTCCTTCTCGTTTTTCAGCGTAAGCACCGCCTTGTAAAGCAGCGCAAGATTTTCATCGGATTTTCTCATAATGTTACCTCCAAGCTCCGGGGACAACTCCCCGTATTATTCTATATCTATTTTAGCATAATAAAGTCTAAAAGTCAACCCCTATTTTATTTTTTTCACAAAATAAAGCAAAAGCGCATTTTTCGTTTCATAAAAAATCGGCGTCAAGCAACCCGCCCAACGCCGAAATTTCTATTAGAGCGTGTTCACATTAACGCTCAACGCCCGTCTTTCGGCGGATTTTTCGCATAACTTCGTTGAAAATTCTTGACGTACATACAGTACGCCTGCGAATTTTCGCCTCGTTATGCGAAAAATCCGCTTCGAAATCCGAGCATTTCGGTTAATGTGAACACGCTCTAAACAAACTCTTTATCTTCTGAAATACGCCGTCTCTCCCGTATCATCACACTTAACGAGAGCTCCAGAGCCGTCAAACGTATACCGATAGACCCGACAGTTTCCGCCAATGGTGAACGAGCTTGTATACGGAGAATAGAACATCTCAAAAACTCTTTCCGTATCCCATTTCAGCGTATCCTCCACGTACAGATTTCCTCCAAGCGAACCCTTAACGGAGTAAAATGTCTCGGGTTCGCCGCCCTCGGGATCGCAAAGCAGCACAGCCGTGTAATTATCCCGCACCAAAGGCGTAAACTCCTCGTTGCTTATATCATCGGAATACTTTGCGAATACTTGGTCAAGAATATTTGCTACCTCATATCCCGAGCCGCCGCTCTGTTTCGGCACAGCGTATGCGGACAAATAAACCTTGCCCTCAAACTCCGCCATAGCCACGATATGATAATCGCAGTCGTCGCTCTCATATACGAAGTTATCGGTAATATTCCCGTCTCTGTCGAGCTTTGCAAGGTGAGCGTGCTCGCCGTCCGTATAGCTCCCGAGCTGAACCAGATAACCGTCGCCAAGCCGCACGGCATTCCAGATACCCTTGTTGCCGACCTGCGTTTTCTTAAAGCTGAGTTCATTCCCGTCCATATCGTATTGACTAAGGCACAGATATTCAAGGTCTCCGCGGCTGATTACCGCCATAGTGCCGTCTCCGTTATCCAACACCTCCGCGATATATTCATTCTCAAACCCGTGATTTAACTTATGTTCCCACAGCTTATTTCCGCTGTCGTCAACCCTTGCGAGCCAAGCCGGAGACGGCATTTCGCTTGACCAAGTGGGTGTAAATCCCCATACGGCAGTTCCCTCGGAAGCCGCTATGCAGCCCTCAACATAGAATGATGAAAACTCTGCTTTCCAGAGCGGACTTCCGTCATAAGAGCAGCCCACGATACTCTTGTCGAAAACATCAAATCCCAGACTGCTGTCAAATTTATAGTTACTGTTCACCGCATAAGTAATGCCTTCGTATACGCGGTTTGAGCCGAAAAAGCTGTTGTTGACTTTATTGACGTTCCAGAACTCCGCCAGCTCCTCGGGAGTAGGCGCGGGCAGCTCCACGCCCTGCACCGAGCGCCTGATGACCTCGGCGGTCTTGTCGTTGGTAAAGCGATTTGTCGAAATATCGCGGTAGACAGCCTTTATATCCCCGCGGCTGAGCCCCTCCGCGGACAGCCCGTTCTCCGCGAAGAAATCCACCGCGGCGTTGTATTCCCGAGCCTCCGCCGCAACTCCCGTAAGGCTTACGGTCAACAGCAGACAAGCGGCGGCAGGCGCCCATATCCGATAATTAAAACGTTTGCGCTTTTTGCTTTTCAGCCCCGCCTTTTGCAAAGCCATTTTCTCGATCCTCCGCAAAGCGCCGCCCGGCAGCTCCGCGCCGAATTCGTCCGGAAAAAGCTCGTCAAGCTCGTTCGGTTCAAGATTTTCCAGAATATTTTCCAATGTATTGTTCACAATCATATCCTCCATTCCTCAAGATTTTTCCGCAGTTTTTCAATGGCGCGGCTGGTCCTTGTATCAACGTTTGAGACCGACATACCCAGCCGCGCGGCTATGACCTTTGAAGGCTCTCCTAAGTAAAACTTCCGCAGCAGTATCTCACGGTCGGGGTCGCCGAGACCTTTGACCTCCGCCAGCACCGCCCTGCGCAGCTCACGTTCCTCCAAGTCGTTCTCCAAGGAATGAGAACCCGTCTCGATCTCCTCGTCCAATGGCAAGGGAATGTTTCTCCGTGCCAGATCTATGGCGTTATGCCTCGCGATAACGCACAGCCAAGCCCGTATGCTCCCCTTGGACGGGTCGTACTTATCCAGTTCAAGGTAAAAATCGCCGAAAGAATCCGCTGTACACGCTTCCGCGTCCGCGCTCCCGAGCTCCGATGGGAGATTTCGCCTGACCACCGCGTACACCAATCCCCCATACTGCGCCATAAGAGCCTTTAATCCCTTTTCGGGATCGCCGCGGAGCAAGTTCAGCAATTCCGTTTCCCGCACATCATCACCTCCGACTTTAATAATACAAAGCGCGCTTCATCTATCTATGCGCAGAAAAAAGGTAAATCTTACATTCCTCTTAAAAAAACAAAAAAATTATCCCCCATATAGGGGGATAGATCAGAATGCTGTTTTATTTGACTTTTTGATAAATTCCAAAAACTCATCGGCAGGCAAAGGCTTCGAGAAATAATAACCCTGAATGTAGTTTATGCCAAGATTTTCCATTGTGTAGAACTGCTCGGCGGTCTCAACGCCCTCGGAGACGATCTTCAGGTCAAGTCCGCGTATCATATTCATTGCCGCGTCCATTATGTACTTAGCCTTGCCGTCCTCGAAATAGGCGTTCGTCATTCCCTTATCAAACTTTACGATCTCAACAGGCATATCCATAATGTAGTTGAGATTGGAATGACCCGTGCCGAAATCGTCCAGCGAAAAGCTCACGCCGTAGTCTATAAGCCTGTTCATATTGTCGAGCAGGATCTTCCGCGCGTTCATGGAAGCGGACTCCGTTATCTCAAGGTTGATAAACTCGGGAGAGACCCTGTTCTCCTCCATTATCCGTATGTAGTCCTGCGCGAGCTCGTTGTAAGCGCACTGCACCACCGAAAGATTTATCTCAATATACTTGATGCCGTAAAGATTTATCTGCGATTCGCCGATAAAGCGGCACGCCTTTTTAAACACCAGCTCTCCGAGCTGTAATATCATTCCGTTATGCTCCGCTATCTCGATAAACAGCCCCGGCGGCACAAGCGAGCCGTCCTCCCTGCGGATACGCACAAGCGCCTCCGCGGACGTAAAACGGTGATCCTCCGTCGAATATATCGGCTGAAACCATACCTCCACGCGGTCGCCGGCTATCGCGTCCACAATAAGCTGTTCGGTGTCCTTCTCCAGTCTCAACTTATTCGCGATCTCTGCCGTTACCTCGTAAAAACGGTTTTCCGGCATCTCCGCGCTGTTGTGACCGACATAGCGCATAAAATGCAGAAGCTCCGCCGTGTTGTCCGCAATGCCCGAGTTCGGCACATACACCCACGTCGGCGAAATAAGAATACCGCCGTTTTTGCCCCAGCCGCGTTCAAAGCGCTTGAGTATCTTCTTTATATCCGCGTCGGCGGTCTCCCTGTCGGGGAAGAGCAGAAATACCTCGTTTGTGGAGTGACGGAACATCGTTATCTCGGGCATCGTATAAAAATACCTTATAGCCTCGCGGATTATCTCGTTCTCAACGTCCGAATGGAGCGCTCTGAACGACCCCGAAGCAATAATTATGCCAAGCACCGAAAATCTGATGTTCATATTGTACAGCTCGGTAGTATACTGCACAAAAGCCTCGTGATTAAACAATCCCGTCTGGCTGTCAATGTTGAACCCCGGGTTCTCCAGACGAAGATACAGCACCAACATACCGACAGAAGCCGCAAAGCCGACCAGCAGCAGCTTTGGGTTAAAGAACTGTATAAGCGCCGCCGCCACCCATACGCCCATCCAGCTTATTACGGAGATCCGCCTTGCGCGGCTGACCTTCGCCTTATCCCTTACGAGGCGCACCACCACGGTAATGACCGTAGCCAGCGCGACGCAGTATGTCGCAATAGCGCTTGGTCCCGCCGAATACAGCACCCCCGCCTCCTCGTCCGAGTATATCTCTATCGGAAGCGCGTATATAAGTATTACGGCGACGACGACGATAAAACTGTAACGCAGCATAGTCTTGTTATATTCCGATTTTACGGAATATATCTCGGTGCATATATACATCAGCGCGAAAAATCCCACGCCAACCAGCGTAACAAGGTAGGTCTTGCTGATAAACCTGACAAGGAAATCGGGAATAAACTCCGCGTTGGTTATAGCTATACAGGAAATAATGTCGAACAATATGCAGACAAACGTCATAAAAAACGCGTTGAGGAAAGCCCTGCTCGTATTCAGCTTGATAGTTTTCTGGCTCTTGTAAAAATACAGCAGTATAGCCATCAAAACCAATCCGCAGCACTGCATTTGAATCGGCATACGTTCACCTCCGCACAATTAACAGCATTACATTTATATCATAACATTTTTTTAACAAAATGTCAAGTTTCATACTGTAAAAATCCCGTTTATGGACAAAAAAGAGGTTTTAGTCGAATCAAACCAAACCGGCAGGCACCTTATCCAGCGTTACGGCGCGCGGGTCGTTGTACACAACGCGAAGCGTCTCGCTGTCGTTCGCCATAAGGTATTCGGTATGCCAGTTCATAAACCACGCCCAAAGATCGCCGTCGCGGACAAAATCGTCAACGGGCGGAACGTTGCCGCATTCGTGATACGCCATCGGCTTGTCGGTCAGCTTTGTCAGAAGCTCCCAGCCCGCCTTGTGAGTGGTGTTGTCGTAGGTGTCCGAGCCGATTATGTCGCAGTATTCGTCACCGGGATACCACCCGTCCCTTACCTCGCCCGAGTAGCCAAGCACCCAGATAAGGTTGTCGAGCTTGTATTCGTTCGTGTATTTGTCGTACATCAGCTTCCACAGGCGCTTAAAGTTCTCCGCGCCGCCTTTTCCCCACCAGAACCATTGCCCGTCGAACTCGTGGAACGGTCTCCACAAAACGGTAACGTCGGCGTCGCGGAGCTTTTGGAGCGCTTTCGCCGCCGTATCCCAGCTTGACATAAGGGTGGTGTTCTCCTCCGTGCCCTCTGTGAACAGCCGCTCAAAATCGGGATCGTCCGCCTTGCACTCGGGATAATCGCTTATGGCAACGCCCGTATGCCAGCAGATTGTCACCAATCCGCCGCGCCTTGTCCACTCTATCGAGCGCTTGACAACGCCGTCAAAATCGTTATCCTTAAAGTCCAGCCCTCTCATAGCGGGGAGCTTCCCCGTGACCTTCAGCAGGTGATCCATCTCATATTCGGGCGAACCCATCCAAATGCTCTCCTGCTGAGCCGTAATAATATTCGTGCCGAAATTTTCGCATATGTAATCAAATATCCTGCGCGTTTTCGCGTTGGAATTCGGATTTGAAAGAGTGTACTTATTATTCATAGTCATCTTCCTTTCATTCGTCTGTTTGAATATTATATATTATAATTCGGCAGACAGCGTTTGTCAATCCCGATTTTTCTTTTTCGTTAAAAATACACAATATAAAGCAAAAACACCTTTAGTATTTTCAATCACGACCACTTTTCGGAAATCGGCGCAAAGATGAAAATATTTTTGAATGGCAAATCCGCAAAAATCCCGAATGTTAATACGCGTTGCTTGCCGCAACGGGCGGTTTTTGGTATAATATAGGTAACACAAAAAGAAAGAAGGTCATCTCAAATGTTAAACGCAAATATTAAAACGCTCAGAAAATCAAAAGGTCTTTCGCAGGAGGAGCTCGCGGTCAAACTGAACGTGGTTCGGCAAACAGTCTCTAAATGGGAGAACGGCTTGTCGGTTCCCGATTCCGAAATGCTCATCTCCATATCGGAAGTACTTGAAACACCCGTCAGCACTTTACTTGGAGAAAATGTCGCGGAGTCAACAACCGATGATTTAAAAGCAATCTCCGAAAAACTTGAGGTCATAAACTTACAGCTCGCCCGGAGAAAAGTAACGAGGATAAAATTATTACATTGGCTGTTTTTCTCGATATGTGCGGTCATAATAATAGTCTTCTGCATTTTAGGCGTATTGAACAGCCCCTACTTGGGTTGGGATTATGCCGACCCCGAAACCGCTGTTTTGGGAACATTCTTCCATTCATTTGAATATCTGTTCGTCAGAGCGGCGCCGATTATACTTATAGGGGCTATCATCGGATTTTTTCTGACGCGCAAAAAGGAATGAATTGCATTCACTTCCTCGGAAATGAAAACGCAATCGCATAATTTCAAGTAAAGCGACAAAAAATGACCGCCGTGATAAAACAGCGGTCATTTTTCATCAGATCATAAATTGTTGACGATTTTGTTAAGTTTCCACGAGCCGTCAATGTACTCGGCAGTATATGTTTTTTCATAATAGTGGAACTCATAACCGCTCTCGGGCTCGTTAAGCATTTCGGTATCGGGATAATGCCAGATAAACGTGCATTTATTTTCCGTTTTCTCGGTTATTTCCGCATAGGATCTTGCCAAAAACGCAGACGGTCCTCCTACGAGAGGAAACCGCCTGTTGTAGATGTACACCTGCCCGTTTACTTCCGTAAAAAGCGGTTCGCCGTCCCGATATAAATGTTTATCGGCTTCCGAGTGCTCGTAAGTATCATAAACCAGATCGTTAATGCTCTGCACATCGGGGAAAAATTCGGATGTGATCGGATAAATGGGGTATTCATAATCGGCGGAATTATACGGCGCATCCCAATTGATATCAAACAAACCTTTAGTGCCGAAAAAAATACCGTAAATAAGCACATTTTTATTTATCAGAGCGGGAAGAGCGCTTTCGGGGTCTTTCGCGGAAGTATCGGATTTTATAATCTCGTCGACTTTTTCCATAACCTCCGCGTCGTTATCAACACGAATCCATTCGCTCGGAACAAGCTCATCGTCAGGGTATACTCTGCCGGCATAATACGGATTTTCAAATGGGGGCGGCTCTTCTTCCAAGGAAAAGCCGCTGCTTTCCTCGGACTGCTCCGACGAAACATCTGAGCTTTCGGTGGAAACGGAGCTGCTTTCATCTGTTCTTGCCGATGAAACAGAACTACTTTCATCGGATCGAACCGATGAACCGTCGGAGCTCTCGTTGCCCCTTTGACACCCGCTCATCAGCACAGCAGCGAGAATGACCGACACGCCCAGACGCGCTTTAAAATTCACCATATACACCTCCTGTACATAACCGCCGTCGAAAAACTCCGACGGCGGCATTAACTATCCGATTACAACAGCTTCTTGTAAAGCTCGGTGATCTCCTCAACGGAGGTATCTCTCGGGTTGCCCGGACGGCAAGCGTCGTCATACGCGGACTGCGCGAGGAACGGAATATCCTCGGGCTTTACAATATCCTTGAGATTGTCGGGGATACCAACGTCCTTCGACAGCTGCTTTACAGCGTCGACAGCCGCCTTGCGGTACTCGTCCTGCGACATATTCTCCGTACCCTTAACGCCCATAGCCTTAGCTATCTCGCGGTACTTCTCGCCCGTTTCGGGAGCGTTGTACTCCATAACGGTCGGCAGGATTATCGCGTTCGCAATGCCGTGCGGCGTATCATAAAGCGCTCCGAGCGGGTGCGCCATAGAGTGAACGATACCGAGACCTACGTTCGAGAAGCCCATTCCCGCAACATACTGACCGAGCGCCATGCCCTCGCGCCCCGCGGGTTCGTTGTTGACCGCGCCGCGCAGCGAATTCGCGATTATCTCGATAGCCTTGATGTGGAACATATCCGACAGCTCCCACGCGCCCTTGGTGATGTAACCCTCGATAGCGTGAGTGAGCGCGTCCATACCCGTCGCGGCGGTGAGACCCTTGGGCATAGTGCTCATCATATCGGGATCTACAACGGCGATTATCGGAATATCGTGCGGGTCAACGCATACCATCTTGCGGTTCTTCTCCGTGTCGGTGATAACATAGTTTATCGTAACCTCGGCAGCCGTGCCCGCGGTAGTCGGAACGGCGATTATCGGAACGCATGCTTTCTTGGTGGGAGCAACGCCCTCGAGACTTCTCACGTCCGCAAACTCGGGATTGTTGATGATTATGCCGACAGCCTTGGAAGTATCGATAGACGAGCCGCCGCCGATAGCGATGATATAATCCGCGCCGCTTTCCTTAAACGCCTTAACGCCCGCCTGAACGTCCTGAATTGTGGGATTGGGCTTTATCTGCGAGAATACGGAATACGCAAGCCCCTCCTTGTCGAGAATATCCGTGACCTTTTTCGTGACCTCAAACTTGATAAGATCGGGGTCGGAGCAGACAAGCGCTTTCTTAAAGCCTCTGCCCTTTGCCTCATCGACGATAGCGGCAATTGCGCCCTTTCCGTGATACGAGGTCTCATTGAGAATAAAACGGTTCATAAAAATATCCTTTCCGAGCTTAAAGCCCTCTCATTGTATTTTCTCCGCGGTGTGGCGGATAAGTTTTACTTGATCTTGGAGATAAGCGAGTTTACGTCCTCTATCATTTTGCGGAGCTTCTCAATCACGGCGTTGTTCTGCTCGATAGCGGAGTGAACGCCGTTTATCTGCTCGTGAATATCCGTCATAGACTTCTTTATGCCGTTGAGCGTTTTCTCTATCTCGCCCGTCTGCTTCGTGTTCTTGTCGGAGAGCGTGCGCACCTCCTGCGCGATAACGTTGAAGCCCTGACCCGCCGCGCCCGCGCGCTTTGCCTCGATAGACGCGTTGAAGCCTATCAGCGTGAGCTGCGTGGAAGCGTTCTCAATGGTCTTAACAATGTTGTCCGTGCTCGCGACCGCCTTTGCCGAGACGGCAACGGCGTTCTCGATATTATTGAAGTTTTCCTTGAGGCTCTGTATCGCGTTCACGACTTCGTCGGTCTGCGCGTTGATATCGGTAAACCGATCCTGCATCTCTGCGACGATCGCCTCGTCGCGGTCAGACTGCTCCTGTGCGAGCACGCGCTGATAACCCACGTCCGACAGCGCGTTCGCCATCTGATACAGCAGATTAGCCGCCGCGTCTATCTGCTCCTTGGGAACTATCTTGACCTTATGTACCGCGCTTACATAACGGTCGGGATCAACGCCTATCTCGGCGGCTATCTTGCGGAATTTCGCGTCGTCGGGCTCCTCGGGAAGCACCTGACCTCCGATAAGCGAGCCGATATGCCGCCCGTTCACAATAATGGGCGCGGCAAAGTCGACAAGTCCTCCGTGGCAGTAGTAAACGGACGGACGACCGGTGCGCGACGAATCCGCGCCGCCCTGCAGGTCGCACTTGTTGCACCGCTCGCAGCCCTTCGGCGACTTGCGCGTAAGGTTCATACAGAATTCGGTCGGGTTGCTCAGCCGCGTTACCGCACCCGTAGCGTCGGTCGCGAGCGCCGCCATTCCCGTCGCGTCCGCGAACGCGTCCTGAAGCGCCTGCAAAGTCTGCCTATCGATGACGTCCAACAAGGTAAGATTTTCTATGTTCATAATACCGCTCCTTCGGTTAAAATTAAAACTTTACAATTTTATTATACAACATTTTCAGCGATAAATCAAGCAAAAAATGTGTGTAAATCAACATCGCAATTACAAAAACAAACCCGAATTTTGGTAATTATGCACAAAAGCTCTCATAATACAGACGAATTAAAGCCGCTCCGTGTAAACGGTTACATACCATTCTTTCTGTCGATGATCCCGCATATCCCGAGAACCGCCGCGAACAGTACGCCCGCCACGGGGAACACCACCCAAGACTGCGATTCGTGCTTGCCGCTGTCGATCACCAACAGCCACACCAGATAAACCGCCACAACGATCCCCCAGTAGATAGGAGAAACCTTAGCCGAAAGCCTTGCCCTGCGCTTGCGTTTCGGAGTGTAGTCGCCGTCCTGTAAAAGCTTGCGCATACTCGCCTCGCGAACTCCCGCGGTGATGAAAAAAATCACTCCTACGCCCGCCAGCAGCAATGTCGCCGCAAACATCATCACCGTAAAGAACTCGGTCTCCGACAACGCTCCGACAAACAGCAGCACGGGGGATATTATGCACATACAAGTGCCGATTATGTTGCTGCGGACATAGGTATCGCGGTACGCCTTTTGCCGCTCCTTGACCATTCCGACAACGCCGTATTCCGTCTCGAACGGCTCTTTTTCGAGGAATTCAAAATGCCTGCTCTGAGCGCCCGTATACAGGTATATACCCACCGCGACCGCAGCAAGGATAAACATCACGATCATTCCCAGAACGCCGGCGGTGTTCTCCGAGAACGGCGGCTCGGGGAGCGTTGTCGTTCCGCCGAATACTATAAGCTGAGTGACGGCAACGATATTGATAAACGTAGCCAGAGCGATACGCCACGAAGCCTTTTTCCGCAGCTCAAGGAACTCGTTAGCCTCGGCGAGCGTTATCTTACGCCAAGAGTCCGCGTCCTTTCCGACAAATTCCTCGTCCTCCAGCTCGTCCTTTAATAGGTAGTCGGTCGTCACGCCGAACAGATTGCCAAGCTGCAATATCTTCTCCAAGTCGGGAACACTCTGCGCTCCCTCCCATTTCGACACCGACTGCCGCGAAACGTTCATCTTCTCGGCAAGCTCCTCCTGCGACATTCCGCTCTTTTTCCGAAGCCTTATCAGCTTATCCGCAAAAATCATAAAATCACCTCTTTTGTTATTTCGGAAATCATTGTTCCCGATACGTTAATTCTAGCATTTTTCGCGGTTGCAGACTACCAACCGCCGCCTTTCAATTCGTCAACCGACAGTTGCAATTGCGGTAATTATGCGAAAAACAGCCCGAAAACCCTTTTTAACATCACAAGTAAAGCAATACATCTTCAATTCGCTCGACAATACGGTCAGGCTTATTCTCTACCAATCCGACGTTCCCATATTTGAATGGACCTTGCCTAACCCATATCGTTGACATTCCCATTTTTGCGGCGGGGGCAATATCATTATCCAATCTGTCGCCGATCATACAGGCTTCTTCGGGGGAGCATTCCGCTTTTTTCAGCGAGATCTCAAATATTTTCGAATCGGGCTTTGCAACGCCCTCCTCGGCTGACGAGATGACCACATCGAAATATTGGCGGATCCCATATCCGACAAGACGCTTTTCCGTTCCCAATTCCTGATTTGCGATTATACCAAGCTTATAGCTTGGACGCAGCTTTTCAAGCACATACGGAACACGATCATAAATCTTTTCCAGATCGTGCCGCCATTTAGTTGTTTCAAGCCCGAACGCCTTGGCTGTGTCCTTGTACGGCAGACGGTTTTTCGACGCATATTCTATCATTCGACGCTCCAGAATCTCGCGGCTTGGAGCATTGCTTTGTTTGAGCAGTTCTTGTATACGGTATTCCCCGCACTCGCTTTCATCTATTAAGGTCGAACCCAGATCAAAAAACAGCCATTTGATATTTTGCATAGTTCCCTCGCATTCTCAATAAATCAGCCCGAAAACTTACGTTATCGGGCTGTACTTATTTAATTAACCCTGCTGAGCCTTTTTCTTAGCCTCGATATCCGCGAGAGCGTCCTTTCTCGACAGGTTGATACGCCCCTGCTGGTCGATCTCCATTACCTTGACGATTATCTCATCGCCGATGGAAACAACGTCCTCGACCTTTTCAACGCGGTGGTTCTCCAGCTTGGAGATGTGAACCATTCCGTCCTTGCCGGGAGCGATCTCAACAAACGCGCCGAAATTCATGATGCGAACGACCTTGCCCTTGTAGATAGCGCCGATCTCCGGCGGATTTACTATCGTGTGGATAACCTGGATACAAGCCTTTGCCTTTTCCATATCCAGACCGCAGATGAATACGTTTCCGTCCTCGTCCACGTCGATCTTGACCTCGAAGTC
The DNA here is from genome assembly GCA_014799395.1 of Oscillospiraceae bacterium. Taxonomy (GTDB): domain Bacteria; phylum Bacillota; class Clostridia; order Oscillospirales; family Ruminococcaceae; genus CAG-115. The sequence continues at coordinate 7,314 of JAAVID010000072.1, read as the reverse complement.
CGCGCAGAGCTTCTGAATGACCTTTCCGCCCTTGCCGATAACGTCGCTGATCTTGTCCACGGGAACCTTTGTCGCCAACATCTTGGGAGCGTACTTGCCGACCTCCTTGCGCGGCTCGGGAATAGCCTTGAGCATTACCTCGTCGAGGATATAGTCGCGAGCCTTGTGGGTCTTTTCAAACGCGCTCTTTATAATTTCGGGAGTAAGACCGTCGATCTTCAGGTCCATCTGAATTGCGGTGATACCGTCGTGAGTACCCGCAACCTTAAAGTCCATATCGCCGAAGAAGTCCTCAACGCCCTGAATGTCGACCATAGTCATCCAGCGCTCGCCCTCGGTGATAAGTCCGCAGGAGATACCCGCAACGGGCTTCTTTATCGGAACGCCCGCATCCATAAGCGCCAGCGTAGAGCCGCAGACCGAGCCCTGCGATGTCGAACCGTTGGAGGAAAGGACCTCGGACACCAGTCTTATCGCATAGGGGAACTCCTCAACCGACGGGATAACGGGAACGAGCGCTCTTTCCGCAAGCGCGCCGTGACCTATCTCACGTCTGCCGGGACCGCGCGAAGCCTTTGTTTCGCCGACCGAGTAAGCCGGGAAGTTGTAGTGGTGCATATAACGCTTGCCGTCCTCGTCGTCCAGGCCCTCCAACTTCTGGGAGTCGGAAACGGGACCGAGCGTGCATATCGTCATGACCTGCGTCTGACCGCGCGTGAAAATGCCCGAGCCGTGAACTCTCGGCAATACGGCAACCTCAGCCGCAAGCGGTCTCATCTGGTCGAGCGCACGACCGTCAACGCGCTTTCCGTCGTCAAGCAGCCAGCGGCGTACAACAAACTTCTGGAGCTTGTACATACACTCGTCTATCATCGCTATCTGCTCGGGGTACTGCTCGTCAAACTTCTCGTGAACCTCCGCGTATACGGGCTGCAAGCGCTCCTCGCGGATATTCTTGTCGTCGGTGTCCATTGCGTAGCGAACCTTTTCGATAGCGAAATCGGAGATCGCGTCGTACATATCGTGGTCGACCTCCATGCTCTCGAACGAGAACTTCGGCTTGCCGATCTGCGCCTGCATATCCTTGATGAACGGGATAAGGCTCTTTACTATCTCGTCGTGACCCGCCATGATAGCGTTGAACATAACGTCGTCGGGAACCTCGTTCGCGCCCGCTTCTATCATAACTACCTTCTTTTCGGAGCTTGCGACGGTCAGATTTAAATCGGACTTCGCTCTCTGCTCCTGGTTCGGCATAAGAACTATCTCGCCGTCAACAAGACCGACCGAGATACCGCCGATAGGACCGTTCCACGGAATATCCGAGATAGATACCGCGATAGAAGCGCCTATCATTCCAAGAATTTCGGGCGAGCAGTCGGGGTCGACAGCAAGTACGGTCATGGTGATAGCCACGTCGTTTCTCATATCCTTCGGGAACAGCGGGCGCATAGGACGGTCAACCACGCGCGAAGTAAGGATAGCCTTTTCGCTCGGTCTGCCCTCGCGCTTTAAAAAGCCGCCGGGTATCTTACCAACGGAGTAGAGCTTCTCCTCGTAGTCCACCGCGAGCGGAAAGAAATCCACGCCATCGCGGGGCTTGGGAGAAGCGGTAACGTTTACCATAACAACGGTCTCGCCGTATCTTACCCAGCACGAGCCGTTAGCCAGTCCGCAGACCTTCCCCGTCTCAACGGTAAGCTCTCTGCCCGCGAACATTGTTTTGAATACCTTGTAATTCTCAAACATCGTCTGTATTTCCTTTCATATATTTGTTGTTCCGTGAAGGCACAGACATTCTGCAAAAAAGTCAGCTACCGCAGATCGCCCTTTGTCGGACGACATCCTGTCGTCCTCTTGGGTCGACTGCGCAAACGTCCTGTTTGCGCCTGTGCACAACTCCGTGCGCACCGCAGAAGCTCAATTTTATGCAGCTCTGCGCCCTCTTTCCTGTTGCATATTAAAGCGAAAAAGGGCAGAAAAAGCTCTCCTGCCCTTAGTTCTCAATTACTTACGCAAGCCGAGCTTTGCCACGATAGCACGATAACGCTCAATATCCTTCTTCTGGAGGTAGTTGAGCAGATTTCTTCTGCGGCCGACCATTTTCAGAAGTCCGCGGGTAGAGTGGTGATCCTTCTTGTGAACCTTGATGTGCTCGGTAAGGTCGTTTATTCTCTTGGTGAGGATAGCGATCTGAACCTCGGGCGAGCCCGTATCGTTTTCGTGCTTGCGGTTAGCTTCGATAACCGCTGTTTTTTCTTCTTTTCTTAACATAGTACACCTCTTAAAATTTCTCCGATGTCACAGCTCAGGGCTTGGTGTTTCTCCTTTGGAGCTATATCCGCTGCCCGTGAGATCGGTATTTTTCTTGTGCGGAATTGCACAACAGTAATATTATATCACATTTTTTTTGATTTGTAAAGGGGGTTTTTAAAAACTTTTTCGGCTGTATTCTTATTTTAGCTTTTTGTGTTGACAAATCCATAATAATATGTTATAATAAGTATAATTGTAAATAAACCGAAAGGGGGCAGTAAAAAGCGGAATTAAAACGTTTACGGAAATGTAAATATCTGTAAGAGTTCCGCTTTTGTTCAGTTTATGGAAAAAATACTTATTGTTGACGATTCCGAGATGAATCGCGAGATCCTCACCGATATGCTTGCCGACGAGTACGAGATATTCGAGGCTTCAAACGGAAACGAGGCGATAACCATTCTCAGCGAGCACAACACAGATATTTCGCTCGTGCTTCTGGATATGGTAATGCCCGTAATGGACGGACTGGAAGTTCTTGACATAATGAATAAGAACGGCTGGCTGGCTGATATTCCCGTTATTATGATAAGCTCCGACGACTCGGCGGAGGTCACTCACAAGGCTTACGACCTCGGAGTTACCGAGTTTATCCGCCGCCCGTTCGATTCGCTTATCGTACAGAAGCGCTGCCGCAACGTTACCTCGCTTTACGCAAAGCAGAAGAAGCTCGCAAACCTTGTTGCCGACCAGATATACGAAAAAGAAAAGAATTCCCGCGTAATGATCGAGATACTCGCTCATACCGTCGAGTTCAGAAACGGCGAGTGCGGTATGCACGTCGTAAACGTACAGACCTACACCGAGATACTTCTCCGCGAGCTTGCCAGAATAACCGATAAATATAATCTCACCGAAGCGGAGATCTCGCTTATCTCCAACGTTTCCGCGCTCCACGATATAGGAAAAATATCTATTCCCGACGAGGTTCTGAATAAGCCCGGACGTCTCACCGACGAGGAGTTCAAGATAATGAAGTCTCACTCCGCTGTCGGCTCGCAAATGCTGTCGGAGCTCCCGTTCTACCGCGACGAGCCTATCGTCAAGCTCGCGTACTCCATCGCGCGATGGCACCACGAGCGCTGGGACGGACGCGGCTATCCCGACGGACTTGTCGGCGACGATATTCCGATAGGCGCGCAGGCTGTATCGCTCGCGGACGTTTACGACGCGCTTACCGCCGAAAGATGCTACAAAAAGGCGTTCTCTCATGACACCGCTATCGAGATGATCTCCAAGGGCGAGTGCGGACAGTTCAATCCGCTTCTGATAACCTGTATGAACAACTGCGCCGAGGAAATGCGCCTCGTCAAGGAGGGCAACCGGCTTGCTGTCCGCGGCGAGGACGAGATAAGAGAATTCGCGCACGAGCTGTTGAAGAGCGACGCTATGTATTCGTCCGACAGACTGCTTCACCTGCTCGAATACGAGAAGATGAAGAACCGCTTCTTCGAGGGCATTACGGGCGGCTATTCGTTTGAATACAACGCGTCATCCGATATGCTCACGCTGTCTCCGAACTGCGCCGAGGTAATAAACGCCGACGAGACCATAATCAACCCCGTTCACAATGAGACTTTGATGAACGTGTTTGGTCAGAAAACGCTTTCCGACCTGTCCGCAAAGCTGAGGTCCATGTCGTCGGAACAGCCTATCGTGCAGTTCTATGTACATCAGCTTATAACCGTAAAGCCGGGCGAGGAGAAGCCCGTGCAGTCGTTCAGAATTACGGACACCGCCGAGGAGCACCGCCGTTATCCCGCGGACACTCAATGCAGCACATATAAACTTGTATGCCGTACGACCTGGACTCTCGAGGAACCGCAGAGATACACGGGAGTTATCGGAAAGCTCGTTCCTATGGGGAATTCTTACGGCTTTATGAAAGGATCGGAAAACAATGACTTTAGAAGCCTTTTATAACGAGATAGGCTCGGATTACAAAGCCGCTCTCACGAGAATGGGCAACTCCGAGAAAATGCTCGGCAAATTTGTAAGAAAATTCACCGCCGACAAGTCAATGAGCGAGCTCAACGCGTCCTTCGACGGCGGCGATTATCCCACCGCGTTCAGAATGGCGCACACCTTGAAAGGACTTTGCGCAAATCTCGGGCTCGACAAATTACAGCACTCCTCCGCCGAGCTTACCGAGGCGCTTCGGGGCGGAGTTGTGGCAGACAATGCCGCGGAGCTTCTGGCTCAGGTCCGCGCCGACTACGATATGACCGTCGCGGCTCTTGCGCAGCTTGACGAGTGATTTCACGATCAAAAAACATAAAAACGCGGCTGATTCAACAGCCGCGTTTCTTATTGTCGAATTATATCGAATTACATCTCGATAATAACTTCGTTTACGTCCTTGAGAACGTTCTCGGTGATAAGGTTCTCGGGGAGCTTCTCGCCGTTTACGGTCACGGACTTAACGCCGTGCTGAGAGCCGTTGGGGTTCTTAACGGTGATGTTCAGCTTGTGACCGCGGAAGTTCTTCTTCATCGTGAACTCCTTCCAAGCGGACGGGATAGACGGGTCGATGACCAAGCCCTTGGTGTTCGGGTTCAGTCCGAGAATACCCTCGGTAGTGCCGACCATAACGGTGGAAGCGGTACCGGTCAGCCAGTGAACGTGCGCTCTGCCCGCGAAAGGACTGTCCTTGCCCTCTACGAACTGACCGTATACATACGGCTCGAGCTCGCGCTTTTCAGCCTCGTCGTTGTAGGTAGCGGGAGCAGCCTCGGTCCAGTACTTGTACGCCATATCGCCGCGTCCGAGCTTAGCCTCGGCAAGTATCAGCCAGCCCTGCGGCTGAGAGAAGATACCCGCGTTTTCCTTAATGCACTTGTTGAAGCAGTGCATAAGCGCGCCGTCGAACGCGTGCTTGTCGTAAGGCGGATACATGACCATCGCGCCGTAGGGAGTGTTCAGCTCGCGCTCTACGCTGTCAAGCGCCTTTTCCGCCTGCTCCTTTGTAGCAAAGCCCGAAATGACCGCCCAGGACTGCGGATTGAGCCACATATTCGCCTCGGGGTCGGTGCGCTTTCCGATGACCTCGCCGTCCTCCTTGTAGCCGCGGATAAATCTGTCCTCGTTCCAGCAGGCGTTGAGAATATCTGTGAGCTTCGCGTTTATGTCGTCAAGATACTTTACATACTCATTATCGTTCTTCTCAACAGCATAGCCGCGCAGAATCTTGATAGCGTAAACCAGCTGGAACGCAACGAACGTGCTCTCGCCTTTCTTGCCGAGACGGAGACAGTCGTTCCAGTCCGCGTGCAGACCCGCGGGCATTCCGTGGTTGCCGAGATTGTTCATCGAGAACGAGATCGCTCTCTTGAGGTGGTCGTAAACCGTGCCCTTTTCGCCGTCGTTAGCGTAGAAGATCTCCTCGTCGAGGAACGCGGTGTTTCCGCTCTCGCCGATGTACTTAGCGACGGTCGGGAACAGCCACAGCGCGTCGTCCGCGCGGTAAGACGGATGTCCCGTTTCCTTAACGTACTCGGGATCGTCGGGAGTGTTCTCGTGACCCGCGTTGTGAGTGTACTTAACGAGCGGCAGACCAGCGCCGTTCGTTACCTGCGCGGACAGCATAAACACTATCTGCTCCTTTGCCATTTCGGGCGCAAGGTGAATGATACCCTGAATATCCTGAACGGTATCGCGGTAGCCGAAGCCGTTTCTCAAACCGCAGTACTGGAACGAAGCCGCGCGCGACCAGATAAACGTGATAAAGCAGTTGTACGCGTTCCAGGTGTTGACCATATTGTTGAAGTTGGAGTCGGGGGTGTTGACCTGGAGATTGTCGAGCTTGCCGTGCCAGTAGTTTTTCAGCTCGTCGAGCTCCTTCTCTACAACGCCGTCCTTTTCGTACTTCGCGATAAGCTCCTTTGCGGTGTTCTCGTCCTTCTGACCGAGAACGTAGGTAAGCTCCTTGGTCTCGCCGGGCTGAAGAACGAGGTCTGTCTGGAGCGCGCCGCAGGAGTTGCCGCAGTAATTGAGGTCGCCCTTTAAGCCCTCCTCGATGCCCTTGGGGTTAGCGTAGCCGCGGTATGTACCGACAAACGCGTCGCGGTCGCCGCAGTAAGCGGAAACCTCCGCCTTGGCAACGCCGAGGAAGCGCGACTTGCCGCCCTGGAGCTCGTTCTGGCGCTGAAGCACGAAGTTCCCTTTAAAATAAGTATGGGTAATGAACAGTGTGTACTGGAGGTTTACCTGATCCTGCTCGTAATTGTTGTCGTTGACGAACTCGCAGTAGCCCGTAACGGAGAGCTTGCGGGGCTTGCTGTCGTTATTCGTTATTTTAGCCGCCCAGACCTCGTAGGTCTGACCCTGCGGAACGTAGTAAGCGACCTCGGACTTGATGTTTTTGTACTCCGAGGAGATGACGGTGTACGCCGTACCGTGGCGGCACTCGCTCTTGTACTCGTCGAGGGGCTTGCAGACGGGCGACCACGAGCCGCTCCAGTACTCGCCGCTCTCGTTGTCCTTGATGTAGACGTAGCGACCGGGCTGGTCGTTTGCAACGCCGTTGAAGCGGTAGCGAATAATACGACCGTTAGCGCCGCTTTTCTCGAAGCTGTAACCGCCGGCGTTATTCGAGATGATAGCGCCGTAGTTAGGGTCGCCGAGATAGTTTGCCCAAGCCGAGGGCGTATCGGGGCGCGTGATAACGTATTCCTTGTTTTGTTCGTCAAAATGACCGTAATTCATAATAAAGACCTCCGTATTAAATTTACAGCCTTTGGGGCTGAATGTTTTAATGGTATGAGTTAATTATAGCACATTTTCGGCAACTTACAAGGGCGGTTTTTTTCACAAAATTTTGTGTTGTTTTTTGGGCAATATTACGAAAGATTATTATGTGGAATTAAAATTTTGCTTAGTTGCGTTTAATTTATTAAGTTTTCTTTGCTGTCCGCGGTGGGTTTGTTTCTTTTAATTAAATTGTCGTCTCACGGGTGCAAGAGGACACCCTTCGGGAAAGAGGGGGCTGGGTCTCGTGAC
>JAAVID010000071.1 GCA_014799395.1 Oscillospiraceae bacterium | reverse complement strand
TTAAAATCTTGGGATAAAAACTGGGCGGAGCTTACGATATTTTTTGAATATCCGGCTCAGATCCGTAAGATAATATACACTACAAATGCTGTCGAGAGTTACCATAGAACCGTTCGGAAGTTTACGAAATCCAAATCGATCTTTCCAACCTATAATTCGATCCGCAAGGTGATCTATCTCAGCGTCAGGGAAATATCTAAAAAGTGGACTATGCCGATCCATGACTGGGGATTGGCTTACGCACAGCTTTCGATTTATTTCGAGGATAGGTTCGCTGCCTGACGCACCGTGGGAAACATAAACCTTTATGAGTAAACGATATTTCATCGTTTATCATTTGTCGAATGTTGGTATTTATACGGTTTGAGAGTTAGACCCGCAGCTTGATTCAGTGTGCCTTGATAGCAAATATACAAATGCTTTGTTATATTTTTCAATACTAAATAGTGCTGCATTTCTCTAGCACATTATGCGGTGTTGCATTTATATATCTAGCGCCGCTCGCTGCCGCCCGGAGTGTATACGATGCTTAATCCGCTGTCCGCTTCCACCCGTATGTTTTCGGCGCTACGGAGCTTCAGCAGGGCGCGGTATTGTTTCATTGCCTCGGCACTGTCAATAGTTTAATGTGAACGGTCTCTAGTTCTTTAATCTTCTTTGCAAGCACAAGACACTTCTCATCTTCATACCGGAAACCGTGATCGTCACGAACTTTAACAAGAATATCATAGGATGCCTTTTCCTCGTAGGCAATGCCGAACTTTTCAAAAGAGGATTTGTCTTCCCGCAAGTCTTTTAGTATCTGAATAAGCCGATCTGAAAGGTCATTTATAAAATCCGCAACAAAAAGAGAAAGGCTGCGTAGGTTTCTACGCAACCTTTTCAAAAAATTCCACTTCTTTACAGTGCTCGCCCTTTATTCTTGTGACATTTTTATCACCGTATTCTCCTTATCTTGACCTTTATGGGTTTATCCTGCGGTTTTTCTATCGGCTTATTGGAGACTTCGGCGCGCCCGATCACCCCCGTCACTGCCGCGGCAGCTTTGTATGCCTCCTCGTAGAAGTGGAGCTGCGAATTCAGCGGGAGCTTTCCCGCGGACGAAACGCGCGTATACTTGCCGTCCGCGCCAAGCTCGCGAGCCTTGACGTTATCCGCGAGCATAGTCGAGAAAATTTCGCAGACCCTGTTCGCAAGCGACGTATCGAGTATCGGAGCGGCGACCTCTACGCGGCGCTCGGTATTGCGCGTCATAAAGTCGGCGCTGGAAATATACACTCTGCGGCGGTCTCCGCGCCCGAAGATATAGATACGCGAATGTTCAAGAAAACGTCCGACTATCGAAATAACGCGGATATTCTCGGTCGCGCCTTCAATGCCGGGGATAAGACAGCAGATACCGCGCACTATAAGCTCCACGGTAACTCCCGCGCGGCTCGCTTCGGCGAGCTTTTCAATAAGATCGCGGTCGGTGAGCGAATTTATCTTTATCCCGATATAGCCGTCGCGCCCGTAGGTTATCTCGTTGTCAATAAACGAGACGATACGGCTTTTCAAGCCCTTGGGCGCGACCAGTAGGCGGTTAGTGCTCTCGACGGTACTGCCCACTATCAGCGCGTTGAACACCACCGAAGCGTCCGCGCCGAGATCCTCGTCCGAGGTCATAAGCGTGAGGTCGGTGTACAGCTTGGAGGTGCGCTCGTTGTAGTTGCCCGTGCCGACCTGCGTGATATAGCGGACGTTGTTGCCGTCGCGAAGCGTTATCAGCAGGAGCTTTGAGTGGACCTTGAGCTCCTCGAGCCCGTAAATTACGGTGACTCCCGCTTCTTCGAGCTGCTTCGACCAACCGATGTTGTTCTCCTCGTCAAAGCGCGCGCGGAGCTCGACAAGCGCCAACACGTCCTTGCCGTTCTCGGCGGCTTTGTTGAGCGCGTTGATTATCTTGCTGTCGCGGGCGACGCGGTAGAGCGTTATCTTGATAGAGGAAACGTTGGGATTGACCGCCGCTTCTTCAAGTAAATTTATAAAATGATTTATATTTTCGTAAGGATAATTCAGCAGAATATCGTGCTGTTTTATCTGCTCGATAAGCGGAACGTCGGGCAGAATATCCGCCGATTTCTGCGGAACGAGCGGATCAAAGAACAACTCCGCCTGCTTTTCAAGGCGCTTTTCGATCACGAAGATAAACCCCATTGACAGCGGCGCGGTCTGCTTGAAAACATAGTTTTCCGATATGTCGAGCATTTTGGTTATCACCGAGACTATCTCGCTGTCGGGAGCGCCCTGAAACTCAACGCGCACGGGCTGGAGCTTTTTGCGCTTTTTAACGAGCTTGCTCATTATGTCGCGGAAATCGACGTCGTGGTCGAATAAGCCCTCATCTATCTCAATATCGGCGTTGCGGGTCACTCTGAAAATGCAGCGCGAGATAATGTCGAAGTTATTGAACACCTGCTTTACGTAGCGGCGTATCAGTTCTTCGATAAGGATAAACTTGCCGGTGCCGGGCAGGAATACCACTCTCGGCAGATTTTCCGACGCGGGGAGAATGCCGAACGTTGCCTTGCCCGAAGCGTCGGTCTTTTTCCGTATTTTGCAGCCGATGTAAATTTCGCCGCTTTTGAGGAACGGAACGGGGTGTTTTTTATCGACTACGCCCGTGAACAGCAGGGGGCGTACTTCGCGCATAAAGTACGCTTTAAGGAACGCGTCCTCCTCGGGTGTGAGGGCGTCCTCGTTGAGGTGCTCCACACCGTACTCGGATAAGCCCTGCATTATCTCGGAATATGCCTCGTCCTTTATGGGGAGGAGGGATTTGACGCGTTTGGCGATAGCGGAAAGCTGCTCCTTGGCGTTCATATTCGTCTTGTTTTCGCGGTCTTTGGGCTCATAGAGCAGTTTATCGTGGAGACTGCCGACGCGGATCATAAAGAACTCGTCGAGATTGGAGCAGAATATCTGAACGAATCGTAATCGTTCAAATAGCGGAGTGGTCTCGTCGCGTGCTTCTTCGAGAACGCGCGCATTGAATTTCAGCCACGAAAGCTCGCGGTTATCGTAAAATCCGTTACTCATAATAAACCCTTTCGATATTCGGTAAAATTAGAATTTAGCAGCCCGATAAACTGAAATTTGTTTGAGGCTCTATTTTTATTTGTGATTTTTAATCCATGTGCCAACTTCCGATGATTTTGTCATACCGAGGCGTTTGTAGAATTCTTGATCCGAAAGTACAATCGCTCTTTTCGCGCCACGTTGCTTTGCACGATTTATAGCTTCATAGACGACCGCCTTGCCGAGACCTTTGCCTCGATGTTCGGGAACCGTTACTACAGGCTCTATATATGCAGTATCCCCATAATTATACCACACTCCGCAGTGCGCAGTGTATTCTCCGTCCTTAATTGCAAATACTTTGATATATTCCGAAATCTTGAGATGTTTCTGAGCTTCTTTTACTTCATCGCTTGCTTCTTCCGGAATACCTTCATGGTCAAAACCGTGGTATATTACCAACGACCATTGCCAATCATCAATTTCCGAATCCTTGTCATTAAGATAGAAGCCCTCGGGGAGTCGGTACGAAAGATTTTGTGACAAGTCTATCTCCAGTACGCTCTCAGAATACTGCTTTTCAAAGCCCATTTTTTCAAGCAGATTGCAAAGTAATGTGTCGTTAAGATTTGCCTTTATGGTTGTCGTACTTATATCGTTCTCGGTCGCATAGTCAATCATCTGCCTCAAAAGAACCTCATCAGAGATAGAATGCAAGATATACCATCTGTCTTTATATCTCGTATCATAGAGCACCGCACCGACGAGTTCACTACTTTCGTCCCTGAACACAGCATTTTTCGTCAACATCTCAATATCAAGATATGAATGCGACATCATCCAGTCGAAACGCCCCCAATGAAAATGCTCATTATAGCCGTTGTCAGCTATTATCTGAAGAAAGTTATGAATTCCCCCAAACTGGTTGTTAAATCGTTCGTTATCTATATAGTTTTCAATTGAATACATTTATGACCATTCCTTTCATTTGGTTAGATAAATTCTGATTCACATCATTACTTTTTATCCCTAAGCTCCGAGGATACTTTGATAAATTCGTTGAACAACGGGTGCGGACGATTGGGGCGCGACTTGAACTCGGGGTGGAACTGCACTCCCACAAAGAACGGGTGCTCGCTCCTCGGAAGCTCAACTATCTCCACGAGCTTGCCGTCGGGCGACAGTCCCGCGAACTTTAAGCCCTTAGCCGCGATCTCCTCGCGGTAAACGTTGTTGAACTCATAACGGTGACGATGACGCTCGTAAACCAACGCCTCGCCGTATACCTCGCGCGAAACACTGTCCTCCGCGAGCTTGCACGGATACAATCCGAGACGCATCGTGCCGCCCATCTCAACGCCCTTCTGGTCGGGCATAAGATCGATAACGGGGTACTCGAATTCCCCGAATTCCGCGGAATTCGCGCCGTCAAGTCCCGCGACGTTCCTCGCGAACTCGATGACCGCCATCTGCATACCGAGACACAGACCGAAATACGGCTTCTTCTTCTCACGCGCATAATGAACCGCCTCGATCTTGCCCTCGATACCGCGGTCGCCGAAGCCGCCCGGAACGCATATTCCGTCCACGTCGGACAATATCTCGTCCGCGGTGAGCGGCGTTATCTCCTCTGAGTTTATCAGCTTTATGTCAACGTTGCAGCCGTTGAACGCGCCCGCGTGACGAATACTCTCCATAACCGAGATATACGCGTCGGGCAGAGCAACGTACTTCCCGACAAGCCCGATAGTAAGCGGCTTTGTCGCGTTTTCCTGACGGTGAACCATATTTTCCCATTCGGTAAGGTCGGGCTCTCTGTCCTCAAGTCCGAGATGATAACAAGCCGAATGTGCCAGACCCTCGCTCTCGAGCATAAGCGGAACGGCGTACAGCGAGCTTGCTGTCAGATTCTGGATAACGTCCTCCTTGCGGACGTTGCAGAACAGGGCAATCTTCTCGCGCATTTCAACGGGAACCTCGCACTCGCTGCGCAGTACAAGAATATTCGGCTGAATACCGAGCGAGAGCAGCTCTTTAACGCTGTGCTGAGTGGGCTTTGTTTTCAGCTCGTTGCTTCCCGTGATGTACGGCAGCAGCGTAACGTGAATGTACAGGACGTTTTCGCGCCCCTTTTCGTAGCTCACCTGACGGATAGTTTCGAGGAACGGCGTGGACTCGATGTCGCCGACGGTGCCGCCTATTTCTGTGATGACAACGTCCACCGGCTCTCCGCCGCTGTTTGCCGCACGGTAAACGCGGCTCTTTATCTCGTTGGTAACATGGGGAATTACCTGCACCGTTCCGCCGAGGTAGTCTCCGCGGCGCTCCTTGTTAAGTATAGTCCAGTAAATTTTACCCGTGGTGACGTTGGAGTTTACGGTGAGGTTTTCGTCAATAAAGCGCTCGTAGTGACCGAGGTCAAGGTCGGTCTCCGCGCCGTCGTCCGTAACGAATACTTCGCCGTGCTGATACGGAGACATCGTTCCCGGGTCAACGTTCAGATACGGGTCGAATTTCTGAATAGTCACCCGATAACCGCGCATTTTCAGCAGTCTTCCGAGAGAAGCCGCCGTAATGCCCTTTCCGAGACCGGAAACAACTCCGCCCGTTACAAAAATATATTTCGTTGCCATTTTTTTCCACCTTTCCGTTCGATAAAAACACTTAAAAATATTATAGCACTTTACGACATTTTTTGCAATAGCTTTTTCAAATATATCGCAAACTTAAGGAATCACCGCTCTAATGGCGTTTTCCCCGCCTTCGGCGGGGAAAACGCATAAAATAAAGCTATTTGTTTTATAGCGTGTTTCCTTAAACTGCGTTATCAAACGGTACATTAAGGCGGTCTGCGCTGAACTCGTCCTACTCGTCTTTCGGCAGGTGCCTCAAAAATACTATCATACAAGGCAGCGAGATTAGCGCGGTGATAAAATAAGCCAGCGGCTGAGCCGTTTCAATGCCCTTTATTCCCCAAAAACGCGCCAGAACAACGCATAACGGAATAAAGATAAGTCCGCTTTGCAGACACGACAGCACCAACGCGGGAATACTCTTCCCGATACTCTGAAACAGCATATTTACCACCATAGAAGCGGGGAAGAACAAAAGGAAAACACATTGTATCCGCAGCGCCTCGCTGCCTATCTCCACGACCTCGGCTTCGTCTCTGAACAGCGAGATTATCTGCGGCGCGAAGGCAAAACAGCCCGCGGCGATCACGCCTATCGATAGCATTCCGAGCCCGAGAGTGAACCACGTTCCTTTTCTGACCCGCGAATATTTTTTCGCGCCGTAATTAAATCCCAAAACGGGCTGAAATCCCTGTCCGATACCAAGTCCTATGCTGAATATAAGGCTCGACGTTCTGCCGACATATCCCATTGCCGCGATAGCCGCGTCGCCGAACGGCTTTGCCTGCGCGTTCATAACCATTGTGGAGGCGCTGTTGAGACCTTGCCTCGCAAGGCTCGGAAGCCCCGTCAAAACAATGTTTCCCACCGTCGAGAATTCCCTTGCGACAAAACGGGGCGAAATTCTGCTCTGCGTCTTTTTGAGCAGGAACATCGACAGCAGGATACCGAACGAGATGTACTGCGACAGCGCCGTCGCAAGCCCCGCTCCGCTTATTCCCATATCAAACGCGAAAATAAACAGAGGGTCTAATGCCATATTTAATATACCGCCCGTAGTAAGTCCTATCATCGCCAGCGCCGCTTTTCCCTCGTAGCGGAGGATATTGTTCAGCACGCAGCTCCCCGTCATAGCGGGCGCGGCGATAAGTATGAACGTACAGTAATCAACGGCGTACGGCAGGATAGTGTCGGTGCTTCCGAGAAGCCTCATCAGCGGGTCGATAAAAATAAGTCCGCCTATCATTATCAAAAAGCCGACGAACACCGCCCAGAAAAATCCCGTTGAAGCAAACCTGCTTGCCTGTTCGTTGTGCTTTGCGCCGAGAAGTCGGCTGATGTGACTTCCCGAGCCGTGCCCGAACATAAACCCGAACGCCTGAAGAATAGCCATAACGCCGAATACGATACTCGGCGCTCCGCCCGCGCTCAGCGAAATTTTGCTGACAAAATAGGAGTCCGCCATATTGTAGATATTCGTGATAAGCATACTTACCACCGTCGGTACGCCCAGCGATATTATCAGTTTTCCGACGGGAGTTTCGGTCATTTTTTTGTATTGACTGTCCGCCGTTTCGGTTTTTGACTCCATAGTATTTCACCTCGTTATCCGATAAATAAGCACGTCCGCGGGTTTTGCCGCCGCGAGCGTGCTTAACGTTTATTGTGACGATCTTACGTTACACATCGTTATGCTTGGAGAGCAGCATACGGTCGTTATTGAGCGCCGTGCCGCTTGCCTGCTCGAACTTTTCGAGCAGCATATCAACGGTGAGGTTTTTCTTTTCCTCGCCCTTAACGTCGTAGATTATCCGTCCAGCGTTCATCATTATCAGACGGTTTCCGTGCTTTATAGCCGCGCCCATATTGTGCGTTACCATCATCGCGGTAAGGTGGTTCTCCTCGATTATCTTGTCGGATAATTCGAGAACCTTTGCGGCGGTTTTAGGGTCAAGCGCCGCCGTGTGCTCGTCGAGAAGCAGAATATCCGGCTTTTTCAGCGTTGCCATAAGCAATGTAAGCGCCTGTCTCTGACCGCCCGAGAGCAGTCCGACCTTTGAGGTCATTCTGTCCTCAAGCCCGAGGTCGAGCGTTCTCAGCAATTCGTGATACTCCTCGCGCTCGGAGCTCTTGATGCCCCAGCCCAGTCCGCGCGCGTCGCCCCTGCGCTTTGCCAGCGCGAGGTTTTCCTGTATCTCCATTGTCGCCGCGGTGCCCGTCATGGGGTCCTGGAACACGCGCCCTATAAACGCCGCGCGCTTATGCTCGGGCAGTCCCGAGACGTTCTTTCCGTTGATGATTATCGAGCCGCTGTCTATCGGCCACACGCCCGCGATAGCGTTCAGCGTGGTGGATTTTCCCGCGCCGTTGCCGCCGATGATAGTCACGAAGTCGCCGTCGTCGAGCTTGATCGAAACTCCGTTGAGCGCCTTTTTCTCGTTGATAGTTCCCGCGTTGAAGGTCTTTTTTACATCAATAAGCTCAAGCATCTCCGTCTCCTTTCTCCGTTGACTGCGACCTTGCCGCTCTGCCGTAGGAGTTGCGCGACGCATTCTTGATATACGGAACGGCAAGGAAGAGAACGACCACGATCGCCGAGAACAGCTTGTTGTAGGTGGACTCGAGACCGATCTGCATAACGATCTGCAATACGAGATAGTAGATAATTCCGCCGACCGCGGTAAACGCGAGCCTTGCTACAAAGTTGAAATGCTTGCCGATTATCGCCGTGCCGAGCACCTCGCCGATAATAACGGCAGCCAAACCGATAACGATAGCGCCTCTGCCCATATTTACATCGGCGAAGCCCTGGTACTGCGCGAGCAGACCTCCCGAAAGTCCTACCAGACCATTGGAAAGCACCAGCGCGATAACGGTGGACTTTTTGGTGTTTATGCCCTGCGCTCTCGCCATATTTGAGTTACAGCCCGTCGCGCGTATGGTAAAGCCGTATTCCGTACCGAAGAACCAGTACAGCGCCGCGATAAGCAGTGCGACGATAATAATGCACTTTCCGACCTCCAATCCGAACGACCCAAATCCTTCGGTATACGCCACCCTTCTTGAGGACAGCAACAGCGGAAACTTGTCCACGCTTATGGACTTGTTAGCGCCGCCGAGTATAGCC
Source organism: Oscillospiraceae bacterium (assembly GCA_014799395.1). Taxonomy (GTDB): domain Bacteria; phylum Bacillota; class Clostridia; order Oscillospirales; family Ruminococcaceae; genus CAG-115. The sequence goes on along the minus strand of JAAVID010000071.1, from coordinate 43,256 downwards.
AGGTTGACGGAATAGAGCGCGATCTGCGTAAGTATTCCCGCGAGTATCCCGGGGATGCCGAGCAGGGTGTTCAGCAGTCCCGTTACCAGTCCCGCGAGACAGCCCGCGACAAACGAAGCGATAAGCGCTATCCAGACGGGAACGCCGTTCAGGATAAGTATAAGCGCAACCGCGCCGCCCGTTCCGATAGAGCCGTCCACCGTAAGGTCGGGGAAGTCGAGTATTTTGTAGGTGATATACACGCCGATCGCCATTACTCCCCAGATAAGACCCTGAGCAAGAACGCCGGGAAGCGCGTGTCCGAATTGCGTCAATTCACTCTGCAATATAGCAAGCAGGTTCATATTATTTCTCCATTCGCTTATTTAAATCAACGGGGAACGGAACTCCGCTCCCCGCCGTTTGTTTCTGTAACGTAAAATTACTCGATCGCGGTGTAGCCCTCGGGTACGGTAACGCCGAGCGCTTCGCAGATCTCCTTGTTGTACTTCTTGGTGGTGTCGGAGTAACCAACCTCCATCTCGCCGGGGTTCTTGCCGTTTACAAGTATCTCGTAAGCCATTTCGCCCGCCGCGCGGCCCATGCTCTCGTAAGAAATGGAAAGCGTAACGGTACCGCAGCCGCTGCATATGCCCTCTTCGCCCGCTACTACGGGAACGCCCGCGGGAACTACGATGTTCTTAACGGTCTCCGCGGCGTTTGCGAAGGTGTTGTCGGTCGGAATGTAGATAACGTCGCAGTTATCGCCGACAGCCGCCTGTGTCTGAGCCTGTATCTCGTTGGAATCGGCAACGGTGTACTCCTTGCACTCAACGCCGTCCTTCTCAAGCTCCTGCTTGATTATCTTTGCCTGGTAATCGGAGTTCGGCTCGGAAGAGCAGTAGAGAATGCCGACTTTCTTTGCGTCGGGGAATATCTCGAGGATCATATCCTCCTGCTGATCGAGCGGAGCAAGGTCGGACGCGCCTGTGATGTTCTTGCCTGTCCAGCCCTCGCCGAGAGCTACGTCATAAGAAGTGATGGACGTACCGATGATCGGGATAGTGCCCGTGCCGGAAACCGCAGCCGCGAGAGCAGGGGTAGCGTTCGCCATAATAAGGTCGTTGTTTGCGGAAACGAAGTTGTTGATAATGGTAGCGCAGGTGGGAACGTCGTTGTTTGCGTTCTGCACATCGATTACTACATTATCGCCGAGCTTCTCCTTGAGCACGTCCTGGAAGCCCTTTGTAGCCGCGTCGAGAGCGGGGTGCTGTACGAGCTGGCATACGCCTACCTTGTAGACCTTATCGCCGTTGCCGCCGGCATTGCCCGCTGCGGGGTCGCTCGAATTGTTATCGGTGCTGCACGCGGTAAGACCGCAGAGCATAGCCGCGGCAGTCAGAGCCGCAAAAATCTTTTTCATCTTCATATCTTTTTCTCCTCATAGTAAAACTTTTGTCCGTTGTATTCGCGGATTTAACGCATAAAAGCGCCAAACTATACAAATCATTATAGCACATTTTCTCGAAAAAGACAACTTTATTTTTTGGCAATTGGAGAATTTTTAATTATTTTTGTGAAAAACGCTGTATTTTGGGCGCAAAAACTTGTGGAAAAAATACACTTTTAATATGGGTGTTGTCAGTGCAATGGCTTACGGCTAAAAAATGAGAGCGCCCGAGCGCTCTCACGATATGCGATTTTTTATTCGTCGACCTTATCCTCGTCCGCCTCGGCAGCGGGCTTCTCGGGAAGCTTTGAGCCGCACTTCGGGCAAAAACTGTTTTCGTCCTTGCACTTCGCGCCGCAGCCCGGGCAAGTGACCTCGTTGCGCAGCTCGTCAAAGCTCCTTTCGATCTCCGCGAGCTCTTCATAGCACCCGTCGATCTCGGAAATATACGCGTCAAACTGTTCGTTGTCCTTTTCACCCGACTTCGCCATCTGATAGATCAGCGCGCCCAGCTTCTCGAACTTGTTCTTGATGTCGCCGTTAAGCTGCGACTCCTTTATTTTCAGCTTGGAAAAACGCACCGCCTCGTCCGTCTTTTTGCCCGCGGCGGATACCACGTTCTTGCCTGTGCTGATAACATCGTCCAGAAAACTCATCTTAAAAAACTCCTCTCAAAAGTAAAAAATAACGGGGAATGCCTCCCTTTAAGCTAACGCCGCCACACGTTCCTCTCACGGAACTTACGTTGAATACATTATACCACATATTTCACAATTTTGCAAGTGAATTTTATCGATTTTTTGTAATCCTCAAAAAATTATCACAAAAACTACATTGTCAAAATAACCAAACCACAGCCCGAAAAAACCGATGACTATTGTTGAAAGAAGAGAAAAAGGTTACAAAACGGTTTCAATTTGGAAGAAAAAGATTACAATGTTGTCATAATTATTGACTTTTTCGGAAATTTGGTGTATAGTATTAAAGTATATTATTATGCTTTACGCTTTTTCTTATGGAACAAACAGAAAGGTGAATTTGAACAAGATGCTTAAAGATACATCATTATGTATGGGCTGTATGAACGACAAGACGTACGACGGTCCGTGCAAGCTCTGCGGATACGACGATCTTGACCCGTGCATACCGACCTACCTCGCCCCGAAAACTTATCTCAACGAAAGATACATAGTCGGCAGGCTGCTTTCGTATAACGGCGAGGGCGCGATTTACATCGGCTACGACACCGCGGCGGGCGCTAAGGTCACGATAAAGGAGTTTATGCCCGACACGCTCTGCACGCGCAAAAAGGGCGAAACGCATATCGTCGTGAACCCCAACAGCAGCGCCCTGTACAAGACCTACCTCTCGGAGTTTGAGGATCTTAACCGCTCGCTTATGAAGCTTCGCGGAATGGCGCATATACAGGCGGTGCTGGATGTGTTCTCCGAGAATAACACGAGCTATGCCGTTTTCGAGTTCATAAACGGAATATCGCTCAAGACGTACCTCGCGAACTCCTCGGGAGGGCTTGCGTGGGAGCAGGTCAAGGAGCTGTTTCCGCCTATACTTACGACGCTCAGCCTTGTACATTCGGGAGGGATAATCCACCGCGGGATCTCCCCGCAGACCATTTTCGTTACCGATAAAATGGAGCTCAAGCTCTCGGGCTTCTGCATTTCCGCGGCGCGCACCACCAATACGGAAATAGCGTGCGAGATATTCAGCGGTTACGCCGCGCCCGAGCAGTACTCCAACGAGATAAACGGCACCTGGACGGACGTTTACGGCATATCGGCTGTGCTGTATAAAGTACTTACGGGAACCGCGCCTATGGAGGCTATCGCGAGAACGGGAAACAGTATGCTCGAGCCTATGCTTGTCAACAGAAACGTTCCGCCGAACGTCTCCAAGGTCATAATGCACGGAATGAAGCCGGCGACTGAGGGGCGCATACGCTCTATCACGGAATTCGTGGATAAGCTTTTCGCGCCGCCGAGATATTCTCCGTCAAACGGCTCGCGCAGAGACGCCGACCGTCCTCTCACAAAAAGCGAGCAGAAACGCCTTAAAAAGCAGAAAAAGGAACGCGCAAAGTTCCTCGCGGCACTGATAACCGTCGGCATAGTGCTTATCGCGTTTGCCGCGGCGTTTGCGCTTACGCTGTCGGGAACGTGCACCTTTGTTCCGGAAAGCAGTCTGCCCGAAAGCTCGGAGGAAAGCTCGTATGTTCAAAGCAGTACGACCGTAAGCTCGGTGAGCACGGTAAGCACCGTTGAAAGCTCCGAGCAGCAGAGCAGCGAGGTCAGCGCCGCAAACATCGCGCTTCCCGATTTCACAAACCGCAGATTCGAGGACACCGCCTCGCGGTATGAGGGTATGTTTACGTTTGTGCCTACGTATGTGTACTCCGATGAATATCCGTCCGGATTTATGTTCGATCAGTCGATAGAGGCGGAGACTATGGTGGCACAGGGCACGCAGATCGAAGTCAAGGTAAGCAAGGGAAGAAGCGTTGTTCCGCTCCCCGATTATAATGGCAAATCCCAGGCGGACTATATTGCGACGCTTACAAATCTCAACGTCAAGTACGACGTCGTAATGGAAAAGACGGACGCTGTTCCCGCGGGCTATGTAGTGCGGTGCAGCAAGGAGATAAACGATATTATAAGGGTAAGCGACGGCGAGACCGTTACGGTATACGTTGCGGAGGGCGTTTCCTCAAACGGTGCTTCAACGGTAGTTCAGCAGCCGCAGTAATAATTTAAGAGGTCAAAATGGATTTAGGTGAAATAAGAAAAAAAATAGATGAAATAGACAGCGAAATGTTGGATCTGTTTCTGGAGCGTATGGGTCTCGCCACAGAGGTCGCGAAATTCAAGGCGGCTAACAATATGGTAGTGTTTCAGAGCGACAGGGAGAAGTTTATAATCGATAACGTCAAGGAAAACTCCCCCGAGGAGCTGAGAAAAAGCGCGGCGTTTCTGTTTATGAACATAATGGATATTTCCAAGGTGTCGCAGATAAACGCGATAACGCCCGATATCGAGATACCGTACACTCCGATAGCCAAGGACCGCCCGTCGGTCGCGGTGCAGGGTATTGAGGGCGCTTACGGTCACGCTGCCGCAAAGCAGCTTTTCGGCAGCGGGAGCATCAGCTTTTACGCGGCGTTCAACGAGGTTTACGAGGCTGTTGAAAACGGCGATGTGGACTACGGCGTTATCCCCGTTGAGAACAGCACCGCGGGCGAGGTCACGGTAAATATGGAGCTGCTCGAGCGCCACAGGGTATATATCTGCCGCACGACAACGGTGGAGTGCGCTCACGTTCTCGCTGCGAGAAAAGGCGTTTCCGAGGAGAACATAAAGATACTTTTCGGTCACGAGCAGGCAATTCGTCAGTGTGAGAAATATATTGAGGAGCACAGCGGACTTACGGTCATTCCGTACCACAATAACGCCGCCGCAGCGAAAATGGTAGCCGAAAATCCGAGCGCGGAGCTCGGCTGCATATGCTCGGAGGAGTGCGCGGAAATGCACGGTCTTAATATAATAAGAAAGCAGATAGCCTCCGACCCCGACAACTGCACGCGGTTCATCTGTTTTGCGAGGAACGTGGAGGTCTACGACGGCGCGGACACAATCGCGGTCTCGTTGTCAATTCCGAATATTTCGGGCGCATTATACAGACTGTTGACGAAATTTGCGGTAAACGGGCTGTCTATGACGAAAATTCAGTCCAAGCCGCTGCCGCTTGATGTGCGCAAAAATTTCCCCGACGACTATATGTTCTACATCGAGTTCACGGGAAGTATCAACGATACAAAGGTTCGCAAGCTGCTGAGAAATCTCGGTGACGAGCTGAATTATTTTAAATTCCACGGCAATTTCAAGCGGTGAGAACAAGTTCCGAATTGGGGGTTATTTTACGATTTCGGTAATTATACTGGCGGCGGGCAGTTCAACGAGAATGAACGGGATAAACAAGCAGCTCGAAAAAATAGGCGATACGCCCGTGTTCGTTATGAGCGCGCTGAAATTCGAGCGCTCCGAGATGGTGGACGAGATAATCATCGCCGCGCCCGCCGACGATGTTCCGCGGTATGAAAAGCTGGCGCGGAACTTCGGCGTTACAAAGCTCTCCGCCGTGACCGCGGGAGGCGATACCCGCGCGAACTCGGTGCGGAACGCTTTAGAGCGCGTCTCGCCGAAAGCCGATTACATAGCCATTCACGACGGCGCTCGTCCTCTTATTGAGACGGAGGAGATAGAGCGCGTTTTCGCGGACGCGGAAAAGTACAACGCCGCGATAGCCGCTGTATCGGCGACCGACACGGTGAAGGTCGTTTCCGGCAGCGGCTTCGTTGAAAAAACGCCGAAGCGCAGAACCGTCTATTACGCGCAGACGCCGCAGGTTTTTAAGAAGCCGCTGTATATTTCGTGCCTTGAAAAGCTCGGCGCGCGTGCGGACGAGGTCACGGACGACAGCAGCATACTCGAGCTTTGCGGAGAATACGTTAAGATAACGGAGATAAATTGCTGTAATATGAAGATAACGCGCCCCGACGACTTAGCCGCGGCGGAGGCTGTTTACGGCAGCAGAAGAGCGGTGAAGATGATATGAGGATAGGTCACGGTTACGACGTTCACAGACTGGTTCCCGAAAGGCGGCTCGTGCTTTGCGGCGAGGAGATACCGTATGAGCTCGGGCTGCTCGGTCATTCCGACGCGGACGTTGCCGTCCACGCGCTTATGGACGCGGTTCTCGGAGCGCTGGCGCTCGGCGATATAGGGCATTTGTTCCCCGACAGCGACCCGAAATACAAGGGCGCGGACAGTATGCTGCTCCTCGGAGAGGTCATCGGGATAATGCGCGGAAAGGGTTATGCTCTCGGCAACGCGGACATCACGATAATCGCCGAAAAGCCGAAGCTCGCGCCGTATATCGAAAAAATGCGCGGAAATCTCGCGAACGCTTTCGGCTGCGGGATAGAGCGGATATCCGTCAAGGCGACTACCGAGGAGGGCTTGGGGCTTGGCGGCGTGGGTATCGGCGCTAACGCGGTCGTTCTTTTGGAAGAAATTGATAAATAACGCTGAATGAAAAACGCGGCAGTCGCTAAACTGCCGCGTTTATTATTTTATGCGTTATAGTCCGATATACCGACAATATCCGCGACAATGCTGGAAGCCCTGTCAAATTGGCGCGAATACGCCAGCGAGATGTTCTCCAGCGTCAGCTCGACCTTGATATAGTCCCTGTCGTCGAAGTATTCCGCAAGATTGAGCCCGTTTGCGTTATTGAGGAGTATCGGCGGAAGCTCGGTCTGATAGTACAGCTTGGTGCCGTCCGCGGACTCAAAACAGCCGCTGTACGACTTCGCCGTATATCCCTCTGTTCCGGGGAACAGCACGGGCAGAGAGGTCTCGCCGTTCAGCGGAATGCAGGAAAGATTTCCGTCTTTGTCGCGCGTAAGATAAGCGTTGAGCTTGGTCTGCCCGTCAAGTTCCACCATACTGTACTGCATTTTCTGCGCCATAAGAAGTTCCTTGTTTTCGTCGGAGGGGTCGGTTCGGTAAAATTCGGTCGCGGCGGAGGTTATCTGCAGTCCGTCAAAGCTGTCTCCGACATCGTAACGCCGATATTCGTGCATTATTATATCGCCGTAGCCGCTCCAGAACGTCCCGTCGTCCTCAAAGCTGTAGTAGTTGTCGATACTGTTGTAGTTTCTGCCCTCGGGCGTGCCGAGATAGCACATTCCGTCGCACAATATCCGATACCAGTTGTCCGCGGTGAGCCTGTCGGTGTCTATGGGCTTCAGTTTATCGTTGAATATCCCGGTCACATCGTCGAAAAGTATCTGCTTTCCGTCAAGTCCGATAAGGTCGAACGGAAGCGAACCCTCGGGGCGTTCTTCCGAATAATTCCATATATCCTCAATATCCGCCGTTATACTGTCGCTTAACTTTGAGTGGTAGGTAAAGCTGTTCATCTTGATATTGGACAGCTTCAGCTTTACCGCCGCGTAACCGTTATCGCCTGCAACGTTTTGCAGCCATATCCCGTTGACGTTGTTAAGAGAAAATGCCGGATAATCGCTGTAATACCTGAACTCTCCCGAGAGATACTCTCCGAAATACGCCTTGCTGAAATAACCGAGATAATCTGTGTATGCTTCGGACGACATTACGGGAAGTGTCCTTTCTCCATTCAGCGGAACGCAATGTATTTCCTTGTCGCAGATAATACAAGCGTTGATAGTGACCTCGCCCTCGAACTCGACTTTACACTGCCAGAGCTTTCCATATCCCGACGAGTTTATATGGAATATCGCCGTTGCCGACTTCACTGTAAGATCTCCGAATTTGTCGCCGACATTAACACGTCTGTAATTAACTCCGTAATCATTTTCGGAATAGCTTTGACCCATTTTTTCTAAAACGTCGTCTATAATAGAGTTGCTGTACTCCGCGCTTGAATAGTTTAGTCCGCGCGGCGTAGCGAGGTAGGTAAATCCGTCGCAGATAACGCTCTCCCAGTTGTCGGGGTCGAATTCCGCCGCCGAGACTGTCTTGCCGTCGGGCAATGTAACGCTTGTTACATCGCCGTACTTTATCTGAACCCTATCGGGACCGTACAGCGGTATCGGCATATCGCGTACCGCCAGCAGAGGGTCGATCGTTACGGCGCTTGACGTACCCGCCGAGCCGACCGCGCTTACCGAGCTGTCGGGCTGAATGATATTGATGCGCGGCTCGTTCACACGGAAATACACCGCAAGACAAGCCGCCGAGATAAGCGCGGCGAACACCGCAGCAAAGCCGAATATCTTCGCTTTGGACGGTTTTTGCTCGCTTTCGTAGATCACCATAGTATCGGCTTCGGGCTCGGTGTTATTCCACGCTTCGGTTATATATTGTGTATCTATGTCGTTTATTGCGTTGAACAGGTCGTCTGTTTTCATTTAATATCCCCTCTTCCGTAAATATTTTATCAGCTTCTGCCTTATTCTGAACAATTCCACAGCAAGGCGGTTTTCGGTCATTCCCACGCGCGCGGCGAGGTCGGATAAGCTCATACAGTACCAGTACCTCAGCACAAAGATATTGCGCTTGTTTGCGGGGAGCTTTCCGAGGAACGTATTGACCGCGGCGAGCAATTCCTTGTTCTCGTAATTGCGTTCGATGTTGTCGCTGCCCGAAATGCTTTCGTCGAGCTCCGAATAAATATTCGAGACCTCGCCGCCGCGCTTTTCGGCGTGCGCCTGCCTGTATCTGTTGAGCGAGATGTTCTTGACGAGCTTCGCCATATATCCCCCGAGATTTTTCGGAGAAGCGGGAGGAATATTTTCCCAGGCTTGAAGAAGCGCGTCGTTTACACATTCCTCCGCCTCCTGATAATTTCCCAGAACATTCATCGCAACAGCCGAAATATACTTTCCGTATTTTAAGCTGACCGCCGAGAGCGCGTTTTCGCTGCGCTTGAAGAACAGCGCGATTATCTCACTGTCCGTATGACCGTAAAAGCTCGGAGCGTCGTCAAAATCTTCCGAATTTGAATGATTCGCGTTCAATCCGCTCACCTCCCTTTTCACTTATAAAGACACGGTTTTTCCGAAAATATTACACTTTTTCAAAAAAATTCGTACCGTATTATATAATACGGTACGACGTTAAGTATGTTTTTAATGTAATCAGCTTTTGATCTCAAAACTGTTCTGAGGCAGGTCGGTCTGTATCTCGCGGAAGCTGCCGAGCTCAACTACGCCCTCAACGTACCAGTTCATAGTCAGTATCTCGGAGTCGAGCATAGTCTCCGCCATCATATATCTGATGGAGCCCAGGTTATCCTTGATCTCGCCATCAAACGCGAGCGCGTCCCCGCTTACTATCTTGGGAACGAGCGCGTCGATAAGCTGCTGAGTTTCGGGCTTTGCCGCGCCGAGCGCCGCGGAGACCGCGATTATACCGTTGCTCATAGTTCCGAAATAGCTTTCGGGCGTCCAAGTGTTAAGCTGCATCTGCTTGAACTGCGCGAGGAAGTAGCTGTCGCGGCGGCTGCAAAAGTACATCAGCATATTCGGATAATTCGATTCCTCGCCCTTGTAATCAAGACTTCCGATATATTTTACGCCTTTTTGCTCGCAGTATTCAACGGAGCGCGGCGACTCGGTGTAGCAGATGATAACGTCGCAGCCGCTGTTAAGAAGCGCGTCTATGGCTTCCTCGATCTCCGCGTCGCGGGTAGCGGTCGCCACGTACAGCGACGCGTCCTCGTATACCAGCTGCATTCCGCGCGCCGCGGCGTTTGTCACGGCGGTGGAGCAGAGCATATCGGTGTCGGCGACGACGCCGATCTTCTCGTTCTCGGAATTGAACGCCGCGACCATACCCGCGACAAAGGAGCCCTGATACGGCGCTTCGGTGTACGCGCTTACGTTAGCGGGACTGCTCGTCGCGCCGTAGCTTATAAAGTTTATGTTCATATATTTATCGGATACCGAACCCAGCATGTTGGCGAAGATCGGGCTTCCCGATACTATCTCCGTGCAGCCGCCGTCCGAAACTAGCGCCTTTACAGCCTTCTCGAAGTCGGTGATGGTGACATTGTCTATATAGCAGGTATCCATACTGCTGCGGTTTGAGGCTTTGAAGCGCTGGAAGCTCATCTGCCCCGAAAAGCCGTTCTTGTCCGCGCTGTCGTGGAAAATATACCCGACCTTGCGCACATTCTCCTCTACCTCCGCAGTCGCCTCCGACGAATCGGACGAGCTTTCCTCGCCCTCTTTGTTACAGCCCGCAAGTCCTAACGTCATACACAGGGCAAGCAGTACAGCCGCCCGTTTTAACCATTTTGAAGTCATATTTAAATAACCTCCCGTTGATTTTCTGCATAATTCTACAAAATGTATTGAAAAACGAGGTTTTTTACCCCCTAAGAATTACGTCTATTCCATTATAACACATTTCAAAAAAAAAATCATTACTTTTTTGAAATATTTCGTACTTTATCTTTATTTTTTTTTAGATTTGTGTTATAATGAAGTGAGCGGTTCTTTTCTTGGCAAAAATTATATTTCAAATTGTTATATTATCTTTTGATATGTCGAAAAGTATTGAAATGTGACCGCATTTAGATTGAAAGGACATTAAAATGAAATTCAACAAAATATTATGCGCGGGTACCGCGCTTCTGCTGGCGGGTTCGCTTGGCGGCTGTTCGATGAAATTCGGTACCAAGACCGAGCCGAAACCCGAGGCTGTTATCGCCGAACCGACCAACGGCGGCGACGACAGCATGAAGATAACCTACGAGGACTTCAAAAAAGAATACACTTATGTGCTCAAGGGCGAGGGCATAGAGGACGATACCGCCGAAAGCGTTGCCGAAAGCTGTAAGAGCGACCGCAATACGATCATCACATACCTTATAAATGAACGTATCATTATGAAAAAGGCTGCCGAGCTTGGCATATCTACGCTGACGGAGGAGGAAATGAACGCCGTCGAGGAGGACTACAACAGCCACATTGAGGAGCAGATAGAGGCGTTCGGCGAGGACGCGGACTACGGCACCGCGGACCCCGAGACGATAACCGACGAGCAAAAGCGCGAGCGCGGGAGCAAGGAGTTCGACGAATACCTTGCGGGCTGCAATATGACCAGGGACGACCTGCTCAAGTGGCAGATAAGCTCGGCAGTAACGCAGAAGCTCATCGCCGAGGTCGGAAAGAGCGTTGAGTATTCCGCCGCGGAGGAGTCGTTCCTCGGTTATGAGGAGCAGGTCAAGCAGCTGTACAACGACAGCCTTTCGGAGTACGAGCAGGGCGGATTTACTTCCGTCTGGGTGCCCGAGGGCGCGCGTATGATAAAGCATATCCTGCTCGGCTTTGACGAGGAAACGCAGGACGACATAACCGCAAACCGTCAGAAGGGCGATGACGAAGCGGCGGATAAAATTCGCGCGGAAAAAGCCGCCGAGCTCCAGGACAAGGTCGACGAGGTACAGAAAAAGCTCGACGACGGCGAGGATTTCCAGAAACTGGTACTCGAGTACTCAAACGACGCCGCGGCTTCGTCGATGTATCCCGACGGATATGTCGTAATTCCGAACGGGGTAGCCTATATGGAGGAGTTTCAGGAGGCGGCGTTCGTTCCCGAGAAGATAGGCGACAGAACGGTCTGCGTTACCGATTACGGCGTACACATTATGATATACGCCGACGACGCAAAGGTCAGCGACGAGCAGAAAAAATCGTTTACCGATTATATTTACGAGCAGATGAAAAGCACCGAATTCAACAAGAAAATGTCGGAATGGAATACGGAATACGCGTACAAGATAGACTATGACGCGCTGAGGATCGACGATCCGGCGGACAGCTCGACCTGATATTCGGGCAAGACGGAGCGACGGATTATTTTATGGGAGCGAAGATATGAATACACCGATTTGCAACTTTTTGGAACGATATACCACGGAAAACAAACTGCGGCTGCATATGCCCGGTCACAAGGGCGAATTCCCGCACGACATTACCGAGGTGTCGGGCGCGGACAGTCTTTATCATTCCGATCTCTCGGGAGGGATAATCGGAACGAGCGAGACTCTTGCCGCGAGCGTTTTCGGCGCGAAAAAGACCTGCTATTCCTGCGGCGGAAGCACGCTCGCCATTCAAGCGGGTCTGGCGGTGCTGAGATCGCAGGGGTGCAAGACCATTGCGGCTTCGCGGTATTCGCACAGGGCGCTTGCTTCGGCGGCGGCTATGCTGAAAATGAACGTAAAATGGCTGTATCCGAAGGAGTATATGACCGCGGACGTTACATACGATGCCGAGGCGGTGAGCGGCGCGGACGCTCTGTTCATCACGAATATCGACTATTACGGCGGCTCGTGGAAGTTCGTCAACCCGAAAATGCCCGTGCTTATCGACAACGCTCACGGCGCGTACTTAAAGTTTGTGGACAAGAACATATTCGGTACGGACTATATGCACCCTATGGACCTCGGTTTTCCGCTTATCAGCGCGGAATCGGCGCACAAGACGCTCCCCGTTATAACGGGCGGCGCGTATCTGCATTTTACGGACGGTATCGACTCTTCGCGCGCAAAGGAAATGATGGCGATGTTCGGCTCGTCAAGCCCGTCGTATCTGATACTGGAGAGCCTTGACCGCTTTAACGCTATGATAGCGGAGAACGTTCAGATGGTAAACAACGCCTGCGAGGCGGTGGCTATGCTCAAGGAAAACCTCGAACGCTATGGGATACCGATGAAAAAGAGCGATCCGCTGCGCGTTACCATTAACGCGAGGGAATGCGGAATGAGCGGCTTTGATTTCGCCCGCGCGCTCCGCTCGAACGGCGTGGAGTGCGAAATGGCGGACGAGAATTATGTCGTGCTGATGTTCTCGGCGGTCACTTCAATGGAGGACTGCGAGCGCGCGGAAATGGCGGTAATGTTCGTGCCTATGGGCACGCCGCAGCCGCTTGTGAAGTATCCTCCGATACAGCCCGCCGTCGATATGCCTATGTGGGAGGCTATGTTCAAGCCGCAGAGGACGGTTTCCATTGAACACGCAACCGGCGAGGTCTGCGGAGCGCTGAGAGCGCCGTGTCCTCCCGGAGTGCCGCTGATATTCCCCGGGGAGATAATCGACCATAACGTGGTCGACGCGCTGAAAATGCATGGCGTGAAAACGGTCTCCGTGCTTACGAAATCGGGGGCATAATGGTTAGGGCTAAGGGGCGCAGAAAAATCTCCGTTCTGAGTAGGAATTACGTCCGGTATGTTCTTTCGGGAGAAAACGACCGCGATTATTGGGAGCGCGTTTCGTCAAACGATTGGGGTACGCCGTTTCTGCATATCATTTCCGAGGACAAGCGGCTTATCCTTACGATACCGCTGAACGCTCCGACGCCGTATGCCGTGAGCAAAGGGCGCGAGTTCCAAGGCAAACAGACGAGCGGCTGTTGGGAGCGTTATATTATGCCGTTCGAGCTTCCCAAGAGCGTTACTCCGCGGTTTGTCGCGGAGGTTATCAATTGGGCGGTCTCGGGAGAAAAAGCAATCAAAACGGAGTACAGCGCGGAATTTCGCTTTTGATAAGCTGCCGCGCGGTGAGCCGAGAGCGTTCGGCTGTCGCCAAGCGAAAATGGCACAGTCCCGAACGGCGCTGAAAAACGCTTTGCGAAATGGTCTCCTCGGCGAGCGTTACTTTGGGAACGGAGTACGCGTACAGGCGCAGTCCGCGCCGCATGGACAGCTTTACGGTGCGTTCTCCGACGGTCAATCCCGAGCGGCTCATGCAGACAAGACTTACCGCGACGGCGTAAAGGCTTATCATCAGTCCGCTGTACAATGCTGTTTTTAAGAGCATTGCATAGCGCAGACCGTCCGAAATATACACGAGAGCGAGCATTGCCGCAAAGCCGACCGTCCACCATAACGGCGCGGCGCAGAAGCCTAAAAATGACGAGCGCGGCGGTTTAAGTTTCGGAGCGCCGTCAACGGGAATACCGCAGAGGGCGCGGATCATTTTCGCGGACTTGGCTCGGCGGGCGGCGGGGTGTATCATCACGCCGCGCAGATAGACGGGGGCGCGTTTGGCTAATATTGCCGAGAGCGGGCTTACCGTTACCGCCGCGGAATTGAGTACAAGCGTATGGTCATATAATGTTATTACGCCGCTTTGAACGCGCAATAGGCTGCCGTGCCGCGCGGCGCGGAGGTTCGCGAGCCGCAGGAGCTTTCTCGCGAACGCCAGCGACCACGCCGCCAGTACGAACACGGCGAGCAGGGCGGCTATTCCCGGCACGGCGATGTGCAGCAGCGAAAGCGCGTCCGACAGCGTTTCGGCGGTCTCGGAGAGGGCGTACATCACGCGGTCGAAGTATTCACCGCCGAAAATCGCGCTTATTCTCCGCAGGAACGCGGCGAGGAGCGCCATTCCGCCGAGCGCGCGGGTATCGGCGAACGCGCCGAATATCACCTCCGAAAAGCGCGGTCTTACCGGAACGGAGCGTATTTCGGGGAGAAACGGCAGATCTTCGCTTTTCCGCAGATAAAACGTCACATTTCCGCTGACGGTGAAAACGATCATCTTTTTCGCGCCGAATATCCGCATAATGAGCGAGCGCTCGGAGGTCACGCGGACTACGCGGTCGAGAGGTATTACGCTTAAACGGCGCAGAATAACGCCTTTTTTGAGATAAATATATTTCTCCGTAAAATATAGCTTTACAAAGAGCTTGCGGAGGAAATAATATAACAGTAAATTCATAATTATCCTTTGGAATGTGAGGTATTTGCTATGACAACCGGTTGTATAATTCTGGCGGGCGGCGCGGGCAAGAGAATGAAGTCCGAGCGCCCCAAGGTGCTTTGCGAGGTTCTTAAAAAGCCGATGCTCGGCTGGGTAATGGATACGGCGGAGAAGTTCGGTTTTGACGAGACCGCGGTCATCACGGGCTACAAAAAGGAGCTTACCGAGGAGTACGTCAACAAGCGCGGTAAGATAATCTACACCTATTTTCAGCCCGAGCAGAAAGGCACGGGCGACGCGGTAAAGCAGGCGCAGGAGTTTATCGAGGCTGCCGAATATATCTGCGTGCTGAACGGCGACGCGCCGTTTATCGACGAGGAAACGCTGGAAAAATCGCTGGCAATGCATAAGGAGCAAAAAGCCGCCGTTACCGTCATCACCGCCGAGATCGCCGATCCGACGGGCTACGGCAGGATTATCCGCGACGAAAACGGGAGATTCACCGCTATCCGCGAACAAAAGGATTGTTCCCCCGAGGAGGCGGAAATATGCGAGGTCAATTCGGGCGCGTACTGGTTCAATTCGGACGCGCTGCTGAGGGCGCTGCCCCGTCTCACCGACGAGAACGCCTCGGGCGAGTTCTATCTCACCGACTGCGTGGAGATAATCGGCGGAGCGCAGGCTTACAAGAGCGCAAATCCCGATATAGTCCTCGGCGCGAACACTCGGCAAAGCCTTATGGAATTAAACGAAAAAGCGCGTATCCGCGTTATAAACAGGCTGCTTGACGAGGGAGTCAGCTTTATTTCAACTGACGGCATTATTATCGGCGCGGACGTTAAGATAGGTTGTGACACCACGGTTCTGCCGAACACTATGATACTCGGAAAGACCGTTATCGGCAAAAACTGCACTATCGGCGCGAATTCCCATATAGAGGACTGCACTGTCGGCGATAATGTTATATTAAATAATGTACAGGCTTATTCGACGACTGTCGAGGACAATGTAAGGATAGGTCCGTTCGCGCAGCTGCGTCCCGGCACGATAATCCGCAGGGGCGTGAAGATAGGCGATTTCGTGGAGGTCAAGAACAGCGACATCGGCGAGAACACGGCTATATCGCACCTTACATACGTCGGCGACAGCGACGTCGGACGCGGCGTTAATTTCGGCTGCGGCTGCGTTACCGCGAACTATGACGGCGTGAACAAGTTCCGCACCGAGATCGGCGCAAACGCGTTCATCGGCTGCAACACCAACCTTATCGCTCCCGTCAAGATAGGCGAAAACGCGACTACCGCCGCGGGCTCGACCATAACGAGCGAGGTACCGCCGAATTCGCTGGCGCTGGAGCGCAGTCAGACCAAGATAATTGAAAACTGGGAAAAGAATTTCAAGAGAAAGAGAAAATAAGCTCGGAGGATCGCTATGAAAGCTCTTGTTGTTGTGGATTATCAGAATGATTTTGTGAACGGCTCGCTCGGATTTGCGGGCGCGGAGCTGTTGGAGCCGATAATCGTCGGGAAGATAGAGCAATACCGCAAAAGCGGCGGACGGATAATTTTTACGTTGGATACTCACGGCGAGGATTATCTCGAGACCGCCGAGGGCAGGAAGCTCCCCGTCAAGCACTGCGTTAAGGGAACGGAGGGGCATAAGCTCTACGGAAAGGTCGCGGACTGCCTTTACAATGACGATATTGTCATTGAAAAGGGCACGTTCGGTTCGTTGGAGCTTGCGGAATTTCTCGCGGGGAAGAAGTATACCGAGGTCGAGTTCTGCGGACTGGTGACGGATATTTGCGTTGTCTCCAACGCCGTTATCGCGAAAGCCGCGCTCCCCGAGAGCCGTATCGTTGTTGACAGCTCGGCTTGCGCGTCGTTCGATAACGAAAAGCATAAGGCGGCGCTGGAGGTTATGAAGAGCGTGCAGATAGACGTTATTTAAGGAGCGCAAAATGACGGACGGTACTTTCAGGACTTGGGAAGGGGTCGCTTTGGGATTTGGTTTCGTTATAGCTCTGTTCTCCATGTTTTATCATGATTTGGAAGCCGGGCACTTTACAAGGTCATTTGATGATAAACTATTCTTGATAGCGGTTGCAGTGGCGGCGTTGGCACTTTTCGCGAAACCTGTCTGGCTTCTGGGTAATTGGAAAGAGATACGCACTTGGGAACGCACAACGGCATTTGTGCGAAAAAGCTATACCACCGGGCGAGGCAAAGGTACAAGACATTGTATCTATATCGAGTTTTTCTCAAAGGACGGAAAAACGTATCATAAAACATTGGAATTTATTTTTCCGACAATGTTCAAGGTATGCGACCAAAACGATATTATGTTTGCGAAAGAGTATATGGACGCGCTTATTTTCGTGCCGCAGGCGTTCAAGCAGGCGGTCATCTCGGCGGTGGCGGGCGTGCTTATTGAGTGCGTTACTATAATAGGTCTGATAGTGTTTTGCTGACAATGCGGCGGCACGGAGGTGGTCTTATGGTAAGAGGAGCTTTCACAGTATGGGAAGTTGTGCTTGTTGTGACAGGCTGGCTTTTGGGAATTCTGTTTAAGGTACTGGAATGGTTTGCGAATTTTGAAATGCCATACAAACTGCCGCTTGTATGTTTTATTATAATGTTGGCGGCGTTATTTCCAAGACCGATATGGCTTGCCGTAAATTGGAAGCGGCTTAACGTCAACGAGCCGTTTTCGGGGATAATATCGGCAAGCGACGCTTTGCCGTTCAGAAACGGCAGCGTGCGCTTAACGACTTTGACGTTTATTGACAAAAACGGAAAACAGATCGAAAAGACCTTTGCCGGAACGGTTTTGTTTATGTCGACAAAATCGGGCGAACAGTGCAAGGTACTGTATAACGAGAGTTACCCCGATGATTATGTGATAATGCCCGCGGGACAAGCCAACGCGGTCACTTTCGCGGTGATAGGCTTGCTGTTGGAGATACAGTTATTGATCTATATGTCTGTTATTCCTTGAATGAAGATTTTTTACCGATGTTGTTTATACGGAGTGTGGGATAAAAGGAGGTAGTTATGCATTGTAATTACCGCAACTTGCAGTGGTACGGTATTGCGGCACATATCGGCGAGATCGCTCTGTTATTCTTCCTTGATTTGTTTACGCCGCTTGATTTTTCCGGGGTGGCATATATTGCCGTTATGTCGCTTGCAGTATTTTCTTGTTTGCTTTTGCCTGCTCCCGTCTATACTATGTTTCGCTTACCAAAATTGAAAAGGTCGGGAGTGAACGTTGATGCGGAGGTGTTATTGGCAAAAATCGAGGTAGAAAACGATAAAAGAGGCAGAATGCACATAAGCACCATACGTTTCGAGCTTGACGGCAGGGTGTTTATTAAAAAGCTGTACAACTTCACGATATTCCGAGGTTGGACGCGCGCGGGCGAAAAATTCAAGGTGCTTGTCGACCCAAACGATACCGATAATTTTTTGGTTATTCCGAAAGGGCGCGTTTTCATCATTGTTTGCACGATATTCGGAATACTTCTTCAAGCGGTTGTTATCGCAATAACAGCGTCGGCTTGCATTTTCGATAAATAATTTCCCGAAAGGAAGAAATGATTATGAACGAACAAAATTACACAATGCTATGCGACTTCTATCAGCTCACCATGGGCAACGGCTACTTCAAGACCAAGCACGCGGGGCGCACGGCGTATTTCGATCTGTTCTTCCGCCGCGTTCCCGATAAAGGCGGTTACGCGATATGCGCGGGGCTGGAGCAGGTGATCGAGTATATTGAAAATCTGCGTTTTACGGGCGAGGACATTGATTATCTGCGCTCTAAGGGGATATTCTCGGAGGAGTTTCTGGAATATCTGCGCGGATTTAAGTTCGAGGGCGATATTTTCGCGATACCCGAGGGAACTCCCGTTTTTCCGAACGAGCCGCTTATCACGGTGCGCGCGCCGTCCATTCAGGCGCAGCTTGTGGAGACAATGCTTCTGCTTTTGGTGAACCATCAATCGCTTATCGCGACTAAGGCTTCCCGTATCGTAAGAGCGGCGCAGGGGAGAGGTATTTCGGAGTTCGGTTCGCGGAGAGCGCAGGGCACGGCGGGCGCTATTCTCGGCGCGAGAGCCGCGTATATCGGCGGCTGTACGGGTACGGCGTGCGTTATCGCGGACGAGCTGTACAAGGTCCCCGCGACGGGAACTATGGCGCATAGCTGGGTGCAGATGTTCGATTCGGAGCTTGAAGCGTTCGAGGAGTACTGCCGCGTTTACCCGAACGGCGCGGTGCTGCTCGTGGATACCTACAACGTGCTCAAATCGGGCGTTCCGAACGCGATAAAGGCGTTCGATAACGTATTGAAGCCGCTCGGAGCGAGACCCGTGGGAATACGTCTCGACTCGGGAGACATTGCGTATTTGTCGATAGAGGCGCGGAAAATGCTGGACGCGGCGGGTTATCCCGACTGCAAGATAGTCGCCTCGAATTCGCTTGACGAGCACATAATCACCGACCTTATACGGCAGGGCGCGAAAATAGACCTGTTCGGCGTGGGCGAGCGGCTTATCACCGCAAGCTCCGAGCCTGTATTCGGCGGAGTTTACAAGCTCTGCGCGACCGAGGAGGACGGAGTTATCACGCCGAAGATCAAGATAAGCGAAAACGTGGTGAAGATAACAAATCCGCACTACAAAAAGCTGTACAGGATTTTCGACAACAAGACGGGAAAGGCGGCTGCCGATCTGTTATGCGTTCACGACGAAAAGCCGGACGAGACCAAACCGCTGGAGCTGTTCGATCCCGACTTTACCTGGAAGCGCAAGACGTTCACCGATTTTACGGCAAAGGAATTGCAGGTTCCCGTGTTCCTGAACGGAAAACGCGTGTACACGCAGCCGTCTATCGGGGAGATCAGAGAATACTGCGCACAGCAGCTCGGAACGCTTTGGGAGTCGGTGCTCAGATTTGAAAATCCGCACACCTATTATGTTGACCTGTCGCAAAAGCTATGGGATATAAAGCAGAAATTACTTTCCGATAAGGGGGATATATGACGCGGGATAATATTGAAGCGCAGTGCCTTAGAATAAGCGCGAACTACGAGTCCTCGGGATTTTGCAGATTTGTTCGCGGCGGCGGTGTGCTGTGCTTTATTGACACCTCGCAGGCGCGCAACGGCACTCGCGGTATCGCGTTCAAGAGGGACGCTATGATAATTTGTCTCGGCAGGAGCGAGCCGCGCGAGGTCGCTTATTCGGGCATAAAGGACATTCAGATAATCAGCAGCTTTGAGGACTTTTACGCCGACGAGCTTCTGATGATCTGCGAGGACGGCGAGGTCAGGATAAGCGACTATTCGCTCGATAAATCCGAGCTCAAGCACTTTATCGAGGAGCTTTCCGTTGAGAGCGAAAAGGCTCTCGAGCACAGGGCGCAGGCGGAGGAATACGCAAAAATAATCGCCGAACGGCTTGCGCAGAGCACGCTCAGGGAGGAAAGGGCTCCGTATTCGGATATGCCCGCGCCTCCCGAAAAGGAAAAAACTCCCGCTGCCGAGGTCGTTGACGAGGCAGCTGATGAGATCAATGTCACGGAGGAAGAATTTGTTCTCGAGGGCGAGCCCGTTATTCGGGAAACGGCTATCGAGGTACCGAGTGAAAAGCTCGTGACGGTTCCCGAGGACTATGCTCCCATGCCGATACCCGAGGAGAAGATCAACTGGATAAGCGGGAGCTTTTACACGAAAAGAACGGTCATTCCGGAGGAAACTCCCGTGATAACCGTGCCGACGGCTGAGGAGGAAATAAATTCCGAGCCGGTTGAAAGTACGGATAACGAGGAGAATGTCGAAAGCGTTGAGAATACCGAAAATGTCGAAAGCATTGAAAGCGTTGGAGAAAACATTGAAAACGCGGAGACTTCCGAAGCCGTTGACGACGAAACGTCGGAGATAGTGGTGCTGTATTCGCGCGGCGAAAACAACGACCCGTCGCCGAAGCCCGAATGGCTGGGGTTTGCGGATAAGACCGAGGAAAACGATTCCGACAGCGACGCCATGACGCAGATACAGAATATGTCTCGCGAGGAAACGCTGTCGTTCCTTGCCGAGTCGTTGAACGAGATAAACGGTACGGACGAGAAGGTTTCCGAGGAGGATAATTCTTTGGCTTCCGAGGAATTGTCGGACATCGTGACTGACCTTAAGACGATAAGCGAGATCTCCGCTCCCCCGGAAGAGACCACCGACGACGGCAAGCTGACCGTAGAGCCTATCTGGGGCGACATCTACATTAAGGCGAGCCGCAACCTGCGCGAGCTTATCGAGGACGGGCGGCTGTCTATGGAGCAGATAGAAACGGAGCTCAAGGACAAGCTGTTAAGCTCCGCGAGAGCGTTTGCCGAGATAACGGCGGACGAGGCTAAGGTCCCGAAGGTGCTTATGCCGAGGATAACGGAGCTGAGAAACGCCGCGGGCGAGTTTGGCGAATACTTCAAGTCGGGCGAGGACATAGCGGTGAGAGCGATGTTTTTTATGATGTATCAGATGCTGTCGTATGCGGACAGAATAGCGGAAACTCCCGAGACAAAGGAACGGCTGAACGACTTTTTCAGACGGTTCGGTCCCGCGGGGATAACGCTTTCTATGCTGGATATGCGCGTATGATCCGGGGCAACCGCGGGTTGAAAAAATCTCTCCGGCTGTAAAAACGGGTTATTGATTTTTTCCGTTTGCTGTGTTATGATAATGACGGAGCGGAAAAGGAGAAAAGAAAGGATAAAAACTTATGGCACATGAATTGGTATTGGTAATCGACTTCGGAGGGCAGTATAATCAGCTCATTGCGCGGCGCGTCCGCGAGCATAAGATATACTGCGAGGTAATATCCTACAAAACTCCGATAGAGGAAATACGCGCGAAAAATCCCAAGGGTATCATATTTACGGGCGGTCCGAATTCGGTATATCTGGACAATTCTCCTCGTATGGGCAGGGAAATATTTGAGCTGGGCGTGCCTATTCTGGGCATTTGCTACGGCGCGCAGTTCCTGGTGTACGGCCTTGACGGAACGATCGGCGCGGCTGATGAAAACTCCGCCGCGGAGTTCGGGCGCACCGAGTGCGAGTTTGACGTAAGCTCTCCGTTATTAAGCGGACTTAATGAGAAGTCGATCGTCTGGATGAGCCACAACGACTACATAGAAAAGCTCCCCGATGGCTTCAGAGCGATAGGGCACAGCGCAAAGTGTCCGTATGGCGCTATCGAAAATCCCGAGAAGAAATTTTACGGCACGCAGTTCCACCCCGAGGTCAACCATACGGAGCAGGGCTTTGAAATGCTCGGCAACTTTCTGTACAAGGTCTGCGGCTGTGCGGGCGACTGGACAATGGAGGAATACGCGCAGACCGCAATTCGCGAGATACGCGAAAAGGTCGGAGACGGAAAGGCGCTGCTGGCTCTGTCGGGCGGCGTGGACAGCTCCGTTGCGTGCAAGCTGCTGGCTAAGGCTATCGGCAGTCAGCTCACCTGCATTTTCGTCGATCACGGTTTGATGCGCAAGAACGAGGGCGACGAGGTCGAGGCGGCATTTGCGGACAGCGGCGTGAATTTTGTGCGCGTGAACGCGGGAGAGCGTTTTCTCGGCAAGCTCGCGGGCATTGACGAGCCCGAGCGTAAACGTAAGATAATCGGCGAGGAATTTATCCGCGTATTTGAGGAAGAGGCAAAGAAGATCGGCAAGGTGGACTATCTCGTTCAGGGAACGATCTACCCCGATGTTATCGAGTCGGGTCTCGGCGACGCTGCCGTTATCAAATCGCACCACAACGTCGGCGGGCTTCCCGATTATGTTGACTTCAAGGAGATAATCGAGCCGCTTCGTCTGCTGTTTAAGGACGAGGTTCGCGAGCTCGGCACCACCCTTGGTCTTGACGAAAAGCTCGTATGGCGTCAGCCGTTTCCGGGTCCCGGACTGGCGATCCGCATTATCGGAGATATTACTCCCGAAAAGGTCGCGACTTTACAGGACGCGGACGCGATTTTCCGCGAGGAAATATCAAACGCGGGACTTGACCGCTCAATAAATCAGTATTTCGCGGTGCTCACGAATATGCGCTCCGTCGGCGTAATGGGCGACGGAAGGACTTACGACTACACCCTCGCCCTCCGCGGGGTCACCACATCCGACTTTATGACCGCCGACTTCTCGCGCATTCCTTATGATGTGCTTGAAAAGGTGTCCGTGCGGATCGTTAATGAGGTTAAGAATATTAACCGCGTTGTTTATGATGTTACTTCTAAGCCGCCGGCTACTATTGAGTGGGAATAAGTAAAATTACAAAAATTTGGCTTACCTAAGCCATTTGTGAGGGCAAAATCCCCGAAATGATAGCAGATTGATAGCACCTTGTACCTTGCGTTTGTTGTAAGTGTGACAGGTGGCTTGCGAGTATATCCATAATAAAAAGGCATTATCGACTTTTGCAGTCGGTAATGCCTTTTCTTATTTCTTGCGCTTGCCGCGTTCTTTCATCAGCTCGTCCGTGAG
The DNA here is from genome assembly GCA_014799395.1 of Oscillospiraceae bacterium. Classification (GTDB taxonomy): domain Bacteria; phylum Bacillota; class Clostridia; order Oscillospirales; family Ruminococcaceae; genus CAG-115. The sequence goes on along the minus strand of JAAVID010000071.1, from coordinate 20,024 downwards.
CGCGTCATTCAGCTTGGACGAGGGGGTCATCTTATGCCGCCGCTTGTTGGATTTGTCAAGTTCGGGGTATTTGTACCTCCATTGATCATAATCCTGCTTGGTTATCTCGCCGTCACGCCACATTTGCGCTTGCTTTTGCCACGCTAGGAACATCTCAACCATTTTGGAATATTCGGGTGCGCTCTTGTTCAGACGAATGACAGGCTCTCCGTCAACCTCGTCGATCTTCAAGCCGTAGAGATCTTCCAAGGTAAACAGCGTGTGCATTATCCCGACGTAGCTTTCGATATCCGGAACGGTGAGAGCGGACGGTGACACGTCCAGAACCTCGGCTAGTTTCTCGATCAAGTCCTCTTTGGGAGAACGTGAGCCGCTTTCATACTGCGCCATACGGATATCTGCGGTCTTTTCGGGAAAACCGACCGCCACACCGAGCCATTTTTGGGTCATTGCCCGAAGATTGCGTATAAATCGTATTCTTTCGCCTATTGCCATACAATTCAACTCCTTTTATATAAGTATAGCATATAGGCTTAGGTTTGTCAAGTGGATTTTAAATAAAAAAGTTAAAAAATTTTCAAAAAGTACTTGACAAATCAAAAATTATATGGTAGAATATAAACTACCATAGCAAATACAGTTAGGTTGTTTCATAACAACACATACAAAAAGGAGGTAAAAATCTATGTCAAACACAATGTTTATGCGGGTCGAGGAAGTTGCGGAAGAAATGGGAGTGTCCGTGCCTTATGCTTACAAGCTCATTCGCAAGCTCAACAAGGAGCTGGAGCAGACGGGGTGCATAACTATCGCCGGGCGCATCGACAGGAAATTCTTCCACGAAAAATTTTACTGCACAAAGACTGACGAAGCTAAAAAGGAGGACTGATCTATGGCAGCATTTAAGGACAAGAAGAACGGAACTTGGTACGTTCAGTTCCGTTACACCGATTGGCAAGGAGAACGGCAGCAGAAGCTGAAACGCGGCTTTGATACCAAACACGAGGCTCTGGAATGGGAACGTGAGTTCCTTATGCAGAAAAAATCCGATCCGAATATGACGTTCGAGAGCTTCTACAAAATGTACGAGAATGATGTGAAGCCGCGCTTGAAGCTGAATACTTGGCTTAGCAAGGAGAGCGTTATCAAGGACAAAATTCTCCCTTATTTTGCAAAGCGCAAGCTGAGCGAGATCACACCGAAAGATGTTATCGAATGGCAGAACACGATCCGGCGGCTTAGAGACAAGCGCGGAAGATCGTACTCGCAAACCTACCTTAAAACCATACATAATCAATTGAGCGCGATGTTCAATCACGCGATCAAGTATTACAGTTTAACAAGCAACCCCGCCGCCAGAGCCGGGAATATGGGCAAAGAGGAACACAAGGAAATGCTGTTCTGGACGTTGGAAGAGTATCAGAAATTTGCCGAGGCGGTAATGGATAAGCCAATGTCGTTTTATGCTTTTGAAATGCTCTATTGGTGCGGAATTCGCGAGGGCGAGCTGCTTGCGCTCACCGCAAAAGACTTTGATTTCAAAGCGAAAACGGTAACGATCAACAAATCATATCAGCGGCTTAAGGGCAAGGACGTGATAACCTCACCGAAAACCAAGAAAAGCAACCGCACGATCACAATGCCGCAGATTTTGTGCGATGAAATGCGGGAATACCTCGATATGTTTTACAGCAAAGCTGATAATGCGCGGATATTCCCCATTACCAAGCACTATTTGAAGCACGAAATGGAGCGCGGTTCAAAGGCTGCCGGAGTAAAAACGATAAGAATTCATGATATTCGGCATAGCGCTGTGAGCCTTCTGATCGAAATGGGATTTTCGGCGCTCGCGATCGCGGACAGGGTAGGGCACGAAAGCATTGACATTACTTATCGCTACGCGCATTTGTTTCCGAGCAAGCAGACGGAAATGGCGGACAAGCTCGATATCGAGCGTTTGAAGATTGAGAAAGGAGAGATTTAAAATGTCGGCAAAAGTTTATGACGGAAAAGGTCGGTTTCGCGGTAAGATAATTTCTTTCCGCTGTTCCGAGGAAGAAAACGCGCTGCTGAACGCGGCAGTCAAGCTGTCGGGGCTTACCAAGCAGGATTATATTATCAACAAGGTCACAAACCGTGAGGTTGTCGTTCAGCCGAATACGAGGGTCTACAAGGCTCTTAAAGACAAGCTCGGTGAAGTGTTGGCAGAACTGAAAAGAATTGAAAATGGTGGCAAGGTTGACGGCGATTTGATCGACCTGATAGGGTTGATCAACACAACCCTTGATGGCATAAATGGGGGTGACTAAATGACATTAAATGAAAAGACCGCTCCTTATGAGCCTACGGCAATAGGCTATAAGGAGCAGTCACATTTGATCATTTTCGGACAGATTACTTTTCCCCAAATTACAGTCACTGCATAATGTCTGTAAATTGTCAATAGCAGTTTCGCCGCCTTTAGACCAAGGAATAATATGATCGATTTGCAATTCCAATCCTAATGTAGTCGCGGGCGATCTCCCACACATACAACATTTGAAATTATCACGTTTCATAACTGTAAAGCGCAATCGCAAATTTATATCTCGTTTTGTTTTGTGAACTAATACATTATCAACGCTTTTGGTGGTTGTTTCAGCTGGAAGTTGTATATCATCTGAATCATCGGATTTTTCAACCTCTTGTTCTCCGTTCATATATTCTACAAAAAATTCAAGTGCTTTTCTCCACGAGCCAAAGCGCCGCTCATATGTATGAAGCGAGTATTTACTAATACCATTTTTTATATCCGTTGTTGTAGGCTGTCTGCCAAGTGCTATCCAAATGCGCTCAATTTCCTCAAGGCAAGCATATTCGCTTACTTTGGTATTGCCGCCTAATGGGTGATCAAAAGGTTCTAAACCGGAGATTTTCAAGGCATTGTTCCACGTTGTAAACTTCTTCAAGTATGAACTAACCGAATATGTTCCATTTTTGCTATATTCTCCGGTAGAAAAAGTTTTCTTTTCTATTTTTTCAGATACTCTAAGTAAGTCACTTATCAATTCTTGTGTGGTTATACATGCATTATTTGCAGAGCCATAATGCATTTGGTTTTTGCTTGGAGATAAACCACACTTCCTTAGAGCATTTAACCACCCATCAAATCGTTTCTCTATAGTTGAAGAATGATACTTTCCGCCCTTTTTTACATACTCTGTTTTTGAAATGGTGTTTTTCCCCAAAGAACTGGCAACTCGTAAAATGTCTTTCAGCAATTCTTCATCTGTGATATTTCGGTGATAATCATTTAGTTTGAATTCCATAAAATGCTCCTCATATTTCTTTCTATAATACATATTATACCACATTCACGACAAAAAAGCAACCGCTTTTTGTTGTAACGATGTATGAAACAGCAACATTTATGCGGTAAGATCGGGGCTTTGAGAGATTTTTTATCAGAACTTGAAAAAAGGTGTACGGGGTGTACATTCCGCATTACAAGAGGGGGTGACAGGCATTTTTGAGGCGTACAGTGATGTACGGAGATGTACAAACTCGTACATCCATTGTACACTATTGAAAAAAGAAAAATCCGTCTTGTGAAGCGGCTTGACAGGCTTCGTACACCTTGTACATCATTTTTGGCAGTTCTATTATATATTTTTTCAATCTTGAAAGTGAGGTTTTACTATGAAACAAATTATTTTCACGGTAGCGGCGATCTCGTTCGCGGCAGGAGCAGCATATCTTCTCACACGCACAAAGAAGCGGACGGCTCGGAAACCGCCGATGACCTTCTGGGAACTCTATGAAGATAATCAGTGTTCCGACTGTGGGCTGTTTGATTAAGCACAGGTGCAGAGCGGGAGAGTGCAGAGGGGGTGCTAACGCCCCTTTGCCGCAAAGACTTTTGATACGAACGAGGAACGAGTGAAGTGTCAAAAGTAACTTTGCGTTGTTACCGTCACATCACCACCATTTGAGAAAGGAGAACCGATGAAAAAGACCATTAGCATACGCATTGGCAAGGGAAGTATTTCCCACAACAACCGGAAATTTGTCGCGAAAAATGTGGACGAAAAGCGCGTCAAGGATAATGTGATCTTGTGCTGTGAAAATCTCAAAGATGTTTACGATGATCTGTTCGGCGCGGCGCTTGCGGAATACAATTCTAAGCAGAAAAGAAAAGACCGCCGTATCGAAAATTATCTTGACCACATTGAGAACGGAAAACAGGAGAAACCGTTCTATGAACTGATTTTCCAGATTGGCAACAAGGACGATACTCCGTGCGGAAGTCGTGATGCCGAGATTGCAACAGATATTCTGCGCGAATACTACGCTGAATTTTTGGAGCGTAATCCGCACATCAGAGTTTTCAATGCTGTTATACATCTCGATGAAGCTACACCACACCTTCACGTTGACTTCGTTCCGTTTGCCACTGGGCAGAGCCGCGGATTGTCTACTCGAAACTCTTTGAGCAAGGCTTTGGAACAGCAAGGATTTTTGGCAAAGACTAACCTCGAAACTCCCGCCAAACAATGGACGGATTTTGAGAAGCAGCAGCTTTCCGTGGTTATGAAAAAGCGCGGAATTGAGTGGGAGCAGCTTGGAACTCACAACGAACACTTGTCTGTCCTTGATTTCAAGAAACAGGAGCGCGAGAAAGAGATTAAGCAGCTTGACGGCGAGATCGGCAGTAAGGAGTTGATACTTGAATGGCGGCAGCAAGCTGTTACGGAAGCCGAGGCGATAATTGATAAAATCGATGCCGAGTACCAAGAGAAAAGTTTCGAGATTGAGCGACTTGATAGCGAAATCTCCGAAAAGGAAAACATCAAAGCCAAAGCGGAAGCTACTCTTTCCGAAAAACAGGCTATCCTTGGTGAGTGTATCCATAAGGTTGTAAAGATCAATTCCATTGACCATATCGAAACAGGCAAGACGATCTTCGGTGGCAAGGTAACGGTTGCGGAGGACGATTATGAGAAGCTGACCGATCTGGCGAAAAAGCAGATCGCGGACGAGGGCAAGGAACACAAGCTCATTGAAGAAAACGCAGAACTGAAAAAAGAAAATGAGAAGCTGTCCTCCGAGAACAACGCTCTTCGGGAAAATGTTCGCGCAGCACAGTCGCTCCGGAATTCTTTTTCAGCTTTGCAGAGAGAATTGGAAAGTTGGAAACAGCGGTATAAGAAAGTGATCGAGTTTATAGAAAATCTCGGCTTAAAGGATAAGTTGGAGAAGTTTTTACATCCGGTCACGCAAATTAAGAGAGGACGGTAAATTTAAAATGACTAAACAAATTCAGATCGACAAGGAACTTTTCGATGATCTCATTGACTACTTCTGGAGCAAGGATTTCCCTGGAGGGTGGCTTGCCGATGAGATCCGCCGCAAGCTGAACTCGAAACTTGACAAAATGCTTGCGCGGGAGTTATTTTCTCAATACAAACGCTCGCCCACCGGAGAGGAACGTGAGCAGGCGCGAAAAGCCTATCTTGATCACAAGGGCATTTCATTATCATTTCGGACGGACAGAGAGTGGCACGATGAGATAGCGCCGGACTGATCGCAATTTCCCCTAAACGAACGACCTCGCCGTGTACACGGCGAGGTTAATTTGTTGAGAGGTGTGATTTGTGGCGGTATTGATATGTTAAGCAAATCGGATTTTGTCAACAAACACTTGCTAACCATTTATCTAAAAAAGCAATCTGTTCGGGGGTATGAAACCAATGTTCTCCTTTGGGCATAATGGTAAGTTTTGCCTGATGTGTACTCACAAAACTGTCTACGGTTTCCCGTGAGGTCATATTGTCATACTCTGCATACAATATTTCTGTGGACGTTTTCCAATGGATAGGATGTTCTCTGACAAAATTCAGATACTCCCAGGAAAGCGTTTCGCCAAAATCCGTGTCAATCGTTCCTTGATCTTGTAATTCTTTTTCTGTCACATTAGCCCACTTCATCATATCAAGAATGAGCTTTTCCATATTCAATATGGGTGAAATAAAATAAGCTTTTTCGACAGAAACATTTTGTAATGCAAACATAGAAAAATAAGCGCCAATGCTGTTGCAAACAATAGAAACGCTGTCATATTCCCTTTTTAGTGTTTCAAAAGCATTTTGGATCTGTTTTTCTGTTCCCCACGGGGTAAAATCAATAAGATCAATTCCGTGAACGTCATAGTCATCACAAAACGGCTTTATCTGTTCGGCTTCCTTTGAATTGCCGCCCTTTCCGTGTACATATAACAAAGTTTTACGCATAACATTACCTCTCTGAAATTGAATTTTAAAATTCATCGAAAAACTTTTGCAGTTTGTGAGCAAACAACCCTATATGCAGCCCGTCTGCAAATGAATGATGAGCCTGTACAGAGACAGGGATAAAGAGCTTTCCGTCTTTTTCATAGTATTTGCCCCAATCAAACAAGGGAGTGGCATTATCCTTTTTTCCGGAATTGGTATGAGAAATATGAGTATAGGTCACCCAAGGCATTGGAGAACATTGAAATACATCATTTCCGAGCGGTCCAGTAAAATATTCTTTTTGCTCTTGTGCGGTTTTGGCGGCTAATTCTACATAGTCTTTGATATTATCAAGCATAGGAACATTTACAACCTTAAACAATTCGGTTTCGGCATTAAGATAAGTAAATGCCGTATCGATTTTGTCAAACAAGACCACCTTGCCGTCAAGAAATCTGTATCTGAAAGCCTCAATCTCATTAGCGCATTTACAAACAGCGTAAACCATTGAAAGGGTGAATGACAGCCCCTGTTCTTTGACCTTTCTTTTGAAATTTGTAATATCCGCCTCAAAGGTAACACAAAAAGCAGGCTCAACACTGTTCTTGAAAACCATACAATGCATAGCGCGTTCCCAATTTTTTTCATCAATCAAGCGATAATTATTTGACATTTTTGATCCTCCAAAGTTTAATTTATTTAAGAATTTCCCTATAACAATATTATACTACACCGCACAAAGAATGTCAAGCCCAAACAATCAAAGTGCGGCTTGTATCACTTGCTGCGTATCATTATACAAATAACTAATAATTTATAAATTAGCCCTTGAAAAAATGTATAATCTATGCTATAATATAACAAGCGAGATAATTCAAAAAAGCATTGTTCTATCATTGATAGCAAAACCTTGATAGCTTTTTGATAGCACAAGCCGATATACCCTATGGAATATGGATAATACAAATCAATCCGTATCAAATCGAGCCAAATCACCAAAGCAAAATCAGTTAAGATTAGTTTTGATTTGGCGAGTGGGAATAATTACCCAGGTTTGATAAATGGCTTAGGTAAGCCAAATATTTTGGTTTGGTTTGCGAAATGATACCGGATTGATACCGTTTTTATCTTCGGTTGTCAAGCGGTAGGGTTGTGTGAAGCTGCACTATCAGACGAACTATGGACTGATGGAGTGGCTACAAGTTGGATACATTGAGTACAAATCCAAAATTGAGATTTTGGCTAGTTTAATAGGGCAGTCCGAATTGCGGACTGCCCTTTATTTGTAACTTATTGTATGTAGACTTTTTGTATTCGAAGTCTTAAAAATATTATATGGGAGTGAGGATATGGATATTGTAAAGGTGTTTGGTACAAACGTCCGCAAATACCGTAATAAAAAAGGCATTTCACAAGAGAAGCTGGCGGAGTTGAGTGGTTTGCACAGAACATACATCAGCGATGTTGAACGATTTCAACGCAGCATTGCGCTTGAAAATATTCAGCGAATTGCGGACGCACTGGAAGTTGAAACTTATAAATTGTTCTTGGAGGATTGATTATGACTAAAACAGAGTTATTCTTAAAGCTGGATCAACCCAATGAAAACGGGGTAAGCCGTTGGGTAAACGCTTCGGAGTTTGTTGATGAGTATGCAGAACTTAAATTCGGCAATGGTGCTTCTTGGGCGAGAAGGGAGTCCACCCTCGCCAAACGCTACATAGTTGAGTTTGATAAGTCGATTACACCTGGTAACGGCATAGATCGTATACGGACTAACGGGTTTAATAGCGGCGATTACTCTCAGCATATACGCTCAGATATTAAGAGAGAAATATGTTCACAGCGGTGTGTCGTTCTGGGAACTTCAAATCCAGAATGTGATCATAAAAACGGTCGCAAGAATGAGGACAGGGTTATGAAAAACGAAGATCAGAAGATTTCTGATTTTCAGCCACTGAGTAAACCCGCAAACGATGCAAAACGGCAGTTCTGCAAGGAATGTAAGCGGACAAACATACGTTTTGAAGCCAAAAAGCTCGGATATCCAATGTCGTACTACAAAGGCAGTGCAATTCATAGCGGTGAAGAAAACGGCTGCGAGGATGCTATTGGTATGATCCGTTAGAGTTTAAAAAACATCTCTCTTTTGATCCGAATAAAAAAATATAATATTGTTGTTATGTTTTAGAAAGTGTTAGTGGTTTAATAGGAGAATAAGTATGTATTACGACGATAAGCCCATTTTTTCAAGTGAAGAAGACTTGTTGCATAGAGGGAATTTTTCCAAAACCCTTGCAAAATCTATTTTAAATTTACAGAATGATACAACATTTACTATTGGACTTTACGGACAGTGGGGCTGCGGTAAGACATCTATCGTAAATATGCTTGAGAGTGAGATAGAATCTTTGCAAAGTTGTACAGAAGAAATCAACAAACTCATACTCGTTCATTTTGAACCTTGGAATTTTTTAAGTTGCGATCAACTTTTATCTCAGTTTTTTGTAAGACTTGCATCTGAATTTAAAAAGATATCGAAAAAATTTGGCAGAAAAGAAAGCGCTTTAAAGCAAATAGGAGAAGCTTTAGAAACGTATTCAGAGCTGTTTTCGCTTGTCGAAGCGATCCCCGTGTTTGGGAAGGCATTATCATCGATTCTTCAGAATGGTACAAAAGTTGTTGGCGGTAATTTTCAAAAACGGGGTGCAGACATATCTACACAAAAACAGAAAATTATAGATATGCTAAATAGTTCTGAACAAAACCATAAATTTTTAATTATAATCGATGATGTAGATAGGCTTAGTAACGACCAAATACGTCAGGTCTTTCAGCTTATTGCGTCTGTTGCGAACTTCCCTAAAGTCAGATATCTGGTTGTATTTGATAAGGGAATAGTAGTTAAGGCTTTGGAGAAAGTGCAGGATGGAAGCGGAGAGGCATACTTAGAAAAAATAATCCAAATGCCTATTGAAGTACCGAAGATTTCTACAACTCAACTCAGCAACATTATGATTCAAAATTTAAGTTCTATATATGAGACGTATTATCATTCTTCATTTGATTATATGATGTGGAGGCGTTCTTACACAACTTGTTGTGAGCCATTTATTGAATCTATTCGTGATATTAACCGCATCTGCAATACTCTATCAGTAAAACTTTCGGCTATTGCATCTGAAGTCGATTTTATGGATATGACAGCGATTACTACTATACAAATTCTTTTTCCCCCTATCTATGAGTGGATAAAAAGGGATAGATCGTGTCCTGTTGATCGTATAATCAAGAAGATTTATAATGAGCCTGTAATTTCTAAGGAGAAAATGACAGGTTGGTTAAAAGATTTGGGGTATTCTGAAGATGATTATGACATAATCACTGAAAACATTACATCGTGTCTTGCGTATTTATTCCCTTCTTGGGGGATTAAAGAAGGTGCGAGTTGTTATGAAACCTATAATAAAATCGATGCCATAAAAAACAACAATATAAGTAATCCATATAAATTCGAAAGATATTTCAGTTTGGATTTGAATTCTGTTGCCATAAAGCAATCAGATATAATCAAAATAAAAAGTGAACTTTCTTTGGAAGAAATAAAAAATGCGTTTGTAAAACATTATGGTAACGGTACAATTATTGAATTGATGGACGAAATAATGGCTATTAGATCCGATTTTTCAAAGGAACGTGCAAAAATAATTATGCTAGCGGTACTTGATTCGTTTTATATTATATGCTTAGGGGACGATAGTGAAGGTGTTTATGTTTTCCAGCAATTTCTTTTTTTATCGTATAAAATGATTGATGCAATTCCGCGGAATGAACGCTTTGAGTTTTTGAACAGCATAGTTGGTGGTGATGATTTCAAACGTGTCATTTCGTTTATACCTGCTATGAGATATATCGAAATGGATTATGAAAGGTTGGAAAAGGGGTATAAAGAGGACAGTGTCATAACAGAAAGCGAGCTTGACAAAATAGAGCTGACGTTATACAATAGGGTTAATCTCTATCTAGAAAATCAGAATCTATATGATGTGCCAAATTGGGTAATGATTGTTAATTTGCTTGAAAAGATAAATCCCGATTTTTTTAGAGAATATTTTATCCAGTCATTTAATGTGCCATCTAACATATTGAAATTTTTGAGGTATTCCACCGATGTATATAACAATTTGGCAGAATATATGGTGCAAAACGATTATGAAAAATATCTTACCAAAGAACAAATCCTAAATACAATGATGGAAATGCGATGTGACAAGAGTTTTTATAAACTGCCGCAAGAGGTTCAGAATATTTCGGTTGCGTTCTACCGTAATGATCAAAGGTTATATAAGTATGGAAATATAACCTTGAAAGGCATAAAAGAAACGTTGGATACCTGGAAAAATGAGGATAATATTGAATAGTAGCAAGGGAATAAGCGTGTTTTCAGTGCATCGGCTTAAGTTTTACATATTCCGAAAAAGCCGTGGCACTTACCACGGCTTTTTAAACACAAAAATATACTCATGCTTGAAAATATAAAAATCCGAAGCCAGCGCACGGTATCTCCAGATAGCTTGCTTGTTGGCTTTTCCCTTTGTTTCATCGAAATTCTTGACAAGGATCGCCTTTAGAATAAAACCGCGTTCGGTAAACAGATTCATACAGTGAAAACCAAGCGGCACGATCTGACTGTTAGCGTACTTGTCACCTATTACCACAGCGCAGTAGCGATTTTTATCCAACACTTTTGTTGTATTATCAATCACATTGCCAAATGAATGTAAAAAATCCTCTAAAGTCGCTGTATTAGACAAATCTTCGGGGTTATCCGAAAATTTCACAATATCCCAATACGGCGGATGCATTATCACAAATTGTACCTTTTTAATTTCAACTTTCTGCAAAAGTTTTTCAATATCAACAGTGCGACTGTTTCCGATAAAAGGTCTGGCTTGGCAAAAATCATTTCTTTCGGTAACCATACGATTTGCTGCTTCTTTTGCGACGACTTCCTGTAGCTCAACACCGATTGAATTTCTTCCCATTCTTTAGGCTTCGATCAACGAAGTTCCGCTTCCCATAAACGGATCCAGAATCCAATCTCCTTTTTTGGTGTAACGAGTAAATAGTTGATGAGGAATTTGCGGAACAAAATTCCCATGATAGTCACCGCTATGCGCGCCCGAATTATCTCGCTTTTCAATAATCCAAAGTGAATCGGTGAATATATCCGAATAGTCCTTCCAGCGACCCATATCAATATCGTTATATCTTGACACAGCTTACTCCTTTATCAGACAATGAATATATTCTGTGGTGGTATCTGCGGCGATCTGACGGCTTTCGTCTTTGTCGGCTTTAAAACGGCGATAATCCTGAGTATAACAAGCATATTTGCCGTATTTCGACATAATAGCTTTTATCGTATCAAGGCTCATCAAGCCCTCATTGTTATAACTTAAGAATATGTACTTAAAATCGGCATTTGAGATCAAATCGTCAAATGCTTTTTCGACCGTCCTTTTTGAACAGAATTTGCTTTTTTGATCCGAGTAGTCACGCAGTCCGGTTTTACCGTTCAAAACTGGGTTATCATACCTTGCTATGGTTTCAAGAACGTGATAATTTGTACAATATTGGCGCGCGTTATACGGAGGATCAAGGTAGAGAACATCGCCGCGAATTTCTTTGATAAGAACATTTATGTCTTTATTATACACCTTACCTTTATTCCCCGAAATCACCGGAAGAAGCTCTAACTTAAAATCTTTCTGTGCCGATTTTTTAATATGCTTTAGGAACGCACCATAACAGAGGCAGTATTAGCGTACTTATCAATAGAATTCACAAGGCTTGCAAGAAAATAGAAGTACACCGAATCATCGATATCCTTTCCGCGCATTTCTTCAAGCTTGGTTCTGATCGCATCGCACCTCTGACCGTTGATATCGGTAAAGTAGTTACGTTCGCTTGCTCCGGCACAGTAGTTGTTATATACGAAACCCTCAATACCCTCCAAAGAGTTGAGATAATCGAGCGGTGAATCGTCGGTTACAGGAATATTCTCAATCAGATGCTTGTTCAATACATAACTGTAATATTGAATATCGTTCGCGATAACATCATAACCCATTTCCTTATATGTCGTTCCAACAACACCAGTTCCCGCGAACAGATCGGCAAAGGTAATACCCTCACCGTTTGTATATCCAGTAACATCAACGATTGTATTCTTTAAAAACTCCATAAGGGAGTACTTTGAACCTATATAGTTCATTTTATCACCTTTTCTTCCAAATCAATAGTGTTCGCCTGATTTATATTATATCATATTTTAGGAAAAATTTCAAGCTATTATTATAAAAAATCCCGCGCCAATCATCAGGCGCGGGAAATCTCAAGAATTAACAGGTAAAGCAAAAAACGAGGTTTACCGTCCTCTCTTGACTTGCGTGACCGGGTGCAAAAACTTTTCCAACTTATCCTTTAAGCCGAGATTTTCTATAAACTCGATCACTTTCCTGTACCGCTGTTTCCAACTCTCTAATTCTCTTTGCAAAGCCGAAAAGGAATTTTGCAAAGACCTTGCAGCTTGGACTTTTTCGCGGAGAGTTTTGTTTTCACCTTGTAGTGCGTCATTTTCTTTTTTCAGTTCTGCATTTTCTTCCGTGAGCTTGTGTTCCTTGCTCTCGGCAGCGATCTGCTTCTTTGCAAGGTTCGACAAATTATCATAATCCGTCTGGGAAACGGTAACATTTCCGCCGAACAACGTTTTCTTGACTTGTATCTCGTCAACCTCTTTGAGTGCGATCATCTTTTTGGCGGACTGCTCGATCAGAGCTTGATTTTCGGTAACAGCGGCGGTCGTTTCGGCAAGATCGTTTTCCTTTTGGGTTATCTCGGTGTCAAGGCGCTCAACTTCGGAATTTTTCTTTTGATACTCGGCATCGAGTTTATCAATAACTTGCTCAATACCGTCAAGCAGTTCTTTCCGGTATCCCAATATAAGTTCGTTGCTTTTTATCTCACCCTCTAAATGTTCGACCTCTTTCGCGCGCTCCTGTTTTTTGAAGTCAATAACAGAGAGATGTTCGTTGTGAGTTCCAAGCTGCTCCCATTCAATGCCGCGCTTGTGCATAATTTCTGCAAGCTGCTGTTTCTCAAAATCCGTCCACTGCTTGGCGGGAGTTTCAAGATTAGTCTTTGCCGAAAACCCTTGCTGCTCCAGAGCCTTGCTCAAAGAGTTGCGGGTAGATAATCCACGGCTCTGCCCGGTTGCGAACGGAACGAAGTCAACGTGTAAATGCGGAGTAGCTTCATCAAGATGTATAACAGCATTAAACACTCTGATGTGTGGATTACGTTTCAGAAAAACATCGTAATACTCGCGCAAAATACTTGTGGCAACCTCGGCATCACGAGCTCTGCACGGAGTGTCATCCTTGTTGCCGATCTGAAAGATAAGTTCATAGAACGGCTTCTCCTGCTTGCCGCTCTCGATGTGGTCAAGGTAGTTTTCGATGCGGCGGTCTTTTCTTTTCTGTTTGGCATTGTACTCTGCCAACGCCGCACCGAACAGATCATCATAAACATATTTTAGATTTTCGCAGCACAAGATTACATTATCCTTGACGCGTTTTTCGTCCACATTTTTTGCGACAAATTTTCTGTTGTTATGGGAAATACTTACGCAGAAAAATATTGGAAGCCGTTCGGACTTGGACTACCTCAATGGGGTTATCGTTGAAACGAAGCAGAAAGCTGCACCCATCAAGGCACATTATAATAAGTGTGCTGCTCTCTTAAAAGAGTATTCCGACATTTCCGAAACGTACAACAAGATTTCGCAAGGCGACTACATCTCAAAACTTATCGAACAGCAACGGAAACAGGACGTACCCCAAACACGTCCGCGAAGATAAATAGTCGAGCAATCGACGGAAAGGAGAAAGATGATCAGAAATGTACAGTCAACGACCGCCGTAGCAACGGCAAGCAGTAAGCCGTCCGAATATAATTTCGGAAAGACAACGTATATTGTTAATTCAATTTTCGCAGATAATTCATCCAAAGACCTTGAACATATTGTTGAGCGTTTGGTTTTAAACGAAGTTGAAGAGAACGAAAAAAATTTTGCGGCTTGATAAAAAAGTGGTAGACAAATCGGAACGCTTATGATATAATTATTATAGCGTTCCGACTGTCGGAAAGGTAGGTTACAATGAAAAGACAGTCAAATGAAAATAAGATCACGGCTCTCTACTGCCGTTTGAGCCACGATGATATGCTGCAGGGTGATTCCAACAGCATTAAAAATCAGAAACAGATTCTTTCCGAGTATGCCGAGAAAAACGGCTATACAAATTGTCAGTTTTATGTTGACGACGGAATAAGCGGCACCACATTTGACCGCGCCGGTTTTCAGAGTATGATCGGTGATATCGAGAACGGTAAAGTGAATACTGTAATCGTAAAAGATATGTCGCGCTTCGGAAGAGATTATCTGAAAGTCGGTTACTACACCGAGGTAATGTTCACCGAGTACGGAGTTCATTTTATTGCGGTAAACGATGGGGTTGACAGCGAGCTTGAAAGCAACGATTTTACTCCAATACGCAATTTGTTGTTTTACGCCAAGGACTGCTCCAAGAAGATACGTGCGGTCTGGAAGTCGAAAGGCTCTGCCGGAGAGCGTTTAGCTGCGGTTCCCGTGTATGGGTATATCAAAGATCCCGAAAATCCTCGGCACTTGTTAATTGACGAAGAAGCAGCACCGATAGTTCAACGCATTTATAAAATGTGTTTATCGGGAATGGGACCGACACAAATCGCAAAAACATTGGAAGCCGAAAAAGTCCTGCGCCCGTCATATCATCTGAATAATATCGGAATGAATCATCGTACCGATCTCGGCAAAAATCCTTACGGTTGGAGCGAAACGGGAATAGCAGCGATCCTTGATCGTGTGGACTATCTCGGTCATACGGTAAACTTCAAATACCAAAGCAAATCTTACAAGTGCCACAAAGCGGTTAAACGTCCCAAAGAAGAGCAGATGATTTTTTACAACACGCATGAGCCGTTCATCTCGCAGGAAGATTGGGATATGGTACAGAAAATCCGAAACGGCAGACGCAGAAGAAACAGCACGGGCGAGGTCAATAAATTTTCGGGATTGCTCTATTGTGCGGATTGCGGCGCGCGGCTTTACTATCACGCAATGTCTAAAGCGGCTAATTCGCATTTTCAATGCGGTACATATTCTTACCACGCAACAAAAGCGGAATGTTCAACACACTATATTCGCGAAGTTGTAATCGAGCAGATTGTGTTGAATGAAATCAATAAAATCATCAGCGCCGCAAATATTAACTCGGATGCACTTATGGAGATTATTTCAAAGCGCAACGCGGATATTTCCGAAAAAGCGACCGCAAAACGCAAACGTGAATTAGCGGCAGCCAAAAAGCGTTATGATGAACTTGACAGGCTCTTTACAAAAATTTACGAGGATAACGCAAGCGGCAAGATTTCGGACGAGCATTTCGGTAAAATGTCGGCGGCATACGAAGCCGAGCAAGCTGAGTTAAGCAAAGCGATTTCCGAATATTCATCTGCACTTACCGAGCAGACTAACCAATCCCAAAACGCTAAGAAGTTTCTGAATATCGCTAAAAAGTATTCGCAAATAACAGAACTTACACCACAGATACTGCACGAATTTATTGACAAGATCGTGGGGTTCACGCTCCCGATAAAAGTTCCGGGCGGCGCGTGGTGCAGATCGATATCCATTACAATTTTATTGGCACTATTGGATAACATGACAAGCATACATTTTTAAGAAAACTCCCGAAGCCGCATTATAACGCGCTTCGGGAGAAAAGATGTTGATGTATCTTTATTATAATAGCTCTGTACAGCCTTTTGTGGGCATAATATCTTTTTTGTCAATGTTTCATGGTCGAGGCGACTGGATTCGAACTCACGACCTCTGCATCCCGAAGAGTAACAGAAAAGTCATCTCCGCCACAAATGGCTTTTTATAGCCGTTTCCGCTCCGTGAGAAATACTCTTTGGCGGTCTTGTATCCGTTGTTTCCGAATGTTCCAAAAGTGTCTATGGTCTGGTATGTGGTCTGGGGGAGTATGGCTCGGTATAAATAAGATTTTTGTCTCGTATTCTCTGTTCACATTATAGCATAAATTGGGGGGGAAGTCAAGTCAAAATTTGAGCAGCATAAAACAAAGAATTAGGTCAATATTTTTGAAAAAAATCAAATATTTATCTGAATCGACTTGACAATCTGCAGATTTTCGGCTATAATATAAATACACTAAAAATCTGCCGAAACATACAGAGGTGACTTTATGGAATACATCAGCCGTCATATGGAGAACAAAATATTGGAACTAAGCAAGTCGTACTCCGCTATTCTCTTGACCGGACCGCGACAAGCAGGTAAAACGACGATGCTTCGTTTGCTTGCCGAAAAGGAAAATATAGGACGCGAATACGTTTTGCTCGATGATCTGAATACCCGCGATATGGCAAAGAACGATCCTGCGCTTTTCTTGCAGCTTCACAAGCCGCCTGTGCTGATCGATGAGGTTCAGTATGCGCCGGAGTTGTTCACCTACATTAAAATTCACATAGATAAGCATCATAACCCCGGCGATTTCTGGATGACGGGTTCGCAGATATTCCGGCTTATGCAAGGGGTTCAAGAATCGCTCGCAGGTAGAGTCGCACTGCTGCATATGTCTCCGATGTCGCAACGGGAGATTATCGGTGCGCCTTGTGTGCCGTTTACAACCGATTTCGACAGGCTGTTGACCGAAAGCAAGAACATTGCACCTATAACAACTCCAGAAATGTTTGAGCGCATTTGGAACGGCTCTATGCCAGGAATCATCAGCGGTCAATACGCCGACAGAAACATTTACTACTCGTCATATCTGTCAACCTATATTGAGCGTGATGTTCGGGAGATTTCGGGAAACGTTGACGCTTTGAAATTCAACCGCTTTATAACAGCGGTCGCCGCAAGGACTTCGCAGCTGCTGAATTACAAGGCGCTTGCCGATGATGCGGATATCGATATGGTCACGGCTAAGGCGTGGGTGAATATTCTTGAAACGCTTGGAATTATTTTTCTGTTACACCCCTACTCGAACAATGTTCTGAAACGCACTATCAAAACCCCGAAGTTGTACTTCTATGATACGGGACTTGTGTGCTATCTGACAAAATGGTCTTCTCCCGAGGTTGCGGAGAGCGGAGCTATGAGTGGTGCGCTGCTTGAAAACTTTGCCGTATCCGAGATAATGAAAAGCTATCAGAATGCCGGACTTGAGCCATATATCTACTTTTACCGTGACCGTGATGCAAAGGAGATCGATGTTGTCATAGAAGGTGACGGTAAGCTCTGTCCGCTGGAGATTAAGAAAACTGCAACACCGGACAAGCGGATCTTCAAGACGTTTGGAGTTCTTGATAAGGCATCAATGGAAATCGGTACAGGCGCGGTGCTCTGCATGGCGGAGCAGCTTGGAGCGTTTGACAGGGAGAATTTGATCGTGCCGATTTGGGTGATATAAGTGATAAATATTCGCTTTTCAATGACTTGAAAATTGGTGATAAATTGTGCGGAAATAAAAGATAATCAACTATTTTTGTCCTAATTATTGATTTTTATTTAAAAATATGTTATAATTAAATTAAGAACAATGTATTCTCATGGATATTTTTTAGTGAGGAACAGTGTAGTCTAAAAGTACAAATAACTATTTTATTGATCAAGGAGAGGATTTTAAGATGAGTGAGCCAAGACGAGTTGGTCTTATGGAATTATTGATGTCAAGTACAGGGTGTCAGTTTGTGATCCCGGTATACCAAAGAAATTACACTTGGAATGCTGAACGCGAAGTTAAGCAGTATCTTAATGATTTAAGCTGCGTACTCCGCCAAGAATACAAAAATCATTTTATGGGTATTTTGATTTACCTAGAAAAATCTATAGACTTTAGTACACGAGAGTATTCCGTTATTGATGGACAGCAAAGATTAACCACAACTTTCTTAACAATATACGCTATTCGAGAGCTATTTAAAAATAAAGGAGAGCTTGAACGTGTTGAGCAGTTAGACGGGCAGTATTTAACAAATCCTTTCCACAAGGATAAAATTAAATACAAACTTAAACCCCTTGTTTCGGATGATGATGTCTATCGATGCATAGTTGAAGATCGATTGGGTGACAATGAAAACAAGCAATCTTTGATATATAAAAATTACATATATATTAGGACCTATCTTGAAGGCTTGAGCTCTAACGGCTATACGGCTAATGAGATATTACTTGCTTTAGATAAGTTATATGTGGTTTGCGTTCCGATTTCCGAAGATGATAATGCTCAGAAAATCTTTGAAAGTATTAACGCAACTGGTGTAAAACTGACCGCCGCAGATTTGATAAGGAACTTCCTTCTTATGAACTTGGACAGTGATACGCAGGATAAATATTATGTACAGTATTGGAGAAAGATTGAGGAAAATATTTCTGCAAATTCTAATGATCTTGAGATGTTTTTCCGTATGTACTTGGCAGTCAAGTTATACACATTAGTCCCCAAAAATGGCGTTTATCGTAATTTCGTTGATTGGATGGAAAGTCAGAAAATTAAAACAGAAGTTATTTTTAAAGAACTGCTTGATTATGCAAAAATATTCCACACACTAAGCAGTGAATCAATCGATTCCCTTGATGAACAGTTAAGGAAGCCAATTTCGGAGTTCAGAAAAATTAAATCTGATCTGCCCATTTCCATTATTATGGAGTTTTACAGGATTTATAACACTTCAAAGATATCAGCTGATGTTATGTCACAGCTAATTCAGTCAATCAATGTTTATTTGATTCGAAGAAGCATCTGCGATATGGATTCTCAAAATATATCTAAGCTTTTTCCTGCAATTTTGCGACGTGTATTAGAAAAATGCGGTGGAAATTATGATAATATCCTAGCGATTCTTAATCAAGAGATGATTGGCAATAACGCAGGTACTAGCGGTAGTTACATGCCTACAGATGTGCAGATGCATGACATTCTTTTAAATGCAAATGTTTATAAGCGCCCCGCGCTGCGTATTATTCTCGAAAAATTAGAGTTGAACGATAACCCTGCACCTGTAGATCTTTCAAAATTGAGTATCGAACATTTGATGCCACAAACTCCTACAGAGGAATGGTTTGAGGAACTGGATGTTGATGAAGAGACCTATATGGCAAATTTGCATCGCTTAGGTAATCTAACCTTGGCTGCCAAGCCTGATAACAGCAAAATGGGGAATCAGTTGTGGGATTATAAGAATGCCATCCTAGAAGCCACAGCGCATTTGAAATTGAATATGGAACTCATTCCTATCCCCAGATGGACTATAAAGTGCATTGATAAAAGAACAAAAACTCTTATTCAGCGGATTTGTGCGCTTTTTCCATATCCCGATGTTAATGTTTCTACTACTGACTCTTCTGAAATGGTAGATGAAAAGACTAGTTTAAGGTTAACTGTTGAGCATATGTTCTCTTCTGCAGTGGAAGTACGTAAAAACAGTGCCTATACCACAGATAATGGGGATAAGGGCTACATTTTGTTGAGTTCAAAAATGTACCCGGAAGGCGACAAGGAGAAGTTCTGGTTTGCATATCGGCTGAATCGTTTTGAATCGATTGAGCAATGTAAAGAGAATTATTGTATTTTGATATGCAGA
>JAAVID010000070.1 GCA_014799395.1 Oscillospiraceae bacterium | reverse complement strand
CGATCCCCGTAGGGAGAGAGGGGGCAGCATGTAACGCGTCCTCTATTCGTCACGAGACCCAGCCCCCTCTTTCCCGAAGGGTGTCCTCTTGCACCCGTGAGACGACATAGAAAATAAAAGAAACGAAACCACCGCCGACAACAAATTAAACCTCGCCCCCGTGCGACAACAAAGAAATTAAGGGCATAATCTCACCGTTTTCCGCACAAAATACCACAAAGAATATTTAATCCGAGGTGAATGCAATGGAAAAAATCGCTTTCTTTGACGCCAAGCCCTACGACAAGGAATGGTTCGACAAGATCAACAAGGACTACGAGATCCGCTACTTCGAGGGCAGGCTCCGCCCCGAAAGCGCGGGGCTTGCCGAGGGCTGCCGCGCCGTCTGCGCGTTCGTGAACGACGTCATCAACGCCAAGACCATCGACCGTCTCTCGGAGCTCGGCGTGGAGGTCATTCTTATGCGCTGCGCGGGATACAACAACATCGCGCTGACCGCCGCCAAGGACAAGCTGAAAATACTCCGCGTGCCCGCCTACTCCCCCTACGCCGTCGCCGAGCACGCAATGGGACTGATACTCGCGCTCAACCGAAAAATACCCCGCGCCTATATCCGAACGCGCGACTTCAACTTCAGTCTTGTCGGACTTACCGGCTTCGACCTCCACGGCAAAACCGCGGGAATTATCGGCACGGGCAGAATAGGACGCGTTTTTATCGACATTTGCAGAGGCTTCGGAATGGAGGTCATCGCCTACGACCCCCGCCCCGCCGAAAATTCCGGTATCGAATACGTCAGCAAGGACGAGCTCTTCAAGCGCTCCGACATTATCTCACTCCACTGTCCCCTCACCCACGACACCCGCTACATCATCGACGAGAGCGCGATAGCGCTGATGAAAAAGAGCGTACTCATCGTGAATACCTCGCGCGGTCAGCTTATCGACAGCGAGGCGCTGCTCTCCGCGCTGAACGAAAAGCGCATAGGCGGCGCGGCGCTCGACGTCTACGAGGAGGAAAGCGGACTGTTCTTCGAGGACAACTCCGACAAAATCGTCACCGACGAGGTCATTTCCCTGCTCGTCTCGCGCCCGAACGTCATAATCACGTCGCACCAGGCGTTCCTCACCGAGGAGGCGCTGCGGAACATCGCCGAGGTGACCTTGCGGAACTTCGACGATTTTTTGCAGGGCAAGCCGCTTGTTAATGAGGTGAAGCCGAAAGAATAATAAAAGCGCCCTGTTTTCACAGGGTGCTTTATCATTTATTCAAAATCGTTAAAAAATCATACAGAAATATTGATGGGACGGGTAATGTCGACAATAACGCAGGTATCTATTACCGCTCTCATATATTATCCGCCCTTTCGGCTTTCGCCTCATCGAGTGTAATATTCGCGGGGATTATCCCAAAAAGCGACTTTGCCATTTCAACACGGTCGGCGTTGGGATTTGAGAGCTTTGCGACTATCTTGCCGTTTTCGGTAATGTATATATCCTCGCGCTCCGAAAGTTCCAGATATTTGCTGAGGTTTGACTTGAGCTCTGCTGCGGTTATCGACATAAATATACCCCCTTAATGCTTTTGATATATTATACCACAAACCGCGAACCTTGTCAACCGTTAATATGTACCTTGATTTAAAAGCTCTGCGCCGTGTACAGCCTGTAATAATCGCCCTTTTTCGCCATAAGCTCGTCGTGAGTGCCCGCCTCGGTAATGCCCTTGTTGGAAACGTACATTATCTTGTCGCAGCTGCGGATAGTCGAGAGGCGGTGCGCGATTATAAAGCTCGTTCTGCCCTTTAGCAGGTGGTTGAGACCGTTCTGGAGATAACGCTCGGTTTTCGCGTCAATGGAGCTTGTCGCCTCGTCGAGCACAAGAATTTTCGGGTCGGAGACTATCGTCCTCGCGAACGCTATAAGCTGCTTCTGTCCCTGCGACAATCCGCCGCCGCGCTCGTTTACCACCGTGTTGTAGCCGTCCTTCTGGCTCATTATGTAGTCGTCGATACCGACTATCTTACACGCCGCGCGGCATTCCTCAAGCGTCGCGTCAAGTCTGCCGTAGCGGATATTGTCGAGCAGAGTTCCGCTGAAAATAAAGCTGTCCTGGAGCATTATGCCCATCTGCGAGCGCAGCGACTTTAAGGTCATTTTCGAGATGTCGCTGTCGTCAATGCGCACAGTGCCGCCGTTAAGGTTGTAAAAGCGGGATATTAAGTTTACGATAGTCGTCTTGCCCGCGCCGGTGGGACCCACAAGCGCAATGCTCTGTCCCGCCTTGACGTCGAACGAAAGGTTCTCGAGGACGGTTATGCCCTCCTCATACGAGAACGTTACGTTCTCGAAATGCACGTCGCCGCGTATGGGCGGCATTTCCTCCGCGCCCTCGATGTCGTGAACGGAAACGGGTTCGTCCATAAGCTCGAAAATACGCTCCAGATAAGCGACCGCGTTGATGACCGTGTTCATAAGGTTGGAGAGGTTCATAAGGGGCTGCCAGAAGCGCGCCGTATAATCGGTCATGGCGAGTATCGTGCCGAGCGAGAGCGTGCCGCGGAACGCGAACAATCCCACCGCGTATATAGCCGCCTGCACGGTTATGCTGATTATATCGGTGGACGGCCAGACGAGGTTCGAGTAGCTGACCGCACGAAGCCAGCTCTTGCGGTACGCCTTGGCGAGGCGCTCGTGTATCTCCTCGTTTTCCTCCTCGCGGACGAACATCTGCGCTATCTTCGCGCCGACGATGTTCTCGTGATGATAGGCGGAGAGGTTGGAGCTTTTGTTGGAAGCGTCCTGCCAAGCCTTGCGCTGGTGGTTCTTGATAAACAGCATTAAGCCGAAGTAGACGGGAAGTCCGCAGAGCGTTACCAGAGCCAATTGCCAGCAGACGATAAACATAAACACCGTGATAAAGAGCAGATTGAATATCTCAAGCACAAAGTTAATAAGTCCGTTGGTCATTAAATCGGCTATGGAGTTTATGTAGTTAATAATTCTCGTTAATATTTTGCCGTGAGGACGGCTGTCGTAGAAGTCGAAGGAGAGGAGCTGCATATGCTCGAAGAGGTCGCGGCGAATATCGTAGACGATATTCTGACCGACCTCGGTCATCAGCTTTGCGCGGGTCTTCGTGAACGCGACGCTTGTGATGATACAGGCGAGCACTCCCGCGCCGCTGAGCAGGAGCATGGGAATGTCCTCTGTGCCGTCCATACAGTTGTCGACGGCGTTCTTGACGATAATGGGCGAAAGCAGACCGATGACCGCAGCAAGAGTGCTGAGGAGCATAGCGGCGATAATTTTGCCTTTGTATTTTGCGGCGTATTTGAGGGAACGCTTTAAGTGGCGCACGTCGAACGGCGTTTCAAGCGTTTCGTCGATGTCGTATTTGTTTCTTGCCATAATTCAGATCTCCCGATAGTCCAGCCCGCGCGAAGCGCGGAACTAAAAAGTTTTCGCCAAGCCTTTTTCAAAAGGCTTGCGGAGTGCAGAGGCAGAGCCTCTGCGCAGGTCCGGGCGGCAGCCCGGAATGCCGTGCGAAGCACGGCAGTTTCGCACGAAGTGCGAAACATAGGCGCGAAGCGCCGCACGCCGCGCCAGCGGCGACCAAAAAAAGCGCTGAAAGGGTTTGGGGAAAAACAAGGACACCAGTGCCACGTTTTTCCCCAAATTGACAATTACGCCAACAGGCGTAATTGTCAATCCAGCGTTATTTTCTCCCGGTGGGAGAAAATAACGCCTGCCACGCTGCGGGAAAAACAACTAAAAAGCAATCTGTACACACATATTACTTCTGCAAATCATAGACCTCTTTATAATACCCGTTTCTCTCTATAAGCTCCTCATGCGAGCCCTGCTCGAGTATCCTGCCGTTTTTCAGAACGATTATCTTATCCGCGTACATAGCGGTGGAAATTCTCTGCGCGACGATTATCTTTGTGCAGTTGAAATCGAGATTTTTCAGGGAGTGCTGGATATGCTTTTCCGTTTCGAGGTCGACTGCCGAGGTGGTGTCGTCAAGTATAAGTATAGCGGGCTTTACCGCGAGCGCGCGAGAGAGCGAGATACGCTGCTTCTGTCCGCCCGATAAGCCGACTCCGCGCTCGCCGACTATCGTGTCGTAGCCGTCGGAGAGCTTGCGGACAAAGCCGTCGGCGTCGGCGAGCTCGGCTACCTTGACAACGTCCTCCTCGGGCATTTCGGTGTCGCCGTAGCTTATGTTGCCGTCGATAGTGTCCGAGAACAGGAACACGTCCTGCGTAGCTACGCCGATGTTTCCGCGGAGCTGGTCGAGCTTGAGCATTCGCACGTCAACGCCGTCGACGCGCACCGCGCCCGCGCTTACGTCGTAAATACGCGGTATAAGCTCGGTGAGGAGCGTTTTTCCCGCGCCCGTCTCGCCCATTATCGCGACCGTCTCTCCGGGCTCTACCGTGAAGCTCACGTCGTCAATTATCGTCTCGCCGTCGAATTTCAGCGTTACCTTGTCAAACTCGACCTTACCCTTGAAGCGGCGCGGCATATCGACCGCGTCCTCGCGCGTTGCAATGCGCGATTTGCCGTAGTATACCTCGATTATCTTGTTAGCCGAGGCGGTAAATCTCTGCCAGTCGTTGATAATGCTGCCGAGCTGTCTCATAGGGTTGCTCATTGTCCATACAAGCCCCGAGAACGCTATGTACTCGCCGAAGGTCAGCCGCCCGAAGATAACGAACAATCCGCCGCAGACCAGCATTACCACCGACAGCGACGAAGCGCACGCTTCCAGAAACGGGAAGAATTTCAGCCAGGTGAACGCCGCGTCCTTAGAAGCGTCGCGGAAACCGCGGCTGAGCTCGTCAAAGCGGTCGATCTCGTAGTCCTCGCGCGCGAACGCTTTGACAACACGGTTTCCCGAGATATTCTCCTCGGCGCGGGTGTTCAGGTCGGACAGCCGTTCGCGCTGTACCTGATATTTCGGCGAGACCTTTTTCCGAAACGCGATAGTTATCAGCAGTATCACGGGAGTAAGCCCCGCCAGACACAGCGCCATAAGCCAGTCTATACTGAAAAAGAAGATAATCGACGCGATGAACATAGTCACGCACTCCAGCACCGCGCGGAGTATCCAGGCGATAGAATGCCTTACCATATCGAGGTCGCCCGAAATTCTCGTCATTATATCGCCCGTGCGGTAGTAGTCGTAGAATTTCGCGTCCTGATCCTCGATATTTTTGAACACCACGTTCCTTATTTTATATATCATCGACTGCGACGAGTGCTCGTACATCATCGTGCTTCCGTACTCCATCGCGCCCCGAAGCAGCGTAAAGCCCACCATCGCGACAAGCAGTCCGATAAGATAGTCCGGGCGCGCTTCCAGATTAGCGGCGGCGTTTTCATTCACGATAAACGTGTCCGTTATCTCGCTCGTTATCCTCGGCGTGATGATATACATCGACTGCGACAGTATTGTAAACACCATACCGCAGATATATATCCCCCGCGCTCCCTCCATATTTTTCCACAACCATCTTAAAAGAAACATAGTATCACCTCAGTGCAAGTGGAGTGCAAGGGCTCTGCCCTTGCATCCTGCCAAAGGGGCAAGCCCCTTTGGAATCCCTATTCCCAGTACTTTTTGAATTTTAGTTTTTACCTTTTCGCTGTACGGTTAAGGGGTAGCTTTTAGCTATTTCTGCAAACCTATTATAATATACGACACCGCGTCAAAGTCAATAGGAAATTTTTAACTTTCCCCGGTGTTTTTTTCGACTTTATCAATTTTACATCACTAAAACAAAACAGTCTAGTACAAAAATATTATATTCCGATACTATAATACTATTTTGAGGATAAAATATCGCCGAGCATTTTTTGCTCGGCGTTGCGGATCGTATAACCCTCCTCCGGAGGGTGTGGGAGGGGTGTGGGCTACGCGCCCCCAGCCCCGCGCCAAAGGGGCTTCGCCCCTTTGGAAACCCTATTATTTTTGTCTTACTTATGATATTTTGAATTGTTGATAATCGAAAACGCTCTGTACACCTGCTCGAACAGCATTACTCTCGCGAGGCCGTGCGGGAACGTCATCGGCGACATTGACAGCCGCATATCGCACTCCCTTTTAAGGCTCTCCGCGAGACCGAACGAGCTCCCGACAATGAAATTCACCGCCGAAATGCCGTTCCCCGCCATATTTTCGAGCCTTGCGGCAAGCTCCTCGCTCGGCATAGACCTGCCCTCCACGCACATCGCGATCTTGTAGCCGCCCCTTATCTGCGCGCGTATCAGCTCCGCCTCGCGTTCGAGCGCCTTGTCGATAAGCGCTCGGCTCGGCTCCTGCGGCAGGTCGGCGGGTTCGGGCTCTTTCACCGTCACCTTCGCGAACGCTCCAAGCCGCTTTTGATACTCCGCGCAAGCCTCGCGGAAATAGGCTTCCTTGAGCTTTCCCATCGCGATAAAATTTACCGTCATCATTTGCGCCTGCCCTTGCCGTCGCTGCGCGGCGCCATCCGTATCTTGCGGCGGCGCTCCATTTCGGCGGCTTTCCGCTTCTTTTTCTTGAGGATCGTCCTCGCGACGATATAAGTGATTATCAGCAGGACAAGCACGATAATGCTCGTGATAAACTGCGGCGACTCCATTATATTCACCGCTTTTTCCTTGTAATCCTCGATAACGTCAAGCTCAACGCGGTTTTCCGTGACCAGCGGTATCTTCGCCAGGGTCTCGCCGTTAAGACGAAGCTCCAGCTCACCGACCGCCACTCCCTTTTCAACGGGAGCGACAAACGGCTCCACAACGGGCTTTATCTGCTGTATCGAGGACGGGTCGAGCGACTTGGGCATAAGCGTGTAAAAATCCTCTGTGGTGATTATGCCCACCTTGTCGACTTCCAGACCCTTGTCCACGTCGACCTGCATTACCTGCTCGTTTTTCCCGATTATCTGCGCGTACTCAAACTCGTCGAACGCCCAGTCGTACAGGTTTATGTGGTCGCGGTAGTGAGTTCTTCCCTCGTCCTCCTCGTCCTCATACGGCGACTGCAAGGTCACGACCATATATCTGTACCCGTTCTTCTCCGCCGTCGTCACAAGCGAGCAGAAGCCGGGTATAGCGTCCTGCCACTCGCCGTTCTTTTTGAGATTGTATTCGTAAATGCTTCCCGTTTTAATGCCCTCTGCCGCGGCATAGTAGTACTCGCTGCTTTCGCGCATCATGGCGTTTGTATGAGTTATGGTATAGCCATCGGGATAGAGCTCGTTGGCGGGCATTTCGTATTCGTAGGTATTGCATATCTTCATAAACCCGGGATAGTTATCCATAGCGTATTTTGTGATAAGGTACATATCCCGCGCGGTGGAGTAGTTGTTTTCCTCGAAGAGACCGTGCGCGTTGGTAAAGTGCGTGCCGGTGCAGCCTATCTTGTCGGCGGTGTCGTTCATCATTTGAATGAATTTTTTTCTGTCGCCCTCTCCGACGTTGTAGGCGAGGATATTTCCCGCCTCGCAGCCCGAAGCGAGCATAAGCGCGTACAGGCAGTCGTAATAGGTAACGTTCTCCTGAAGCGGCTGAATATCCGCAGTGGAAGCTCCGATAAAGTTCGGGTCATACGGCTCGTAAGACCACGAGAACTCGTCAAAGCACTCGTAAGGACATTCAACCTTGGCGTTGAAGTCGCGGACGTTCTCGAGCGCCACAAGCGCGGTCATTATCTTGGCGGTGGACGCGGGGTAAAGTTTTTTGTCGGGATTTTTCGACATAACCACCGTATCCGTGTCAAGATTTACCATATAAGCCCCCTCGCTGTGAAGCTCAAATGGGAGAGAAAATGCCGCATATCCCGTTAAACTTAGATCAAATGTTGAAAATAACAGAAATATCGCAAAAAAGATTGTGAAAATTTTTCGATTTAACATATAGACAAATCACCTTTTTTCGGTTATTATATTATAAGGGGGATATTTCGATGAATTGAAAATTCCCCTTTACGGAAATCGTTCTTATATATTATACCAAATTCTTACACCTGTTGTAAAGAGGTTTTTTTAATTTGTAAGATTTTTGTAATATTTGGCGGTTTTAAACCGCCGGCATTCGGAGGTTTTTGATGATCTACATAACGGGCGATACCCACGCTGATTTCTCGCGTTTCAAAGATCCCGCGCTGAAAAAGCTGAAAAAGCAGGACGCGCTGATAATCTGCGGAGATTTCGGGTTTATATGGGACGGCAGTCCGAAGGAGCGCAGGCTGCTGAAAAAGATCGGAAAGCTCCCGTATAACGTGCTGTTCGTGGAGGGCACTCACGAAAACTACGACCTGCTCGAGCAGTACGAGGTGAGCGAATGGTGCGGCGGAAAGACCCGCCTTATCAGCGGCAGACTGCGCCAGCTTATGCGCGGACAGGTATTCGAGATAGCGGAAAAGACGGTGTTCGCGTTCGGCGGCGGACAGACCGAGGATATTTACGAGCTTACCGAGGGCTCCAACTGGTGGTCGCGCGAGATACCCAGCGACGAGGAGCTTGCCGAGGGTCTGGAAAATCTCGAGCGCGCGGGCAATAAGGTCGACTTTGTGGTGACCTATGAGCCGCCCTCGAAAATGCAGGAGTTCCTTTTGGGCAGGTGCGACCTCAACAATATCAACACCTATCTGAGCAAGGTCTATGAAAAGATCGAGTTCAAGGGCTGGTTTTTCGGGAAGCTGCATATGAACAAGCTCGTGCCGCCGAAGTATTACGCTGTTTACGACGGGATAGTCCCCGCCGATAAAACACAAATAGCAAAAAAGAAAGACAAGTAAGGAGAATGCACAATGGCTGAAATTACATTTGAGATCACCAAGGAGCTCGGGGTCATCTCCGAGACCTCAAAGGGCTGGACGCGCGAGCTGAATATGGTAAGCTGGAACGACCGCGAGCCTAAGTTCGATATCCGCGACTGGTCGCCCGACCACACCCGTATGAGCAAGGGCGTTTCCCTCACCGAGGAGGAAATGAAAAAGCTCGTGGAGCTGTTCAACGCACGCGACGAAGAGGACAGCTTCGAGGAATAATAAAATAAAAAACGCGGTTCTCATAAGAGCCGCGTTTTATTTTTTCCCCGTGTTTGATTTGCGCCCGCAAGCAGAGGTCTGAGAACGGTGGTCGGTGAAAGCAATGCCGAAATGAAGTTCAAAGCGCTGCCGAAAATGTCGTGAGACGTAAGCGGAATCGTTGCGCGATATTGCCGTTATCGTACCGAGATGTTGCCGAGACCCTGCCGATCTGTTATGTAATACGGTTATGCGGTGTGAGCGTGACGGTGGTGAAGTTCAACGTTTGCGTTAATGAAAAATTTGCCGGATAATGCTGAAATTATGCTGAAGCTCTTTTATGACGTAAGCGGAATGATAGCCCCGCTCTCACACCTCTGCCTGCGGGATATTGGGAGTTTAGAGATACGCGAGTTCCGTAATGCTTGCCGTTTCCGTTGTTTCCTCGGAAAGGTTGGTCTTGTCCGCGCTTGCGAAAAGCGTGACTACGAGAACCGCCGCCGCGAATACTGCTGCAAATTTTTTCATGATGTATTCCCCCTGTTATAATTTTGTCTTGGACTGCCGATTTGATTTTCGGCGCTCCGTCTTTCTTATGCTCTTATTGTACCATATTTTTTTGACGAAATCAACTACAAAATGGTTACAATTTGGTTACAATTTGGTTACAAATAGTTACAAAAGGTTACAAAAACGCAGGAGATCGACGAATATTTGCGCATATTTTACGGAAGTGTGAATTATTGCGCGTCGGTATGAGAACCTGTACGCATAGCCCGAAATGCTTGGATTTCGAAGCAAATTTTTTCGAGTACAAGGAAAAGCGACGCAGGCGTACTGTATGTACGCCAAGGAGCTTTGACGCAGTACTCGGAAAAATTTGCCGAAAGACAAGCGTTGAGCGGCTATGTGGACAGGTTCTGGCTTTCGGTCTCGGAGAACATTCTGCCGCCGCGGGAGGAGCAGTCTACCAGCATACAGACCTCGTAGGCTTTCCACTCGCCGTCGATAAGGCGGAACTCGTTGTTGATCTCCGAGGTGAGATAGTTTTCTTTATTATCGGGGTCGTATACGTCATCGGCTTGAAACGTTTCGAACGGAACATAATAATTTATCGTGGTGAATTTTACGGTGTCGGCGCTGTTCTCTTCAAGTCTGTACTCCGTATGGACGCAATTCATCGGCGTTCCCGCCGTGACTCTGTTACAGTAAAGCTGACCGTCATATCCGTAGAAGAACGGATAACGCGCGAGCATCCACGCCGCGGACTCCTCGATAAACACATCATTCAGCGCGTTGATAAAGCTGTCGTATCTAAGGCACGTTTCGTGGAATATCTTCCCCTCGGTATAGCTCGGGTCAATTGTGCCGTAAAAAGACGGCGGAGTATCCTTAAGCATGGTTATCTGCGCACGTCTGTGCTCGGGCGCATACGTACTAGCCGCAAAAGTCTCATAGCCCACGCCCGCGCGCATTGCCGTGATATCCGCGAGCGTTCTCGCCCTGTAATACAGCTCTGTCACCTCGGGTTTTCCGAGACCGTCAAGCAGCTCGGTAAGCAGCTCGTCCTCGGTGTACATTTCGAGGCAGTATTCAAGCATTCCCTCATAGCCGAAATCTCTGAGCTCGCTCTCCGCAAGGGGAGTTCCCGTTATCTTGAACGTATTCCCGCGGTCGTCGGTGAGCGCCATAACCGCGTCATCTCCTATGGACGACAGGTCGCCGAGGAAGCATATCGCCTCCGCCCTCCACTTGCCGTCCACCTTGACGAACAGATTATTCACCCTCGTTACAACGTATTCCGACTTTTTGTCGGGGTCGTATTCCTGCGTATACGGGAAAAATCTGTCCATATGCGGGATATAGTCCTCGGGGAGAATATGGTAGCACACCGTGTCAAAGGCTATCGTGTCGTCGGTGTGGGTGATGAGCTCGTATTCCGTGTGAGCGAGCAAGGGGTTCTCCCCGGACGACGCAGCTGCGACAAAAAGCTCGTTATTATAGTCATAGAAAGTGCCGTGGTCGAGCATATAATTTACCGTGTCGTTGCCGAACACCTCGTGCAGAGCGTCGAAAAAGCTGTCGTATTTATAGCCGAACTCCAGATAACGGTCGACGACCTGATTGTATTCGTCGTAGAACGAAATTCCCGTGCCTATCTCGTTTCCCATACATTCGGAACGGTTCAGATATATATCGCCGCTGTTCGCGAGTATCTCGGCGAGGGTGCGCGCCCTGTAATAAAACTCGGTGAATTCTTCGCCGAGACTGTCAAGGAACGCGGTCAGGTCCTCGTCATTTTTGAGCTCTTCGGTATATTCGGAAAGTTCTTCCTCATAATTATAATCGGTGTGAACGCTCGACGGATAAGTGTCCCGGTCAAGCGCGTAATTTTCCGTGATATTGGGGCGGCTGTTCTCAAAGGTACGGTCAAGGGTCTGATTAAGAGCGCCGTAGCATATATCATACGCTTTCCATACGCCGTCCGTTTTTATCATGCGGTTTGTCTGCGTACCGACAGAGCGCTTGCCCTCACGGTTGATGTATGTGTCCTTATTCGCGGGGTCGTAAGGCTCGCGGACTTCGTTTTTCAGCCATTCGTCCGCGTCGTCGAAATAGCAGACCGTATTGAAAACGACCTCGCTGTCCGTATTCGTAACGACCTCGTAATCAATATGAACAAGACCCCAAACATCAATGGGAGTGCTCGGCTTTTGGCAGTATAGCTGACCATCGTAGTCGCAAAAGCCGTATCTGGCGAGCCTTAGCATATTGTCCGCGGAGTCCTCGCCGAAAACCTCGCGGAACGCGCGGCAGAAGCTGTCGTAACGATAGCCCGTTTCGTACATATAGCAAACGTCGTCGGGATAAATGGGGTCGACGCTCGGAGAGGTAAGGGTGATGTACGCCCTGTCCCCTTTCTCCTTGACCGCGTCGGTAACGAGAAGGTCTGTCCACTGCGTAAGCTCGGCGAGGGTCTTTGCCTTTGTATACGCCTCGGTAAGCTCGGGTTTTCCTATTTCCGCAAGCGCCGAGGTGAGCTCCTCGGAAAATTTTTCCTTTTCGCTCTCCAGCGCCTTTTCGTAATTGAATTCCTCCAGCTCGCTCTCGGGGAGCGGAGTGCCGTAAAGCGTGTAGAATATACGCTCCGAAGCATACGACGCGATAACCGTGCCTTTGGTCTCGATACGCCGGAACATACCGCCCACCTTAACAACGCCGAATATCAGCGCCGCGCACGCCGCCGCTCCCATTATCGCCAGGGGTATCTTCCTTTTCAGCGGCTTTGCGGAATAATCGGGGTACATATCGAGACCGTCTTTTGGCAGCTGCGCTTCTTTTATGTATTTCTCGTCAATATCGTTGAATAAATTGAAAAACTTATTGTCAGCCATTGTCATAACCTCTTTTCTTCAGGTACTTTTTCAGCTCGGCGCGCGTCCGCGAAAGCATTGCGGAGACGTTGTTCCCCGACATTCCGAAAAATCTGGCGAGCTCCGATACGCTCTCGCAGTACCAATATCTCCGCACGAATATCACGCGCCTGACCTCGGGAAGCCGCCCGAGAAACCTGTTGATCTCCGCGAGGAGCTCACGCCGCTCGGCGGTATCTTCGACGCTGTACGCCGCGAACGGCTCAAGCTCCTCCAGCTCCTCGAACACCAGCGGAATATCTCCGCCGCCGCGCTTTACGCGGTGATCGCTCTTGTAGCGGTTGAGCGAGATGTTCTTCGCTATCTTCGCCATATACGCCGACAAGACCTTCGGCTTTGCGGGCGGTATGCTCTCCCACGCCTTTAAATAGGTATCGTTGAGACATTCCTCCACGTCCTCGCTGTTGTGCAGGATATTGCGCGCTATCGAGCCGCAGAGCCTGCCGAACTTTTCCGAGACGGCGCGTAAAGCCTCCTCGTCGCGTTCGTTGAACAGTCTCAGTATCTCGTTATCCTCCACACCTTCACCACCTTTTTTGTCAATAATGCATTACACTATATATGACAACGTTTAATTTGATTTCTGACAATATTTACGAAAATATTTTTTGCCCCGTATTCCCAAACTCGGCAAACGGGGCAATTTTTATCACAATAACTCAATATCGACAAGCTCCGCCATTACTCTTATGGAAGCGGTCTCGGTTATTCTCAGCACGGGGTCTTTAAACGTTACCTTTACCCTAGCGAACGGCGAATCGAGGAAGATCTCGCTGACGTCGACGTTTATCTCGTTGATGTCGCCGAGGTCGAAGAAGTCACCGTCGGAGGTTATAGCGACCTTGCGTTCGGGGAAGGTGTGCGTCCAGGTCGAAGTGCCGTACTGGTCGTAGCGCATGGGCAGATCATCGGTCTTTGCGGTGTCGGCGTAAAACTCCAGATGATCCTTGAAAACGCCGTAATCGTCCTCCTCGCGCAGGTAGATAATGCCCTCGGCGGTCTGCTCGCCCTCCAGCTCTATCCTGCTGTCCTTGTAATACTGCTCGCCCTGCGCCGCCTCAAAATACGTGTACGCGGTCTTTACCGTCATTCCGTTTTCGAGAACGTCGCCCGCTCTTACGGTGACGTTTCTGCTCTCCGCCGGCTCTTCGGCGGGGTCTAAGAACGCGTAGTTTTCCCAGTCAAAGCTGTCGGGGTCGTCGAGATTGCTCTGAAAAATCGGCTTGCAGTAATGTACAACGGCAACGTCGAATTTAAGTATCGAATAATCCGCCGAGCCTAAGCCTTCTGTTGCCTCGGTCTTTTTTATCACAGTGCCGTCGGGGAGGGTGATTTCGTCAAGAGGGAAACCGTCGATAAGCTGTTCGAGCGTAGGCTCGCCCGGTTCGACATCGGGAACAAAGCCTGCGCTGTCCAAGCTTTCGGGAGTGCTTTCCGTACTTTCGGGAGAGCTGTCCGAATTGTCAGAGCTTTCCGAATCGCCCGAGCTTTCGGGAGAGGTGCTGCCGGACGACGGGTAGATCGGGATACCCGAACCGTTGTTCTCCTCCTTACTGCAAGCCGTAAGCGAGGCAAGCAGAGCCGTAACGCAAAGTGCTGTGATGATCTTTTTCATAAATTTGTCCTCCAAAGTTGTAAATAATATTGCTTAACCGTTGATTAAGTGCAAATATATTCTAGCACATTCTTTCGGAAATTTCAATAAAAATTCAGGTTACAAATTGTTACAGTTTTATTACAAAATGGTTACAAAACCGAAAAGCATTGGCATTTTGCACAAAGTCAACAACAATTTTTGTATTTAACAAACAATTCCGTTGAATATCATACTATACGGGTTGAAAGTCAGGACATAATAAGTTATAATATAAATATGTATATCCCCCTCTAAGAGGGGGAGGGTGTGGGGGCTTCGCCCCTTTGGAAACCCTATTTTTTGACTTTCAGGTATATCGTAAAAAAAATAGCTAAGATCTACCCCAAGCCTTACAGGATCAACGTTTTAATTAAAACGCACAAGTTATTGGGAACAGGGATTCCAAAGGGGCTTGCCCCTTGGCGCAGTTTTACAAACGGCTTTGCCGTTTGTAAAACGCAATGGCACTCGCAAGCCGCTGCGCGGCTCACGAGCGCTCATTGCTAGCTCGCTGCGCTCGGGATGCAAGGGCAGAGCCCTTGCACTGACTTACTGACTTACTCCCCGACTCCCCTACTACATAATGAAAGGCGACAGACGCTATGAAGAGGAAAAGCGGAAATACGGTTGTTATCGTTAATATTATTTTGCCCGTACTGATAGTTTTGGGAGCGGCTGCGCTGCTGTTTCAAAATCATATGTACAATACCAAGGAACGGGTGTTGGATCTGGCGGACGCGGAGCGCGAGGGCACGCTGTTCGGGTTTGACGATCTGACCGTTGAGATAGTCACGAGGGGCGGAGATTCGGGCTCGTGGGAGTTTGACGGGCTTGCCGACGAAAACGGGAACGTCCTTATCGGCCACGGCGTGGGTACAATTTACGAGATGGTAGTCACAAACAACTCCTCCGATACCGTGACAGACTGGACGGCTATGCTGCGCGTTCCCGAGAAGATGTTCGTCAACAATACCTGGAACGGCAGCTTTGAGTTCCACCAGAACGTGCTCGGTGATGAAAAGGTCCAGACGCTCAACCTCGCCGAGTATTCCAGATTTGACATTACACTTGAAAGCTATATGGCGCACGTCGGACCTATGGTCGCGCTGTACGAGGGCGATTACTTCATCTACTACCCGAACACCGATATGAACGAAATGCCTATCCCTCCCAAACAGGCGAACTCCAACAGAGAGGGCGGCGTGAGGATCGGCTTTATAATGTACATTCAAAGCGAGAACATTGATCATGTCGCGGATTTCTCGGTCGGCGAGATACATTATCATTTGCATACCGGTATCTTCAAAAATCCGTTTTTCGGCGTGCTGGTCGTGGTCGCGATAGCGTGGCTTATCTTCCTCGGCTCGACTATCGCCGTACATATGAACACCAAGCGCTTTATCGAACAGCGCAGGCGCGACGAAAAGGCGATCGAGCAGACAATGCAGACCTTCGTCAACTTTATCGAGGCAAAGGACCCGAGCACGAGCGGTCACTCGCTGCGCGTCGCGGAGTATTCGAGAATGATCGCGGAAAAGCTCGGTTACAGCGAGGAGGAATGTACGCACGTCTACTACATAGCGCTTATGCACGACTGCGGCAAGATATACATACCCGACGAGATACTCACAAAGCCCGGCAAGCTCACAGACGAGGAATACGAGATAATGAAAAAGCATACCGTATACGGCGCTGAGATACTGCGCGACTTTACCTCTATCGAGGGTATGGGCTCGGGTGCGCTAAGTCACCACGAGCGCTACGACGGCAAGGGCTACCCGAACGGTATCTCGGGCGAGGAGATCCCGATAATAGGGCGCATAATCTGCGTGTCCGACGCTTTTGACGCGATGAACAGCCGCCGCTGTTACCGAAGCAGTCTTACCGAGGACGTCATCATCAGCGAGCTGAAAAACAACAAGGGCAAGCAGTTCGACCCCGTTATCGTCGATTGTCTGCTGGCGATGATAAATAACGGAAAGATAGAGTTTACCGATACCAAAAACAAATAAAAAAATCACGATACCGAATAAAATCGGTATCGTGATCTTTTATGCACGCGCATAGAGGAAACTATTTTGTATTACTATGTTGGAGGGAACTGTCGTTGTTGCAGTGACAGCCGCAATGAGCGCAGTCACAGCCGCAGGAGGATCTGCCCGCGCGTTTGTCCTTGACGGCTTTCACGATTATCATCGCTACCACCGCCAGAACTCCCGCGCCTACCAATATTGAGCCTAAGTATTGCTGTACAAATTCGATCATAACGCACCTCGTTAAACCTTGATCTTCTTATTGAGCCTGCTGCTCTCCTTGTAAGGTCTCGCGAGCATATAGATCATAAACGCCAGTACGAGAACCGCGAAGATAAGCCCGATAACGTTGGCATTGCCCGTAAACAGACTGCCGAACTGGTATATCATAAGCGATACCGCGTACGCGAAGCCGCACTGATAGCCTATCGCGAACCAAGTCCACTTTGCGCTGTTCATCTCGCGGCGGATAGCTCCGATAGCCGCGAAACACGGCGCGCACAGCAGATTGAACACCAGGAACGAATATCCCGCAAGAGAGGTCATAGCAACAAAGTCAAGCACTCCGAATACGCCGACTACCTCTTCCTTTGCTACCAAGCCCATTATCGTAGCGACCGCGGCGGTAGGCTCGCCGAATCCCAGCGGCGCGAATATCCAGCATATTGCCGCGCCTATCTTGCCGAGAACGGAATCCGCAAGCTCCATTTCGGTGCTGAAGCCGAACGCTCCGTCAGCCCAGCCGAACATACTGCCCGCCCAGATGATTATCGAGGAGAGCAGGATAATTGTTCCCGCTTTCTTGATGAACGACCAGCCGCGCTCCCACATCGAACGCATTACGTTGCCGAACGTCGGCATATGATACGCGGGAAGCTCCATTACGAACGGCGCAGGGTCGCCCGAAAACATCTTCGTCTTTTTCAGCAT
Source organism: Oscillospiraceae bacterium (assembly GCA_014799395.1). GTDB lineage: Bacteria > Bacillota > Clostridia > Oscillospirales > Ruminococcaceae > CAG-115. Next base: position 2,631 of record JAAVID010000070.1, on the reverse strand, counting down.
GATACCCGAAACGACTATTGCTGCGATACCGATAAAGTACGCCGACGGCGCTACCCACCAAGCTCCGCCGAACAGAGCCGCAGCGATAAGCGCGATTATCGGCAGCTTTGCGCCGCACGGAATAAACGTTGTTGTCATGATAGTCATGCGGCGGTCGCGCTCGTTTTCAATGGTTCGCGAAGCCATAATTCCCGGAACGCCGCAGCCCGTGCCTATCAGCATGGGGATAAAGCTCTTTCCCGAGAGACCGAAGCGGCGGAAAATTCTGTCCATAACGAATGCGATACGCGCCATATAGCCGCAAGCCTCCAGAAACGCCAGGAAAATAAACAGCACCAGCATCTGCGGAACAAAGCCGAGAACCGCGCCAACGCCGCCTACAATTCCGTCCAGAATAAGGCTCTTGAGCCACTCGACGCAGTTTATGCCGTCCAGACCCGCTTCAATAAGCACGGGAATACCCGGCACCCATACGCCGTAGTTCGCGGGGTCGATCTCGTCGCCGATAGCTTCCATTGGCTCGTCAACCATTTCCGAGATATCGAAGCCTTGCTCCGCCAGTTCCTCGCCGAATGAGCCGTACGCTTCGTCAAAGTCGCCGAAGCTGCCGTCCTCGATAGCGCCCATTACGTCCTCCGCGCCGATAACGCCCGCGTCGACCGCTCTTTGTACGGTCGCCACAACGTCCTCGGTGAAGATGTTCTCGGCGGCGTAATCGTCCTGAGCGGCTTCATAATCGCCCGTACCGATACCGAACAGGTGCCAGCCGTCGCCGAACAATCCGTCGTTAGTCCAGTCGGTGAGAAGCGTACCCACTGTCGTTACCGAAACGTAATAAACGATAACCATTACCAGCGCGAATATCGGCAGCGCCAGCCAGCGGTTCGTCACCACGCGGTCTATTTTATCGGACACGGTCGCCGCGCCCTTGTTCTTTTTCTTATAGCACTCCTTGATGACCTCGGCTATGTAGATGTAGCGCTCGTTGGTGATTATGCTTTCCGCGTCGTCGTCCATCTCGGCTTCGCAGGCCTTGATGTCCTCCTCGATATGTTTCAGCGTTTCATCGGGAATGTTCAAAACTTCGAGGACTTTTTCGTCGCGCTCGAAAATCTTGACAGCGTACCAGCGCTGCTGCTCGGCGGGCTTATCGTGGAGGAAAGCCTCCTCGATATGCGCCAGCGCGTGCTCCACGCTGCCGCGGAAAGTGTGCTGCGGAATGGTCGGCTTTGCGGACTGCGCGGCTTCGACAGCCATTTTCGCCGCCTCGGAAATTCCCGTGTTCTTAAGCGCGGATATTTCGCAGACCTTGCAGCCGAGCCTATTTGAGAGCTGCTCGAGGTTTATCTTGTCGCCGTTTTTATTCACGACGTCCATCATATTTATCGCGACTACCATGGGAATACCAAGCTCCGCGAGCTGCGTTGTAAGGTACAGATTGCGCTCGAGATTAGTGCCGTCGATGATGTTCAATATCGCGTCGGGTCGCTCGTTGATAAGGTAATTTCTCGCGACTACCTCTTCAAGCGTGTACGGCGACAGCGAATAAATTCCCGGCAAGTCCGTAATGGTAACGTCCTTATCGCCCTTTAATCTGCCCTCTTTTTTCTCGACCGTAACGCCCGGCCAGTTCCCGACAAACTGATTTGAACCCGTAAGCGCGTTGAAAAGCGTGGTCTTGCCCGCGTTGGGGTTACCCGCAAGCGCTATTTTTATTTCCATTGTGAATTTTCTCCTTTCAATGTTTGTTATTCGAGACTAACCGCATTAGTTTGGACTAATGATATTAGCAGAAGCTAACAGTAAGCCTTAATTTTAGCGGAAATGTTATATTTCGACCATTTCCGCGTCTTGTTTTCTAAGCGACAGTTCGTAGCCGCGAACCGTGACCTCAATCGGATCTCCGAGCGGCGCTACCTTGCGGACGTACACCTCTGTGCCCTTTGTAATTCCCATATCCATAATTCTGCGCTTGACCGCGCCCTCGCCGTTGAGCTTCTTGACGGTGACGGTCTCGCCGATCTTTGCGCTGCGTAATGTTGCCATAAAGTTCCCTCCCGTTTTTTTATACCATAATTCTCTGAGCCATTTCCTTTGAGACCGCGACGCGCGACTCCTTGACGTTCACGATAACATTACCGCCAAGCTCGTTGACTATCGTCACCGCTCCGCCGACGACGAATCCCAGATTTTCCAGAAACTGTTTTGTCTCGGGATTTCCGCCGATCTTCTTTATCATACATTCCTCGCCCGTATTCGCAAGTGTAAGCGGCATCATAATTCTCCCTCCCGTTCGAGTTAGAGCCCTCTAACCCGAGCCTTAAAAAATACGGTTAGGATTTGCTAACCAAGAATATAATACAACTTTTCCCATTCAAAGTCAAGGGGGTTTGGGGGATTTTTGAGTTAGTTTTAACTATTTTGTGATATTTTATATTTTATGTGGATTTTATTGGGGAGAATTTGTGATTTTTTAACAAATTCTAGGGGATTAAGTTTTCTTTGTTGTCGGCAGTGGTTTCGTTTCTTTTTTATTTCTATGTTGTCGCACGAGTGCAAGAGGACACCCTTCGGGAAAGAGGGGGCTGGGTCTCGTGACGAACAGAGGACGTGTTACATGCTGCCCCCTCT
>JAAVID010000069.1 GCA_014799395.1 Oscillospiraceae bacterium | reverse complement strand
TGCAGCGGAATGTCGTGGGAGATATACTGGTGGCGGAGGATCATGCGGTCGTGTTTTGTCTCGATACGGCGGAGGAGCCGATCATCGGTCTTACAAAGATCGGAAAGGTCGGCGTAAAGGTCGGAAGAGGGATCACGAAAGAGCTGCCAAAGGCGAAGTTTGAGAGGATAGACGCGGCGGTATCGTCGCTGAGGCTCGACTGCATAGTTGGCGCTTGTACAAATATTTCAAGAGAGAAATCCGCGTCGCTCATAAAATCGGGGCAGGTAAGTGCGGATTTTTCGGTGTGTCTTAATGTTAGCGGCATCGTAAAGGAAAAAACGGTCATTTCAATACGCGGCTACGGGAGGTTTCGTCTGGCGGAGATAGCCGGGCAGACCAAAAAGGGCAGGCTGCGCGTTGTTATAGAGAAATACGCATAGAGACAACGGTCTCGAACGCTGTATTTATAGGAATGGCGTGCCGATACGCCGCTATTCCTATAAAAGCAGTTATGCTTTTTCGGTAGATCAGACCCGTATATAGCGACCGGTTCTTCGGCTATGTGAAAGGGTCATGAGACAGGTGCAGGGTATCCTGCGGATTTTCGGAAGGAAGAGATAAAATGAACGCAAAAGAAATTGTAACAAAAAGATTTGAGAAAGCGGCTTTTAACGGATATAAGCCCGATGACGTAGATGAATACCTTAAAGAGGTCTCCGATGAGTTTGCGCAGCTTCAAAAGGAGAAGAGCGAGCTCGAGAGAAAGCTTGAGGTTCTTGCCGATAAGATACGAGAGTACCGCGACGACGAGGACGCCCTCAGAGACGCGCTGCTCGTAGCGCAGAAGCAGGGCAACGCTATCGTTGCCGAGTCCAAGGCTTCGGCGGAAAAGCTCACAAAGGAGACCAACGAGACTGTAACAAAGCAGCTCTCCGACGCTAAGACCAAGTCCGAGAGACTGGTAAACGACGCGGACGAGTACTCCAAGAAAACCCGCGCTGACGCGGACGCAACGGCTGCGAAGATCGTCAGCGACGCAAATAACAAGGCTGCCGAGATAAAGGCGGCAATGGACAGACAGCAGGAGATACAGGAAAATATCCTCCAGCAGACGCGCAAGGAGGTTCTCGAGTACAGGACTAAGCTGCTTGCGGGCTATAAGGAGCATATCGCGTTTATCGAGAGCTTGCCCGAGAAGTGTGAGAACGATTATATAAAGAGGACCGCGGAGGAAGTAGAAAAGCGCGAGGCAGAGCGTAAAAAGCAGGCGGCTCAGCAGGCGCAGGCTAACGCTGCCAAGGCTGCTCAGCAGAAAGTGAAGCCTTCTCCCAAGCCCGCGCCCAAGCCTGCCGAAAAGCTCGCGGAAAAGCCGGTTGAAAAGGCTGCGGACAAGCCCAAGGATAAAAAGGAAGAACCTGCTGAGGATAAGACCTCCGAGCTTCCTTTCTTCAAGAAATCCGAGGAGGGCGCTGCGCGTCACGATAAATTACAGTTCGGAAAGAACAATAAGTAAAAACCAAGGAGATACATTATGTCAGTGGATCTTAACAGTACGGTAAATCTGCCGCAGACGGAATTTCCTATGCGCGGCAATCTGCCCAAAAGAGAACCCGAAATGTTGGAAAAGTGGGAGAGCGGGCGTATGTACTACGCGCTTGCCGAGAAGAACAAGGGCAAGCCCTCCTATACGCTGCACGACGGTCCTCCTTACGCAAACGGAAACATTCACCTCGGCACCGCGCTTAATAAGGTGCTTAAGGATATTATCGTAAAATATAAGGCTATGACGGGCTATAACGCGAATTATGTGCCCGGTTGGGACTGTCACGGTCTGCCTATCGAGCTTAAGGCGATAAAGCAGCTCGGCGTTGACAGCGGCGCGGTAGATCCCGTGGAGCTCCGCAAGAGCTGCCGTCAGTTCGCCTTATCCTGTCTTGACGACCAGAAAGCGCAGTTCAAGAGGCTGGGCGTCTGGGGCGATTTCGACGACCCGTATCTTACCATAAAGCCCGCTTTTGAGGCTAAGCAGGTTGAGGTATTCGGCGAGATGTACAAAAAGGGCTACATCTACAAGGGATTGAAGCCCGTTTACTGGTGCGCGGACTGCAACACCGCGCTTGCGGAAGCGGAGATCGAGTATCAGGACGACCCGTGCTTCTCTATTTATGTTAAGTTCCCATTGGTTGACGATAAGGGCAAGTTCGGCAGTCTCGGAATCGACTTGAAAAAGGCGTATGTCGTTATCTGGACGACCACGACCTGGACGCTCCCCGGCAACCTCGCTATCTGTTTAGGTCCGAATTACGAGTACACGTTCGTTAAGGTAGAGGACGAGGAGAGCAAGTCCAACGGCGAGTATCTGCTTATGGCAAGAGAGCTTGTCGATACCGTAATGAGCGCTGTGGGAATAAAGAAGTACAGCACAGTCGGCAGCTTCAAGGGCAGCGATCTGGAGCTTATCGAGACCGATCACCCGTTTTTGCCGAGACGTTCTCCCGTAATCGTGGGAAGTCACGTTACGCTTGACAGCGGCACGGGCTGCGTTCATACCGCGCCGGGCTTCGGCGTGGAGGACTTTGAGGTCTGCATGAAGCCCGAGTATAAGGGAATGTTCAGCATTATCGTTCCCGTTGACTCCAAGGGCGTGCTCACCGACGAGGCGGGCGAATTTGCGGGATTAAAGACTTCCGACGCTAACAAGAAGATCGCTCAGCGCTTGGAGGACGACAACACTCTGCTCGCAATGCAGAAGATCGTACACCCGTATCCGCACTGCTGGCGCTGTCACGAGCCTATCATCTACCGCGCGACCGATCAGTGGTTCTGCAATGTTGATATGTTCAAGCCCGAGACCATAAAGGCTATCGAGGGCGTTCAGTGGATACCCGAGTGGGGCGAGGAGCGTATCAAGAACATGGTAAATATGCGTTCCGACTGGTGTATTTCCCGTCAGAGACGCTGGGGCGTGCCCATTCCGATACTCTACTGCGAGGACTGCGGCAAGACTATCATAAACGACACGACGATAAAGGCTATCTCCGACCTGTTCAGAGCGGAGAGCTCCGACGCTTGGTACGCAAAGGACGCGGGCGAGTTCATTCCCGCGGACGTTAAGTGCGAGTGCGGCTGTAATAAATTCCGCAAGGAAATGGATATTTTTGACGTTTGGTTCGATTCGGGCTGTACTCACGCGGCTGTTCTGAAGGAGCGTCCCGAGCTTTCGTGGCCCGCGGATATGTATCTGGAGGGCTGCGATCAGTACCGCGGCTGGTTCCAGTCGAGCCTGCTCACATCCGTCGCGACGACGGGTCAGGCGCCGTACAAGGCGGTCTGCACGCACGGCTGGGTAGTTGACGGCAACGGTCAGCAGATGCACAAGTCCAAGGGCAATCAGATATTCCCCGAGGAGGTCATCAAGGACTTCGGCGCGGACGTTCTGCGCCTGTGGGTGGCTTCGCTCGATTATCACGCGGATATACGCGTTTCCAAGGATATGCTGAAGCAGCTTTCCGAAAGCTATCGCAAGATACGCAACACCGCGCGTTATATCCTCGGCAATCTCGGCGACGACAAGGGCTTTGATCCCAACACCGAGATGGTGCCGTTTGACAAGCTGCGCGAGCTTGACAAGTGGGCGCTCGCTCGTCTCGATGAAGTAATCGACAAGGTAAAGGCTTCGTATGAGGCGTTCGACTACTATCTCGCGTATCACGCGCTGATCGGCTTCTGCGTTGTGGATATGTCGAATTTCTATCTCGATATCGTAAAGGATACGCTGTACTGCGAGGCTGCGGATTCTCCTGCGAGAAAGTCCGTTCAGACTGCTATGTACGTTATCCTTGACGCGCTGGTGCGTATGATAGCGCCTATTCTGTGCTATACCGCCGACGAGATCTGGCAGTTTATGCCGCACAAAAAGGACGACGACAAGCGCTCCGTTATCTTCAACCAGATGCCCGAGAGAACGGGCGTTACCGCCGACGAGGAGAAGTGGGCGAAGATACACGCCGTCCGCGATGACGTTCTGGCGGCTCTGGAGCTCAAGCGTGCCGATAAGGTGATCGGAAAGTCGCTGGAGGCTATGGTGGAGATATTCACCGACGACGAGACCGTAAAGTCGCTTGAGAGCGAGCTTGCAGACGCATGTATCGTATCCGGCGTTAAGGTAAGCAAGGGCGAGGGCGAATACAAGGGCGCGGCTTGCTCGGTAACGGTAACGAAGAAATCGGGCTGCGCGTGCGAGCGCTGCTGGAAGTTCGACGACACGGTCGGCTCGGACAGCAAGTACGCAAATCTCTGCAAGCGCTGCGCGGACGTTATCAGAACGCATTTTGAATAAGCAATGACCGATCGGGGAGGGGAGGTTTCCCCTTCCCGAATTTGCGTTAAAACAAAATCAAGCATAAAATTTAGCACGAAAAGGGGAATTTTAATTGCTGCAATACGTCTGGTTATTGATAGCGGCTCTGCTGGTCGGGGTGGACAGGCTTACAAAGTACATCGTTTCTTCAAATATGGAGCTTGAAGAGGCTATTCATATCATCAAGTTCGGCGATACCGAGGTCCTGAACATTTATTACTGCCTTAACAACGGCGCGGCGTTCAGTCAGCTCAAGGGGCATAAGACGTTTCTTATCGCGGTGACTTCCGTTGTTATCGCGGGGCTGTTGATAATGATGATATTCAAAAAGGTAAAACGCCCCCTTTATGTCGCGGCTTTCGGGCTTATGCTGAGCGGCGGAGTGGGAAATCTGCTCGACCGCATTTTCAACAACGGTCTGGTCGTGGATTTTATCGACTTTCGGCTTATCAACTTCCCGATCTTCAACGTCGCGGATATTTGCGCGGTATGCGGCGCGGCGCTTTTGCTTTTGGCTTCGATAACCGATGAGATACGCAAAAAAAAGGAAAAGACTTCCGAGTTACCCTCGGATAACGAGTTATCAGAGGATAATAATGGAGAAAATTGAGTTTTCGGCGGGCGGCTCCCGTCTGGACAAGCTGATCTCCGACAACACCGAGCTCTCGCGCAGCGCGGCGGTAAAGCTGATAGAACAGGGCTTAGTCACCGTAAACGGCAAGCCGTGCGGCAAAAAGGACGTGCCGTGCGAGGGCAGCGTTATCGCGGTTGAGCTCCCCGAGCCGAAAAGCGCCGATATTCTTCCCGAGGATATTCCGCTTGAGATAGTCTATGAGGACGGGGATCTGCTGGTCGTGAACAAGCCCAAGGGCATGGTAGTCCACCCCGCGGCAGGGCATTACTCGGGAACGCTTGTGAACGCGCTGATGTTTCGGTGCGGAGAGAGCCTTTCGGGGATAAACGGCGAGATTCGCCCCGGGATAGTCCACCGTATCGACAAGGACACGAGCGGACTGCTTATGGTCGCGAAGAACGACTTTGCGCATATCGGTTTGTCCGAGCAGATAAAGGCGCATACGTTCACGAGGGAATACAGCGCGGTCGTGACGGGCTCGATAAAGGAGAACGGCACGGTCAACGCGCCTATCGGACGACATAAAACGGACAGAAAGCGTATGTGCGTGACCCCTGATAATTCGCGGGAAGCCGTAACGCATTACAGCGTGATACGCAATTACGCGGGATATACGCATCTGGCAGTAAAGCTCGAAACGGGGCGAACTCATCAGATACGCGTGCATATGAGCTATATCGGACACCCCGTCGCGGGCGACGAGGTCTACGGAAACGGCAAGCCGAAAAGTCTCGGCGGGCAATGTCTGCACGCGAAAAAGATCGGGTTCGTTCACCCGAGGACGGGCGAGTATATGGAGTTTGACTCCGAGCTCCCCGAATACTTCACGAAATTTCTGAAAAGCATAGAATAGAGGACTTATATGGACTTCGGCAAGGTAATTTATATGACCGACCTCGACGGTACGCTCCTTACGGACGACAAGCGTATCCTCGACAAGGATATGAAAGCTATCGAGCGCTTCCGCAAGGGCGGCGGACTGTTTACGACGGCGACGGGGCGCGGTTGGGCTATGGCAAGGCGCATAGTCGAGGACGAGCTTCATCTGGATATTCCGTCGGTGCTGTTCAACGGCGCGGGAGTGTTCGACTTCAAGCAGGACAAATTCCTGTGGCAGTGCGAGATAGGCGCGCAGGCGCGCGATTATATCCGCAGGATAAACGATATGTTCCCGAATAAGCTCGGGTTTGAGGTCCTTCATCAGCACACGGTGTTTGTGCCGTTTATTAACGAAACGGAGCGGGAGCACCTCGAAATGGAGAGCGTTACCGCCGACCGCAGACCTCTTGACGAGATACCCGAGGGCGGCTGGCTGAAATTCGTTATCGCCGCGCCCCCCGACGAGCTTGACCTAGTCGAAAAAACGGTTCGGAGCGGCGGTTTTGAGGACGCGCAGTGGGTGCGCTCCGCTCCGCATTATTTCGAGTGCCTGCCGAGGGGCGTCGACAAGTCGCGCGGCTTCGCGGAGCTGATACGTCTGCTCCACGCGGAGGACAGGTTCTCGGTGGCTTCGGGCGACTACATGAACGACACGGCAATGATACAAAAGGCGGACTTGGGCGTCGCGGTCGCGAGCGCGCAGGAGAGCGTAAAAGCGGCGGCGGATATTATCGTCTGCGACAACAACAGCGGCGCAATATCCGAGGTCATAGACTATATCGAGAAATTATGAGGTAATAATGTTTGATTATCTGAAGTCGCTCGGCAAGGCGTTCACGGAAGGTATGGGATTAAACGCCAAGCCGATCGCCAAAACAAGCGCGGAGAACCCGAAAAGCGCGTCAAACGCTTCAAAGTGGACGGAGAACGCAAACGCGCTTAACAAAATTTCGGCAGAGCTATCCGAATCTAACGGCGGAGGCAGCGTTCCGCCTAAAGCAAATACGGCCGTTCCCGACAAGCCCGCGCCGTTCGGCCACAAATGCTCGTGGCTGTGCGTTAAGGCGGATTCTTCCGAGGAGGTCATTGAAAAAGTCGGCTTGAAGGATCCGCGCGTTTGTAACTGGAACGACGGCGTTTACGGAGAGCGCGGCGTGTTCGTGTCGCCGGTGCTGGACGGGTTCGTTCTTGTCGTGAACTGGGGAGACGATGTTCTCGATACCGACCCCGCGCGGCTGGACGAGCTCGCGAAAAAATTTTCCGAGCTCCAGTTTTTCGCCACTCACCGCGTTTCCGAGTATCACGCGTGGGTCAAGTACGTTGACGGCGTGATGGTTCGCGGTTACGGCTGGTGCGGCGATATAGGCGAGGTCTTACTGAATAACGGAGAAATAACTCCCGAGGAAGAGGAGCTTGGGCTTGACAACCTGCTCCCCGATAATGAGGCGGATTGGGACGAGTACGAATTCCCCGACGAGGAGAACGTTCTCGAAATTGCCGCCGCTTGGGGAATTGACACGAGCTTTACCCGAAAGACATATCCCGAATCCACGGGATTTTTGTGCGATATAAATTAAAATTACGGAGGGAAAACACTATGGGATTTTTAGACGATCTGTTCAGCGAAAGCAAGTACCTCAACAAGGAAAAACCAAAGGAGAAAAAAAAGGTCGATACCGCGGTCGGAAAAAACGAGGCTGTTGATACTGCCGCAGCCGAACCCGTCATCGCCGAAAGCGCACCGATCATCGCCGAAGTCAAACCCGAAATACCCGTTCGCGCCGCTACGGGAAGCGAGCCCGATCACCCCGTACCGTTCGGCTACAAGTGCAACTGGCTGTGCGTAAAGTCGGACTCCCCGACGGACGTTATACAAAAGCTCGGCTTGAAGAACTTCGAGCCGTCAAACTGGGATAAGGGAATTGAAATGGCGTACAACGGCTACCGTTTCATTTCGCCCGTACTGGACGGTTACGTTCTGGTGGTGAATTACGGAATGGACCTGATAACGCTCGCGCCCGACCTGCTCGACGAGAACGCGAGGAAGTTTCCCGAGCTTCAATATTTCTCAACTCATCGCGTATCCGAGTATCACGCGTGGGTGAAGTATATAAACGGCGTACTGATTCGGGGTTACGGTTGGTGCGGCTGCGACGGCGAGGTCATTATGAATATCGGCGCGCTTACGCCCGAGGAGGAGCGTCTTGGGTTCGCTAATCTGATAACGTCCTCCGACGCTTCGGAAAACGTTCAGGTCCCGACCGAGGATCACGTTCTCGAGATCGCCGCGGCGTGGGGCGTTGACACGGGCTTTTCGGGAAGCAATTACCCGAAAGCGCTCGGTTATATTTGCAGATAATTTAGGAGGATCATAAAATGGACGAAAAACTTGTAAGGCAGCTTGAAATATCCGCCACAAAGATCAGAATGGGCGTAATCGAGGGTACCCATTCCGCAAAGGCGGGACATCCGGGCGGTTCGCTGTCGATAGCGGACTTGTTGGCGTATCTGTATATGCACCGCCTTAACGTAGACCCGGCGGAGCCCGATATGCCGACGCGCGACCGTCTGGTGCTGTCAAAGGGACATTCCGCGCCCGGACTGTATTCGGCGCTGGCGCAGCGCGGATTTTTCCCCGTTGAGGAGCTGAAAACGCTTCGTCATATCGGGGCGCGTTTGCAGGGACACCCCGTAAGAGGTAAAATTCCCGGCGTTGATATGAGCACGGGCTCGCTCGGACAGGGCATTTCCGCGGCTTGCGGAATGGCGCTTTCGGGCAAAATATCCTGCGACAGCTACAAGGTCTACGCTATTCTCGGCGACGGCGAGATAGAGGAAGGACAGGTCTGGGAAGCGGCTATGTTCGCGGCGCACTATCAGCTTGACAACCTTGTCGCTATCGTCGACAACAACGGCTTGCAGATAGACGGCAAGATAGGCGACGTAATGTCTCCGTATCCTATCGATGAGAAGTTCACGGCGTTCGGCTGGCACGTTATCAGCATAAACGCTCACGATTTCAACGAAATGGAAAAGGCGTTCAACGAAGCCGAGACGGTAATGCAGAAGCCCACCGTTATTATAATGCGTTCCACAAAGGGCAAGGGCGTAGACTATATGGAAAACGCCATAGGCTGGCACGGAAAAGCGCCCAACGACGAGGAATACGAGCGCGCTATGAAGCAGTTAAGAGAACACCTCGCCGAGCTTGAGGGTTAATTGAAAGGAGCGTATAAAATGGAAAATAAAGCAACACGCGACGCGTACGGCGACGGACTTGTAGCGCTCGCCGAAAAGCGCGAGGATCTGATAGTACTCGAGGCGGACTTAGCCGCCGCTACAAAGACGGGAGTATTTCGTAAGGAATATCCCGAAAAGCACTTCAACTGCGGCATTGCCGAGGCTAATATGATGGGCGTAGCCGCGGGTATAGCGACTACGGGAAAGCTTGTTTTCGCAAGCTCGTTCGCAATGTTCGCGGCGGGCAGAGCGTTCGAGATAGTAAGAAACTCGATAGGCTATCCGCACCTTAACGTTAAAATAGGCGCAACTCACGCGGGTATCTCCGTCGGCGAGGACGGCGCTACTCACCAGTGCAACGAGGATATAGCGCTTATGCGGACTATCCCCGGAATGACCATTATCAACCCGTCCGATTATGTTGAAGCCAAGGCGGCAGTCCTCGCAATGGCGGAGTACGAGGGTCCGACCTATCTGCGTTTCGGTCGTCTCGCGGTGCCGATATTCAACGACGAGAAAACCTACAAGTTCGAGGTAGGTAAGGGCATTACGATGAAGGACGGCAAGGACATCACGATAATCGCGTCGGGGCTTATGGTAGCCGAGGCTGTCGAGGCGGGCAGGGCGCTCGCGGAGCAGGGAATAGACGCTCGTATCATCAATATCCACACGATAAAGCCCATTGACCGCGACATCATCGTAAAGGCGGCACGCGAGACGGGCAAGATAATCACGGTCGAGGAGCACAGCGTTGTAGGCGGTCTCGGCTCGGCGGTCGGAGATGTTGTTCTCGAGGAATGCCCCGTACCCGTTATCAAGATAGGTATGAACGATAAATTCGGCGAGAGCGGCGCGGCTAAGGAGCTGCTGAAGAAATACGGTCTCTGCGCGGAGAATATCGTCGCTGTTACAAAGGCGGCTCTGGGTAAGTAATATGACCGATTGGAGCACGCTTCACAGCCCGTACACTCCGCCTGCACAGGTTTTCGGGGCGGTCTGCGCGGAGCTTGGAGCATATTACACGGAGCGCGGCGCGAAGTACACAAAGTCGAACAAGCGCATTATATTCGCGTTTGAGCGCGTCCGCTGCGAGATAGGTCTCCGCTCGTCGCACAGCAATATGGCGGGCGAGTGGGTCAATCTCGAGATTATCCCGAGCGTTTTCGCCATAGATACCTCGGGAATGGAGCGCAAGGGGATACTTATCACAAACGAACGCCCCGTGAATATCAACGTGGTGAAAATCGACGATAAGCAATTCGCGGAGATAGTTTCCGTTATCGACGGGCTTGTTGATAAGGCGAGGTCGTATGAAACGCGCGAGGGCGCGGCTTCTCTGTGTGACGACTCCAATAACGCGGTTTATTTTGCAAGGTATTTCGGCAATATTCGGTAATAAGGAGAAAACAATGAAATTTAAGAGGGTTATGAGCTTGGTTATGTCAGCGGTACTTGCCGTTACGTTATGCGGCTGTAACAACAATTCATCTTCGGACAGCAGCGGTTTGCAGAGCGTTTCCGATAATTCGGGGGCGCAGTCGGCGGATAATTCCGAAAACACCGACAACACCCCCGACAGCACTCCCGAAAACGCGGAGCGCAACGACCCGATGAACATCACATCCGCTAAAGACTTGGTGGCGCAGATGAAGGTCGGCTGGAATCTCGGCAACACAATGGACGCGACGGGCGGAAACGGCGTAGACGCCGAGACCTCGTGGGGCAATCTGCTCACAAGCAAGTATATGATAGACGTGGTAAGCAAGTCGGGCTTTAACGTGTTCCGCGTACCCGTTTCGTGGGGAACGCATATGGACGAGAATTACATTGTCGACGAGGAATGGATGAACAGAGTTCAGGAGGTCGTGGACTACGGTTACGACAACGGTATGTTCGTTATTCTGAACACTCATCACGAGGAATGGTATATGCCCAAGGAGGAATTCGTCGAGGAGGACTTAAAGCAGCTCGAAAAGCTCTGGGAGCAGATAGCCGAGCGCTTTAAGGGCTACGGCGAGCGCCTTATATTCGAGGGTGTAAACGAGCCGCGTCTGCGCGAGGAGAGCGCCGAGTGGACAGGCACGGCGGCGGCACGCGATATAGTTAATCAATACGCGGAAACGTTCGTAAAGACGGTAAGGGCAAGCGGCGGCAACAACGCCGAGCGCGCGCTTATGATAACGCCCTACGCCGCGTCGTCAAGCCCCGAAAATATGAAAGCGCTTAAAATCCCCGAGAACGCGGGCAATGTCATAGTTTCCGTCCACGCGTATCTGCCGTATTCGTTCGCGCTCGACACCAAGGGCACAGACGTTTACGACCCGAACAACAGCGAGATACCGAGCCTGTTCAAGAATATCAAGTCCATCTTCCTCGATAACGATATTCCCGTTATTATCGGCGAATTCGGCTCTGTCAACAAGAATAACACCGAGGACAGAGTGCAGTGCGTTACGGATTACCTCACCGCCGCAAAGGAGCTTGGAGTTCCGTGCGTATGGTGGGATAACGGCGCGGTAGTCACCACGGGCGAGAACTTCGGTCTGCTTAACCGCCGCGACCTCGTCTGGTTCAACGATGACGTAGTAAACGCCATTATGGCGGCTGTCGGATAATTTTTTCATAACAAAAAATTGCGGTATCTGCACGATACCGCAAATTTTATGTAATGATTATTCCGTTACTTCCTCATACCAAGTCACCCAGACATTGTGAATGGTCGGGAAAACGTTCGAGACGCGTCCTCGGAGGGTTACCGTATCGCCGAACGCGTGGTTGTCGGCGAGCATATCGCCCATTTCGCTTTCGTATGGCGTGAGGTTTATCTCGCCCCTGCCGTCGTTTTCCTCTGTCGCCAAAATTTCCATATTGTTCGCGGAGAACCCGTGATAGCGCGTTATCAGCTTTCCCGTGACCTCGACATACTCCCCGACCTTAACATAACCCGCGTTGTCCGCAAGCTCCTGCGCGGTGTATTTCGTGTACTCGGCGGTCTTGGCTTCCTCCGCCCATTCCGCCTCCTGCTGCGAACGCGCCTCCGATTCGGAGAGATATTCGGAGTACCGTGCTTCCTCGCTTTCGCGGTAAACGCGTTCGTCGTGCATTATCACGGCAAAGATTACCGATATTCCGAGAACGATCATCCCTATGATCGAAAGCGAAATTATCGTAACGCGCCGCCGTCTCAGCTTATCCTTGTACTCGGCGGCGCTTCGTTCTCCGAAAAGGGTGCGCGTGCCGCACATTCCGCAGAACCTCGCCTCGGGAGCGGTCTTTTCGTTACAGTACAGACAAGTCCTCGCGTTTTCGCTGAACGTTATCAGATCGAACGCGAGCTTTGCGCCGCACGAGGGGCAGACATTGCTTTTCAAATTAACGGCGACGGTACCGCAGTAGTCGCATTGAAGCCGCTTGAGGTTCTTTATTTGTTCGCCGCACGCGGAGCAGTAACGCTCGTTGTCAAAGCATTGATTTCCGCATTTTTCACAAGTCTGCATAACCGATCTCCCCTATACGAAAGCGTGTTCACACCATTTGTTTTAATAATGTGAACACGCTCTATAGAAAAATTATTCGTTTCCGCGTACCCGAACGAAATGCCACGCGTCGCGGCACATATCCTCGATACCGAGCTCCGCCTTCCAGCCAAGCTCCTTTTCGGCGAGCGACGGGTCGGAGAAGCAGGAAGCCGCGTCTCCGGGACGGCGCGGACCCACGGTGTAGCCGAGGTCGAGGTTATTGACCTTCTGGAACGTATTCAGCACCTCGAATACCGAGTATCCCTTGCCCGTGCCGAGATTGTACGCGGGACAGCCGTTTTCGAGCGCGCGAGCCTTTTTGACCGCCGCAACGTGCCCCTTAGCCAGGTCGACAACGTGAATGTAGTCGCGAATGCACGAGCCGTCGGGAGTGGGATAATCGTCGCCCGCGACCTGAAGAACATCGCGCTTGCCCGTCGCCTTGTCGAGAACTATCGGCATAAGGTTGTTCGGGATACCGTTCGGATCTTCGCCGATAAGTCCGCTCTTATGCGCGCCGACGGGGTTGAAGTAGCGGAGAAGTATCATAGTCCACGAGTTGTCCGAAGCGTACATCTCGCGGCAGAGATTTTCGATTATCAGCTTTGTGGAGCCGTAAGGATTTATCGACGAAAGCGGGAAATCCTCATAAACGGGAACGCGCTCAGGAATACCGTAAACCGTCGCCGAGGAGCTGAACACGAACTTTGTGCAGCCGTATTTTTTCATTACCTCGAGAATATTGAACGTTCCGCGCAGATTGTTTGAATAGTACATCAGAGGCTTCTTAACGCTCTCGGGAACACACTTGTACCCCGCGAAATGAATGACCTGCTCAATATCGTTTTCGTTGAAGATACGGTCTACGGCGGGCATATCCAGCATATCCGCCTCGTAGAATTTAAAATCCTTGCCCGTTATCTTTTTGATACCCTCCAGCGCCTTGGGGTTGGAGTTGTAGAAGTTGTCCATCACAACTATCTCTTCGCCCTCGTTCAGCAGCTCAACGCATGTATGGGAGCCGATGAATCCGGCTCCGCCGGTAACTAAAATAGCCATAATTGATCCTCCCATGTCAGACTGCTGCGCAGTCTGTATTTTAAAAAGTATATAATCATTATAACATATTTTTTTATAAATGTCAATCGGTTTTCGGCATAATTCACAAATATTTCCGATAAAAACGCTTAAATGTGAATTATCCGCAACCTTACAGTATATTGCGGAGTATTATATTAAAGAAATACAATATCTGCAAAATACCCCTTGAAATTCAAGGAAGATTGTGGTATAATGTAATTTGAGTTATTGCGGATTATTTTATGAGCATTTTGCGTGATATAATTTCATAAACTGGCATAAAGAAAGGACGCGGACGATATTGACAGCGGTTCGCGAGGGTATATGGAAATGGCTAAGCAGAAAATAGCCGTGCTGTTCGGCGGCGCGTCGAGCGAGCACGAGATCTCGCTTTTGTCGGCATATTCGGTGCTGACTAACATACCAAAGGAAAAATACGACGTTTTATGCGTCGGGATAACAAAAAAAGGTCACTGGATGTATTATCCGGGCGAATACGAGAACATTAAGACGGGGGAGTGGGAGAACGATCCCGACTGCTGCACCGCCGTTCTCAGCCCCGACGCCGTGCATAAGGGGATAATCGTCATAGGCGACAACGACGTGTATCTGCGCAAGGTAGACGCGGTGTTCCCGGTGCTCCACGGCGCGAACGGCGAGGACGGCACGGTCCAGGGTATGTGCCAGCTCGCGGGGCTTCCGTGCGTCGGGTGCGATATGACCAGCTCGGCGGTATGTATGGATAAATCAATAACGCATACCGTTCTCGAGGCGGCGGGGATAAAGACCGCGGATTACAGGCTCATCTGCCGCGAATCCCTCGGCGATATGGACAAGGCGTGCGAGGACATTGAAAACGCGCTCGGTTATCCCGTTTATGTAAAGCCGTCGAGCGCGGGCTCGTCGGTGGGCGTTTCGCGCGCGGAGAACCGCGGGGAGCTCAAGGAGGGCTTAAAGGTGGCGTTCGCGCACGGTCATAAGGTGCTTGTGGAGCGCGAGGTCATAGGCAGGGAAGTGGAGTGCGCTGTGCTCGGAAACGGCGTTCAGCTTCTGGCTTCCGTGCCCGGGCAGATAACCCCCGCGGAGAAGTTCTACGATTACGACGCGAAGTATAAGCTCGGAACGTCAGTTCTGGACATACCCGCGAAGATCACCGACGACGAAATGCACCGCCTGCGCGACATCGCCAAGCGTGCGTACAGAGCCTGCGGCTGCGGAGGACTCGCGAGAGTGGATTTCTTCGTAACGGAAAACGACATTATACTTAACGAGATAAACACAATGCCCGGCTTCACGCCTATAAGTATGTATCCCAAGCTTATGGAGAATATGGGCATACCGTACCCCGCTCTGCTGGATAGGCTTATTCAGCTCGCAACGGAGGGCAATTAAAGAGGGAGATTTTTTAAATATTATGGATAATTGTTCTATTTTTCTGAACATAAAACAGACCTCGGACGGCATTACGGACGAGTCGGAGCTGTTTACGCGCGGCGAGTTCCGCTATCATAACGGGTCGTATTTTATCGATTACGACGAAAGCGAGGCTACGGGCTTCGAGGGCAGTCACGCGCAGCTCAAGATCGACGAAAAAATGATGACTATGACGAGGACGGGCTCAACGTTTTCGGGGCTGGTGTTCGAGGACGGCGTTCGGCATTTCTGCCATTACGGTACGGAATACGGCGAGTGTATGGTGGGCATTACCACTCACGAGCTGCATAACAGTCTAAACGAAAACGGCGGAAATATCCATCTGAGATATTCCATAGACGTGAATTCGGGGCTTATGGCGGAGAATGAGATAAGCATACGGGTAAAAATGTAACGGATGTACAAAATCGGGAGATGACGGAATTATGTATTATAATGCAGTAAACGACGCCAAAAACGGCGTTAAGGAAATAATAATGGACGCTATGGGCAGGCTTGTAAGCGCGGGGAAGATACCCTCGGAGCCGCTGCCCGCGTTTCAGGTGACGGTGCCGCAGGACAGCGCTCACGGCGATTTTTCGGCGAACGCGGCGCTCGTCTCGGCAAAGGCGCTGAAAACCAATCCGAGAGCGCTCGCGCAGCTGATATCGGACGAGGTAAAGCTCGAAGGAACGGGCTTTGAAAAGGCGGAGGTCGCGGGTCCGGGATTTTTGAATTTTTACCTCGGTGAAAGCTGGTTCTCGGGCGTAGTTACAAACACGTTAAAGCTCGGCGGAGAGTACGGCAGGACCGACCTCGGCGCGGGAAAGCGCGTGCTGGTCGAGTTCGTTTCGGCGAACCCCACGGGACCTATGCATATAGGCAACGCGCGCGGCGGAGCTATCGGCGACTGTCTGACCTCGCTGTTACAGGAGGCGGGCTACACCGCCGACCGCGAGTTCTACATCAACGACGCGGGAAATCAGATAAGCAAATTCGGCAAGAGCCTTTCTCTGCGTTATATGCAGATATGCGGCGAAGCGGGACAAAAAGTCGTTGGCGAGTGCGGCAATGATATGGAGAAATTCACCGCCGCGATATATAACGATACGGAGACGTTCCCTATGCCCGAGGATGTGTATCTCGGACAGGATATAATCGAGCACGCGAAGAACTTCTACGATAAAAACGGCGGCAAATTCGCAAGTTCCTCCGAGGAGGACAGACAAAAGGCGCTCGTCGACTACGCCCTGCCGATAAACGAGGCGAGACTGGAAACCGACCTGCTGAAATACCGTATCAAGTACGACAACTGGTTCAAGGAGAGCAGTCTGCACAACAGCGGCGCGGTAAAGGAGGTCATCGAGCACCTAAAGGCGGGAGGACATACCTACGAGCAGGACGGCGCTTTGTGGCTGCGCGCGACCGATTTCGGCGGCGAGCAGGATTTCGTTCTGGTGCGCTCAAACGGTTTTCCGACTTACATCGTTCCCGATATAGCATATCATTATAATAAATTGGTAACGCGCAATTACGATAAGGCTATCGACGTGCTCGGCGCCGACCACCACGGCTATGTAAAGCGTATGCGTATCTGTTTGCAGGCTATGGGTATCGACGAGAAGCGCCTTGACGTGGTAATGTGCCAGATGGTGAATCTCGTGCGCGACGGCGAGGTCGTAAAGCTCTCCAAGCGCTCGGGCAAGGCGATAACGCTCTCCACTCTGCTTGAAGAGGTGCCGATAGACAACGCGAGATTTTTCTTTAATCTCCGCGACACGAATACACATCTCGATTTCGACCTTGACCTTGCCGTCGAGGAAAGCTCAAAGAACCCCGTGTTCTACGTTCAGTACGCTCACGCGAGAATCTGCCGCGTACTGGAAAAAATGGCGGACGACGGCGCGAGATATAACGGCGAAGCGGTAAAATTCACCGAGGAGGCGGAGCTTGCGCTTATCCGCAAGATAGCGGCGCTCCCCGAGCTGATAAACGAAGCCGCGGAGGAATACAGCCCGTTCAAGCTGACAAAGTATGTCTACGAGCTGGCGCAGGTATTCCATAAATTCTACGACGGCTGTCCGATAAAGGACGCGGAAACGGACGTAAAGCTCTCGCGCCTTGCGCTGTGTACGGCGGTAAAGACCGTTATCAAAAACGTTCTTACGCTGTTGAAGATAGAAGCGCCCGAAAAAATGTAAATAATTCAAAAATAAAAATATAATGTGCAGTTCAAAATTTCGGAGGAACAAAATACTATGTACAAGCTGGAGAAGCAATACTATAAAAAAGCGTTTTTGATCGCGCTGGCAATGGCGGCGGTAATGTTTCTGCCGTTGGTAATAATCGACAGGGGATATTTCATTTTCTACGGCGACTACAACGCTCAGCAGATCCCGTTTTTCAAGATGTGCGTGAGGGCGGTACACGAGGGCTTGTCCGCCTGGGACTGGCATACCGACCTCGGCGCGAATTTTGTCGGGAGCTACAGCTATTACACGCTGGGCAGTCCGTTTTTCTGGTTTATGTGCCTGTTTCCCGCTTCGATCTCGGAGTACCTTATGGCTCCGCTTCTCTGCGTGAAAATAGCGCTGTTCTCGCTGTTTGCGTATATGTATATACGCCGTTTTGTGACAAAGCCGCAGACCGCGCTTATCGGCGGCATACTGTACGCGTTTTCGAGCTTTAATTTATACAATATCTTCTTTCAGTTCCAGGACGCTATAATATGGTTCCCGCTTCTGCTTATCGGTCTCGAGGAGGCTGTACTTAACAAGCGGCGCGCCGTGTTCGTGCTTACCGTGGCGATAAACTGTCTCGCCAACTACTTCTTCTTTATCGGCGAGTGCGTGTTCCTCGTGATATATTTCCTTGTACGCTACGGCATGGACAAGCGCTTTGTGCTGAACATAAAGGGCTTCGCGTGCCTTGCGTTCGAGAGTATCGTCGGAGTGATGATAGCGGGAGTGCTGTTTATCCCGTCGATATACCAGGTGCTGGACGTGCCGCGTTCTACGAATATGCTCACCGACTGGAGCTTTTTGTTCTACGGAAACGAACAGCGCTACGGGCTTATTCTCGAAAGTATGTTCTTCCCGCCCGAGGTCGCGGCGAGAAACGCGATGTTTACCGAGGCGAACGCGAAATGGTCGAGCGTGGCGATATATCTGCCGCTGTTCGGAATGGCGGGCGTTTTCGCGTTCGTAAAGGGCGCGAAAGGACACTGGGCGAGAGTTCTCCTGCCGATATGCCTGCTGTTCGCGATGGTGCCGGGACTGAACGCTTCGTTCACGTTGTTCAACGACAACTTCTATACGCGCTGGTTCTATATGCCCGAGCTTATCTGCTGTCTCGCGACGGTGTACACGCTCGAGCACGAGGAGCTTGACCTCAAGCTCGGTATGAAAGCCTGCGCGCTGTGCGTGGCGGTTATGGGAACGCTTGCCGTTCTCGCGCCGTTCCGCAAGAGAGTTACAAATTCCGAGGGCGTCGAGGAAAACATTCTCGTGCTGAGACTGATGACGGATATGAGCCCCGCGGTATGGGTCGCGCTGTTTATCGCGACGGCGTTCCTCGTTATGCTGTGGCTTCTTATCCGTATGCGCAAAAAAGTGCCGCAGGACGTATTTCTGAGAAGAGCTTTGGCGATGACGGTGTTCAGCTCGATGGTGCTGGGCTATTATTTCCTCGATTACGGAAGAATAATCGGTCCGAAGGTCGGGCGATACAATAAAATGGTAGACGCGGAGTTCAATATCGACGATCCGGAGTTTTACCGCATAGAGGGCGTAGACGAGACCAACAACGTAAATATGCTCTGGAATATGAGCTCGCTCAAGAGCTTTACCAGTATAGTTCCGGGCTCGACGTTCGAGCTGTACGAGCTGATAAGACCTATGAGCAAAAACGGCGCGCGCTCGGTAAATTCCGCGCCCGAAATGGACCGCTACGCTCTCAGAGCCTTCGCCCGCGTAAAGTATATAATGATACCGCAGGATATGAGCGAGACCAGGCGCAAATCCACCCTTGAGGACCTCGAGATATACGAGTATATGAATACGCAGGGCTTTTACGACGTATACAAGACCGATTACGCGCTTCCTATGGGCTTTGCCTACGACAGCTACTTCTTAAGGTCGGAGGCGAAGGGCAACAAAAAGGTCGATAACCTTATGGTGCGCTGCGCGATACTCACAGACGAGCAGGCGGAGAAGTACAAGGATATTCTTACGCACGACAACGATACGGCGTGGGATATTTCGACGGAGACGTTCAAAAAGGACGCTCAGGCGCGTATCGACAGCGGCGTAAAGCAGTTCAGCATAAACAAAAAGGGCTTTACCGCGATGAGCGACTACGACAGCGAAAAGCTGGTCGTATTCAGCGTGCCGTGGTGCAAGGGCTGGTCGGCGACGGTAAACGGCGAACCCGTCGAGGTCGACGCGATAAACGCGGGCTTGTGCGGGATACGCGTTCCCGCGGGTATCTGCGAGATCTCGTTCGAGTATACCACTCCCGGAATGAAATACGGCATTATCGCGACGATAGCCGGAATATTGCTGTTTGCGGCGTATTTCGTGATATTCGTTATCGTCAGACGGGAGAGAGGCTTCTCGTACGTTCACCTGTACGATCAGGATCAGGTTGACGGCGTAAAGGCGCACAATTCCTATATAGGTCAGCTTTCAAGGCAGATATGCGGCGCCCCCGTGCACGGTAAAGAGGACTTTGGGTCTCCCGAAAATGACGATGATAAGGAGAAATAATTATGCATCTGGAAGAGAAAACGATAGCAAGCGAGCAGAAGTTCGACGGCAGGATAGTCAAGCTGTTTGTGGACAAGGCGGAGCTTGAAAACGGCGAAACGGTAGTCCGCGAGGTGATAAAGCATCCCGGCGGGGTATGCGTGGTCGCGCTCGACGGGGAGGATAACGTGCTGTTTGTGAGGCAGTTCCGTTATCCGCACCAAAGGGTGCTTCTGGAGATACCCGCGGGAAAGCTGGAATACGGCGAGGATCACCGCGCGTGCGGGCTTCGCGAGCTCAAGGAGGAGACGGGCTGCACCTGCGACGAGTTCGATTATCTGGGCTGTCTTATCCCGACCCCCGCTTACGACTCGGAGATCATACATATGTATCTCGCGCGCGGACTTCACTACGGCGCGCAGAAGCTCGATGAGGGCGAGTTTCTCGACGTAGAAAAAATACCGCTTGAAAAAGCGGCGGAAATGATAATGAATAATGAGATCGGAGACGCAAAAACACAGCTTGCGATCCTGAAAACCAAGCTCCTGCTCGGCAAATGATTTAAAACCGGTTGCTACTGGATATATTCGTTGTAGGCGGTGAGTATCTTGTTTTCGATCTCCTCGCGGATATTCGAGGAGATAGGGTGGATGATGTCGCGGAAGACCCCGCTGTCCTCGCGGCGGCTGGGCATAGCCACAAACATTCGCTCGTCGCCCTGTACGAGCTTTATGTCGTGTATGGCAATGGCGTTGTCGATGGTTATCGAGACTACCGCGCGCAGTCTGCCCTCGTGCATCGTCTTTCTGATTTTGATGTCGCTGATTTCCATTTTTTCCTCCGTTACCAAGGAGACTTCGGTCAAAACATTAAAACATTGTTAATGCCTTGACCTCTGTTTCCTTAAAAAGAATTTTGACAATACTATTTTGGGAAATTGTGCGGCGTATTATTCATAAATTTTCCGTGTAAGGCATATATTTTTTGGAATTGATATGGAGGGAGATCTTATTGTGGAGAATTTTCTTACGGGCAAAAAGCATATACACTTTATAGGTATAGGCGGGAGCGGAATGTATCCGTTGGCGCAGATACTCCATACAAAAGGGTATTATCTCACGGGCTCGGACAACAACGAGACCTCTACGCTCGAGGCTGTGCGGAAAATGGGTATCCCGGTAACGCTCGGTCAAAGGGCGGAGAATATCGAGGGAGCGGATCTTATCGTGTTCTCGGCGGCGATAATGGAGGATAACCCGGAGCTTATCGCTGCGCGAAAGGCGGCGGAAAACGGCGTTCGGCTCGCGGAGAGGGCGGAGCTTCTGGGTCTGGTAACGGAGCAGTTCTCGAAAGCGTTCTGCGTTTCGGGAACGCACGGCAAGACCACCACCTCGTCAATGCTCACGTCGATACTGCTTGCGGCGGACGCCGACCCCTCGGCGGTCATAGGCGGAAAGCTGCGCGCTATCGGCGGAAGCGGACGCGCGGGAAATTCGGAGTATATGGTGTGCGAGGCTTGCGAGTTCAAGGACACGTTTCTGCACCTGTTCCCGAATATTTCTATAATCCTCAATATCGACGAGGACCATATGGACTATTTCAAGACAATGGACAATCTCAAGGCTTCGTTCGTTAAGTTCTGCGACCTCACCACCGACCTTATTATCGCGAACGGCGACGACGAGAACACTATGGAGGTACTGCGAAAGTGCAATTCCTCCGCGAGATTTGTCACCTACGGCGCGAGAGATACCAACGACTTTTACGCCGAGGAGATATATCAGAGCTCGGATTTCCGCCGCGAATTCACGTTAATGAACAAGGGCGAGCAGCTCTGCCGTATCGAAGTGAACGTTCCGGGACTTCACAACGTATACAACGCGGTCGCGGCTTGCGCGGCGACGTATTCGGCGGGAATACCGATAGACGCGATACAGCGCGGAATGGAGACGTTCACGGGCGCGATGAGACGTTTTGAAAAGCTCGCCGAGATAAAGGGCGTGACGTTCGTGGACGACTACGGACACCACCCCGCCGAGATAGCCGCAACGCTGAAAACTGCAAAGGAGATGTCGTTCCGCCGCGTGTGGTGCGTTCATCAGCCGTTTACCTATTCGAGAACGGCGGCGCTGCTGGACGATTTCGCCGAGGCGCTTTCCATAGCGGATAAGGTCGTGCTGACCGAGATAATGGGAAGCCGCGAGAAGAACACCTACAACATCTATTCCAAGGACTTGGCGGCGAAGATAGACGGCTGCGTGTGGTTCCCGACGTTCGAGGAGGTAGCGCGGCACGTTGTCGACAACGTTCAAGAGGGCGATCTCGTGATAACCACAAGCTGCGGCGACGTATACAAGGTCGCCGAAATAATGATAAAAATGATGAGAGGTAAATAATGGACGAGAAAATTCAAGAGTTTATTTATTCCCGCAAGGACGAAATTGTGAATGACCTGGCGGAGCTTGTCGCGATACCGAGCGTCCGCGACGAAGCCGAGCGCGGCGCGCCGTTCGGAGCGGAGGCTAAAAGGGCGCTGCTCAAGGCGGAGGAGTACTGCAAGAGAATGGGCTTCAACACGTCGATGATCGGCGACGCGGTACTGTGCGCGGATTACGGCGATGATCCCGAGCTCGGCATTCTTGCGCACCTTGACGTTGTTCCCGCTCTCGAGGACAGCTGGCACACCAACCCGTTCGTGCTCACCGAGAAGAACGGCGCGCTGTTCGGACGCGGCGCTATCGACGACAAGGGTCCCGCAATGGCGGCGCTGTGGGCGCTGAACGCGGTGAAATCGCTCGGTATTCCGCTAAAAAAGGGCGTTCGGCTGATATTCGGCACGGACGAGGAGAACGGCTCTAAGGACTTGGAAATTTACAAGCAGAACGCCGCTTTTCCGCCCAAGGTGTTCACTCCCGACGGAAGCTTCCCCGTTATCAATATCGAAAAGGGAATGCTTCGCGTTCGTTTTTCGGGAACAACGGGCGGCAATTCGCTCGAATTCCGCGGCGGAAGTGCTCCGAACGCCGTTTCCGACAGGGCTAAGGCTATTCTGCGCGGTGTTGCGTCAAGCAGGGTGCAGGCGGCTATAATCCCTCCGCTTGAGGACGACGAGAACGCGGCGAAGTTCACGGTAAGCGAGCGCGGAAACGGCGTGCTTATCTCGTGCGGCGGCAGGGCGGCTCACGCGTCAACTCCCGATACGGGCATAAACGCGGTAACGGGACTGCTCGACCTCGTAAGCCGCATTACGGGCGAGGAAGTGCTTTGCGGACTTTCAAGACTGTTCCCGTTCGGCGAGAACGACGGCTCGGCGTTCGGCTTGAACTGCGAGAACGCGAGTGGCGCGCTGACCTGCGTACTCAGCACGCTTGCCATAACTCCCGGCGGCGATATCGAGGGCACGGTGGACGTGCGCTTCCCGACCTGCGTTTCTTTGCAGACCGTAAAGGAAAAGCTGATCCCCGTTATAAGAAAAGAGACCACGCTGGAGTGCGAGGTCATACTCGGCGAGGAGCCGCACGTCGTTCCCCGCGACACGGAGTTTGTAAAGCAGCTTCTGTCCGTATACGAGCGCGTTGAGGGCGAGCGCGGACAGTGCATAGCGATAGGCGGCGGCACTTATGTACACAATATCGAGGGCGGCGTGGCGTTCGGCGCGGAGCGCGGGGACACCGACTATCATATGCACGGCGCGAACGAGTTTATTACCGTTGACGAGCTGTTAAAGGACGCTGTATTGTTCGCCCACGCCATCGTTGAGGTCTGCGGATGATTCATAATTATTTCACGAATTTGTAAGATTTTCGCGTGATTTCGCTATTGCATTTTTTGTCAAACAGTGTTATAATATATTCATAACATATCGGCAAACAGGGGAATAAAAAGGGGGAACGTAATGAAAAAGTATATGATAGCAGGCGTTTTGTTATTGTCTTTGACGGTCACGGGGTGCAGCACTCAGCAGACTAGCTCGCGCCCTACGAGCAATACTTCGTCGATAGTGATAAACGCGATAAACGACAACGCTTCGGGAGTGCAGGCTAACGCGCCCGTCCGCAGCGACAGGATAGTCTCCGAGAATTTGACCGTATCCGCGGCGGAAACGCTGACGGTGAAAAACGGCGAGACGCTGTACATACAGAACGGCGCGGAGCTTACAGTAGACGGCGCGGTCAGCTGCGAGAACGGCGGCGCGATAAAGATACAGAGCGGCGGAAGTCTCCTGCTTAACGGCAAAATGACCTTGAACGGCAGTCTCGAGCTCGGCGGCTTTCTCGGTATCCGCGAGAAAGGCGAGATAAACGGCGCGGGCGTGCTTACGGTGCTCAACTCCTTTGACGATGTCAACTGCGAGGGGACGTGCCTTGCGAAGATAAAAGCGCCCGCTCCCGTTGAGAAAGACGGCGTGACCTATGTTGGGGGAGTGCTGATAGTCAATAAAAAGTATCCCGTTCCCAAGGATTACGGCGCGGAGCTCGGGCTGGTGATCGACGACGCGTATGATACGCTGCTGAAAATGCGCGAGGACTCGGGGTATGCTATGCCTTTGGTCTCGGGTTACCGGAGCTACGAGCTGCAGACGGAGCTGTTTGAGTACTATTGCGAGATAGACGATATTGCCAGGGTGGAGATGTACTCGGCGAGACCGGGTCACAGCGAGCATCAGACGGGTCTGGCAATGGATATCGGAGAGCTCAGCGAGGACTATGTCAATACCGAGGAGGGCGCGTGGCTTACAGATAATTGCTATAAGTACGGCTTTATTATTCGTTTCCCTAAGGGGAGCGAGCATAAGACGGGGTATGATTACGAGCCGTGGCATATTCGTTGGCTCGGTAAGAGCACGGCAAAGCTGGTGTATGACAGCGGGCTTACTTTGGAGGAGTTTCTCGGAGTTGACCCGACATAATAAAATTGCCGCACAAACAGTGCGGCAGTTTTAGTTTGGCAGCGTCTCGCAGCTAAAAAATCGGGATTCCTAAGGGGCAAGCCCCTTAGGAATCCCGATTTTTTAGCTTAAAGACGTTATGTTTACTTATCAATCATCAAAATGATAAAACACCACTTCCTCGATCTCGCATTCACACCCCGGACATATACTGTCCACCTTGAACGCCGCCCTCCCGTTATTCAACAGATCATAAGAATGCGCTTTCATTCTCTCATTTTCATCCCTGCCCGAGACTATAAACGAACTGAACATTATCCCGTCCTCCGGACAATAGATAAAGCACGCGTCCCCCTCTTCCGCAAAATCCGGCAGATACACCGTCCTGTTTTGGTTTACCCGCAGAGTATACGCCGAGCCCAGCCTCGACTTCAACAGCTGCATAAACATTGCCGACTGAAACGGATACCCGACCGAGACCCCTCCCGCGAGAAAGCAATCGGTAAGATGCCGCGCGCCGTATTCGCCTATGCCGTCCTCGGGATAAAACTCCGCGTAGTCTGCGGCGGAGCGGCGGTCGTATGTCTCATCGAGCTTGTAGCCGCTGTTCTCAAACAGCATAACGTCCTTGCTCCCCGTAAATACCTCCTCGTCCTCGCCGTAAAAGTGAAAGTAAAACACGTCTTTAAGCGGGGTAGAGCAGTCGTAGCAGAGCCTGTCGGTATGGAACGCGTACGTGCCGCTGTTCTTGTAGTTGTGACAGCAGACGCGCATATGTCCGTTTTCATCGTTCCCGACGAATATCAGCGAGTGAAGCATAAGCCCCTCATACGGACAGTAAGTCTGTATAATGTCGCCCTCGCTCGCGTAGTCGGGGAGCGTTACCGTCTTATCATCGTTTATCGGAATGAACTGCCCGAACCCCAGCCCCGAATTTATCAGCTTCAGACACAGCGACGTTGAGCTCTCGGAGCTTATCGAAAGCTCGCCCGCGCGCAGACATCTCGAAATAAACGGCGCGCAAAGGTCAAGGTCGTCGTCCCAGTGCGCCTTTGCGAACGCGACGGCGGCTTCGGGGTCGTATTTTTCGTCGAGCGCTTTTTTATTGTCGTTGTAGTTGCGCCACAGCACGGCGGACGTTTCAACGTCAACAAACTCGGAGAAGTACCTTTCGTCGAAGTCATATGTACCGTCGCCGTTGTACAGGCGGTTGCCGTCGACCCATTCGTGAATATCCGCGACATATTCGTAATTGTCCACGGGGGGAAGCCGCTGCGGCTTGTATTCCGGCGTTAATTCCGACGGTTCGGAAAATTCGGCGGTCTCGGGCAGCGAAAGATCATCTGTACCGGCATCGGGTACGCTTTCGTTTGCGGTACTCGACGGCAAGGGCGGAAGATATGTACTCTCACAGCCTGTCAAAATAACCGATATTACCGATAATAATGCTAAAATTTTTTTCAAGATGAAGAAACCTCTTTTCGGAAAAATTATGAAGAATAACTTTATTATATACCAAGTATTATCCGTTGTCAATAATAATTACAAAACTGTAATTATTTGTTATTTTTTTGTAACCTTTTTACCTTATATTTCCAGTGTGAGCTGTTCGGGCTCGGGAAATTCCTCCAGAAACTCAAAGATCTTATCCTGCTTCCACATTATCCCATAGCGCTCGCATTCGCCGACGAACGCTTTCCACATTGCTTTTCCGTTCGGACAGGGTATCTCGTAGCTGTCGCCGAACTCGCGGATATAGCGCTGTTTAAGCTCCGGGAAGTAACGGTCGAGCTGAGCGTAATAATGCTCCCTGTCGCCGCTTCTGAGGGTCATTCCCATACCGAACGAGATGATCCCGCGCACCCCCGCCTCCGCGCCCATTCCGACTATGTCGAGGACGTTACCGACGGTATCGTTTATATAAGGCAGCTGCGGCGTGAACCAGATAACGGTCGGTATGCCGCGCCTTTTCATCTCAAGAAGAACCTCAAATCTCCGGGATGTAGCGCAGACGTTCGGCTCTACAATGCGGCATAACTCGTCGTCGGCGGTCGTGAGGGTCATCTGCACGACGGCTTTCGCGTTGCGGTTTATCTCATCGATCAAATCAATATCGCGCAATATAAGGTCGGATTTGGTGAGCAGGGTCACGCCGAAGCCGTACTTGTAAATAATTTCCAGACACCGTCTCGTTATCTCAAGCTCGCGCTCCGCGTGGAGGTAAGGGTCGCACATCGCGCCCGTGCCTATCATACAGCGCTTTCTCTTGGCGCGGAGAGCCTTTTCAAGCAGCTCGGGAGCGTTCTCCTTGACCTCAATATCCTCAAACTCGTGACCTATGTTGTAGCAGTCGCTCCGCGCGTCGCAGTAAATGCACCCGTGAGTGCAGCCGCGGTAGACGTTCATTCCGTTTTTCGCGCTTAATATCCCCTTGGCTTGTACCTTGTGCATATTATTCTCCGTTCATTAAATTTCATTTTGTGAATATTATACCATATTTCTTTTTAATTGTCAAGCAAATTTATTTTAATAAATGCAATATACGGTTTGCAAAAAAGCAAAGAATTACTTTAAACCTTACATAAGCAACGTTTTGATTAAATATCAAAAGATACTGGGAATTAAGATTTTAAAGGGGCAAGATCCTTCGCGGCTCACGAGCGCTCATTACCGGCTAGTTTCGCTCGGAGTGCAATGGCAGCCCCCGCACTGAAAACATTATTCTGCATAAATTCGCCCTTTTTCGGCAAAAGTAGTAATATTGCACAATGAATTATTAAAAAAACATAGCGAGTTTGTGATTTTTTTTTTGAAAAACCCTTGACAAATCATCTTAAATGTGTTAAATTATAATTAGCACTCGGGGAGTGAGAGTGCTAAACCCAAAAAACGGTAGTCGAAGAAAGGAAAGGTGTGTTCGTGGATAAAAGAGCTTCGAAAATACTGTCTGCGATCATTGACGAATACGTCCGCACGGGCGAGCCGATAGGCTCAAAGGCGCTTGCCGAGAAGCCCGAGATCGGAGTTTCCTCCGCGACTATCCGCAACACCATGGCGGCTCTCGAGCAGGAGGGCTATCTCGACCACCCGCATACCAGCGCGGGCAGAGTGCCGACCTACAAGGGCTTTCGGTACTACATCGAGAACCTTATGGCGCCCGAGCCTATCGACAACGACAAGATAAGCGAGATAGACAGGCTGCTCGGAGACAGCGCCGTCACCGACGAGGCGATAATACAGAACGCCTCGACAGCGCTCGCGGAGATAACCAAATGCGCGGCGATCTCAACAAATCACGCGTCGAAGTTCTCCGTTATCACAAAGGTGGACGTTATCCCGACGGGCAGGAGAATGTACGTTCTGCTTCTGATAGCGTCAAACGGCGCGATAAAGAACAAGGTCTGCCGAATGGAATTCGATATGACAAACGAGCAGATGTCGGACTTTACGCGCTTTCTGAACGAGCATCTGAGCGGCGTGAACCTCGAGAATATGTCCGAGGAGTATATAAGCGGTCTTACGGCGGCGCTCGGAGGATATATGCTGTCGCTCGCTCCGCTGCTTCACGCGGTCTACGAGCTGTCCGAGGAGATGATGCGCGACAGCGTGGAGGTCAAGGGCGAGGCTAATCTGCTGGCATGTACGGAGTTCCCGATGCAGGACGTTATCAAGTTTATCGAGCGCAAGAGCGAGCTTTCAAACCTGCTCAACGACGCGCTTTCGGGCATAAATATAATGTTCGGCGAGGAGAACGGCACGTTCGCAATATCCAACGGCGCGATGGTGAGCGCGAGCTACTACAAGGACGGCAAGCCCGCGGGGTCGCTTGGAATAATAGGTCCGATAAGATTGGATTACCGAAAGGTTATCCCGTATATAGAATATTTAAGTCAGAAGGTCACGCGTATGCTTTCGGGCGAAAGCGTACCGGAGATAGAAAGCGAGGACGACAACGATAATGATAAATGACGAAGAACTGGAGCTGAACGAGGAAACGGCGGAGGAGACCGTCGAGACCGATACTCCCGAGGTCGAGCAGCCCGAAACGGAGGATAAGACCTCCGGGGAGCTTGCTGCGGTAAAGGATCAGCTCGTGCGGACAATGGCGGAATACGACAACTTCCGCAAGCGCTCGGCGCGCGAAAAGGACGCGCTCAGAGCCGAGATAATCACAAATGTGACCTCGAAATTCCTGCCCGTTATGGACAATCTCGAGCGCGCGCTTTCGGCGGAATGTTCCGACGAGAACTACAAAAACGGCGTTCAAATGATCTATGACAGCTTTATGGAAACGCTGAAAAATCTCGGCGTTGAGGAAATAGCGAGCGACGGCGCGGCGTTCGACCCGAATTTTCATCAGGCGGTGCAGCGCGTTGAGAACTCCGAAGCCGAGAGCGGCACGGTAG
Source organism: Oscillospiraceae bacterium (assembly GCA_014799395.1). GTDB lineage: Bacteria > Bacillota > Clostridia > Oscillospirales > Ruminococcaceae > CAG-115. The sequence continues at coordinate 1,155 of JAAVID010000069.1, read as the reverse complement.
TCCAGACGTTCGCGAAGGGCTATAAAATAGGCGAAAAGGTCATCAGATTCGCAATGGTAAGCGTTGCTAATTAGTCCCTTTGGACTTTAATATAAAACTAAACAAACGATTCTCAGGAGGTATATATTATGGCAAAAATAATTGGTATTGACTTGGGTACGACCAACAGCTGCGTATCCGTTATTGAGGGCGGCGAGCCCACCGTTATCACGAATTCCGAGGGCAGCAGAACCACCCCGTCGGTAGTTGCGTTCACAAAGGACGGCGAGCGTCTTGTAGGTCAGCTCGCGAAGAACCAGGCTGTACAGAACCCCGACAAGACCGTTATCTCCATCAAGAGACATATGGGCTCGGATCACAAGGTTGATATTGACGGCAAGAAGTACACTCCGCAGGAGATCTCCGCGATGATACTTCAGAAGCTCAAGGGCGACGCGGAAGCGTATCTCGGGGAAAAGGTGACGGACGCGGTTATCACCGTTCCCGCTTACTTCACCGACTCGCAGCGCCAGGCGACCAAGGACGCGGGTCAGATCGCGGGTCTGAACGTTCAGCGTATCATCAACGAGCCGACCGCGGCTGCGCTGGCTTACGGCGTTGACAAGGAAGAGGATCAGAATATCGTGGTATACGACCTCGGCGGCGGTACGTTCGACGTTTCCGTCATCAATATCGGCGACGGCGTTCAGGAGGTTCTCGCGACTGCGGGCAACAACCACCTCGGCGGCGACGATTTCGACCAGAGAATTATCGACTTTTTGAGAGAAGAATTTAAAAAATCCGACGGCATTGACCTTGTAAACGATAAGTTTGCTATGCAGAGATTAAAGGACGAGGCTGAAAAGGCGAAGATCGCGCTTTCCAACTCCACCACCGTAAACATCTCCATTCCGTATATCACCGCTGACGCGAACGGTCCCAAGCACTTGAACGTTGCGCTTTCGAGAGCGAAGTTCAACGACCTCACCACCGATCTCGTTGAGGCTACTATGGGTCCGCTCAAGCAGGCTATCTCCGACTCGGGTCTGGAGAAGAACGAAATTCACAAGATACTGCTTGTCGGCGGTTCTACGAGAATTCCCGCGGTTCAGGACGCGGTAAAGAGCTTCCTCGGCAAAGATCCGTTCAAGGGTATCAACCCCGACGAGTGCGTTG
>JAAVID010000068.1 GCA_014799395.1 Oscillospiraceae bacterium | reverse complement strand
GTTCCTATGCTGGCTCCTGATGATCTGGACGCTGTCACCGGCACACTGAGATCAGTCTATGCCGAAATGCGCCACGCCGACCGGCTGGTGACCACAGGTGGTAGCTTCCGAGTGTATGACATTGGAGAGAAGACCACATGGGTAACTTCTCTCCGCACCAGAGTGGCCCTGCTGGCCAAGGATGCGGAAACTTGGCTGGATGATAAGCCCGCAGTGGCCTCCTTGCCTCTTTCCGGCTTTATCAGCTACCGCAACGCCTTTTCCGCCGCCGCTGCCACCTTGCAGGGGGATACCTCCAAGGATACCAAGGTCCAGGCGCTAGATCGGCTGGGGGTTGCCGCGCGAGACTGTATGCAGGATGCCCAAAAGGCCCGCTTCCAGTTTGAACGCTGGACCAGCGGGGCGTTGACCCACCTAGACGACATGGACGAGAGTATCAAAGACGCTTGGGCCAACCTGGGGCGCACGGAGAAAAAGATAGTGGAGCTGTCAGAGCGAATCGTGGCGGTACAGGACGGGCTAAACGCCCTAACCGGCGTTGTGGCTCCCGACCAACTTTCATCCCAAACCATCTCTGACTTAGCCAAGATACTCTCCAACTCTGCTTCTATGGTGTACAGCGTGGCCATTGCTGGGCTGCCGGTGCCCTATTTGTCGGTGCTCAGTACCTTCTTTACCGTGGGTAAGCTGTTCTACACCATTTTTGCCACCGACGCAAAGATCCACAAGCAGCTCAAAGAGTTGGAGGGCTGCCGTCTTGACTTGGACGAGGCCCAACTCGCCCTGGCCCAAACCAAGGCAGCCCTCTCCTCTCTCTACAACCTGAAGCAGCTCCTCTCTGGCCAGCGGAGTTCTCTTGTTGAGATAGAGACCTTCTGGCAGGAGGAACTGCGAAACATTACCACCGTTCGGGACAAGTTTGTCTTGGCCCCCTACATCTCCCCGGACGATCCCGAACTACGTCAACTCCCCGTGGCTCAGGCGGTCTGGGACGCGCTGAAAGGCAACGCGCAGGGATTGCTGTCCAATCTGGTTCAGGGAACCCACGGCAAAACCGTGATATCCATTACAATATAAATAAAGAGGAGGATATACCCATGCCAAAAGCGTTTTTGATCCCCAACACCGCTAATTCCACCAAGTTGTTGACCCGCCCTGCTTTGGTGGACATTACCGGGGCACCTTTGAAATTGTCGGACAGCCAGAAGGAGGAGCTGCAACTGGGTCAATCCTTTGCCTCGGTGCGGCAGATTACAGAAGCCTGCACCAGCATCCGCAACACCCGCTTTAAGGCCCCGGCCAGCAAGCCCGACTGGTTTGACGGTCTAAACGGTAAGCTGGATATCTTGAAAGGCTATGCCGACACCTGGCTGGACAGCTACGCTATCGCCATCACCTCTACCATTCCCACCAGCATCATGACTTTTGTACCCGTATACGATGCCAGTGCCAAGGTCCTGCGGGAAATTATTCGTCGCAGTCCTGGTGAGCTGTCTGCCTCCGATGCTGTTCTGGCCCGTGAGGTCATTGCCCGAATGGTGAGTAAGGTCCAGGGCATTTCCACGCAGGTGGAGTATTACGCCAAGGTGGACGAGAAGATGGTGACCACCGGCAAACTCATTGACTGGCAGAAGAATATGCGCGCCGCTCGCGCTGAGCTGGAAAGCGGGAGTGACAACATCCAGGCGGCCCGCACCGATCTGGCCAAAGAAATCGCGGAGTATAAGGGCAAGATCACCACCTTGAAGGCGGAAATCGAGCAGTACAACAAGATGGTGGCCCTGGGCGCCGGGTTAGTCGGCGGCGGTATCTTTGTGGGTGTCGTGGGCGGAGCGTTCTGCTTCGCCTTCCCCTGGGTGGGAGGTATTCTGATTGCCCTCGGCGTTAGTATGGTTATCGGCGGCGCTGTCACCTGGGGCGTGATGCAGGAGAAGATCAACAAGGCCAACCGGGATATTGCGGACTTCACCGCCCGGATCTCGGAGGATAACAAGACCATTTTGGCTCTGGATTCTCTGGGCGCCGCTGCCCATACCTGCTTGAGCAGTGCGGACGATGCCATCAGCAATCTTACCGACTTTGCCACCACTTGGGTCACGTTTGGGAAGTCCCTACGCGCGACCATGAGTGCGCTGGAGAAAGGTGGCAAGGAGGCTTACGGAGCCCTGCTGGGCATGGATCTGGACGAGGCTCAGGAAAACTGGGACGATGCCAAGGAGTATGCCAAGAAGCTCTCCGAGGTGCCCAGCGATATCAAGGTTGTCCCTGCCGGTAAAGCGGTGGCGTAAGCATATCCGCCCTTATCATTTCTTTCACTTGGGCACGGATGGTGTTCATCCGGCCTATGGTACTTTCCCACCCACCCATAGATCTGCTGGTATGTAAATCCATAGTGGGCTGCAGCTAAAGTGTAATCTTTTCCATGCGCGATACAATGCTCTACCGCCTGTTTGCGTTCCTCATGACTTGCCATGGCCAATCGAGCACCTTTCCTTTTTCGTCAGCAGGGCGGAACTCTTTTGGGCCATTATACATCAAAATCCACTTCTCCAACTGTGTCCTTGAGCGTATTTGATATTTTTTGCACACTGTCTCTAAGCATATCAAATGGCACAACGCGCTATAACGATTTGCTGCGCAACATAAAAGGCATTTCCAACACCATGCTCTCCAAATCCCTGCGTGAATTGGAAGATGCCGAATTGTTTAAGCGTTTTGAATATCTGGAGATTCCTGTCAGGGTGGAATACGTACTTATAGAAAAAGCCGTTCGGCTTCAACCCATATTGCTTGAATTAATCCAGTGGGAAATTGAGAGAGAAACTGGAGGCCGCGGCAAGTAAGCCGTTTTACCATGAAATAGCTTCCACCGTCAACGGCGGAAGCGCGCAAAAAAGCATTGCGCTGCAACACTTTTCGAAAAAAGCATTTTTGCCATATTGAGCCAAGAAACCTCTGTAAGCGGTTGCTTGCAGAGGTTTCTTGTTGAAAAGTTATGAAATCAAGATTCTCTCCTCCCTTTTGGCCTGCCCTTGCAAACCACCTCCGCATATGATATAGTCAAATCGTTTACAAATCGCCAAGCCCGTACATTCTCTTCCTAAAAGAGGTGACGTCAAATTGTTTGATCTGGAAAAGGCAAAAGGCCGCAGCTTCGCCCTGGACCTGGTCCGGGTTGCCGCCGCGTTCTCCGTGATCTCGGTGCACTTCTTCCTGAACATCGGCTTTTATGACCAGCCCATGCTGGGCAGAAAGATGTTTGCACTGTGCGTGATCCGCACCTTCTTCTCCTGCTGTGTGCCGCTGTTCCTCGTCCTCACCGGATACCTCATGTGCCATAAGAAGCTGGAGCGGCGGTTTTACTCCGGCCTGGCCCCCACCCTGGTCTCCTATGTGCTGGCAGGCTCCGCCTGCGTGTTTTACAAGGCCGTATTTCTCCGCGTGGACTACACCGCCTCCCATCTCCTGCGCACCTTTTTGGAGTTCAGCGCCTCTGATTACGCCTGGTATGTGGAGATGTACATCGGCCTATTCCTGCTCATCCCCTTTCTGAACATCATCTACAGCGGCCTGGACAGCAAGAAAAAGAAAGACGCCCTCATGCTCACCCTGTTTTTCCTCACCGTGCTGCCCACCCTGACCAACAACTTCAACCTGGCCGACCCCGCCTGGTGGAGCGCTCCTGCCCTGGGGACTGCCCACCGCGTCCTCCCGCAGCGGTGGCTGAGCCTTTACCCTGTCACCTATTACTTCATCGGCTGCTACCTCCGGGAATATGGACTGAAGCTCAAAACCCGCACCATCGTCCTCCTGCTGGCCCTCACGACCCTGGGCTTTGGCGCGTTCAACTACTGGCAGAGCTTTGGCGCAGGCTTCGCCACCGGAATTTATGTGGACTGGGGCGGGTTTGAGCCCTGCGTCATCACCGTGCTGCTGTTCTCCCTGCTCGGCCGGGTCAGGGGAGAGAAGCTGCCCCTCGCCCTGCGGTACGGGCTGTGGAAGGCCTCTGACCTGTGCCTGAGCGTCTATCTGGTCTCCTATATCTTCGACACCGCCTTCTACCCCCGGCTCAACGAGGCGGTGCCCGCCGTCCCCGACCGGCTGTTCTGGTTCCCGGTGATGACGGTATGCGTCTTTGCCTGCTCCCTGCTCCTCTCCCTGCTCCTCCACTGGGTGCAGGGGCTGCTGGGCAGGCTGTTCGTCCGCGCGGCCCGCTCCGCCCACACCGCCGCCCGGGAGGACCCGGAGCGGATCCGCCTGGGCAAGGCCCGGATGGGACAGATTTTCTTTGCCCTGTGCTTCGGGTTGGCGTTTGCGCTGGCTCTGTGGAAGTGCCCCTACGGCTTTGGCTCCACCGACGACGCGTTTTACCTCACCGTTCCCCACCGGCTGGCGCTGGGCGACGCCCTGTTTGCAGACGAGTGGCACGTATCCCAGATGTCCGGGCTGCTGACCTTCCCCTTTGTGTGGGCCTACCGCGCCCTCACAGGCTCTATGGACGGCGTACTGCTGGCCTCCCGGTACGTCTACGTGGTGTTCCACGCCCTGGTCACCCTGCTGTTCTACTCCCGGGTGAGGGATCGGGGCCCTGCGGCCGCGGCCGCCGCCCTATCCTGGTTCCTGTTCACTCCCTTCGACATCATGGCGCTGAGCTACAACACCATGGCGATGGATCTCATCCTGCTCTCCGGCGTGCTGCTGGCCACAGGCAGGAAGCCCTGGCATTCCATCGCCTCTGGCGCGTGTCTCGCCGCTGGGGTGCTGTGCTGCCCTTATTTTGCGGTGGCGTATTTCCTCTATGGGGCTGTGGTGGGAGTACGTGCCCTGCTCAGACGGAAGGATCCGGACCGCGGGGACGGCGGTTTCTTTGCCCCCGCCCGTTTTCTTTGGCTGACAGTGGGCGTGGGGGCGGTGAGCGTCCTGTTCCTGATCTACGTCCTCGCCGCCTGCGGGATCGCGGGGCTGCTGTCCAGCCTGCCCTATATCTTCTCCGACCCGGAGCACCCGGCCATGGACCCACTCTTCAAGCTGCAAAAGGCATGGTGGGGGCTGGTGGGCTGCCACCCCATATTCGCTATCGTGCTGGTGTGCTTCGCGGTTTTGCTCCTGGGCCTGCTGGCCGACCGAAACCGCAAAAACCATCGGGCGTTTTACCTCATTCTGTCCTCCCTGCTGAGCTTCGCGGCCCTGGCCATGTTTTACCCCCTGGCGGCAGATCATTACTATCACGCCATCATGTTCCCGCTGATTTTCGTGGGTGCGACCTCTTTCCTGCTCTGCCGGGACAGGCCCTGGGAGCTGTTCGCGGGCATTTTCGTGCCGGGGCTGATTTACACCGCGGCGGTTATCATAGGCTCCAACCAGTATGTCTACGCGCTGACCATGGCCAGCGCCCTGACCAACGCTGCCAGCTTCCTGTTCCTGGGCCAGCTTTTGCGTGAGATGAAGGAGCGCCCGGACGACACGGCCTATGCCCCGCAATTACGCCGGGCGGCCGCCGCCATGGCCGCGGCCACGGTTTTGTTCCTGCTGTTCGTTCAGGTCTATGTCAAGCGGAACCACTGCTTTGTGGATGACCCGCCCTATGCCCAGGACTACCAGCTCCAGGAGGGCCCCGGCCGG
>JAAVID010000067.1 GCA_014799395.1 Oscillospiraceae bacterium | reverse complement strand
TCTTCTCGGCAACGTTTGCGGGCTTGCCCTCCTGCTCAACGAGCTTGGTCTGAACTTCCTTTTCGGTCGCGAGAACGTCTGCGGGGATATCCTCCTTGCGAACGTACTCCGCGCCCATAGCGGTCGCCTGGAGAGCCACGTTCTTAGCGCAGGTGAGGACCTCCGCGTCGTCGGGCTTGTCGGTGGTTATCTTTACGATAGTACCGAGTCTGCCGCCGTCGTGCATATAAGGAATAAGAGTACCGTTGAGCTTCTCAAAGCGGCGGATATTCATATTCTCGCCGATAGTAGCGATCTTATCGGTCATAAATTCCTTAACGGTCATATTGCTTCCCTTAACGGTAACGTTATTAAGCGCCTCAACGTCGGCAGCGCTGTTTTCGAGAATGGTATCGGCGATAGTCTCGACCATCTCGAGGAACTTGTCGGACTTAGCGCAGAAGTCGGTCTCGCAGTTGATCTCAACGATAACGCCGTCAGCGCCGACTACCTTTGCCTTTACGATACCCTCTGCGGCAATTCTGCCCGCCTTCTTCGCAGCCTTTGCAAGACCCTTTTCACGGAGGATCTTTACAGCCTCCTCGCGGTTGTCGTTTGCTTCCTCAAGAGCCTTCTTACAGTCGGACAAGCCGCAGCCCGTCATATCGCGAAGCTCTTTGATCTCCTGTATATTAGCCATTGTTTTATCTCCTTATTATCTTAATTATCTTGAATTACTCGGCGTCTGCGGGGGTCTCGTTTGCCGATTCCGCGGTTCCCTGATTAGCGGAAATAACAGCGTCTGCCATTGCGCCCGCGATAAGCTTTACAGCGCGGATAGCGTCGTCGTTTCCGGGGATAACGTAGTCGATCTCATCGGGATCGCAGTTGGTGTCGACGATAGCGACAACGGGGATACCGAGCTTCTTAGCCTCTGCTACCGCGATCTTCTCCTTGCGCGGGTCAACAACGAACAGCGCGCCGGGGAGCTTCTTCATATTCTTGATACCGCCCAGGAACTTCTCGAGCTTTTCGATCTCAAGGTTGAGCTTGATAACTTCCTTTTTGGGGAGCAGATCGAAGGTGCCGTCCGTCTCCATTGCGTGGAGCTGTTCAAGACGAGCTATTCTTCTCTGAATGGTCTTGAAGTTTGTCATCATACCGCCGAGCCAGCGAGCGTTTACAAAGTGAGCGCCTGCGCGGATCGCTTCCTCCTTGATGGAATCAGCCGCCTGCTTCTTGGTGCCAACGAACAGGATCTCGCCGCCGTTTGCCGCGGTCTCGTGAATGAAGTTGTACGCCTCGTCCAGCTTCTTTACCGTCTTCTGAAGGTCGATAATGTAAATACCGTTTCTCTCGGTGAAGATGTACGGAGCCATTTTAGGGTTCCAACGTCTTGTCTGGTGTCCGAAGTGAACGCCCGCCTCCAAAAGCTGCTTCATAGATACTACTGCCATAATTGTTTCCTCCTGATTTTGGTTATTCACGGCGTTACTGCCGCGTTTCCGCCACGCCGAACCGCCGTCCGGACGCGTTGCCGCGCACCCCCGAAAAGCTGTCGCCGTGTGTGTATTTGCGTGATAAAACGTATAGGCACACGTTCTATTCTGCGCATTTACCTAAATATTATACCATATTTAGCCTTTATTTTCAAGTACATAATGTTTGGCTATTTAAACAAACTTCCTATTCCTTTTCCGCGCCGATTTGTGCAGCTTAACGGAACATCGCAGGAAACGAGTATCGTATCCTCGCCGATGACCTCGATATCGCACCACTTGATGAACAGATCGTCCTCGCGACCGAACAGTCCGAAAAACTTCGTCCGCCCGAACACGATAAGGCGGCATATCTTGGCGGTGCAGTTGTCGAATTCGATATCGTCGGGATAGCCCAGCCTCGCGCCCGTTTTAACGTTGATTATCTCTTTGCACTTCAAGTCGTTAAAGCTGTAAACCATAATGCAACCTCACATTCTTGTCTTGATGAATTTTATGTGAAGTTATCCGCGTTTATTCGGCATTTCTAACCAAGATATTTACAATAGATACGTTTCCCGAACTTTTCTTCGAGAACCTCATAGCCGCACTTCTCGTAAAATCCCCACGCGTCGTTAAAGCTCGTGAGCGTTATCTTGTAATAATTGTGAAGTCTCGCGCTGCGCTCGAACGACTGCACGAGCGACCTCGTGATACCGCGCCCCCGATACTTCTCAGCGCACGCCGCAAAGCCTATCACAACGCTCTCGGGGCTTTCCGCCCTGCCGAGGACTGCCGCTATCGGCTCGCCGCCGTGCTCCGCGTACAGCATAAGGTATCCCCTGTCGAGCCGTCTTGTCCACGCGTCGTAGGAATATAAGCCCTCGTAATGCTCGCCGAGTATCGAGTAGCACATATTCAGCACCGCTCGGAGCGTTAGCTCGTCGGAAATTTGTTTTATCGTGTAATCCATAACGGTTATTTTTTTATTCTCTCGGCGGCGAATTTTTCCGCTTCCTCTATCGTTCCGCGGTTGAATTCGGAAATGTCGACGTTCTCGGGGTTCTCGGTGAATTCCGTAACCAGAAAGCTCTCGATACCGAGCGCCTTTGCCGGGAGTATATCCTCGCCGACGCTGTTGCCTATCATTACGCACTCGGAGGGCTGTCTGCCGAGCTTTTTCAATAATTCCTCATAGTACCTCGGATTCGGCTTGCAGAACGTGCTGTTGTCGTAATGGGTGATGAACGCGAAATCGTTCAACGATAAGCCCACCCACGCAAGTCTTGTCGCAACGGCGCACTCGGGGAATATCGGGTTTGTGGCAAGCACGAGCTCCGCGCCCTCGCTTTTCAGCCGCTCGATCATCGGCTTATGGTTCGGAACGTGTTTAAGGCACTGATTGACCGCGTCAAACTCGCCCGTGTAGAACTCGTCACAGAACTCTCTCGCGTCGGGCTTGTCGGGGAACGCCGCGCGGAACGTCTCCCAAAACGCCTCGCTGTTAGGTCTTGAGCCGTCGTTCTTTATCATAGCGCCCGTACCCTTCCAGACGTTTTTGACTACGCTGCCGGGGTCGTAACCGTATGGCGCGAGCTTTTTGCACAAGCCGCCGAAATAGTATTTTATGAAATCGTCCTGCACGAACGGCAATAACGTGCCGTCGAGGTCAAACATCACCGTCTTTATCATCGTTTTCCTCCGATTTTATTCGCTCTGTCGCCTGTCTGCGGCGCTCCTCGCGTTTTTTCAGCTTATTTTCGTAAGACGTTATATCACCGTCGTCCGCGGCGAAAACAGTCCGCATTACCGTAAAATTACGCTCGGAGATCATACACGCCTTCAGCTTGACAAGAAAGCTCTCCCCGCACCCGCAGTCGGCTATCGTTTTACAGGACTTTCCGTTGCCGAAAAGCCACTGACGGAGCGCAAGCGTTTCTCCGCACTTTGGGCATTTTAAGCCGACGACGCGGCTGTCGGTAACCATTTTTTTCAAATTCTCAATGTCGTTTACGGCGTCCTTGAAAAGCGGCTGAGGTATCGCGGCGGTGTACTCGGAATACTCGGCGATACCTAAAACCATATCCAGCTTGCGGCAGACCTCGTAGGTGAGATAAGCGTCGTTGAAAGCGTCGTGGACTTGAACGTCAAGCGGGATCTCCAGGCTCTCCGCCGCAGTTGAAAGCGCGCACTGCAAATGCTCGCTCTTCAGCTGACGGTTGTAGATGAGCTGAAGATTTATGTAATCGCTCCCGAAGCTCGGGTCAAGACCGTGCAGCGTGAGGTTGTCGGCGAGCATATTCAGGTCGTCAAAGCCCCATGTTATAAAGCGGAACTCGTTTCCGCACCACTCCTTGAAACGCTTAAACGCCTGCGGAAACGTCTCGCCCGACGTGAGCTGAGTATCGGTGATTCCCGTGATCTGAGCAACGTGGGTATTCATTTTCTTGTAGTACTTCGGGCGGACGTTTATCTTGATCTTGTCGATAAGGTTGAATTTGTCGTCCGTCTTGACCGCGCCGATCTGTATTATCTCGCCGTACAGCAGGAGCGGCGTGCGCACCATTTTCGCGGGGCACACCGCCTGATTCCATTCCAAGTCCATTATAATGTAGTTCATAATATCATTCTTTCTTACATTTTCAGCTATTTTTACAGCCCCAAGACCGTTTATTAACTATCTGTCCGTCGGTTTCGTGAACCGAAAACTCATCGCCGAAAATTTCTCTCATTCGCTTGATAACGTAGTCGCACGCGTCAAAGAAATCCTTTTTCTCACGTTCGTTCTCAAAACCGATATACGGCTCTCCCGCGGGAAATTCGTTTATATCAAAAAGGCGGCAGTATATCTCATAGATCAGCTTTACCTTTTGTTCAAGCTCAAACTCGCCCTTTAGTCGCTCCTCTGGTTGTCTTATATCAAGCGGTTTTCCGTCCAAGGAATAAACGTTGCCGACAAAGTAACCCTCGCCGCTGATAAGCCAACACCCAACAACATTTTTATCATAATCGCCATAATCACGGGTCAACCACAGCGGCGGACAATTGTAATCAAACATAAATCGAATTTTTTGTTTGTATTCCATTTCGGGTTTACCGCCTTTCAAGCAATTAACAGCAGCCGTTTAGATCACCAAAGTGCCGCCGTAATTCTCCTTGCGCCACTGAACATATTCCTCATACGTTCCCTGACGGTCGAAGCAGCCGTTCTCGGTTATCTCGATAATGCGATTCGCGGCGGTGTCGAGTATCTCGTGGTCGTGGGTCGCGAACAGGATATTCCCCTTGAACTCGGAAAGTCCGTTGTTGACCGCCGTAATGCTTTCGAGGTCGAGGTGGTTTGTCGGTCGGTCGAGTATCAGGCAATTCGAGTGGAACAGCATCATCCGCGAGAACATACAGCGCACCTTTTCGCCGCCCGACAATACCTTAACGGGCTTGTACACGTCGTCGCCGCTGAACAGCATACGCCCGAGAAATCCGCGAAGAAAGCTCTCGGTCTCGTCGGTGGAATACTGTCTCATCCAGTCGATTATCGACAGGTCGCAGTCGTTGAAAAACGCGCTGTTGTCGTTCGGGAAGTAGCTCGTGGTTATCGTGCCGCCCCACTTGAATGTGCCCTCGTCCGGTTCTAATTCCTCGGTGAGTATGCGGAAGAGCGTTGTCACGGCAATTTCATTCGCGCCGACAAACGCAATTTTGTCGCCCTTCGCTACGGTGAAGCTCACGTTATTGAGGACTTTCACGCCGTCGACGGTTTTCGACAAGCCCGTGACCTGCAATATATCCTTACCCGCCTCGCGCTCCATTTCAAAGCCGATATACGGGTACTTTCGCGAGCTTGCGGGCAGCTCCTCGACGGTGAGCTTGTCGAGCAGCTTGCGGCGCGAGGTCGCCTGCTTGGACTTGGACTTGTTCGCGGAGAAGCGCGCGATAAAGCTTTGCAGCTCCTTTATCTTCTCCTCGGCTTTCTTGTTCTGCTGCTTTATCATTCGCTGGATAAGCTGCGAGCTTTCGTACCAGAACTCGTAATTTCCGACGTACATCTTTATCTTTCCGTAGTCGATATCGACGATATGCGTGCAGACGTTATTCAGGAAATGACGGTCGTGCGATACGACGATGACCGTGCCGAAATAGTCCGCGAGGAAATCCTCCAGCCATGAGACCGCTTCAACGTCGAGGTGGTTGGTAGGCTCGTCCATAAGGATAATTTCGGGGTTGCCGAACAGGCACTGCGCCAGCAGCACCTTGACCTTTTCGTTACCCGTAAGGCTCGACATCTGATTGTACAAAATCTCCTCGGGAAGTCCCAAGCCCTGTATCAGCTTGGACGCGTCGGATTCGGCTTCCCAGCCGTTCAGCTCGGCGAATTCCGCTTCGAGAACGCTCGCGCGCTCGCCGTCCTCGTCCGAGAAGTCCTCTTTCGCGTACAGCGCTTCCTTTTCCCGCATAATATCGTAGAGCTTTTTGTTGCCCATTATTACCGTGTCCTGCACGGTGAACTCGTCGAACGCGTAATGATCCTGACGGAGCACGCTCATACGCATTTCGGGAGGGCGCGTTACCGTGCCCTTTGTCGGCTCAAGCTCGCCGCACAGCACCTTTAAAAACGTGGACTTGCCCGCGCCGTTCGCGCCGATAACTCCGTAGCAGTTCCCGTTCGTGAACTTCAAGTCCACGTCCTTGAACAGGACTTGTCCTCCGAAGCTTACATTTACTTCACTTACCGTAATCAAATCGTTGTCTCCTATCTGTTGTGTAATTCAAAATCCGCTGAACAGCAGCAGAATATGGTTACCTTGTAAATGCACCATCACCGCAATCGATCATAAAGTTTGCTTTAACGCTTTCGTCAATAAGAGCTTTTGCTTCATTCCTATCATAACCCAAATCATTCTCAATTTTGAACAACAATTCATCAATGGTATATGTTTCACCGCCGTCAGGGAAATAACTCCCAATAGTCAAGAAGCCTTTAGATAATATATCGCTATCAAACATACTATTTCCTCCTGTACATACATAAAAAGCTACATACCTAAATTTAAAAATTCTACTCAAATCTTCGCAAACGCGTTCTCCAAATCGGCGATAATATCCTCGACATTCTCCAGACCTACCGACAAACGGATAAGTCCGCCGTCGATACCCGCCGCAACAAGCTGCTCGTCGGTGAGCTGTCTGTGCGTTGCGCTTGCGGGGTGAAGCACGCACGTCCGAATATCCGCAACGTGAACCTCGTTGGAAGCAAGCTTCAGAGAATCCATAAACTTGACCGCCGTATTTCGTCCGCCCTTTATCGAGAACGAAATTACGCCGCTCGTGCCGTTCGGGAGATACTTTTTCGCGAGCTCGTGACCCTTGCTTCCCTCAAGCGCGGGATAGGTCACAAACTCCGCCTTGCCTGTGCCTTGGATATACTTCGCGACCGTGAGCGCGTTCTCGCAGTACTGCTTCATTCTTACGGGGAGCGTTTCAAGTCCGAGATTGAGCAGGAACGACGAATTCGCCGCGGGATAGCAGCCGAAGTCGCGCATAAGCTGCATTCTCGCCTTGACGATATACGGCGCGAACGCGTATTTCTCGGTGTAGACAGTTCCGTGATAGCTCTCGTCGGGCTCGGTCATGCACGGGAATTTCCCGTTCGTCCAGTCGAACTTTCCGCTGTCGACGATAACTCCGCCGACCTGTACCGCGTGACCGTCCATATACTTCGAGGTCGAATGTACGACGATATCCGCGCCCCACTCTATCGGGCGGCAGAGTATCGGCGTCGCGAACGTGTTGTCGATAATCAGCGGAACGCCGTGGTCGTGCGCCGCTTTAGCCCACATCTCGATATCGAGAACGGTCAGCGCAGGGTTCGCCAATGTTTCACCGAAAACCGCCTTTGTGTTATCCTTGAACGCGGCGTTGAGCTGCTCGGCGGTAGCGTCGTGATCTACCCAGATACACTCAATGCCCATTCTTTTCAGCGTTACACCGAAAAGATTGATCGTGCCGCCATAAATAGACGAGCTTGCGATAAAGCTGTCGCCCGCCTCGCAGATGTTGAGGATAGACAGCAGCGAAGCCGCCTGACCGCTCGACGTACACATTGCCGCAACTCCGCCCTCAAGCGCCGCGATCTTCTTCTCGACGCAGTCCGTGGTCGGGTTCTCGAAGCGCGAGTAGATAAGGCTCTTGGTCGGGTCGTCGAACACCGCCGCAACATCGTCGGTGCTGTCGTAGACGTAGGTCGTGCTCTGAACTATCGGCATAACGCGCGGTTCGCCGTTTTTGGGCGTGTAGCCCTCGTGTAAGCATTTGGTTTCGATTTTCATAATTTTAATCCTCCATATAATCTCTTATCGCAAATTTGATTTCTTTTAATTCAGCCATTTCTGTAATACCGTCAAACACATTTTCGGCATATGCTTCGTGTACTATTCGGGAAATGTCCTCCGTATCATTTGATAGCGAATTCGGTATATCGACCCAAATATCTTCGGGTTCTTTTTTCAAGCGCCGCTCCCAAACTTGGATCTTTATACGCTTGTCCTTATAATTCATCATGAAAAAATAAGGATCTGACCATCCGAATCTCCCGATGCATATAATGTATAATTCCCGCTCCTTATCAACATACCATGACGTGCCTTCATGCCAAAGGTCTTTACTTATTTTGTAATACAGGTCTTTGTCAATCTCGGAAACTTTTTCATACACAAACATAAAGAAGACCCCCAAAGTCCAAACCGTTCACTTCACATACTCCCCGAGCGCCGAGATAAGCGCGTCCGTCTCCTCGTCCGTGCCGACTGTTATCCGCAGATAATTGTCTATCCTCGGCTTGTTGAACCACCTTACATAGATATCGCGAGTTTTCAGGAACTCGAATATCTCCTTTGCGGAATACCTCTGGTGCGTTGCGAACACGAAATTCGTCTGACTGTCGGGGAGCGTAAAGCCCATTTTGCGCAGCTCCGCCGTGAGCCTGTCGCGCGTCGCGATAACGCGTTTTAAGGTCGCTTGGAAATACTCCTCGTCCTCGACCGCCGCAACGCCTGCCGCCTGCGCTATGCTGTCGACGGGGTAGCTGTTCATGCTGTCCTTTGCCGCGTAAATCGCCGAGATGACCTCTTTGCCGCCCATTGCCCAGCCGAGCCGCATTCCAGCCATGCTCCGCGATTTCGAGAACGTCCGCGTGATGACAAGATTGTCGTACTCCTTTAGCAGCGGCACGGCAGTCGTTCCGCCGAAGTCCACATACGCCTCGTCGACGATCACCACGCTGTCGCGGTTACTGTCGAGTATCGCGCGGATAAAGTCAAGTCCGCGCCCGATAGAGGTCGGAGCGTTCGGGTTGGCGATGACTACGCCGCCGTTGGGTCGGGCGTAATCGGCGGGGTCGATGTTGAAATTCTCGTCAACGGGTATCGTTTCATACGGGATATTCAGAATATCGCACCACACCGTGTTGAACGAGTATGTAATATCGGGGAAGATTATCGGCTTATCCGAGTTGAAAAACGCGCGGAAGCACAGCGACAAAACGTCGTCCGTTCCGTTCCCCGCGAACACGTTCTCGGGCTGCAAGCCCTCACGCTTTGCTATCGCGTTTACAAGCGGCACGGCGTTCGCGCTCGGGTACTTTTTCAGATTTTCCGCGTCATACTCACGAATAGCGGCGATCGCCTTAGGCGACGGCGGATAGGGATTTTCGTTCGCGTTCAGCTTTATGAAATCCGTTTTATTCGGCTGTTCGCCCGCAACATACGGCTCTATCTTTATCAAATTATCCCGCCACATTTTTAACCTCCAAAAATTAAAGCCTGTTCTAACGCAAGAGCAGGCTTTATGTCAATTTTCGCGCAGAAAACCACGCAATCAACTCTTACAGCTCTTCCGACTCGTCCTCGTCGAGCTCGAAAACAAGGTGCTTTCCGCAGTTTGGGCAGTCCATTCCGCCCGCGTTAGCCTGCTCGTAGTCAAAGCGGATAGCGTTTCCGCAGTTCGGGCAGACGGTCTCGTACATATCGGCAAGCTCGTCGTCGATATCATCATAATAATCGTCGTCCTCGTCGTCAACGCCGTAGACCTCGTCCTCAATATCCGCAAGGCTCTCCTCGATATCGGTCATTACGGAAGCTACGTCGTCAAGCTCCTCGTCGACCTCCGCAAGGTTCTCCGCAATATCCGCGAGCACGTCGAGAATACCGCTGACTATCTTGTCATCGGTATTAAGACCCTCCGCAAGCCCCTTCAAATAAGATACCTTTTCACCAATAGTCATAGTAATTCTCCTTACTTTACGCGCTCCATGTACTCGCCCGTGCGGGTGTCGATCCTGATGAGCTCGCCCTCGTTGATAAACAGCGGAACGCGGATCTCCGCGCCCGTCTCGAGAGTTGCGGGCTTGGTAGCGTTGGTAGCGGTATTGCCCGCGAAGCCGGGGTCGGTCTGAGTAACCTGGAGCTCTACAAAGTTGGGCGGCTCAACGCCGAATACCTTGCCCTTGTAGGACAGTACCTTGCACATCATCTCTTCCTTGACGAACTTGAAATTATCGCCGAGATCCTTTGCCGCTACGGGAACGTCCTCGTAGGTCTCCTGATCCATAAAGTGATACAGCTCGCCGTCGGAGTAGGAATACTGCATATCCTTTCTCTCGACAAAAGCCGTGGGGAACTTTGCGGACGGGTTGTAGGTCTTTTCAACCACGGAGCCCGTGATAACGTTCTTAACCTTGGTGCGGACGAACGCGGCGCCCTTGCCCGGCTTAACGTGCTGGAACTCGATGATCTGCATTACATTTCCGTCCTCTTCAAATGTCATACCGTTTCTGAAATCTCCCGCTGTAATCATAGCGAACCTCCAAATAGTTTTTAATAATAATTATATTGACCCGATAACCAAAATTCGGGAAAACACATCTCAATCTATATTGTACCAAATTTCCGCGAATATTTCAAGCACTTTTTTTAAAAAATATCGAAATAATTGTTATTTCGTGAATAATTTGCGATCGAGAGTGCTCTTAGATGTGAACAAGGCTTTTTGTCGCGGCGGTGAGGTCCGCGCAGCCCTCCTCCGTCAACACGGCGACATCGCCCATTTTTATGCCGAAGCGCCCAGTGCTTATCCCGCACGAGGCAGAAAGCGCGGTCTTGGCTTTGAGCATTGCGCTGCTCCCCTGCCGCAGAAACGGCGGCTCAACGGCTTCAAGCCCGATACCGTGCGCAAAATTCACCGAGCAGTACTTGTCCGCGCCCCAGCCGTTGAGCGTCGCCTTTGCCACACTGTCGGCGACCTTTCCGCCTATACCCGCGCGGAGCGCCTTTAGTCCGTCGTGAAGCGCGCAGGACACCGCGTTGTACATATTGTCGCGGTTTGAGTCGATAGCCCCGACAGCGACCGTCCTGCTCATCGAAGCGCAGTAGCCGTTATACCGCGCCCCGAACTCCAGAATAAGGAGATCGCCGTCGCGTATCTGCCTGTCGGACGGCTTCGCGCGCTGATTTGCGGTGTTTTCGCCCGACAGCACTATCGTCGGAAACGCTATCTCCTCCGCGCCGCTGTCCATTATATAAAAGCCCAGCAGCGCCGCTATCTGCCGCTCGGTCATTCCCCTGCGCGTATTGCCGAGAATGCGCTCGTATGCCTTGTCGCATATCTTCTGCGCGTTGATTATCGCGATTATCTCATCGTCGGACTTTACCGTCCGCATCTGCGCCAGCTTGTCCGACAGCTCCTCCGAGGCGCTTACGTCCGCGTAATGGAGCTGTTCCTTGTAGGTGTTGAACTCCGCGACGGTTATCTTGTCCGCCTCGGTGTAAATGCGCTTTATGCCGTATTTTATCAGCAGCTCGAGCATTTGTCTGCCGCTGCTGAGCACCTGAACCGAAAAGCCGTCCGCTTTCGCGCCCGCCTCCTCGAAATCCCGCGCCGTCACAAACAGTATACTCCGCTCGTGAAACGCGAGCAGTATGCTGTTCTCGATCGGAAACCCGCAGATATACCTCAGCGACAGCGGCGACGTGACAAGCGCCGCGGAGCGCTCGTCGGGAAGCCAGTCAATGATATTGTCCACACGGCTCATTTTTGTTCACCGAAAAGATAATCCAGGGCGTTCAGAGCGAGCATATAGCTTATTTTTCCGAAGCCCGCGATACTGCCGCGGCATACGGGCGCTATAACGCTCGTTTTGCGGAACTCGTCGCGGTTGTTGATATTGCTCAGATGGACCTCGATAACGGGGATATTTATCGCCGCTATCGCGTCGCGTATCGCGTAGCTGTAATGCGTGTACGCGCCCGCGTTGAGTATAACTCCGTCGCAGTCGAGACGAGCCTCATGCAGACGGTCGATAATGCTCCCCTCGCTCGAGCTCTGGAAGAACACCATATCATAGTTCATTCTTTTCGCTCTCATAAGCAGCTCGTCGTTTATCGCCTGGAGCGAATCGCCGCCGTAAACAGCGGGCTCGCGCTCGCCCAGAAGATTTAAGTTAGGGCCGTTGATAACCAGAATTTTCATAATTTCCCCTCCGTTTTTTATTTAGGCAACACCGCACAATTATTGTCGAGTGGTTGCGCAGTCAGATTTTTCGCCAGATTGTACAATGAGGACGACGCAAGGCTGTATGCCTTGCTAGGACGAATTGTGCAATATGGCGGAAAATATGCAAGCAACCGCCGACAAAGCCCGAAGGGCGGTAATTGTGCGGTGTTGCCTTTATAAACTCTCGTAATATTTTTTCATCTCCGCGGCGTCCTCCGCCTGAGTTCCGTCGCTCTCGCAGATTATCGACGGCTGTAGGTTGCGCTTGTGAAATTCCTCCATAAGCGGCTCGTACCGAGGACCGTACCGATCGTCCTCAAAGGTAAGGTGGCGCTTCTCTCCGCCCGCCGTGTACTCGATCTTGCTGAAATGAACATGCATATTCGACAGGCGCTCGTGACCGATCTCGTTTTCAATAAGATCGAGCATTTTCGCGTAATCATCGCGCGTTTTTATTCCTCCCAGAGTGCGCGCGTTGAGGTGTCCGAAGTCCACCGTCGGCAGAAACCTCTCGTCCACCCCGCACAGCTCAAGAACCTCCTCAAGCGTACCGAGCTGATTTATCTTGCCCATAGTCTCGGGGCAGATGATAATATCGGACAAGCCGTTGTCGTCAAGCGCCTTTTGCGCGAGACCGAGCGTCTGCTTGGCGAGATATGTCGCCTCGGCTCTCGACATCTTTGAACAGGAGCCCGAATGTACCACTATCTTCCTTGCGCCGACCGACTTCGCCGCCTTTGCCGACTCGAGAATATAGTTCACGCTGTTGAGCCGCTTCTCCTCCTCGACGGACGACAGCGATATAAAATACGGCGCGTGAAGCGTGACGTAAATGCCGTTTTCCTCGGCGAGCTTCGGTAAGCCGCGCACGGTCGCCTCACTTATGCGAACGCCGCGTCCGCACTCTATCTCGTAGCCGTTGAGCCCGAGCTCTTTCAGATACTGCGGAAGATCCGCGGGAAACTTTCTCTTTCCCCAGCTCGCGGAATTTCCTCCCGGTCCGAATGTAATCATTATTTCAACTCCAGATCATCGTAATTTCTGTGGAACACAAGGCTCTCTATCCGTCTTTTCAAGCGGAACGTCCAGGTATTTTCCAGATGAAACGGCTCTACCAGGACGGTGCGTATCCCCGCCAGATTTCCCGCCATTACGTCGGTGAATATCTGATCGCCTATGACAAGCGTTTCGGACTTTTTCGCGCCCATTGCCTTGACAGCGCGGTTTACGCCGAACGTCAGCGGCTTTGCGCCGTTAGCCGTGAAAGGCAGTCCGAGTATCTCGGCGAGCGGTTCGACGCGCTTTGTGTTATTGTTGGACACCACGCGCATTTTAATTCCCAGCTCGCGCATTTTATCCAGCCACTCCGAAATACCCTCCTCGGCGGCGGGGTTTCCGTGCATTGACAACGTATTGTCCATATCGAGAACCATTGCCGAAACATTGTGCTCATAAAGAAAATTCTCGTCTATCATAAGCACGCTTTTCAGCCAGAATGTCGGTTTAAAAAGCATTTTTACCCCCGCAGCTTTGTATGGGCAAAGCCCGAAGCCGCCTCGTTCGCCTTTTCCTCGTTCTTTGCGTAGACGTTAAGCGACAGCAGGTCTCCCTCGGTGTAAAACCCCGCGCCGATACGGCAGATCCCCGAGCCCGAAACCTTAAACGCCTTGCAGTGCAGACTTGACGTAATTTCAATTGTCTCGGCATTTTCGGGAACGCTCTTATCGAACGCCTCCTGCATCATATGCTCGGGCGCGGGCACTCTGTTGACCTCCGAATGAACCGCGGACGCGTACAGCGTCGTCTCGTCCTCGGGATCGCTCGGATAGAACATACAGCTCCCCGCCTCCTTCTTTTCCATTATCCAGTCCTCCGGCACGGCGATCTCCCAGCCGAAGTCCAGCTTGTACATTTTTAAACCCATAATTCCTCCCCAAATAGGATAGTAGTAAAAGCGTGTTTAAGGCGACACCGCACAATTACCGCCCTTCGGGCTTTGTCGGCGTTTGCTTGCATATTTTCCGTCATATTGCACAATTCGTCCTAGCAAGGCATACAGCCTTGCGTCGTCCTCATTGTACAATCTGCCGAAAAATCTGACTGCGCAACCGCTCGACAATAATTGCGCGGTGTTGCCTTAAAGCAATTAAAGCGGACAAAAACTGCCCGCTTCAACCGTTTTTTCTGTTAATAAGCACAAAATCAGAACTTGCGCTTGCGAGCAGCTTCGGACTTCTTTTTACGTTTTACCGAAGGCTTTTCGTAATGCTCTCTTTTACGAACTTCAGCAAGAACGCCGTCCCTTGCGCATGAACGCTTGAAACGCTTGAGAGCGGTATCAAGAGATTCATTTTTACCAAGACGAATTTCTGCCATTTATATTTTCCCTCCCTTTGCCACCGGGCATAGGTTATCTACAAGTAGTAGTTATACATAGAGTATATGCATTATTATACAACATAACAAAGGATTTGTCAAGAGATTATTCAAAAAATTTATACACTTTTCATTTTTTGGCACTTTTAACCAAATCCTCTCGGCATTATTCGGTTATTATTCCCGAAATATCAACGGGCTCGCCGTCCGCCCAAAGGTGCTCGAGCTGATAAAACTCGCGCGTTTCCTCAAGGAAAACGTGAACGATAATGTCCACATAGTCCATTACTATCCAGTTTCTGCTCTGCGCTCCCTCAATGCTCTTCGGGGTAACGCCCGCCTGCTGCATACGGTATTCCACCTCGTCGGCAAGCGCCTTGACCTGCGTGGTCGAGGACGCGGACGCTATAACGAAATAGTTGCCGAGTATCGTCAGATCGCCGACCTTCAGCGCGGTGATCTTTGTCGCTTTTTTGCTGTCAAGCGCCTTTACGGCTATTTCAAGTTCTTCTCTGTCGGTCATAAGCTCTCCTTATTTTTATTGAATTGCAGATAATAGTTATACGCTTCAAACGTTGAAAGCGGCAGCGCGCCGCACTTGTTGCACACGCAGCTTATCTGATAGATAAGCGCCACGGACATCGCGAGATCGAGATCCTTGTAACAATACTCGCGCATTTTTTCAACGCCCTTATAGCTTCTCTCCTCCGAGATCATATCGCCGAGGTACACTATCTTTTCCAGAACGCTCATTCTCGCGCACCCTACGGTGTGATAGCGTATCGCGCGTATCACCTCGTCGTCGTGGATATGAAGCACCTCGCGGACATAATACCCCCCCGCGACGCCGTGCCAGAGCGCCTTTGCGGAAAGCTCGGCGGGGTCGGGGGAAAGTCCGCTGTCGACCGTGTACTGCTTCTGCCTGTCGGGCAGATCCTCTTTCATTATATCGTGCAGCATTCCCGCGAGATAGCACCGCTGCTTGTCCGCGCCGAACTTCTCCGCGAGCTTGAAGCACTCCTCCGCTACGTTCATACTGTGCTGAAAGCGCTTTTTTGACAGCCTTTCTCTCAGCAAGTCCTCGTATTGGTCGTAATCCACATACTTACTCAACTTTTCAACCTCTGTACAAATCGTTTTCCGCAATATATTCCGCGATGCTTTGGGGAACAAGCTCCGAAATATCCTTGCCCTCGGCGATCTTCCGGCGTACCTCCGTCGACGAAACGTCGACAATATTTGTCGGCAAAACCTTTACCCTGCCCATTTCCGCCGCGAATTCCAGCATATCCGTAAAATTATCGCCGCCGCGCGCGACCGCGCAGACCTTGCTTTCCTTGAGAATGCTCTCGTACTTATACCATTCCCTGAACGAAAACAGCATATCGCCGCCGATAAGCAGATAGAACTGCTCGTCGTGCGAACGCTTGGCAAGCTCGCGGATAGTGTTTATCGTGTAGCTGACGCCGCCCATTTCCCGCTCTATCCCGCTCACCGTGACCTCGCATTTGTCCGAGATACCCTCGAACGCGCGTCCGCACATCTCCGCGCGGACGTCGAACGGCAGAAGCCTTGTCGCCTTATGCGGCGACTCGAACGTCGGCACTATCAGCAGCTTTCTCAGCTTCAGCTGCTCTATCGCTTCCTTTGCGAGATTGACGTGACCGTTATGCACGGGATTGAACGCGCCGCCGAAAATCCCGGTTTTAATCAAGCTCGATCACCCTCTTCTTCGGGTCTTTGCTCCTGCGCCAGAGCACGAATTTCCGCCCTATAACGGCGACCACGTCCGCGCCGAGCTTCGGCGCGATAATGTCCGCCGCCTCGCGCGCGTTGTACTCGCAGCTCTCCTGAACGCCCAATTTTATCAGCTCGCGCGCGTTTACCGCGTTTTCGAGCTGATTTATTATCTCGTCGGTAACGCCGAGCTTTCCGATATAGAATATCGGGTCGTAGCTCTGCGCGATAGAGCGTAAATGTGCCCTTTGTTTACTTGTCAGCATTTAATTTCTCCTCAAAAATCTTAGAAAGCTGTCCGAACGCGTTTGCGCGGTGAGAAATTTTGTTCTTCTCCTCCTCGTCGATAGTCGCCATGCTATCGTCGTCGTTCAGCATAAAGATCGGGTCGTAGCCGAAACCGTTCTTGCCCTTGGGCTTTTCCCCTATGTAGCCGCCGACCTCTCCTCTTACGGAATACTCGTCGTCCTCGGCGTATATGAAATAAATCGAGCACACAAATCTCGCGTCGCGAAGCTCTCTCGCAACGCCGTGCATTTCGTCAAGAACCTTTTGGCAGCGCTCTTTGTCGCTTGCGCCCTCGCCCGCGTACCGTGCCGAATACACTCCCGGAGCGCCGTCCAGAAAGTCTATTTCCAGACCGCTGTCGTCCGCGATGGTCGGTGTCTTTGTAGCCTCCCAGACCGCCCGCGCCTTGATATGCGCGTTCTCCTCGAAGGTATCGCCGTCCTCGACTATCTCCTCGTTAAAGCCCGCGTCGCGCATTGAGATCACCTCAAACCCGAACGGCGACAAAAGCTCTTTAAACTCGCGTATCTTCCCCGCGTTATTCGACGCGATTATCAGCCGTTTTCGGGAAATACCGTCCGGTACCGTACTTTGTTCTTCACTCGATCGTTGATGTTCCATAAAAATGATCCTTTCGCAAAAAGCGGCAGGCTGCCGCTCCCATTTCCCAATATAATGTTGAAAAGAACCTTACGATAATTTCTGTAAGGCTAGTTATATTTAATTATAGCACAAAGTTTTCAAGATGTCAAGGGGTCGGGAAGTTCGCAATGCTTCAAAGTTTTTTTGCAATATTTACATCCTTATTGACCGTTCGTCTTACGGAAAGTATAATTGGTCTGAAATGCTTTCGCCAAAATATATTAGCAAAAGGGTTTGCGGTTTCAAAACAAACGTGGAGATATTGTATATTTTTTTCGGCGCAACGCTTCATCACTTCATTCAACAAGCATTTCCCGATCCCCATTCCGCGGTATTCGGGTTTGATATAAGCACCGGCTTTACTGATCAAGCCCGTATTCGGAGATGTTAAATTCTCTATGTTATATCCCGTTTGAACGGATAAATTCATAATCCCTATCGGCGTATTATTGTCCCATACAACAAATAAATTATCGTTTTTTATCATCTCGATCACATCATTCAATTCATAAACACTTCTTTTCAAAAATATGGGAGAACCGATATAAAATCCAACCGACTCCTTTATCAATTCAAGCAGCATTTCGGCGTCACTATATGCGGCGGATATTTTGTATTTGCTGCTGATCTCACTTACCGACCTTTGTGTATTTGTGTAAGCGTCAATTACGTGAGAGCCAAAGCCAATATCGTATAACATATCTTTTAAAGCGTGGTCGTCATTATAAATCATCAATAAGTGATTAAATCTATTATCATCTACCCATATTTGTGCCGCATAATTATATAATTCGTGATAGATCGTCCGTCTGTCCTCTTCGATCGCAGCGTGCCCTATGATCGGACAAAAGGCTGATCTTTCACTATGAAAGTCAAAATACGTCCAGGCAATATAACCGATAATATCATCGCCTTTTTTTGAAACAATGGCATTGCCGTTGTCAATTTGGTTTTCCAAATACATCATAATACTTTTTTCCCCGCCGCTCAAAAAGTTGGGAACGACCGTACTGTCACAGTATTTTGTATATTGATTTTGCCAGAGCCCGATAAGCTCCGGAATATCTTCTTTTTTCATTTTTATAATTTTGTACATAGCCCTATCTCCCAAATCAAAATAAATATTATTATCTTGTTCCGTTCAGCGTTTTTATAATGTGTCTGACCATTTTATCAGTATGTCAAACAGGTCGTCAAAAGATGAAGCTGTATAGTCAATGTCATATTCCTTCATTGCGCCTTTGACATCGCCCTCCGGCATAAACCAACAGCTTGTGAGACCCGCGTTTTTTGCTCCGAGCATATCCGACGTAAGCGAGTCTCCGATGACAATGCAGCTCTTGTCGGGCTCGTTAATTGCCTTTTTTACAATTTCAAAATATTCATGTGACGGTTTAGATACCCCCATGGATTCGCTTACGAACAGACCGCATATATAATCATTCAGTCCCGTGGAAGCAATTCTTCCCTTTGCATTTCTTGTCGCCCCGTTTGTGATGACATATATCCTCACATCGGGTATGCCCGCGACCTTTTTCAGGAAATCGGGTGCTCCTTCCATAAAAAATCCGTTCTTCGACATACAATCTATGAAATCGCTGTTTATCTTCATAAGATCCATTCCATCGGTATTGCCTCCGCACTCCTCAAATAATATCTTGAATCTCGTCTCAAACAGCTCGGCTCGGGAGATCATTCCTTTCTCCAATTCAAGCCAAAGTTTTTTATTGATCTGCTTAAAGAAATCATACCGCTCTTCCGTGAACACCAGACCATTCATTTCCATAACAGTTTTCAACGCAATGTGTTCCGAAGCGTGAAAATCAAGTAAAGTCTGATCCAGATCAAACAATAAATTACGATGCATTATTCATATCTCCTTGTTCGACGATCATAAATTCCTCGACATAATAAGGCAGAACAAATACCGCGTAATCCCAGATAACCTCCGCTTTCTGAGTGCCGAAAGCGTTGTTGCTGCCCGCGCTGTCGCTTATCCAAGCCGCTTCGATATTCGCCGTGCCGTTCAGCTTTTCAAGCGGATAGAAAATAAAAAACGAACTGCTGCCGCTGTACTCCCGTTTATATACTTTCGTGACGGGCTTGCCGAGCGCGGTATCGGAATATTTCGCAAATCTTTGCTCAATCTTCTCAGCGCCCTTTTCGTTCTCGGAAATTTCACGGAAAAGATAGTCGAACTCGGCGCCAGATTTTATATCGTAGCTTTTGCGAATGATCTCGCGCTCGTTGGTCTCTTTGTTATAGTTATATTCCACACGGTCGGTTATGTAGGGGGCGTATTTCGCGTATTGCTCGTCACGTATATAAACGCTTCCGGGTTCGTTTTTTTCGGTGAACTCCTCAAGGTGCGCCGCCGTGTCGAACGAAACGAAGTACGGCTGTATGTGCCACTTGTTCAGCTTTTCAAACAGCGGGTCCTCCAAATCGAATTTCGTGTCGGCGTAATCCACAACAATACCGCCGCGACAATTTTCCATGACCTCTTCAAAATTGGTCCCGTCAAAATACTTTTCAAAGACCGAAGCATATGAAATAAAATCGGAGCCGTATATCCCGACATCACGCAATACACCGCCCGGATACACGCGGCTTACCTCGTCAAAAAGCGCCTGTTTTATCTCGTCGGCTTGGAAGTCGTCGGCGGAACGCTTTTCTTTTTCATTGCCGGAAAAAAACTTCACGATAAACTCTTTGCCGTCCGCCGTCATTTTTACGGTCTCTTCCCTATCGCCGCTGTAATAAGTATAGCTGTCATAACCGACAACCTCCGCGTCGATACCGTATTTGTCCTTGATGAAAAGCACCGCGCCGGCTTCGGTGTCTCGCCTCTCGTTCATATCCATAACGGCAGATACGCCCATATAACACTCCAAGCCGCAAAACAGGGTAATAAAAACGCAGCTTATAACGCTGTTTTTCTTTTGGGTCAGCTTCTTGTAATTTCGGATAACCGAAAACAAACCGATTACCGCCAAAACTACCGAAGCCGCACACAAAACGATCGAGATCGGCATAAATCCCGAAAATTTATCTTGCCTTGTAAAAACAAACGAAGCGTTGGTAAGCAGCAGCGTCGATACCGCACTACTCAAAAACAGAGAAGTCCGCTTTTGCTCTTTTGAAATCGTTACCTTTTCTTCCATTCCGACCTCCCATCAATCGAATAACGCGTTGACATAATCCTCGGGTATAAACTCCTGCAGATCCTCTATCTTCTCGCCCACGCCGACCAGCTTTACGGGCAGACCGAGCTCGTTCTTTATCGGGATAATTATACCGCCCTTTGCCGTGCCGTCGAGCTTTGTGAGCACTATACCCGTGATGTCCGCCGTTTCGTTGAACAGCCGCGCCTGATTTACCGCGTTCTGACCCGTCGTCGCGTCGAGGACAAGAAGCGTTTCAACGCTCGCCTCGGGGAGCTCGCGCGTGATTATCCTCGCGATCTTTTTCAGCTCCTCCATAAGATTTTTCTTATTGTGGAGACGTCCCGCGGTATCGCACAGCACTATGTCCGCGCCGCGCGCCTTTGCCGCGGAGATAGCGTCGAACACCACCGCCGCGGGGTCGCTGCCCTCGCCGTGCTTGACTATATCCACGCCCGCGCGCTCCGTCCAGACGTTGAGCTGATCTATCGCCGCCGCGCGGAACGTATCCGCCGCCGCCACGATGACCTTGTTTCCGCCCGCCTTGAACCGCGCCGCCATTTTGCCGATAGTCGTAGTCTTTCCCGCGCCGTTCACGCCGATGACCATTATCACGGACGGCTTGGTCTCGAGCTTCATCTCGTTTCCTCCCGTGAGTATCTCAGAGATTATATCCTTTAACATCTGCTTAACGTCCGCGGGCTCGGTGGTGCCGGTGCGCTTGACCTCGGCGCGGAGCTTGTCGCAGATGTCCGCGCTGGTCTCCGCGCCTATATCCGAAAGGATAAGCGTTTCCTCCAGCTCGTCGAAAAAGTCCTCGTCTATCTTTGTGAACGAGTTTATCAGCAGCTCGACCTTGCTTACAAAGCCGTCCTTGGTCTTTTTCAAGCCCTCGCGGAGCCTGTACAGGCTCTCTTCCTTTTGCTGAGCCTCGTACTCCTCCATATACTCGATGTCCGACTCGTGGTCGGTGAATATCGGAGTGCCGCCCTGCAATCGCTCCAGCAGCGACGAACGCCCGCCGTTATCCTCGCTTTCAGAGTTTTCGGCGTTCTCGGAGCTTTCCTCAATTTGAACATTTTCCTCATCATCGGGAACGTCAACTATCTTTTTTCTCTTGAATTTATCAAATAATCCCATAAACTCTCCAAATCATTCAAAAAACCGTATACTTAGTTTGTAACGCCGTCCAGCTCGTCGGTGAGCTCCTGCCTTAACAGGCGCGATACTCCCTTTTCCTGCATAAATACGCCGTACAGCACCGAGCAGCCCTCGATAGTGCCGCGGCGGTGGGAGATTATCATAAGCTGTGTGCGGCGGCTGAAGCGGTTAAGGTAGCCGATGTACTTCTCGACGTTCACAACGTCGAGCGCCGCGTCGACCTCGTCCAGCATACAGAACGGCGTGGGACGGTGCATAAGTATCGCGAAATAAATCGTTATCGCGACCATTGTCTGCTCGCCGCCCGAAAGCGAGATCAGGTTCTTTATTACCTTTCCCGGAGGAGCGGCGTTTATCTCGATACCCGAGCTTAACACGTCGTCGGGGTTGGTAAGCTCCAGCTCCGCGCGCGCGCCCTCGCCGAATATCTGCACGAAAATTTCCTTAAAGTGCTTGTTGATGTCGTAAAAGCTCTCGAGGAACTGCTTTTTGATGTCGCCCGTGAGCTGTTCTATCAGCTTTTCGAGCTCGCGCTTTGCGTCCTCGATATCGCGCAGCTGCGCAGACTGGAACTCGTACCGCTGCGATACTATCTCGTACTCCTCGATACTCTCCATATTGACGATACCCATAGCGCTAATGCGCTTGGACAGCTCGGCGAGATCGTTCTCGGCGGCGAGAAGATTTTCGGGCAGCTCCGCCTGTTCCGCCGCCTGCGAAACGGTAAGCTCGTAGCTGTCGAAAAGCAAGGCGACTATCTTGTCGTATTCCTTTTGCAGAGCCACCTGGCGCTCGTCCAGTCTCGCGACCTCGCGCGTGAATTTTTCCTTGTTGCGGTTCGCCTCGGCAATGTCGCGGTGAAGCTCGCCTATACGCGCGTCGAACGCGTTTATCTCAGCCGTCAGCGACGTTATCTCCTCGTTTTTCTCGGAAAGCTCGCCGCTGCTCGTCTCTATCTCGCGCTTGATACGCTCTATCTTCTCGCGGATAGCGCGGTCGCTCTCGTCGAGCTCGCTCATTGCCTGCTGATAGCCGCCGCTGTTTTCGAGCAGCGTTCTGCGGTTATCCTCGATATTCTTTATCTGCTGCTTTTTAAGGTCTATCTCGTGCAGCGCGTCAAGCCTGTCGTTGTTGAATTTCAGTATCTTTTCGGAAATTTCCCTTATCCTGTTTTCAGCTTCGGAGCGCTCTCCGCTCTGCTCCTCGTGCTTTTTCTCGAGCTCGCTTATCTTATTCGAAAGCGCCGATATTTCCTTTTCCGCCTCGGCGATTATATCGGTCTGCTGCTCTATCTGATAATCGAAGCGCTGCAATGTCAGACGGGAGCTTTCGCCCTGATTTTCGAGCTGCTCGATAAGGCTTTCAAGTCTGGATATTTCCGCGCTTGTGCGGATATCCTCCTGCTCAAGCTCGCGAATTCTGTCCGCCATACCCTCGGTCTCTATCGTGAATTTCGCGACCTCTGCTCTGTAACGCTCAAACTCCTCGTTTTTCGTCTTGACGCTCTCGCGGAGCTTGGTTATCTCGCCGTACAGCGCGTCGAGCTCCTGCTTGCGGGAGATTATTCCTCCCCTGTTTATGCGCGAGCCGCCCGTAAACGAACCGCCCGCGTTGACGAGCTGACCGTCCAACGTCACGATACGGAATCTGTAACCGTACTTTTTGCCGATAACGGTCGCGGTGTCAATATCGTCGACTACCGCCGTAAGCCCGAGCAGGTTGCTTATTATCTGCGCGTATTCGTCGCCGCACTCCACAAGCTCGCTCGCAATGCCCTCGAAGCCCGCCTCGCTTTGCAGGCGCGGCTCGTTGAGGTGTCTGCCTTTCATAGACGTGAGAGGATAAAACGTCGCACGCCCCGCGTTCTCCTCCTTTAAGTAGCGGATACAGCGGTTGGCGGTCTCCTCGTTGTCGACGATAACGTTCTGCATATAGGACTGCAAAACCGTTTCTATCGCGGTGACGTACTTTTCGGGCACGGTGATAACGTCGGCTACGATGCCGTGGATACCCGTAAGTCTGCCCTGCTCGCCCGCCGTGATTATCTCCTTTACGGCGCGGGAATAGCCCTCCTTGCTCTTTTCGATGTCTGAGAGGACTTTATAGCGCTGCTGCTTTTCGCCGAGCTTGGAGTTCTCCTGCTCGAGAGCCGTCCGCGCTTCGTTAAGGCGCTTTTTCTTGCCCTCGGCAAGCCGCTCCATACCCGCGGATTTGTTCTGCGCGGCAGCCTTTTCCTCGGCGTTTTTTTCCGAGGTTTTGCGAACCTCGGAGAGCTCGTCCTTGTAGCCGTTTATCTTGTTCTCTCCCTCGGATAAGTCCGAAAGGAAGCTGTTTTTCTGCTCCTTGACCTCGTCGGCGGTGCGCCTTGCCAATGACGCGGCAAGCTCCTGCTTGGTGCGGTCGGCGTGCGCCATGGCTATCTCGCTTTCGAGCGCGGAATACTCCTCGCCCGCCTCGGTGTTCTGCTTTGAAATTTCGTCGAGCTTATCCTGCAACTCCTTTGACTGTTTTTCCAGCTCGTCCGCGTTTTTCTTTTTCTCTGCGATCTCCGCGTTTATCTGTTCTATCTGCGTATCGAACGTGCGGCTGTTCTGCTCCGCGTTCTTCAGCTGCTCGGTAAGCTCCTCGCGGCGCTGTTCGTTGTGCTTGAGGTCGTTTTCCGCGACAGAAATGCCCGAGCGCTTTTCCGACAGCTCGTCGTTAGCGGTCTGTATGCTCGAACGCACGCGCTCAAGTCTGCCCTGCGCGGATAATTTATCGTCGCCGAGCCTTTCTATCTGCTCCTCCGCCTTTTTGATGTCGTGCTCGTAATGCTCGCATTCGCCTCTGTTGAGCAGTAGATCGTCGTTAAGTTGTGTGAGCTCGCCGCGCTTTTCGTTAAGTCTCGCGACCGAAACCGATATTTCGAGCTCCTTTTTCTGCGCCAGCAGTTCAGACGCGAGTATCGCCTTTTCCGACTGCTTTTTCAGTATCGGCAGGCGCTCCTCGTCCACGCGGATAAGGTCGCGCTGACGGATAATATTATCCTCCGCCTGCGCCAGCTGCTTTTCCGCGTCGGCTTTCTTGTGGAGAAACAGCGAAACGCCCGCCGCCTCCTCGAATATCTCGCGGCGCTGAGTGTCGCGGGCGTTGACTATCTCCGCGACTCTGCCCTGTCCGATTATCGAATAGCCGTCGCGCCCGAGACCCGTGCCCATAAGCAGCTCCTGAATATCGCGCAGACGCGATTTCTTGCCGTTTATAAGGTACTCGCTCTCGCCCGAACGGTACAGCTTGCGCGAGATAACGACCTCGTCCGAATCGACGGACAGCGCTCTGTCGGAATTGTCGATAGTAAGCGCTACCCTCGCGAAGCCCATAGGCTTGCGCTCTACGGTGCCGTGGAAGATAACGTCCTCCATTTTCTCGCCGCGCAGAGTTTTAGCGCCCTGCTCGCCCATTACCCACCGCAGCGCGTCCGAAATATTGCTTTTTCCGTTGCCGTTTGAGCCGACTACCGCCGTGGTTTTCGTGTCAAACGACAGCACGGTCTTGTCGGCAAACGACTTGAAGCCCTGTATTTCAAGAGTTTTAAATAACATCTGTACCAGCCTTTATTTTATAAGTAAATATTCCCCTTCGAGGGGAAATATATCTATGTCATATCCAAGCTCCCTAAGAGCTTTAATGTTGCACTTCTTCTGACCCTTTGCCTTTGAGATATTTCTCGGGTCGGTGTAAATTATATGATACCCCTTTTCAAGCGTTTCAAGCCGAGACTTCATAGCTTTCAGAAAGATCCTGCTCTCGACGATCTCGCGCAATGCGGGGTGATAAACTCCTCCGAGCTTTTCGCGCTCAACGTCGGGGCTT
>JAAVID010000066.1 GCA_014799395.1 Oscillospiraceae bacterium | reverse complement strand
TCCACTCTGAAATTCCAACAGGAAAAGGGCTTGCAGAGCGTTCTCCCTCTCGGCAATTGTACGCTGAAAATCCGCAGAACGCTCACGACAGAAAGCACGGCGGTATTTCTTCCGTTTGCGGCGAAAGAAATTTCGCAGAAAAACGGAATGTATTACGGCTTGAACGCGATCTCCAACAATATGATAATTTTCAATCGCCTTATGCTGAAAAATCCGAACGGATTTATTCTCGGCTCTCCCGGATCGGGCAAGAGTTTTTCCGCGAAAAGAGAAATGCTCAATGTTTTTCTGGCAACGGACGACGATATTATCATCATTGACCCCGAGCGCGAGTATACCGACCTTGTGGCGGCGCTGAACGGCGAAACGATAAACGTTTCTCCGGCAAGCACCAACTACATAAATCCTCTGGATATGTCGCAGGACTATTCGGACGAGCAGTCGCCGTTGGTTATGAAGTCCGACTTTATTTTGTCGTTCTGTGAATGTTTGGTCGGGAAACAGGGGCTGACCGCAAAGGAAAAGGCAATTATTGACCGCTGTCTGACGAACATTTACGCGGAATATTTGCAGAATTTCGATCACGATAAAATTCCGACACTTATGGACTTTTACGAGAATATCAAGGCGCAGCCCGAAGATGAAGCGCAGGGGTTGGCATTGTCGATCGAGTTGTACATCAAGGGAAATCTGAACGTATTCGCGCATAAGACGAACGTCAACACGAGCAACCGAGTGGTTTCCTACGATATAAAAGACCTCGGAAAGCAGTTGAAAACAATCGGTATGCTGATAGTTCTTGATTACGTCTGGAACAGGATCACCGTGAACCGCGCGAGGGGCAAGCGGACTTGGATTTACCTCGATGAAATATATTTGCTCTTTGCTAACGAGCAGTCGGCAAACTTCCTCTATGAATTGTACAAACGTGCAAGAAAATGGGGCGGTGTGCCCACCGGTATCACCCAAAATGTTGAGGATTTGCTGAAGTCCGAAACGGCGCGTTCAATGCTTTCCAACACGGACTTCGTGCTGATGTTGAATCAGGCAACGAGCGACAGGATTCAGCTTGCGCGGCTGCTTAATATATCGGATAATTTGTTGACGCACGTCACGAGTTCCGAGAGCGGCAGCGGTCTTATTTGCTGCGGAGGTTCGATTATTCCGTTCGTTGACAAATTCCCGCATAACGAGTTGTATGATCTGATGACCACCAAGCTGGAGGAAGTCTCGGACGATAGCGGAGGTGCGGCGGCAGCAATTCCTTTAGCAACCGAAAAAACCGATTAAACATTTTGGGATAAAATTATGTACAATTTAAAAATATGTTTGAGGGGGAATTGCTGTAGTGAAAATTCAGACGAAAGTCGAACGTAACGAATATCCCAACAATATCGAGCGCGCCGATTTTTCCTCAAAGATCGATGAGCGCGGAGTGGGCAATATTAGCGGCTTGAAAACCGCTAATAGCTCACAACGGGTAAAAACGACCGCGCCGCCGAACAGGGGCGGCAGAGGAAACAAGCGTAAGCGCAAGAAAAAAGCTAAGGCTGCTGAAATTCGGGAGAGGCAGACCGAGAACGAAAGTTCAAAATCCGATAAGCCCGAAAGTTCCTTACAGACCGCCGTTGATACAAACGTGAATACCGTCGCCGACATTACAAGCAGTTCGGCGGCAAGCGGAACGGGAAGTATGAGATTACCGCCGCGCCGTGGTAACGTCAAGGAAGATAAGCAAAAGTCCAAGCGGGAGAAATACAGTTCCGCGAAATTGGACAGTGACGGATCGGCGGCGATTGAAATGGTGCAAGGGGTTCAAGCTGCCGGAAATGCGGCGGTGCAAGCCGGAGGAATCCTGCGTACCGCCGTTAAGGGCGGCGCGAACGGATTGGGCGGTATCAAAACCTTTGTTCAGCGCGGAGTAAATGTCGGTTCGGTAAAAGATGTCGGGAGAATTGCAACGGCAGTCAATACTTCCGTTGCAAATGCCGCTAGAGATACGGGACAGCAAATGCTCCGCACCAAGATCGACAAATCCACAATTACCGATACCGGAACGGAAACGATAAAACAGGGATTAACGGAATTGCGCTACGCGGATAACGTTAGAAAAGCTGCGGTGAACACTATGAAAGCCGCGTCAAAGCTGAAACCCAAGCCGCGAAAAAGCAAGTATGTCAATCAGCGGCTTATCCGAAAAAATTCCAAGAAAGCCGCGAAAATTGCCGCCGATAATATGCGGAAGATGATATTTTCTAAGGTCGGATTGGTAATTCTCGGCGCGGCGGCGGTTATTCTGGTGCTTGTAATTTTAGTGACCTCGGTTGTGACGATAATTTGCTCGGTCATCAGCAGTCTTTTTTCGTGGCTCTATCACCCGTCAAGCGATTCAGGCACTTCAAAAACAGAAACGGAAATGCTTTACGATTATCGGACGGCGGTCGTGGAATATATCGGAGATAAGCAGCAAAACATCAACAATATTGTTGACGGTTTTGTATGTGACAAGCGGAGCTACTCGCCGTATTCCGTTATTACGAGCCTGAATCAGTTCGGCAACAAGAAAATAAAGACCGAGGATTACAATGAAATTCTCGCCATACTCGCGGTCAAAAAATATCGTGAAATGGAAGGCGATACCTCGAATATGGAACTGAAATTTACCGCCGAAGAAATTGCCGAAACGGTAGAAAGGTTCTATAAATTTGAATATTCGTACAGCTACGGTCATTGTGCCGGAGAGGATTGCAAAAAACGTGAGCGGAGAGTGGTACATAATCGCGGCACAAAAAACGAGTGGACGGAGGTTATCGTTACATATTACTGTGACAAAAATCACAAATGGCTGCACGGAAGTGTTACCAACAAAACGCTTGACGAGGTTCTGGAGTCGTACAATTTTTCCGACAGAGAACAGGAACTTTATGAAATGTATCTCGGTCAAATAAATGTGATGATGGGAGGGTAAAATGTTTGACTATTTTAAGAAGCACGGGCTGACGATCAGCGAGGACGTTCCCGAAAAAAGCGGAAAGCAGAAAAAGGATAAGGTGTTCGTCGCGATCCTGATCGTTTTCGCCGTTATCCTTGCGATCGGATTTGTTACGGGAGTTGGCGGTGCCGCCGATAGCACCGAGATCGAGAATAATTTCAAGTTCCAATTTAATATTTCGGACGGGATTATGGTCGGCGGTCTTATCATTGGATACATTATTATGAGAATACGAAAGGGGCAAAAGTAATGAAGAACAAGGAAAAAAGTTACGCGGACGAGCTGCGTAGGTGCAGGGAAAATATTGCGAAAACCAAAAAGCTGATCAAGTATCACAAGGATATGCTCAAAAAGATGGAGCGCAAAGAAGCCGAGGTTCAGGCAAAGCTGGACGGCGCAAAACTGCTCGACCTGCGCGAGCTTATAAGCAAGGGCGGTTACGATATTGATACCTTGCGCGAAGCTATGAAAGCGGGAGATTTTAGCGAGATCGCTATTCAGAATGTCGAAAGTAATTCCGCAGAGCCTGCGGAAAATATCGGCACGAC
This sequence comes from Oscillospiraceae bacterium, assembly GCA_014799395.1. Taxonomy (GTDB): domain Bacteria; phylum Bacillota; class Clostridia; order Oscillospirales; family Ruminococcaceae; genus CAG-115. The sequence continues at coordinate 10,064 of JAAVID010000066.1, read as the reverse complement.
CGTTGATGAAAAAATTTCGGAAAGGAAAGATGATAAATGATTTTTGCAGCTATCAAGAACGAGATAAAGGACGCGCTGCTCTGCTTTTGCTTGGAGCAATGCTCGGTGAACGGCGGCGTTTCCGTTTGCGAAGTAGAGAACCTTGTAAACAAGGCATTTTCGGTGTTCGGAAAAAATCCGTGCGCGCATATTGACCCAATTTCTATGTACCGTTACCACCTGTACGCGGGGGAGCAGTATACATACGAGATTTTCCCTGACGAGGTGAGGGATAACGGTGTTCTCTGTGAACGCTGTCTGCACCTGGGAACATTCCTCGCGAACGAGTATTCCGATAATACGGATAAAATCATCACTCGCGGTTATGATGTGGTCTATGACCTCGACCGTGAGGAAATGATTTTGCTCTACCGTGTGGTATTCTCGGATAACAATATCGTGACGATCTATCGCGTGGAAACGGAGTGGATCGAGGATTTTGATGTTACCGAATTTATGCTCGACCTTACCGCGCAGATCACGGCGAAGCTCAATCAGAACGGCAACATTATTTTAGGGGAGGCGATATGATGTACAGACTTATCATCAGCGAAAAGCCTAGTGTGAGCGCATCCATTGCTTACTGTATCGGCGCGACGGAAAAGGTATCTCACGGCGATAATTTTTATTGGCGCGGCAACGGGTATATCGTTACCAACGCTATCGGTCACTTGCTCGGTATCGGAATGCCCGCAGATTACGGCTATGAAAAGTGGGAACTTGCTACGCTACCGCTTATTCCCAAAAATTTCAGGCTGTTTCCGCTGAAAGGCTACGGCGATCAGATCAAAATGCTCGGTGAGCTTATCAACCGCGATGATGTGAGCGAGGTCATAAACGCTTGCGACGCAGGGCGCGAGGGTGAGTGCATTTTCCGTTATATCTACAATTATTTCGGCTGCACAAAGCCCGTAAAGCGGCTCTGGATTTCGTCATTGACTGACGAGAGCATTAAGCACGGAATGGAAAATCTGATCGAGGGCTATGAGAAAAATTCGCTCTATGAAGCGGGATTTACGAGAGCGAGGGCGGATTGGATTTTGGGAATGTCGCTGTCGCGTTTGTACAGTATTCTCAATGACGATAATCACAAGGTCGGTCGAGTAAAAACTCCGGTGCTGAATATTATCGCGGAGCGCGATAATTCTATCGCCGCCTTTGTAAAAAAGCCCTATTTCAAGGTGATTTTGGGTAACGGCGCGGAATGTGAGAATACTTTCAATACCGCTGAACGCGCGGAGGAAATTTGCGGAAAGTGTGACGGAAAAACCGTAACCGTTACCGCCGCGAATGCCGAAAACAAGACGGAGAACAGACCGCTGCTGCATAGCCTCACCTCTTTGCAGAGAGAAGCGAATGACGTTTACGGAATGACCGCCGCCGATACGCTGAAAGCCGCGCAGTCGCTGTACGAGAAAAAGCTGATTACATATCCGCGCACCGACAGCAATTTTCTTTCCGATGATATGAAAACTATCGTAGAGAGTATCGTGAAGTGCCTTTCCGGTTATGATGAAAAGCGCGTGAATGTTCTCCTTGAAAACGGCTTGAATATCGACAAGCGCGTCATTGATAATTCAAAGGTTTCCGATCATCACGCGATTATTCCGACAAATATCATCGGAAAAATGCCGGAAATGATGTTATCGGAAAATGAAAAGAATGTCGCGGAGTTGGTGATAAACCGCTTTTTGTGCGCTCTGGATAAGCCGTACGGATACACCGAAACAAAGTACGAGTTTTCCGTTGAGGGTGAGGTTTTTAAGCTGACCGTCAAGCGCGCCGAGGAATGGGGCTGGAAATGGTACAGAAAAGTTACCGATTCCGATGACGAGGATGTTCAGCCAAACATCACTTATTCCGAAAACGAAACTTTTCTCGCCGAGAACATCACCGTAAAGCCGTGTGAAACTCAGCCGCCGAAACACTTCACGGAAAGCTCGCTGCTGGCGGTTATGGAAAATATAGACCGCCTTATTTCCGACAAGGACTTGAAAGGCTATGTCAAGGAGCGCGGTCTTGGTACTCCGGCAACTCGCGCGAATATCATTGAGGAACTGATCGCGGCGGGGTACGTTCAGCGCAAGAAGAAGCAGCTTGTTTCCACCGAGTACGGCAGAGCGTTCGCCGCGTCTTTGCCGGAAAATGTGAAGTCCGCCGAGCTTACCGCGCATTGGGAGCAGTCGCTCTCCGATATTGAGAATGGTATCGGCAGCGCCGCCGATCTGCTTGCAGAAATTGAGAAAACCGTAAATTCGATAATTACCATTGAGCGCGGTAGAGAAAACCGCGTTCGGGTCACGCGCAAGCAAAGTCTGGGTAACTGTCCGCGCTGCGGGCAGCCCGTGGTCGAGAACAGCAAGGGATTTTCTTGCTCGGCTGGTCGTGAAAAGTGCGGATTTTTCATCTGGGGGCAGGACAAGCGTATTGGCAGAAAATATACCGCCGCTGAGATCTCCGAGCTGCTGGCAAGCAGCAGAGTAACGCTGAAAAACTGCACTTCCTCAAAAGGAAACAAATACAGCGCTGTCTTTGAGTTGGACGATACGGGAAAGTACGTCAATTTGAATTTGGTGGAGTTCATCGGCGGCAAGAAGAACGGTAAGTAACAAAATATGCGGAAGTCCGGCGGCGTTTGACGTGGACTTCCGCAATATAAACTATGCAAGGTATCATTTTTTATTTTCGCTTTTAGCAACGCTAAAAAGGGATTTTGCCAAGGCTGATATAAATGGATGGTTTGCGTTAAGCGTCCCCTTACATTCATGGAAATAACGCCATTCGGTAAATAATTTTGCATTTTTGGATAAATCATCATAAAAATCTTGAGAACAATATGATGCATTGTTTTTTTTCATTTTTTCGATAGTTAAAACTTCGATTGCATTTTTTGTTTCTGAATCTAGTGAAGAAAATAAGTCATCAATATGATGTTCCTTTTTTATTGTTGGTGACATAGATTTTAAAAGAAGTTCACAAGCCAAAGTGCCGTTAACAATTACAGATACAAACAGTGCAGCATCTAACTCTGCCTTACCATCATTTCCTTTTTTACCTTGTTGTAAATTTATTATGCCTTGGTTCATTTTGTCGTTTAATATGTCAAAAGTGTGTAGAAATATTGTGCCGTTACTTAATGCTAATTGATCATAGACCATATTATTGCCCCCCATTTCTTTAAAATGTGTTTATTTATTGTTATTTTCAAATATATTATATCACATTTTTTGCGGAATTTCAACTACTTTTTTCAAAGAAAGGAGAAAAATTTATGTCAAGACTCGAAACCGTTCGCGAAAATTGGGCGGACATCACGAACAAGCTGCTCTGCGACAAACAGTTGCTTGCACACTTCCTCCGTTTTTCGGCAGGAATGTACAAGCAGAGTTTTTCTGACGCGGCTCTGATCTATCAGCAGAACCCCTACGCCACAAAGGTCGCAACGCTTGAAACGTGGAACAAACTCGGCAGACTTGTCAATCGCGGCGAGCGCAGCATTGCCGTTTTCGGTGAGGATAACAGAGCAAAACACCTGTTCGATATAAGCCAAACCAACGGCAAGCGTATTCCCGATCTGTGGAAACTCACGGAGGATATTGCGGACGAGCTGACCACCGTTATCAACAAGAAATACGGCAAGGACTGCAAGAATATTCAGGAAACTATCGCCGCTATGTCGGTGGATAACACAAGACCGCACTTGTCGGAGATGATGTACGCCACACAACAGTTAAAGCTGACGGACAGCGAGTTGAAAACGTATCAACAGTCCTTTGTGTCGGCGGTGCGCTTTATGGTATCTAACCGCTGTGAGTTGGACGGAGGTATGAAAGTATCCGGCGGTATCAATCTGAACGCGGTGGACTTGTTCAAGGATACCCGCGATCTTATCCGTTTCTGTGACTTGGTGCAGAAATCAGCAAAGGATACGCTGCTCGAAATGGAGCGCGAGATCATACAAATTTTGAATAAAAGGAGAGAAATTCGCAATGACTTACAGAATAAACTCGACAGGGCAGATGTTGGCGCAAATCCCGTACACGGACAGCCCCGCCGAGCAGAAACTGCTCGAACAGCCGATAGGCAGGTGGGGCAAAATGTGGCAGGAATGGATACGCACGGAGTATCCGACCGAGGTTCAGGTGTTCGTGACGGAGGGTCGGTGGCAGATAATTCCGAGGGAGATCGACATAGAGGCAGAGAGCCGCTTTCGGGAGCTGGACGTGCAGTACAAGGAGAAAAATCCTCGTCCGGCGGAGTTCGAGGAAATTCTTCGGTGGGAGAAAATGCGGCTGTTGAACGTAGAACATCGGGTGATGGAGGAAGTCGTGTTCAAAATGAGATAACCGTTGAGAGCCTTATCGAACGGTATAGCAATGCGGATTTCAACCGCCGTTGGGATAGCTATGAAATGGCGGGCTGGATTCTGAGCGACGCTAAAGCAACGGAATTTCGCCTTGACGCGGTGGAGCAGTTCAATAAATTTCACGCGGATAAATTTTCCGTTGCACAAGCCGAAGAAATTCGCGAATTTATCCGCGCCGCTCTGGAGAACCGCGAAAAAGCACGGGATTTTATTGATGTGAGCGTTCCCGATGAACGGGAAACTGTTGACGAACTGACTATTGAGGAAGAAACGTTTGATAATGATGATTATCCCGATGATGAAGATGAAGAAGTTATCCTTAATAATTCCATTATCGAAACCTCGGATTTGCCGCCGCTTACCGATGAAAAGCTTATATTTGGCATACTTAAATACGACAGATTTTTCAAAATCAAGCGTGAGCAGATCGCGGAATTTTTCGCCGAGAATACAAGCAGCACCGACCGCGCGGAATTGCTGAAAAAGGCATTTAATCACGATTACACGGAGTTCGATATTGGCAAAAATCGCGGCGGCTTTAAGACTACCGATAACGGAGTTGTTGTCTGGGAGGGTCACTATCTCAACCGCTATAAGGAGTCGGGTCTGTCGTGGGATTTGGTGCAGAGCCTTACCACGAAAATGATCGAACAGGGCGAATATCTTGACGAGCGCAGACCGCTCGTTGTTACCAACGCGGACGAACTGATTGACGGAGATACTATCCGTGTTGACGGCGAGGAATGGAAAGTCCTCCATTCAAGCGATTATCTTATTGCTCTCAAAAATTCCGAGGGCAGGGAGCGGAATTTGTACAACACTCTCGACAAGAAGTGGTATGAGCTGTTGGATGAACACGGCTTTGAATTTATATCGTCCTCCGATGACGAGCATAAATTCTTCAAGCCCGAAGATGAAATTGTTGAACCTTTGGACGAGCCTGTTGATGATGAACCCGAACAGCTTACATTATTCGGTGACTATGACTTGTCCGAGCCGATAAATTCCGTATCGGAAAAGTCCGCTGAGGATTCGGTGGAATACATTCCGGCGGAAAATCCCAAAACCGTTGACGAGTTGCAAGTCGGAGATTATGTAAAGTATGAGGGTGAGATATGGCGGATAACGGACATTACGGGCAATGTTTCAATTGACCTCGATAACATAAATAAAAACGCCGATGAGCCGACAATGAGTATTTGGAGCAATTGGAAAGTTGCTTTTATAAATGAGGGCTTTGAATATCTTACTCCGAAAACTCCCGTAAAGGATACCCCTAAGAAATCCGAGCCGAAAAAGAAGTCCGTTCCGAGGAAAACGGTCGCATACTCCAACTCCGCGCCGAATGACGAGATGATAAATTACATTGTCAAGTGCGGCGGCAACGATCAGAAAACTCTGGAGCGTATCGTAGCACAATTCCAAAAAGGAAAATCCGATGCCGAAAATGCCGTATTTCTCCGCAAGGAATTTTGCTCCGGATATGACGAGGACGGCAGAGGTTACAGCTATGTCGCGGAAGATTATTCAAGTTCTGCGCTGCTGGCGGCTTGGTTCGATGAGAACGGAATCACCGCCGCGATCAGCAACACTGCATTTCCGAACGGCGAAAAAATTCATCTTACTTGGGAGCAGGTTTCCGAAAAAATATCCGCACTTCTGGAGCGCGGCGAATACTGCGAACAGGATATTATCGACCGCGCGGCGGAGAACGAATTTGCAGATATTGCCGCAAAGCTGTGGTATCTTCATCAGGATTTCAGTGCGGAATATCGGGAGAATAAATTCATTCCCTACACCGGAATTTTCCCCGATGATACCGAAAAAATAAAGGCGGGTTTTGTTGACGAAAAGACATTGCAGAGCTACATTGACGGTATGGAGAAATTCTTAGCCGACTATGAGGAAAACCGCGATATTTTGCGTTTCCGTTTTCACAAGCCGAACGAACTGCTGAGCCGTTTGAAAGATTTGCAGATACCCCGCAAAGAATTTATTACAAAGCCGGATTTCAAGTTCGAGCCGAAATTTTTCATCTCCGAGGACGAGAAAGATTGGCTTGTCAAAGGCGGCGGCGAAGTGCAGAATAGCAAATTCCGTATAGCAAAATTTTTCGGTGAGGAACATTCCGCAAAGGAAAAAGCGGATTTCTTGAAACACGAATACGGCGATGGCGGCAAGGCTGTAACGGGCTATAATACTTGGCACGATTCAAAGGGTATAAAATTTCGGCGCGGTTCAATGTCAAAGATGTATGCGGAAGTTCTGATAAAATGGAATGACGCTGCGGAGCGCGTTGAAAGGCTGATCGCCGAGGGCAGATACATAACGCAAAAAGATATTGACGCGCGTATCAAGGACGCGAAACGTACCATTGAAAATGTTCACGGTAATTTTAGCGAAGTTGCAATAGAACAGGCAGAGGAGGTGCTTGCGGAATATGACATAAAACCGGACGAGCCTGTTGAAGCTGCTCCCGTTCCCGATGAAAACAGCAAGGACGAAGCTGTTTTCTGGAATGCTTTCGGTGAAAATTATATCGCCGTTATGCAGACGGACGAGGGCATAGATTACACAATTTACGCTCCCGATCTCGCACCCATTGACGGCGGTGTTTGGGAAATGGACAGCGCGGTCGATCTGAAATTCGCGGCGGCGCAATTGGCTGACGTATCCGAGAATGAGCTTGCCGAGATTTCGGATTATAACAGATTTTTTGAACTTGCGGACGCGGATTACGATTTTGAGGTAGCCGCAGAACTTAACAAAATGGTCGCGGAGGCGGTCGGTAATATGGAAAACCCCGTTGCCGAGCAGCAGACGGAAGATATATCGGAAAAGTCCGTTGAGCCGAAACAGGACGAGCCGAGTTCGGAACAGAAAAGCAACGAACCGAAATCGGAACAGAAATCCGATCAGCCCACCGTGAACGCTCCCGAAAAAATTGCTGCGGCGAAAAAAGAACCAAAAAGCGGCACTCCGTTTACATATCACTTCAATGAAAAGGACGTTGTAACAGGCGGCGCAAAAACAAAATTTGTCGCTAACGTTGAGGCTATAAAAACGCTGCGGAAAATTGAGAGTGAAAACCGTTATGCAACTCCAGAGGAACAGTCCATTTTGGCACGGTATGTCGGTTGGGGCGGTATTCCGCAGGCATTTACGACCGACAGAGCCGCCGATGGAATCGGTAATCTCGGTAATGCCGCGCCGACAGGCTGGGAGAGCGAGCAACAGCAGCTCCGCGAGTTGCTTTCGCCCGATGAATACGCGGCGGCGAGAGAGTCTACCCTTACAAGTTTTTATACCCCTCCCGAAGTTACGGACGGTGTGTATCAGGCATTGGAACAGTTTGGCTTTGAGGGCGGCAACGTTCTGGAGCCGAGTATGGGTGTGGGAAATTTCTTCTCGAAAATGCCCGACAATATCCGCAATAATTCCCGTTTGTATGGTGTCGAATTAGACAGCATTTCGGGAAGAATAGCGCAGCAGCTCTACCCTAACGAGCGTATTCAGGTCAAGGGGTTTGAGCAAACCAACTTTAACAATAACAGCTTTGATGTGGTTATCGGTAACATTCCGTTCGGTGATTACAAGGTCACGGACAGAAAATACGATAAGCTGAATTTTAAAATTCATGATTATTTCGCCGCAAAGTCCGTTGACAAGGTAAAGCCCGGCGGTGTTGTCGCTTTGGTAACGTCCAAATTTACAATGGATAAGAAAAACGAGAAAGCCCGCCGTTATCTCGCGGAGCGGTGCGATCTGCTCGGCGCGGTGCGCTTGCCGAATACTGCATTTAAGCAGAGCGCGGGAACGGAAGTCACTACGGATATTCTGTTTCTTAAAAAGCGCGATACTTTGACAGTAGAGGTTCCCGATTGGGTATATTTTTCGCAGACCGAGGACGGTGTTCCGTGCAATAAATATTTCGTGGATAATCCCGATATGGTTCTCGGAAAAATGGCGTTCGATGAGCGAATGAAAGGAAAGTACGGCGATGACAGCAAGGTAACAACTTGTATAGCCGATGAAAGCGTTTCTCTTTCCGAGCAGATCAAGGCGGCTATCGCCAAAATACAAGGCAGCATTGATACGGTTCGTGCCGAAGAACAGGAACGTGATGAAGCGGACATAATTCCGGCTGACCCGTCCGTGAGAAATTTCACGCACACAATTGTGGACGGACAGTTATATTTCCGCGAAAACGAGGTGATGACAAAAGTCGCGGAAACGGGCAGAACGCTTGACCGAATGATGGGTATGCACAAAATCCGTCAAGCAGCAATGGCTCTTATCGACGCGCAGGCGGCGGGCTGTTCCGATGAGGAACTTAAAAAATTACAAGCGGAATTAAATTCGGTATACGATAAATTCCGCAAAGCATACGGAAATATTACCGACAGCGCGAACGAGCGGTGTTTCCGTGCCGATGATGATTACAACACTCTGGCGGCTCTGGAGATCGTTGACAGCGAGAAGAAAACCGTTGAAAAAGCGGAGATATTCTCAAAGCGCACCATTCAGCCCGAAGTGGTAATTACAAATGTGGAAACTCCGCAGGAGGCTCTGCAAGTAGCGATAGACCGCATAGGCAGAGTGGATATTGAGTATATGGCGCGGCTTTGCGGCTCAACTCCCGAACAGATAATAAGCGATCTGGGCGCGGATATTTACAGAAATCCCGCCAAGATAAAGGACGATGAGCCGTTTTCGGGATATGAGGACGCGTCGGAATATTTATCCGGCAACGTTCGCGAAAAATTAAAAATAGCGCGGGAATATACCGAGCATATTGATGAAAGTTTTCAGCGGAATGTGGACGCGCTCGAAAAGGTAATCCCGAAAGACCTTGAAGCAAGCGAAATTTCCGTGCGTATCGGCGCGAATTGGATAGATGTTGAGGATTACAATAAATTTCTTCACGAATATGCAAAGGCGGATACAAGCGCGTGGGGCGGTCACCCCGTTGTCCGCACCAAAATGGGCGAGTACAAAATCGAGGGTAAATATCAGGACAGATCGGTAGCCGCGAACAGTATCTACGGTACGTCGAGAATGAGCAGCTATCATATTTTTGAAAACCTGCTCAATCAGAGGGATATTGTTGTCCGCGACAGGAGAGAGGAGGACGGAAAGGTCTGGTATGAGGTAAACGCTAAGGAAACGCAGCTTGCGAAAGAAAAAGCGCGGCAGATGAAAGAGGGCTTTAAATCGTGGATTTGGGAGGATATTGAACGGCGCGAGAAATACGTTGAAAAATATAATTATTTGTTTAACGCGATACGCGGTCGTGAGTATGACGGAAGTCACCAAAGTTTTCCCGGAATGAATCCCGCGATCAAGCTCCGTCCGCACCAAGAGAACGCGGTACTTCGCGGCAAGCTGGGCGGCAATACCCTTTTGGCTCACTGCGTCGGCGCGGGAAAATCTTTTGAGATGATCGCGACGACGATGGAAAAAAAGCGGCTCGGCTTGATTAACAAAGGCTGTGTCGTAGTGCCGAAGCACCTCACGCTGCAAATGGCAAGCGAGTGGATGAGATTATATCCGAACGCGAAATTATTGGTTGCTCGTCCCGAAGATTTTACAAAAGACAACAGGCAGAAATTTATTGCTCGGTGCGTTACGGGCGATTATGACGCGGTTATTATGTCGT
>JAAVID010000065.1 GCA_014799395.1 Oscillospiraceae bacterium | reverse complement strand
TTCCCGCGAACAGCCGCTTCAGCTTTGACTGAACATCTCCCGTTGTCTTGCAGTCTGCCATCAGGAGCTTTGCCAGCTCCATCTCTCTTTCAGTCAGTCCGTGTGTTCTGTTTTTCATGTCTTTTTCCTCCATATCTTTTTATGGTTATTCTTGGCATTTACACGGTTTGTTATTCAGACTCGAGACGCCTATGGGATGGTCTTTAAATATATCGAAATTAGTAATACTCCAACTTGTCTTATTTTGAACATATAGCTTCTCTATTTCGGCTAAATATCTATAACAGTCATTTCTCGTATGCTTTTGAATTCTTTGGGAAAATTTTTTAAATATTGTAAAGAATGTATGCTGATCACGTTCAGAAGGTGACCAATATTCATCTATCCCCAAAACCAAATCGCTATCCTCGGTGGAACGCTTTGCATTAGCCTTTCCGTGAATATAATGTATGTCAGTGTTTCTGTAGTTCCTCTCATATGTAGTTGTATAATTGAAATTGATTACAAAATCGGGATTAAGAGCTTCTATTTCGAGTTTTTTTGATTTTAATTCTATTTTTTCAACAAATACAGATAAATATATTTCAAGTGCCCGAATAAGCCGCACAAGGTCATCATAGGATTCTTTTCTGAAATCTTTTACAGTAATATTTTTAAATTGTTCTCCGTCAAATTTATTCCTCTTTTGAACGCAATCACGAAAGCAAAATGCAAAAACATAAAGTTTAGACCCATTAACTTTATGAATATCAGCCCACTTATCGGAAAGAGAATCAGCTTTCCTATCCACATCTTCAATAATTAATCTAATTTCAGATTCGAAATCTATCCAATTCTCTCCTCTTATCTTTTTTTCTTTAAGCAATTTTTTAAAGTAGTTATACCAAATATTATCCTCTAACATATCATGAATTTCTGTCAACTCGGTATTATCGCTTGTGACTATGTAGTCATTACCGATTTGCTCTTCATGTCTGTTTTTAAATGCTTCTTCTATCGCAACACGGATAGATTCATCAGTGTTCCAAGAATTGATATGTGTATTCCTAAAATTATTTATTGCATTAAATTTCTCTAAGTCATCATGCCATATGCTTTCCACTTTTTTGCAAAAATCCATAAAATCGATATACCTCGTAGGTAATGAATGAGCTAAATCAAAACCATTCCCAAGAATTAATATCGTTTTTCCCATTTTAATATTCCCCACTTTTAAACTATTTTAAGATACTTAAATACACAACATAATTTACGATAAGAAAGCAAAAGGACAAATCTGTAATCAAATTACAAATCTGCCCTCTGTTTGGTGCGGGTGGTGGGATTTGAACCCACACGTCCTTGCGGACACTGGCACCTGAAGCCAGCTCGTCTGCCAATTCCAACACACCCGCGTATTAAATTTCAGATTTTTAACTCGGCCGAAATTCCCGAGTGAACCCTTGCGGATTCTATATCAAAACGGAAACTCCGTTTCAATCAAAATAAACACCCTGTCGTGACGTTGCCTGAAGCTAGCGCGTCTGCCAATTCCGCCACACCTGCGAATATAGATTCCAGAAATTTTACTCGGCTGAAATTCCCGAGTGAACCCTTGCGGATTCTATATCAAAACGAAAACCCCGCTTCAATCAAAATAAATACCCTGTCGTGACATGACCCGAAACTGGCGCGTCTGCCAATTCAAAAAGCAACCTGCCGATTTTGTACATCTGTGTATTAAAATCCGGCAGTCTCCCACCGAACATACAATATTATACCACAATATTTTCGATTTGTCAAGTACTTTTTTCAAAAAGTTGTATAAATTTTGGCTCAACTGTTAACAAAGCCGTCTCATTATTCATATGCCGCATCGCAAGAGAACCTATTCTTTGTATATCTCTTTCCCGAATTTATATGCGGCAGCCAAGTGTTCGGTTTTGTCTATTTGAGGTTTACCGTTTGTGTCACCGCAGCCGCCTGCCAACAACATACCTTTATCATGAAATCCGATATAGTTTATTAATGTAAATTTATAGTAGGACACAGCCTGTTCAAAAGTCCAAAAGAAGTTATCGGCCGCGGTCATAAGCAGCGCGCAGTCCTTTTCCGGATACCGTTCGTATCTGCCCAGAGGCGGGTTCTTATCTTCTTCGGCAATGCAGTAAAACCTCTCTATAAACGCCTTAATTCGAGAAGATATAGTCCAAAAGTAAAGCGGAGAAGCAAATACAAGCAGATCGGCAGCCATGATTTTCGGAACTATTTCATTAAAGCCGTCCTTTTGAACGCAAGGCTTTCCGTATCGACAAGCGTTGCACCCAAGACACCCCCTGACCTCATTCTTGATAAGAGATACGATCTCAACCTCATGCCCCGCGTCGTTAGTGCCTTTGGCAAATGCTTTCACAAGCTGATCGGTATTTCCGTTAGGTCGTCCGCCGCCTTGAATAATTAAGATTTTTTTTCATACATAACTCCTGCTTAAATTAAAAAAGCCCTATATAGGGACTTCAAATATTCAAATAAAACCGCTGTCGTGACGTGACCCGAAGCCGACGCGTCCGCCAATTCGGAACCGGCTTGCCGGTTTAGCACACCTGCGTATATAAATTCGATGTATCCATCGAACGTATAATATTATACCGTACTTTTTTAGATTTGTCAAGTACTTTTTGAATGTTGTGCTACAATAGATTTCCTGCTAACCAATCATCTTTCACTACCTACACAATTGCAAGCGACATTTTATATATGTGAGAAAAATTTTATTATGTAATGGCAAATGAAATGCCGATTTGCCTAGTAGGTTTAGTAGGGCGTTATCAAATAGGGGTAAATAAAATGGCTGTTGCACCAAAGAAATTGTTACAACAGCCATTTACATAATCCGCCATATTTGTCATCTAACGATATTTTGAAAACTTCTACATCGCTGCCCCACTATTCGCCTTTTCAAAAAATCGGAGTTATTCCGTTTATACTTCAACATCCGCGTCGTAGTCAACGCCGTCAATGCCGAAGCCGAACATCTCGTAGAAGTCTTTCCAGTAACCGTCAATATCGGTGAGCTCCTTGAAGTTGTCGGCGGTGAGCGTTTCCCACGCCTTTGTGACCTCGGACTGTATCTCGGGGAGCATTTCCCAATCGTCCATGCGAATCTGTCCCTCGCCGTCAAGGTTAAGCGCATTGTTGAACAGCTTGTCGAACAGCCTGTACATCTGCTCGATACAGCCCTCGTGATTGCCGTGCGCTTTCATTATCTTATATAGAATGGAGATGTACAGCGGCACTATCGGGATAGCCGACGACGACTGCGTTACCAACGCCTTGTTTACCGAAACATACGCTTTTACGCCGTTTTCGGTTATCTTTTTCGAGGTCGCCAGCAAATGCGCCTTTGCTCTGCCGATAGAGCCCTCGTAGTACATCGGGTGAGTGAGCTTGGGACCGATATACGAATACGCAAGCGTTACGGCGTTGTCTTCGAGAGCGTCCGCGGCTTTGAGCGCGTCTATCCACGCCTCCCAGTCCTCGCCGCCCATTACCTTTACGGTAGCCTCAATCTCCTCGTCGGTGGCGGGCTCGAGGGTTATCTCGGAAATTGTGTTGTTCCGCAGGTCGATGGTCTTGTTGGTGTAGGGCGCTCCCGTGGTCTTGAGAACGCTTTTGTAGACGGTCTCGCCTACCGTTCTTCTCGGCGCGGCAAGCGAATACACGACCATATCCACCTTGCCGAGGTCGGACTTGATAAGGTCTATTACCTCCTTTTTGCACTCATCGGAATAAGCGTCTCCGTTGATCGATTTGGCGTACAAGCCCTCCTCCGCGGCGAATTTCTCAAACGCTTTGGTGTTGTACCAGCCCGCGGTGCCCGTTTTGTTTCCGCCGCCCTCCTTGTCGAACATAACGCCGAGGGTTGCCGCTCCGCAGCCGAATGCCGCCGATATGCGCGACGCAAGCCCGTAGCCCATTGACGAGCCGATCACCAGCACCTTTTTCGCGCCGTTCAGTCTGCCCTTGGACTTAACATAATCTATCTGTGCCTTGACCGCAGCCTCGCAGCCTACGGGGTGGGCGGTGGTGCAGATAAAGCCTCTTACCTTGGGTTGAACTATCATTTTTGTGTCCTCCTGTCGTATTATAGATATATTATACCACATTTTTCCTGTATTTGCAAGCGCAAAATAAAAATCCCGAAATATTACAAAGCGGTTACAAATGATTACAATTCTGTAATAAATATTGAAATTTTTGCGGAATGTGATATAATAAGAGAAAGAAATAAATAAAAAGGGGGAATGTATGATGAAAAAGCCGATCTCGGTCATCGCTCTGCTCGGTGCGGCAATTGCCCTGACGGGGTGCGGGGCTTCCACTGTATCTTCGGGAGAAACGTCATCCGACATCGTAACGGTCTCGCAGATAATGGGGGAAAGCGCCGTCGCTTCAACGGTCGATGAAAATGCCGACATTGCTGTCCTTTCCGAACTCGCCCCCGATATGGAGGCTGTCGTCGCGGAGAATACACGGTCTGTCGAGCTCACCGACGAGCAGACGGAGATCGTGACCGAGCTTTTCGATACTTTTGCCAAAATGGACTTGCTGTTTTTCAACAGCGATTACGAGAGCAAAAACGCGCTCGCGGTCTTTAAAGACACCGAATACGAGTGCTCGAGACTGTTCGCGGACAGCAGGGGCGCAAATCCCGAAAATTTTTCCGTCACGACGGCGGGAAATCTCAACAATGACAGGCTTATAAAGTACACGGGCACGGCGGTGGATACCATTGACGAGTACAACGCGCTCCGCCGCAGATACTTCACCGACGGCTTTATAGAGCGATTTGATTACACCAAGGACGGCAACGGCATAGGCAGATTGTGGGAAGAGAACGGCGCGGTATACAGAACGTGCGCCGAGGGCGAAACGACGGCAACGGTCGGCGGAGACGGCGCTGCGATACCTCTGTACGTCCGCGACTGCGACGAGGACAACGCCGTGATAACGGTGCGCGTTTTCAAGGACTTGAC
Source organism: Oscillospiraceae bacterium (assembly GCA_014799395.1). GTDB lineage: Bacteria > Bacillota > Clostridia > Oscillospirales > Ruminococcaceae > CAG-115. The sequence goes on along the minus strand of JAAVID010000065.1, from coordinate 35,194 downwards.
CGAGCTTAGCGGACAGCCCGACGGCGAAATGCTGACGTTCAAGCTCGCGGTACAGCCGGAGGGCGGCTTTAAGGTCGACAAGGTCACAAGCGGAAGCGGCGAGACATTTAAATTCTATGAGAAATTTGAGCTTATGATATAAAATAAAAGAAGCAGTGCCGCGGCACTGCTTCTTTAATTATAATTTTAATGTAAGCTTAAGAAAAAGCATAAGTGCAAAGCTTCCCGCGAACCTTACCTTAGCGCCGGTTTTCCGCATTGCGTATGTTAATACCTCGGCGACCGCGCAGAATTTGTCGACTATCGTTATTACAAACGTCTCGCGATGGCGCGGGAGAGTCGGGGTCATAGGCCACATATGGTTGATTATCATATCGCTTTCGATCTCGTTAAGCGGGAACATCTGCGAGGCGTTGTAGTACGCGATGTTCGCGTGCTCGGCGGGATGAGAGTTCGCGACCTTTTCGTGCGTCTTGCGGTTGTAGAAGAACAGATCGTGGAGCAGTCCGGCGCGCGCCGCCGCCCTTGCGTTCAGCCGAAAGAAGCGGCAGAGCAGGAAGTTGTAGTAGGACACGTTCAGCGAGTGCTGAAACCGCGTCGTGCCAATATGATGTCTGAACCCGCTCAGACTAAGCACCGATTTATCGTCAAGAAGATCGCGCACACAAGCGTAATACTCGTCCTGCTTAGACAGATCCTTTTTTGATAGTATGGCTCTGAACATAAAAATCACCTTTACATAGTTTGTTTTTTGCCTACTGTACCTATATTGTAACTCTTTTTCTCCGTTATTGCAATGGTTATTTTTTACTTTGTGAAATATTCACAAAAATTTTTCAAAAAATTTGTGCAGCTTGAAATCCCGTTATTTTTTACCTAAAATTTCCGGCACGGATAGTCCGATGCCGCTTTAAATACGACTTGATAGAGCCTCAATTTTATGATAACGATTACTTTTGTGCATAATTCACAAAAACACCCCTTTGGATTTCTATATAATTATGTGTATTGTCGGACTTGTAATAATTAAGCATTTGGTGTATAATTAAGATATAGGATTTTCTTTAAAAGTATATTTGCGTTTTGAATCCGTCTTAATCATAATTTTGGAGGTGCGGTATATTGAGCAATTTTAAATGGATGCCACTGGCGGGGTTTAACCTGTCCGCCGCTAATCTTGCGGCGGCGGAGAAGCTGCGCAGGTTCGGCTTTGCGGTGAACTGCGGAGAGTTCGGTTCGGAAAAATACACCAAGGCGGGGCTCTGCATTTACGATGTGCTTGCGGAAAAGGAGAACCCGAATATCCTTATCGTTACGTCAAACAGCGAGCTGTACAGCTGGTACAGAGTTATGGTGACGGGGCTGGGCGCGGATTTCAAAATTATCACGGGCGCTCCGAACGCTCTGCTGTTCTTCAACGAGTTCGGCGCGGGACTGTATATGATGTCCTCCGAGACGCTTTTCGGCGAAAACGTTCTCAAAAAGAAAGCCAACAAGAGCTTTTTGTGGGATCTGATAATTATCGACGAGGAGCTTAACAGCGGCGTTCCCGATTATAAGAGCTACCGCGAGAACCTTGTATGGTGCAGCGACAGACTGCTTATCAATACGCCGTTCCCCGCTAAGACGGACGACGACAAGGCGGAGCTTATCGCGCTTATAAAGAGCGTGCTGGCAAACGGCGAAATGGCGGAAAAAGCTGACGAGATAGGCTTTGACGCGGGAGCGTCCCGTCTTGACGAGGAGTCGGCGGTGATGAGATATTTTGATGTTCCCGTGTATTCCGACGGGTTCGCGCGAAATGTAACGTTTGTCGACTACGGCTTTGAGGAGGACACTATGGTGAACCTCCGCAGGCGTATAGACCTGCGTTCGGGGCTGCCTACCTACCGCTTCGGAGGAAACGTTTTCGAGGCTTACGACTGCGAGAAGTTTGAAAAAGAACGCCGCGCTTACATAAAGCCCTCGTACACACGCTCGGACGTTGAGGATCTGAGAACGTTCGATAAAAAGCTGAACAGCCTGCTTGAGCTCCTTGATAAGGAAGAGGGCAGAGTAATGATCTACTGTTCCGACAAGGAGACGGTGGAATATCTGCGCAAGGTACTTATCTGTATGTACGGCGCGGACGTAAGAGTAGCGCGCGACGAGCTGTCGAGACCCGACGATATAGTAAGACAGCTTTCCGTAAACGCCGAGGGCGCCTATCCTAAGATACTTATCGGTACGGACAGTCTCGGCACGGTAGGCGACGGAATGGACGGCATAGACTGCATTATCAACTATGAGCTGCCGCAGTCGCCCGAGCTTCTCGAAAGAAGAATGACAAGGCACGGAAGCGCCAAGGAGGCGGACAGAAAGTTCGTAATTTTCCGCGACAATAACAACCTGTTTGATACCTGCGCGCTTGAAAAGGTGCTGTATTTACAGCTTGAGAACGGCTTCTGCGGAAAACTCCCCGCGAGAAATATACTGCTTGACGTTCCCGGAAAGGCTGAGTGTCTGAACAACCTTATCGGCGACCTCAAGTATATACGCGGAGTTGCCAAGGAAATAGACAACTGCCTCGACCTTATCAAAAAGGTCAAGTGCGAGTATACCGTTCCCGAGACCGAGGCTATCACCAACAGCAAGCAGCTCGCGGAATTTGCTGAGAATATGCTCGAGAGAATGTATACGCTGTTCGGACTCGGCGAGGACTCGTCAAACGACGACATCGCGGCGGCGATAAACGCGCTGAGCGGTCTGTGCATCGTCCGCGACGGAAAGCTCGTCAAGGCTCCCGACAGCGGAGCGATGTCGGATTCGTTTACGAACGACAGCTACTCCAATCAGCCGTTCGCGCTGGACGCGCTCAAGGGTCTTTCCGACGCAAAGGCGCAGATAGACGAGCTTCACAAGGGCGGAGATTTCCACCTTAAGATAAAGCAGGAGATAGTTTCTCTCAACGACTGCATACAATATCCCGTGCTGTACGGAATATGGAAATACAGAGCAAAGGAACAGGATTCCGATCGCTCTTTCAAGGACTACATCAAGATCTATAACGACGGTATCTGATTTATTAGACTATGGCGTATGCTCCACCGTGCGGAGCCGATCCGATAATTATATAAGCGCGGAGAAACGAGGCGTAGATAATGAGCGAGAGCTATGAAACAGTGGAAAAGCTGCTCGGCGACTTTTTTGAGCGAAATACAGCGGGCGACAAAGAGGGAATGAAGTCGGTTATCGACGATATTCAGCAGAAGCTGAAATCGGGCGAGGTCGACAGCGGTCCCTTTAAGGACTATTTCAATAGTATGTATGCGGGCAGAGGCGCTATAAACGTAAACGGTATAGCCAAGGACTACCCGAGAGAGTCCATTATACGCGAGCTTTTACAGAACGTCTTCGGCTGTGATTACGAGTCGCCCGACATTAAAGTAATGATAGAATTCCTTGACGAGGGTCAAGTGAAGCTCACCTACAACGAGACGGGCTTTACGCTGGCGCAGGTGTTCTATTACCTTTCGGTAGGACGAAACGAGGGCGATAAAAAGCGCGAGGGTCGTTTCGGTCTGGGCGCTAAGAGCGTTTTCGCGAACGTTGACTGGTTCAAGATGCGCTCGAACGATTATTCGCTGCGCGTTGTCAACGACGACGGCACGCTTAAGGTGCGCGAGCTGGAGCTTAACGGTCAGCATTTCAACCACACCGAGATCGTGTTCGCTTTGCCCGAGGACGAGCAGAGAACGCTTCACGAGAACTTAACGACGCTCACCTCGAAAAAGGGCGTTTACATCAATATGGTAGACCTCTGCTTCGCGTTTATCAGAAAGAAAAATCTGAAGGCGGTCGACGAGGACGAGTGCGTTCAGAGAACGTTCAATATCGCGATAATCAACTACGGTAAGCCCGAAGTCGTTTACAAGATACAGCTTTACCGCAAGGACGAAAACGATATTCCCAAGGTGCGTTTCTTTGAGAACGGCAAGAGCGTGGCGGATTTCCTGCACGCGGAGCGCGACGGCTTCACATACCTTATCCCGTACGCGATCTCCGGCGCTAAGCGCGACGCGGCAAAGGTGCTGATGAGCAAGTACAACTACTTCTCGACCTACGAGCTGACGGGCTTTGTCCGCGCGAACAGCGTGGATTTCGTCGACGAGCAGCTTTCCGCGTTCTTCGTTTCGGTGCCGAATAAGTACATCACAAACAACCGTTCGGGTATCAAATACGACTCGCTTGAGGAGTGCTCGGGCAAGATAGAGCAGGGCATACTCTCCGTTGCGGACGAGTATAAAAAGCTGTTCGTACTGGAGCTCTCGCCGCGGCAGGACGCTCCCGACCGCTATATGCTCCGCCCGAAGCAGTACGTTTTCGAGTTCTTCTACAACTATGTCAACAACAGCGGCATTGTAAAGGGTCTGCGCGAGAAATTCGGCGACAGTGTTTCCGTATTGTTCCCGCACTCGCCCGAGCCCGTGCTGTTTGAGACACTGCGCAAGAACGGCTTCTTTACCGAGCGCGACGACGTATCCAAGGAGGATCACGAGGACGGAAGCGCAATTAAGCTCCTCGAGCAGGACATCGAGCAGATGAACGGCTGGTACGGCAAGGACGACAACCACGTCCTCGTCGCACGTTATGAATGGACGGTTCCGGGAACGGACGAGAGCGGAAACGAGTTCCTCTATTCGTTCTATCAGGACGGAAATCAGTATTATATTTCCTCCGACGGAGGTCACAAGATAAAGGACTATGAGCTTTCGGCGGGCTTCAGAAGCATTATAAGCCTTAAGCTCAACGAGAGCATCGTCAACGGCTCCGTTGCGGACGAGGACGCTCTGGCGAACGCGTTTGCGGTCATCGACGAGATGTTCGGCGAGAACTACCGCATTTCGATGAAGTACTTCCAGTTCGTTATCACATCGGGCACGGCAACGGTTCAGTTTGAAATTTCCAAGATCAACATAGGCAACCTCAAGAAAGCTTATGATACCTTGGCGGCTCACGAGATGAGATTTGAAAATCATCAGATATTCAATCAGGTCATCACGCTTATGGTGAACTCCTTTACCAACGGTAAGGACACCATTCAGTTCCTCCAGGAGATAAAGAGCCAGGGCGGCGAGGTAACGCTGGCGCTCGATATAAACAAGCGCTACCGCTTCTCGGTATACGGAAAGCAGTTTATGATCCCGCCGAACATCACCAACGCGGAGCTGCTTGATATTGTCGGCGACGTTTACGCGCTTATCGAGAGCGGACTGCTCAACAACCGCGTATTTGACTTCCCGTATTCCGCGGGACGGTTCAACTTCGATACGCAGGACGTTCTGTCGGTACTGCCCGACGCACGCAACGCGGACGCTGTCGAGCAGGTAATGGCTAAGATGTATGTATGCGATCTCGGTATGGATAAGATCGCGCTGCTGGATAAGGACGACAAGCTCAAGAAGATAGTTGATCTGTCCGCGCCTATCGACGCCGAGGATATGACCAACAGCTCCAAGCTCATTATTCTGCGCGACGGTATGTCCAAGCCGCAGTACGCGGGCTTTGCGGAGTTTCTGCTTACGGGCGGCAACAAGAACCGTCTTTCCGCGCTGTATTCGGGCACGGAAGAGCCGAATGTGGTTCTGCTCGATCAGCTTCCTTATTACTACAAGCCCGTTCCCACTATCAGCCGCAAGGAGTTCGATTATCTTAGCGGGCAGGTACGCAGGATCGCGCCATACGAAAAGGGCAACGGAAAGGCTTACCGCAACTATTTTGCGCGCGATATAAACGCAAAGCTGTACGGCTACGGCGGTGTCTGCCCGTGCTGCGGATACGAGACGGGCGTTCTGAACAGCTTTGTTGTCAAGAAGTTCACGATCGGGCTTATGAACGGCGAAAAGGAGCAGAAGTTCAACTTCTCGCTGTATCTCTGTCAGAATGACGCGGCTGCCGCTTCGGGCTGGCTTATCGACGATGTCAGCATCGGCGGTATGACGCCGTTTCTGTGGCTGGAGGAGATTGCGGAGATCGACAATATCCCGCCCGAGTTCATGTACTGCCGTATCAAGTTCCGCAGACAGGTGACCTATGATATAGTCGAGCCCGGCGACATAAAGGTTCCCGAGACTGTATACGACGGCGCTCCCGAGGTGCTTGACATAGTGCTCAGCCCGATGATGGCGGCTAAGTGGTATGAGGACAACGTTTCTCCCGAAATGCGCGAGGCGGCTATCAAGGAAGCCGCGGCTAAGGTAGAAAAGCCCGCCGAGGCTCCCGAGGAGGAGCTCAGCGCTGTGCTTGAGATCCCCGAGGAGGACGACGATATAGTTACCGAGATAAAGCCCACCGAGGAGATAAACCGTATGAGAGTCGGCTCGGAAAAGGGCGCGATGTCCAACGGCTTAGCGCCTAATCGTCCCGGCAATATCGGAGACGTCCAGATGTAATTCAATAATTTTTAGGCAACGCCGCACAATTATTGTCGAGCGGTTGCGCAGTCAGATTTTTCGTCAGATTGTACAATGAGGACGACGCAAGGCTGTATGCCTTGCTAGGACGAATTGTGCACGGGTTGACCTTCGGTCAACGCTATGACGGAAAATATGCAAGCAACCGCCGCAAACGGAACGTTTGCGCAGTTGCCGAAGGCAACAGGCGACAAAGCCCGAAGGGCGGTAATTGTGCGGTGTTGCCTTAATTCTTGACCGCCGCTCGCCCGTACAAAGCCGAACGGCGGTTTAAGACTGTTATTGAGAGTGTGAAAAATTTAACTATAAGAAAGGATTGGTGAATTTTGAGTAAACTGCATTCCGTCAGACTGCCGCATTTCAGCGGTTCTGCGGAGCAATTGACCAGAAAGATACCCGCGCCCGAGATAGTAGCTATCAGTATGCTCCAGCATATAGGCGCGCCCTGCGAGCCTTGCGTGGCGATAGGCGACAGCGTTAAGATCGGACAGAAGATCGGCGATACGGAAGCGTTTATGTCCGCGCCCGTTCACGCGTCGGTAAGCGGCGTCGTCAAGGAGATAAAGGACGTTATGAACGTCGGCGGACGGCTTTGCAAGACCGTCGTTATCGCGAACGACAACAAAAACGAGATGTCTCCCGATATTAAGCCGCCGAAAGTCGACACGCGCGAGGAGTTTATAAAGGCTGTCCGCGAGAGCGGCGCGGTCGGATTGGGCGGCGCGGGCTTTCCCACGCACGTTAAGCTGGCTTATGACCGCAGTAAGGTCAAAATCGACTATCTCCTGCTCAACGGCGCGGAGTGCGAGCCATACATCACGAGCGACTACCGCGAGCTTATCGAAAATTCCGACAACGTGCTTTCGGGTATCGACCTTGTAATGACAAAGCTGGAGATACCGAAAGCGATAATCGGTATCGAGGCAGACAAGCCGCAGGCTATCTCGAAGCTGGAAAAGCTCGCGATACGCTATCCGAATATTTCTGTACAGAGACTGCCGAGCGCGTATCCGCAGGGCGCGGAGAAGGTGCTCGTGCATACGCTTACGGGGCGCGTCGTCGGAGAGGGAAAGCTCCCCTCGGACGTTGGCTGTATGGTTATGAACGTGTCTACGGCGGGCTTTATCTACGGCTATGTCAAGACGGGTATTCCGCTTGTCAAGCGCCGTATCACCGTGGACGGAGATATTGTGAACTCACCCGCGAACTTCTTTATCCCCGTAGGAACGCTCCTGCACTCGATAGTCGGCTTTGCGGACGTGCGCCGTCAGCCCGACAGGATAGTTCTCGGCGGACCTATGATGGGCGCGTGCGCGTTTGATCCCGACACTCCGCTCGGCAAGACCAACAACGCGGTCCTGCTGTTCGGCAATACAAAGGAGCGCAAACCGAGCGCTTGTATCCGCTGCGGACGGTGCGTGAGAGCGTGCGCGGTAAATCTTATGCCTACCGAGCTTGAGAGCGCGTACGACGCCCGCGACGCGGAGGCGCTTGAAAAGCTCAAGATCAATCTCTGTATGAACTGCGGCGCGTGCAGCTTCGTCTGCCCCGCCAAACGTCAGCTTGCGGAGAAAAATCAGCTCGCCAAGGACTTCCTGCGGCAGAGCAAAGCTAAACAACAAGGAAAGTGAGGTGGGGTAAATGAATAAACTGTTTGTCGAGTCCTCGCCGCATATACGCAGCGCGTGGACTACGCAGAAGATAATGCTGAACGTAATTATCGCGCTTTGCCCCGCGCTCATTATGTCAACATACATCTTCGGCATAAAGGCGCTGTTAATGACGGTCATCTGCTGCACGTCCTGCGTTCTTTTGGAGTTTCTGTTCAACAAGGTGACTAAGCGCGAGGACACGATCTCCGACCTTTCGGCGGTGGTTACGGGTATGCTTTTAGCGTTTAATCTGCCCGTTGACTTACCTATTTATATGGCGATAATCGGCTGTTTTGTGGCTATCGTTATCGTGAAGTGCTTGTTCGGCGGTATCGGTCAGAACTTCGCGAACCCCGCGATAACCGCGAGAATAGTGCTTATGATGTCGTTTGCGGGCGCAATGACGAAATGGACCGCGCCGTTCTCGTGGAAAGACGGAGTGGACGCGACCGTTTCCGCAACTCCGCTTGCCGCAATGTCTGGCGTTGACTTTAAGGAGCTGTCGCTTGGTCAGCTGTTCAACTCTACAGTGACCGGAACGGAGATCCCAAGTATTATGGATATGTTCCTCGGTTTCCGCGCGGGCTGTCTGGGCGAGACCTGCGTTGCGGCGCTGCTGCTGGGCGGTCTGTACCTTATGTTTATCGGACTGATACGCCCCGCTACTCCGTTGTGCTTTATCGGCACGGTTGCGGTGCTGTCGTTCTTCTACGGCGGCTGCGATGTGAACTTTATGCTGTATCAGCTGATGTCGGGCGGGCTTATCCTCGGCGCGTTCTTTATGGCGACCGACTACGCTACTACCCCGCTGACGACTAAGGGCAAGATAGTGTTCGGCGTTGGGTGCGGACTTATCACTTTCGCGATACGCCAGTTCGCTTCAATGCCGGAGGGCGTTTCGTTCTCCATTCTGGTAATGAACTGCCTTACTCCTCTTATTGACAGATATACCGCGCCAAGAGCTCTCGGAGCGGTAAAGCCGAAAAAGGAGGGTAAGCAATGATACAGAAATTGAAGCCCGTTTATGTGCTGGCACTTATCGCGGCGATCATCTCCTGCCTTATCATAGTGGTGTACAATCTTACCTATGTCGACACCACGAATATCCTCACGGACAAACAGGCTGCTGCGGTAACGACTATTTACGGCGGCGTAAAGGACGATTTCGAGGTCGTTCCCGCCGAGGAATGGCAGTCCGTTCTCGAAAATTCGGGCAATGCCGATTTGTCCAAGGTAACTAAGCTGATAAGGAAAAAATCGGACGGAAGTTTTGCGTTTGAGTGCGTGGTAAAGGGCTATAAGAACGGCTTTGACATTATGGTCGGAGTTAAGGACGGAGCGGTCGCGGGCGTCGCGATAGTATCCGTGGGCGAAGAGACCCCCGGTCTCGGAACGAACACCAACAAGCCCGAATTCCTCGATAACTTCAAGGGAATATCGGACAAGGCTGCTATCGTTAAGACAGCGCCGTCTCATGCGGGAGAGGTACAGGCGGTAACGTCGGCGACGTTCTCCTCGAGAGGCGTTGCGAACGCTGTAAATATCGCGCTTGAAGCGTTTAAATTAGTGGGAGGTGAGGCACAGTGAGCTACTTAAAGGAATTTACCAAGGGCTTGGTTAAAGAAAACCCGACGCTGGTAACGCTGCTCGGAATGTGCCCTACCCTGGCGATAACCACAATGGCGAGCAACGCTATCGGAATGGGCGCGGCGGCGACGTTCGTGCTTATCTGCTCCAACGTGGCTATATCCCTGTTGAAAAAGTTTATCCCGAAGCAAGTACGTCTGCCCTCGTATATCGTGGTTATCGCGGGCTTTGTAACGCTTATCAGTCTGATATTGCAGGCGTTTGTTCCCGCGGTATATGACGCGCTGGGAATTTATCTGCCGCTTATCACGGTAAACTGTATCATTCTCGGACGCGCGGAGATGTTCGCTTCCAAGAACAACGTTGCGGCTTCGGCGCTTGACGGCGCGGGAATGGGTATCGGCTTTACGCTGGCGCTCTTAGCGGTGGGCTCGGTACGCGAGATACTCGGCTCGGGAACGTGGTTCGGACTGAAAATATATCCCGACTTCGTTCAGCCGATGACGATATTCGTGCTGCCCGCGGGAGGATTTTTCGTGCTGGGCTGCGTTATCGCGCTCGTGAACAAGATCGCAAACCGCAAGCCCCCGGAGGCTACGGGCTGCGCGGCTTGCCCGAACAGGGAGAGCTGCATAAGCGTTGAAAAAACCGAGACTGCCGAAAATACGGAAAAGGAGGAGAATAAATAATGGAACTCGCAAGAAGTATGATGATAATTCTCCTCACGGGTATTCTGACGGATAACTTCGTGTTGTCGAAATTCCTCGGTATCTGCCCGTTCCTCGGCGTTTCCAAGACCTCGAGCGGCTCGCTCGGTATGGGGTGCGCGGTTACGGCGGTTATGGTTCTGGCGACTGCGGTCACTTATCCGCTGTACTATCTTTTCCTCATTCCCATGGGGCTGGAATATCTGAACACGATACTGTTTATCCTCATTATCGCGATGCTGGTTCAGCTTATCGAAATGGTGCTGAAAAAGTACATTCCCGCGCTGTACAAGTCGCTGGGCGTGTATCTGCCGCTTATCACGACGAACTGCGCGGTGCTCGGCGTTACGCTGCTCAATCTGGAGGGCTACAACTTCCTCGAGAGCATTGTGAACGCTTTGGGCGCGGGTCTCGGCTTTATGATCGCAATGCTGATATTCTCCGGCGTTCGCGGACGGCTGGAGCGCTGCAACGTTCCCAAAACGTTTGCGGGTATGCCGATAACTCTTGTGGCGGCTTCTATCGTGTCCTTATCGTTCGTCGGCTTCGGCGGACTGGTTGACGGATTGTTCGGAGGTGCATAATGGAAATTTTTATGACTTATGTTCTTCCCGTAATTATTTTCGCGGTCATCGGCGCGGCGGCGGGCGGACTGCTGCTGCTTGGCTCGAAGTTTCTCGCGGTCGAGACGGACGAAACGGTCGCGAAGATCGCCGAAGCGCTCCCGAACGCGAACTGCGGCGCCTGCGGCTATTCGGGCTGCGAGGGCTACGCAAAGGCGGTCGCGGCGGGCGAGGCTCCCAACAACAAATGCAAGCCCGGAGGAGCCGCGGCGGCTGAAAAGATCGCTGCGATAATGGGGCAGGAGGCTCTGGCGAGCGAAAAAGAGGTCGCGTTCGTGCGCTGCAACGGCTGCAAAGGCGCGACCGAGGAGCGTTACACCTTTATCGGAACGCCGTCCTGCGCGGCTACGGAGCGCTTCTACAACGGCAAGGGCAACTGCCGCACGGGCTGCGACGGCTACGGCGACTGCGCCGCGGTCTGCCCCGAAAACGCTATCTCGATAATCAACGGCGTTGCGGTGGTAAATCCTCAGAAGTGCGTTGCGTGCGGAAAGTGCGTCGCGGCTTGTCCCAATCACCTTATCGTTATTCACCCCGCAAAGCAGAAGGTCGACGTGCGCTGCTCGTCCAAGGATCCCGGAAAGGTCGCGAAGGACATCTGCAATAACAGCTGTATCGGCTGTAAGATATGCGAGAAGAAATGCCCCGAAGGCGCTATCGCCGTCGCCGACAACCACGCCACTATCGACCACTCGAAGTGCACGGGCTGCGGAGCGTGCGCGGCGGCTTGCCCGAGAAAGTGCATACTTACGCTTCCCGAGTGTCAATAATCGAAATCCGGTGTAAAAAAAGGCTATGTAGTTAATCCTACACAGCCTTTATCTTTTTGCTTTATAAACCATCGTCCTAGAACAATCTGTAATTCAGCCCGCAAAAATTCTTGAATTTGTTTGTTATATTCGCTTTGCGGGCGAGAATATACAGCGTAGGTTTTCGTTCCGTTAAAAAGAGTGCCATATCCGAATTCGCCCTCATCCACGCCGAATCCGGCATTATACTTACCCTGTCCGTGCGGTCTGCCGCTTATCTTACTTTTTCTAATTTTCCTTTATCCATTTCACAAACAGTATCGCAAAGAATATCTATGTCCTCCGCGGAATGTGAGGCGATAAGAATTGTTTTCCCCTGTGCTTTAAGGTCAAGGAGATATTTTCGCATATCGGAAACGCCGTCCTTGTCAAGTCCGTTCATCGGCTCGTCGAGGACAAGCAGAGCGGGGTTTTCCATAATTGCCTGCGCAAGTCCGAGCCTTTGCCTCATTCCCAGCGAGTATTTGCGAACGTGGCGTTTTAATTCGGGATCGAGACCAACCGTCCTCATCGTATTTCGGATATTGTCCGCGGTAATTTTTTTCCGCAGATCGGCAAGCAGCTTCAGATTTTTATATCCGCTGTAATACGGGATAAACCCGGGCGTTTCTATAATTATACCCGTATTTTCGGGGAAATCGCAGTCCTTTCCGATCTGCTTTCCGTCAACAGTTATAGTTCCTTTGGTCGGTTTTACAAAGCCGCACATACATTTCATCAGCATTGTTTTCCCGCTGCCGTTTCTGCCGATTAAGCCGTGAATTTTTCCGCGTTCAAAGCTTGCGTTGATGTCAATTAAAATCGGAACATTTTTTATTGTCAGAAATACGTTATTAACTTCGATCATTCAGGAATGCACCTCCAAAGAAATAATATCATAATCAAATTTCTTGAGTAAAGCTATACAAAAGATCAATGCCGTAAATATCATCGCCGCGAAGTAAATTGCCGAATAAAAAACGGGAAAGATAGGCTCGCGCAGGAACTCGGTATAATGCAGCCAAACGATCGAATGTGCCATAGGAAACACCCACATCAGTTTTGTGCTGATAGAGCAAAGCGCCGCGCCGAGCGCTATGACAAGTCCGCAGACAACTATCCCCGCCGTCTTTCTTTTGGCAATTGAAAACGCGAGCAAGATCATTCCGAGTGAAAACAAATAAGCGATCACAAACAAGGCGCTTTCAACAAAGGCGGTCGGGAGCATCATCTGATTATACAAATTTTCGGGCAATAGCTGAACTCCGAAATTTCCGCTTTGTTCGGGAAATTCCGACGCGAACGTTGTCGCCACAAGGCTCCATTCCTCGCCCGTAAATCCGCTTGTAATAACGCCGACAACGGACGCCGCGAATATCGACAGAATATACGCCGCCGTCATCAGAAACAGCCGTATGATCTGTCCGCAAAGCCAGCTTTTTTTACCTATTCGGAAAATGTAAAAAACCGTACTGCCATCAATTTTGGGGAAGTCCGAAATCAGTGTTAAAAACCCTAGCGGCATCACCAGAAGTATCATTCCCGAATTCAGCACCGCGATGAAGGGCTCAAGCGCGTTCATCGGCTCTCCCATAAGCTTCGCGTTTTCCTTTATCGGCTCTACGGCGAACGAATAAATGAAAACGCAAAGGCATAAAACAATTATCATTCTCGCGTCAATGAGCCATTTTACGAACTCGACCCATGCGCAGGAGAGTGAGTTTTTCAAACTGAATTTATTCATCGGTCATTCTCCTTTGTCTGTTCGGCATTCCATAATAATTATATAACCCAATAACATAAGCGCCGCCGATATGACCGTAACGGCAATCGTCGAATAAAGCATCACGTCTGTTTCAAGATAGGGAATCCGCGACGGCGCATACGGCTCGAACGGAAAAACGGCTTGGTAGACCTTGTCATCTCTTGAGTTTACAAGTATTTTTTTCACTGCCGTTTCCTGTATAAACCGCAAAAGAAACGGAACACAAAGGATCATATAGCGGTTGCGGCAGAACGCGCTCAGGAAAAACGCGGGAACCGTGTTTACACAGCCGTAAATAAACGACGATAAAAGTTTTCTTACGATCTCCGCGGGAATGCTGTTGGGAGCGTAAAATTCAAGATCAAGATACGGATAGCGTTCAATTCCCGGAAACGCGAAAAAAGAAAATATCCCGTAAAGCATTACTCCAAGCGTAACGCAGAGCCCGCCGCTTAAAACCGCGCAGATAAATTTCGAGAAATAATATTTCAGCCGTTTTCCGCGGAAAATCGAAAAACGGATATTCCCGCTGTTTCTCTCGGCGCAATGCGAAAACACAAACGGAAACGACGCCAATATCGGCAGAAACATCGCCGAATAGCCCGAAAGCGTATCTTTAAATACCGAAAGCGAGCAAAATGAGGAATAGCGTTCCATAAACGTTCTGTCAAATCTGAAAAGCGCCTCGAGCGCGGAGAACGCCTGCATTGTCGAGCCGTCTACATAAACATTTTCGGTAAAGCACAGCAGAAACGTAACAAAAACCGCCGACCAAAATCCGCCGCTTAAAAGCGTTTTGTTAAAGTCGCATTTTAATGCTCTAATCATTTTCCGCCTCCGACCACATCATCTGAACGAACGTATCTACTTTTCCCGTAAGCATATCCACATAGATGTGATAATATTTTTTCGGCTCGGTCGTCGATTTCAGAAGAAATTTCCAGCACGGATTTACGTTTATTTTTCGGTCGTCGCTTATCCCGGTATCGCGAACCCCGGTATCGGAAGAGCCTCCGGGCTCTTTATCCGACATCTCCTTATATACGACCGAAACGCTTTCAGCCTTAAACCGCATATTCCCCGCCAAGCGCTTCGAGGCAAGCTCCGCCGCCTTTTCAAGCGGAATAACGGAGGTATGCGAGCCTGTCTCGATAACGTCGTAGTAATAACACGGAAGAACTCCCGTGCGCAGACGGCTTATCACATCTTTATTGTACATCATAGCGTGCCCCGCAATGCGCAGCACGTTTGTGGAGTCGCTTACGGGCGATGTTGCAAAGGAACTCCCGTCCATTATAACGCTGTCATATTGTATATTTTTATATTCGGGAACTATTGTAAAATAAAACGCATGACAGCCGCGTCCAATATCCAGCACATAAACGCTTTGCAGGCTAAGCTCGGCGGGAATATCGCGCATTGACAGCTCGAGCTCCGACAAATACTTTTCCGTAAAAGCGGCGGCTTCGGCTATTGAAACGTCTCCGCTTTCAAGGTGAAAAGTTTTTTCGCTTTTCATATCCTCCGTGTGATATACGGAGGGGCACACGGAAAAAGCGTCGAGACTGTCGGGATAAATGCCGCCTAACAACTCTTGCATATAGTCTAATTCGGGAGAGTTAAGACCCTCGTAATTTTCAAGGTCTCCGCGGACAAAACCATGCAATATCCCGCAATAAATCGAAATTGAATTGTTTTCGTCGGAAAGCATTGTGAACGGATAGCCCGTGACAAGCCCCATTTCCTTATATTGCTCCAGAGACGGATAACAGTACGGATATTTCGCGTCGTCGTCGATAATAAAGCAGTCGGTAAACCTTATCGCGTCAGCCTTTTCCTCGTCGCTGTACACTCCCGGAAAAAACTCTTCAATTCGCTCGCACATATAGTCATAAGCCTCGTCGGGAGATATAGGGAACTGTGTTTTCACATATTCCAGCGTACAGACCTCGCTTGCTTCGGGAAATGAAAAGACAGCGTTCTCAAAGCTCAGATTGTCAAACTTTCGGGCTTTTATTTTTTCCGCTTCCTCGTCAAAGTTTTCCCTGACCTCCGCAATAGGTTTTAGCTCAAGCTCCGAGCTTTCGGTTTTTTTCGGAACTGAATTCCGAATTATTGACAGGGGTCGACTGCCCCAAAGTTCCCTTATCCGCGCAGCCCGTCAGCAAAAGTATGCCGAGCAGATATGCTCCGAGTATTGTTTTCTTCATTCGTATACACTCCCCGATAGTGGATTTTTTATATTGCCGCTCTGTATATTAAGATGCGTTTTTTAAAATTTCACTACACTTTTTTTGAAAAAAAGGCGGACAGCGCGAAAATGCCGTAGCTTGAACATTATTAAAATGGCTTGATCATACGTTCCTACTCGACCCCTTGGACAGCTTTCACGCGTGCTTCGCCTGTTAGCGCGTTTACATAGACATGGTAGATTTTGTTGTGATTGAGGGAGCTTTCAAGCACAAATCTCCAGCACGGAACAAGATCGTCGCTGTCGCCCTTGAGATCGTAAACGAGCGTCACGGATCTTGCCTTAAAGCCCATTTGACCCGAAAGCAGCTTTGAGGCGTTTTCCGCCGCGGTTTTTAAAGGGACTATCGAATCGTAAACGCCGACGGGCGTTTTATCCTTCCAGCCGTGGGAATTCGTAAGCGAATGAAGTTTTCCCGTCTCTATCATGACCGCGTGATCTCCGATGTCGCCGTAACCGTCCTGCTCCTCAAAGAAATACGCTCCTCCGTCATCGCTTGCGGTATAGGGATAAGCGTACCGTATTCCGTCCACAACGGGCGTGATCGTAAAATAATAGCCAAAGCAGCCCTCGCCTATGTCGATCACCTTTACGGCGCATACGCCGATCTCGCACATATCATCGTCACATTGCTTTGCAATATCCGCCAGAAGCGCGTTTACTTTTTTCGCGGCGTCGGCAATGGAAATTTCGCCGTCGGCGAGAGCGTAGACCTCGGTGCTGTCCGTATTTTCCGTGTAATAAACAATGGGGTGATCGTCGTCTATCATACTGACGGACATCGGGCTTCGAGGAGGGTTCTCGGCATCGCGTTTGTAATGTTTTATCAGTGTGTCGTCAATATACCAATACGGTCCATGCCCAAAATATGCGAGATAGAGATCGGAAATTTCAAGCGATATATAATGGATACTCAAATCGTCGGTCTGAGCAAGTTCCAGAAACTGCTTGTAATTATAATAGGATTCTCCGCTCTCGAAATCGCCCTGAACGATAGTTTTTTCGGCTATCTCCTCTTTTGAGAGTTTCCCGGGCGCGAAATAATCACAATAAGTGACGAAATTTTCAAAAAATTGCTCCGAGGTCAAGCCATTGCCGAATTCATATCTTGATATCTTGTATGTTGTTATTTCGCTGACATCGGGGAATGAATATGTTTTTAAATTCTCAAAAGAGATATTGTCGAATTTTTCGGTTCTGAGAGCCTCAATTTCTTCATTGAATGTATCGCGCACAACAGATACAGACGTTTTTTCGGTTTGGTGTTTACTATCGGATTCAGTCAAAATGTTGCTGTTTTCGCAGCCCGGGAAGAGCAGTATCGCAAATGCGGAGAGCGCCGCGATGGTTGTATTCCGTATATTTTTCAAGAATTTTATCCCCCTTTTTATAGTATTGATTACCGACAATCCACGGCAATCCAATATAAGAGATTGTCGGTAATCAATGTGTAAATCACATAAGAAAAAGTCGGATTGGCTATTATGCTCATTAACAAAACCTTTATTGGACATACCAACTGCATATAAACAATAAAGTGCCGGAAACTACTTTTTAAGTAGGTTACATTTGCTTAAGGACTCGGGATATTAAAGCTGATGAATCGTTCCGGAGCCAATCACACGATTACCATCCGCCTTAATTCTAAACGTAACCAAACCATCTACGCTATCACTGATGCTAACCCCCCTATACCCGTTATTCGGTACAGTGCCTTCACCTGTTATCTTCCACCTTTCGGTGCCACTTACATAGACGCCTATATAGCCATCTCCACCCCCGTCAAATTTCTTACAGGTCGACTGATATCCTCCCGCATAATAGTATAAGACACGGTCAACTAACTGCGTACTTACGGATGACGGAGCGCCCTTGATATAATCTACAGCCCAACTTCTGCTCTTGTAATCGTCGGCAAATGCCGAAACACCTGTGGCTGCCATAGTCGCAACAGCTATCACACCCGCTGCAATTCTCTTAAACTTTTTCATAAATGTCCTCCTAAATCCGATACACAATGGTATCTTTTCCTAAATTGTTGATTGTTGGGATAACCTTATCCAACCTTCTTTTCCGAGCTGTAAACGGTAATGGTTTCACTTTTCCCATTTGCGTCGGTCAAAGTAAAAACCGACTTCACTCGGTATGTACCGCCGGCAAGACCGCTTATTGCATTAGACATTTGAGCTGAATGACGATTTTCGGTTATTGTCCATCCGGCATTCTCAACATCATTCCATACCCACAAGCCCCAATGTTTTTGCAAGGTTTGTGTTATTGTGATGCTTATAGTATTATTAGCACCACTAACACTACTTGAACAATTAGCTGTATTACCTACAATACTCAAACTCGAAGCTGGGTTGAGTGCTATTTCGTATGCCGGTGAAATGCTATTTGCAAGCGGAACAACGGTATCGGCATAAGCAGCCACATTAAAGCTTGTGCATAGGCAAGTCAATGCCAAAAGCGGAGCCGCAATCCTTTTAAACTGCATAGGTTTACCTCCTTTCCGAAACATTAAGAGATTTTTATCCCTCTATAATATAAATCCTTTTTTTTCATCATTTAGTAAACCTAACTATTTTGCTATTTCGAAATTCGTCGATTTGCATAAATTCACAAGCTCTTCTTTAGTTAAATCTGCTACAACTTCAATTACATAATCACCGTTATCCCAAAGCAGAAATGTTTGGGGGATGTTTGTAGCACTGATTTCTATACACACCCCGGTTGTGCCGTTTATATCCACGTCCTCCAATACATAGTATTCCGTGTTGATATGCGGTGTATAGTCTGATTTGACACATTGCTGTAAAGTAATTGTTTGTTTAGTAAGTTCGTTTTCGTATCTTGTATACGAATTTGTCGGTATTGAATCTGTATAATCCAATTCAAATCCCGCGGGAACAGTTTTGAAAAAATATTTATACTCTATGGTCGCCGGAGCGTTTTCAAGGTTAACGGCGTAAATATATGTATATTCACTGTAATCAATACCGTGAAAATCCCTTGAGATAAACATAGTAATGCCACACCCTGTGATCGTCAGTAAAAATACTATTATCAGCACTATTATCAAACGCTGTTTAAAGCTTAAACGACGAGATTTGGTCTGTGCGTTCTGTGTAATTTTTTTCACTTTAAGCTCATGCACATTCCGTTCATACCGCGCGAAAATGCGTTTCATAGCAAGGCGGTGTTTCAATGAGAACTTCCACTTTGGCGGCTCGGCAAACTTGACAAATTCGCTTTCCAACATTTCCCCCAGAAGTTGTTTAAATACAGTTTCACTCATTTTCTGCGCTCCTTTCATCAATAAATCGCTTTATCTCCCCGCGTGCCGACTTCAGTCGTTTGTTAGCGGAATTCAACGAAATATTCAGCCTTTGTGCGGTCTCATAAATCGTTAATCCAACATAGCAATGCAGTAGCAATACGTTTTTCTGCGCTGTCGGAAGCTGTTCCATAAATGCAAGTATCTCATCGTGCGATACTTTTCCGAACAATTCGTCTTCGAGAGAGACATTATCATCTTCGAGTTCTTCATCTAATTCTTCAATATGAACTTTATTTTTGGCGTTGAATATGTCAACAGCGGTATTCCTTACCATTACATCGACATAAGCGAGTCTCATATCCGAAGGAATTTCAAAGAATTTATCGGGCTTATCCGCTATCTGCGAAAAAACTTCTTGAACCGCGTCCTCAGCGTCCGCACAATTATTCAACTTTGAATACGCGATACAACAAAACCGCTCCTTATACTCGGCGTAAAAGGCAGCAAGCTCATTTCTTTGCCCATCGTCCTCAAGCACAGAAAACGCAGCTTCAATCATTGCCATCCCTCCTTTTGGTGTCTACATAAAAATTATAGCATTTTTTTAATTGGAATGCAAGGAACACTTTGTGCGTTTAATTATTACTTGACATATTATATATTTTGGTAATTATCTGTCATTATTAGATGATTTTCAATTAAAAAAATTGTTTTTGTGTCGGATAAGTGATATAATAAACAGTAGCAAGCCCCGACACTGTTTAGGTTTCGGGGCTTGTTGCATATGCGGTTTACACATTTCCAATTATAAACGGATCAAGCAGAACGTACTTAAAAACGTCGACGCCGAGCAGGGTTATCAAAATCGGAAGTATCAGAACGCTTGCTCCCGCGAGCAAGGTCGCCACACGGCTTTTCAGTTTCGTTGAAATAAAAAATATTATCAGCATCGCCAAAATCATCGCCAGATAACGCTTTGCGGAAAGAAGTATCAAATATTGAAAGATCGAAATATTCCGGTCGGAAAGCGTTTCCATCGAGCACGCGGGAGCGTTTATCCCGCGTACTCCGTAGGCGTTCAGAACGTTGTAAAAATACGGCGCGTAGGTTATCAAAAAAATAGCTGAAATGATAATAATTCCGATAAAAAATTTTGCTCGGAACGTCCGTCCGCGTCCGTTCGGGGTCGAATTTAAAAGCACGTTCGCGCAAGTCTGATATTCAGCGGAATATGCTCCGGCAAGACAGATAAGCGTCATCGTCATCGCAAGCAGCGCGAGCAGAACGTCGGTATTTCCCGAGCCGCCCGTGAGCAGCTCATATCCGCTGTCGTACAAGAATTCTCCGACGTCGGTGGTTTTTAGATATTCCGCGTGCTCGAGAACTTTTTCAAACGCGTTTTTCGGCGCGAGGAGCTTTTGATAACGCATAATACCGTAGCCGTCCGCGTTCTGCATTTCACGCTCGATATTTTCAAATTCCGCTTGCTTTTCGAGCAAATATTGCTGCTTTTCGCCGTTAAATTCGCCCTCCAATTCCAGCATATACTGCTTGTAGTAAACCGCGTCCATATCGCGGAAACTTTCCCTCATAGGTTTGTAAAACAGCATTGTAAGTGCGAAAAAGGCGAACAGAATAAACAGCGCCTTTTCGCCGATAAAAATTTTATAGCACTCGTGAGGGAAGATTTTTGTAGTTCTGCCCGCGAATAAATTTGCTCTCGGAAGCCGCGTTCTTGACGTTTTTATCGCCGATCTTTTTGAGAAAGCAACTACAGCCGCCGCGGAAAACAGAACAAAGAAAAATCCCGCCGTTATCGCGAAAATCGGCATTACGTTCACGGGCTGTCCGAAGAAATTCAGGTTCAAATACCGCGAAAAATATTTGTCCGTTTTGGCGTAGGAGATCAGATTTATATATTTCAGCGGAGAAAAAAACGACGCGTCGTCGATCGAATAATACAGCGCGCCTTCCGCTCCCAAGAACGCAATGAGCGCGCCGAATAATATCGGCGAATTGTTTATAACGACTGCAAGCAGATACGAGAAAGCCGCTAAAATAAAATACACGAATAATTTCGCAAACAGGAAAAGCGCGAAAAATTGTGCGACGGAAATTTTCAAATTGCCCCCGCCAAAGCCGTACGCCGATTGGATCTGCCGCGTTATGTCGCCAAAGCCGTACGTAAATCCCGCCGCCGCGAAATTCACGCTCCAAAGGATTATTCCTCCGACAAGCGCCGTGAAAAAGCACGCGAAAAGTTTGGATATTCCAAGAGCCGCGCGCCCGTTTTTCGCCGTTCGCGTGAGTATTATCTGTCCAAGTTCTTTTTCGCGCGTTACTATTGAAACGACGGCGGCAACTATAAAAACAAAAACCAACAGGTCAGTGACGAGAAAGTCAGTCGCCATCTCCACGCCCCTTGACGGCGCAACTTGAAGCACGCTGCCTTTCAAATGCGAAAAATCCCTCGGCGTGCGGACTGCGTTTTTATATCCAAAGGTATTCGGGTCGGAAAAAAGCGAGATCGACTGCATTTTTTCCGCTTCGCTATCGATTTTTTGCAAATAATTTTCGTAATCCGCACACTGCCCGACCTCGTTCAGAACCGCGCTCAAAAGCTGTTTTTCGGCGAAAAAATTGTTGGTGTAGGTAAGATATTCGCCGTTTTCGTAAATTTTTTGCAGCTCTTCAATGTCGATATTCTCATCGGAAACGTCGTTCAAATTCCCGAATAAAAGCCCGAAAATCAATTCAAGCAATTCCGATTTCGAGTTCAGAAATTCGCACGCTTCCTCGGCGGACATTCCCTCTAAATTCTCGTAAACGGCTTTGTACTGCTGCGGCGCGTAATACTCGCTATTGTTGCTTTCGTTCACCCAAAGCAATACGCCATTCAATATTGCGAGCGCGAGAAGCAGCCCGAGCGTGGATTTTTTCAGAAATATTTTCGCGGTCTCGTTCAAAAAAATTCTCATACGCGCCTCAATCGAAATAGTATAAATAAAGGTCTTCAAGGTCGGGCTTTTTGAATTTATAATTGTATTCTTCGGGGGCGTTTTCGGAGATGATCCGCACGTAAATATTATCCTCGTCCTTAGAGATATTCCCGATTTTATATTTTTCGGAAATGCCGCCGAGGTCGCTTCCCGACGCGGTTATCTCGAATACCTTGCCCGAAATTTTTTCGCACAGCAAATGCGGCGCGCCGCTGTCGATAAGTTTACCCTTTTTCAAAAGCAGCACCTCTTTCGCTATGAATTCGATATCCGATACGACGTGCGTCGCGATTATCACGATTTTTTCAAACGCTATCTCGGCAATCAGATTTCGTATTCTGATGCGCTCCTTCGGGTCGAGACCCGCGGTCGGCTCATCGAGAATTATTATTTTCGGGTCGCCGAGCATTGCTTGCGCTATCAGCGCGCGCTGTTTCATTCCGCCCGAAAAGCCTCCGAGCCTCTTTTTTTCGCAGCCCTCGAGATTGACCGATCTTACGATTTTTTTTATTTGTTCACGAGCGATAGATTTTTCCAAACCCTTCAGCGCCGCCATATAATACAAAAAACGCTCCAACGTGAAGTTAGGGTAAAGTCCCTGCTGCTGCGGCATAAAGCCCAATTCCGCACGGAATTCCGCTGCCGTTTTCGCGTTTTCCGTCGTCGGTTTTCCGTCAAATTTCACCTCTCCGCCCGAGGGCTTTAAATTATCGGTGATGATGTTCATCAGCGTGGATTTCCCCGCGCCGTTGGGTCCGAGAAGCCCGTAAACTCCCGCCGTGAACGTGTAATCAAAATTATTCAGCGCGAGCGTTGTCCCATACTTTTTCGTAAGACCCGAAATACTAAGCTCCATATTTCTCACCGATTTTCTCATTCATTTCGTCAACAAGTTTTTGAATACCGGCGTCGTTAAGCTGTTGACGGAGGTCTGCGAGATCTTTTTCAAAGTCTGAGCTTTGCCACAGCTTGCCGACCTTGCTGAGCGCCTGTTTCAGTTCAAGCGTATAATTGTCGAAAATCATTCCGCTCACATTTGATTCGACGGTGTGCTCGTTGTAAGCGTCAAACAATTCCTTTGTGGTTCCAAAGGTTGCAATGCCGTCGTCTGCGAACAGTAAATTTCCGTTCAAACCGAACACAACCTTTTTCAAAAGGCCCGTTTCTATCGGAGCTCCGCTTGCGCTTACCGCACGTCCGTCCTTTTCGGAATAACCTGCGCCGTAGATCAGCAAGTTAGCAAGCTCCGCATCCTTGCGCAGGCTCTCAAGCAACTTAAATGCGTTATCTTTTTTTTCGGAAGTTTTCAATATCCCCGTTGAAGCACCGTATACCGTATTAACGCGGCTCTTTACGGAAAACAGCGGTTTGTTGGCGGCAGTTTTGTCATAGTCAAAAGCGAGAACACACTCGCTCTCTCCACCCGAATTTTCAATGAGCCTGCCCTCGGTTTTGAGCGTATTCAGCGCACGGAGCATATCAACGCATTCGGTGCAGTCAAGCGGGCTTACCGCCTTTGCGGTCTCCGATATCAGCATTCCCTCGTGCGTGACCTCAAAGCCGCACAGTTCCATTATCTCAAGACCGTCCGTGCTCGCGAAAAACATTTTTCCGTCCGCGCCCAGCGCATTATACAGTTCGTCGGCGGTAAAGCCCTCTTCCAAGCTCGCCGAACCGTTGCCGAACAACGTTATCCCCTCGTAATATTGACCTGCCGACGGAACGGTATATATGCTGCCGTCAAGCGTAACACTGTTCCACAGCTGCGTTGGGATAAGCGAGTACAGTTCGCTGCCCGAAAGACGGTCATCGAGTTTCTCGAAAATATCCGCGCTCATGATCTCGTATATCGACATATCTTTTTCGTTGTCAAGCCCCGTAGAAGCGATATCAAGCACGTTTTTTTCGCTCATAAGCGCGTTTTTATAATCTCCGAAATCAAGTTCCGTAAATTTTACCCCGAAGTCATAACCCTTTTCGTAAAGCGTTCTGTTAAGTGCGTTTACTGTTTCATCGGAAACGGCGGCAATGCTTGGTATTCCCCAATTCAGAACATTTTCCTCGGGAATTTCGGGTATACTGTCCGTGCTGCTCGACAAATCGCTGTAGGAGCTTTCGGACTCACCGCCGACGCTTATATCCGAAATTGTCCCGCCACAGCCCGAAAGCAGCGTCGATGTTAAAACGGCGGCGCACAGAAAAGTTTTTTTTATGCTATTCATAATTGAAATTTACCCTCCCGAATTTGTACTCCGTATATCACAAAGCATCGTTTGTTTTTCGCCGTATAAAACTAAATATGCTAATTAAATTCGTAAAATCCTCCAAGCTGATTGATTTTGTCCGTGCTGTCAATCTTCCCGCTAAAAAAGTCTGCTTTATCTACCCAACCGTAAAACTGATCGCCGTTATCTTCAAAGCATAATATATAGACAATATTATCGGTAACACCGTTGATTGAACAACCCGCGGGATATTCGCCGCTTTCGGAGACCTTTTTGGTCTCGAAATCGTAAAAAAACGCGGGATAGGAGTTTACGCCGCTTTCATATTTGTACAGCATTATACCCGTATCGCAGATCACGCCGCTGTAACCGTTGAATTTTTCATCAAGAGCTTCGGCATTCGCGTCGGAGAGATCCACAACATAGTACCGAGCCCGCTCATCGCTCGTTAGTGCGTGACCATAGTCAACTGCTGCAACGGAAGCTCCCGACCAGATCGTTTCCTCCGTACCGCTTTTAATATCGTATCGAACGAGCTCGGCAGCCATATAGTCCTTCATTTTTTCGTTAAGTTCGAACATAGCCGCGTCGAGCTCTTCTTCGGTCATTTCACCTATTTTTTCATCAAGTCCGGAAAATATATCCTCGGTAATATAGCTTAGTTTAAACGTCACACTTCCGTTTTCAACATACGGTGTGTTTGCCGTAATGCCAAAGCCGCGCTCGTATTGCAGCCGCGCGGTTTTTCCGTTCCCGAGGTCGATTATCGTTACCGCCGCGCACCTCTCGGGGAGTGAGCTTCTCAGCTCCTCGTCCGCTTCCGTAGCACCGATTATAACTATCGAATCAAGGTCTATATACGACGTTACCGCAAGGTAATTATCATTCACGGTACAGCTCAGTATATTTCCGACGTTTTCAAGCTCCGCGAGCGACCTGCGGTTTGTACCGCCCGCTTCGGAGACGTACAGAGTCTTGTTCAGGAAATCCCCCGCATACCCGTTTTCATCAATCCTTGGCGCAATAACATAAAGCCTTCCATCATATATAAAAGCCGCGTCTACTCCGCCTTGATAATCCGCATAGCACTCTCGATCTCTGCCTTCCTCAATGGGCTTGTGTCTACAGTCGGGGCGCGCGCAGAGAACAGTCTCCATACCGCTCCCAATGTCGAAGTATCTCAGAATATTGTCGCCGCGCGTAAACACAAAGCCTTCGTCGGTGTATCCCATTTTGTCCGTAGAAAACGCCATGCGTTCGTTAGTCGGCTCGGAACGGCTGCAACCGGTCATAAAAATACAGAAAAGTATAACGGTAATGATTAACAGATTTTTTTTCATAACTCTTCCTCCGACATAAAGTATAACACATACCGCTGAAATTGTCAAGCGCAAGAAGACATAAATTCGCTTCGCCCTTGAACATTACGCACAAGAGGCTTGCGAGATACGGCTTCGCCCCCGTAATCAAGCGCTACGCGCCGGTTCGTGTAATGATATGCAAGTTTCCGCAGCAGCGCCCTTTCCTTTCGATCTTTTATATCAAATGTCCCCTTTTCGGTAACAACATTTACTCCGTTTACGCAAGATCTTTCCGGGTCGTGAATGACAGCGCCCGAGGAAATGTATGGACTTCCTTTATCATTTATACCGATAAACATCGCGCAGTGGTTGAAATAGATTGCGAAATCCTCTATGAAACGTCTGATCCTCGGATTTTTCAGATCGCGCTTCAGCATTGGCAGCCGCTTCCTCCGCACGAGGAAATCCACGCCGCATATGGCGCATAACGCGTCCTTTGGGAACGCGGTCTCTTCTTGTGCCGCGCTCTCCGCGAAAGCGATCAATTCTTCTTCCGTTATCAGATGCTTCAGCTTCTCGATTTGTTCCGGTGTAGGTCTTTTCATAAGCGTTCCTCCTTGCCGCGCATTTTTCTTTTACGGAATTATCCCGAACAGCGATGTGCTGCTCGGGAATGGCATTTTATTCATCCGCCGTTCAACAGGAAAAATACAATGATCGCCACAACGACAACAACGAGCCAGCCGCCCTTGCCGCTTTTTTCCTGCTTTTGCGACTTTCGCGCATCACGGTAGTTTTGCATTGCGTCATTCTGTGCGCGTCCGGCACGGCGAAGATTGTCAGCCGCGTTGTTGAATCCGTTCATTGCGCTGTTCATTCTTTGACGGGAAGACGACGTATCAACGGACGGCGACGGTCGGAACTCCGTGTAACCGCAGACATTGCAGCGATAATTTGACGAACCCAAAGTCGCGGGCGACAAGCTGCCGGATTTACATTTAGGGCACATTATGTATCACACCCCTAAATCGCCAAATCAGCCGAACATCTTGGAGAGCACGTTTTTCACCTCGGCGTTGACGCTCTCCTCGGTAGGCGATGAAACCTCGTAGCAGTACACGCTGAGAGTTCCTTGAACGTCGTCTCCCTCACCTATTACCGAATAGGTGACCTGAACGTCCCATTTTTTGTCCGCGCCGAACTTCTTGAGCAATGCCGCCTCTACCTTTTCACTGATCCCGCTCTTGTCCGCGTCGGTAAAGTCACGCATTTCACCTGCTTTGAAATAAACGCTTGCATTCGCACTAACCATAATAATTTCCTCCTGAAAAATTTAAATTCCGCGTCCGCCTCAAGGTGTGAAAACCGAACAGCCGGGCGGACGCTTTGAAAGAGCCGTTCGGTTTTCGCGGAAGTGTCCGCGTATCTATTCAAATAGCTTTTGGCTATGGGAACATCAAAATAGTCAATGCGATCTGACAATCGCAAACGTTTGCCAAACCGCTGCATCATGAAAAAAACACAAAATATAGGATAACCAAAACAATAATGACTCCCCATACACTGCCCTTGGAAGCTTCGCGGTAATCTTTTTTTGCTCTTTTTACGCTCTTCTTATTTTCTGCGCGAGATTTTTTAGTGTACATTTTAACTTTTTCTGCGGCTTCCTGCCTTGTTTTTTGAGGAAGGCGGGGGTTATTTGCAATTTTGCTGTAATAGTAAGCCTGCTCCAAATACTCTTGGCTCCTCTTCACATGAAAGCCGATGTAAGTACCGCCGCTATAAGAGCCGCTGCTATAAGAGCTGCCGCTGTAAGAGCCGCCGCTATAAGAGCCGCCGCTATAAGAGCTGCCGCTATAAGAGCTGCCGCTGTAAGTGCTGTTGCGGCCGTCATCTTCCCGACGTCTTTCTTCCTCTTCCCGAAGTCTTTTGCTTGCGTCATCTAAATCGTAGCGTGCCTCGAGATTTCTAAGCTCATTATTGTTCATCAAACCGTTTTCATAACGAAATTTATCATCGCCTTTTAAGTCTTGGCGAGCTCTGTAGTCATGATCGGAGTTACTAAACATTATTAAATTCCTCCTTTATTACAACGCCATATGCGGAAAACGTCGACCGAAACAGCAAATCAAAAAATTACCTTATGCCCCTTACCATTGCTGTCAACATACGAAAAGCCGTCCGCTTCCTTGTGAACCTCCAGTTCATTTCCGTCAAAATCAAATAAGCGCAAATCGGTATTTATCTCCGACATATCGGGCACAGTACCGCCGTATCCGTAGCCGTTTAGGGTATGACACGAATAAATAAAAGTATGGTCGGGTAAACCATGATAGCTTGAACCAAGTAAGAGGTGTTCCGGTCCACCGACAAAATCCGTATATGTCCATTGACCATCAATTTTCACGGCATTCCATGCATGGTTGGAGTTTCCATTGTCACAATACAGTGTATCTATCCCGCATTGGGAAAGAATAAAGCATGCGGTTTCCGCATATGTAGCACATACTCCGGAATGCTTGGTAAGAAGATAGCTCGCTTTGGTTTCCAAACCATAACTGCCGGTAGCCTCTAATTGATAGTCATACTCCGTATTATCGCAGAACCATTTGCCCAAAATGCAGAGCTTTTCCATATCCGACTTTTTATCATCTTTCAAGTCGAGCTCGTCTATCAGCTCGTCGATCAATTTTTCTTCCGCGGTTTTTGGAACCTTAACACCGATTGATTTGTCGTCATAGGAATTGGAGCTATTGTCGCCTATAACGTCTACGGTGCCGGTAATTACGCGCGGGGGCTTGGATTCGGTCTCTTCCTCGGAAGAAGCCGCGCTGCTTGAGGACGAGGCGGGAGCGGATACGGAGCTGTCGTTATCGGTGCCGCTCTCTGAGCTGTCACTGCTTACGACGGGTTCGCTCGAGATCGTTTCCTCGGACGACGAGGTGGACGAGCTTGACGAGCTTGACGAACCCGACAAATCGGAAGACATCGTTGTTGAGTACGATGACGGCGCACTGCCGCTTTCGATGTTAGCGCTGCACCCCGTAAAACATACCGCCGCAAGCACGGCGGCCGCGATAATTTTTTTGTTGTTTTTCATATAAGCTCCTCCATGGGAAAATTTCCATCAAATACTGACAAATACTTACAATTCACATTATACACGAAAAAACGGGTTTGTGGTCTGCAAATTAGGAATACTAATTATTTTTCGAAAAAGCCTTGCCGCGGTCTTATATCCGTAAAATCTCCAAAAAGTGCTTGATAATTTAAAAAAAATATGGTATACTTATGTTCGGAAAGGTGAGTGAAAAAATGATCGAAATTAACGGCAGGCAATTTTGCGAGAATTGCTTTGAAGCAGCAACCGGAACGGTATGCAAAAGCTGCGGGTTCGATTCCTCGGACAGCGCGCCCGACCCGACAATGCTCGCGCCGGGAAGCGTTTTGCAGAACAGATACGTTATTGGACGCGTGATAGGAAAAGGCGGCTTCGGTATCACATATCTGGCTTATGACGCGCTTGTGTGCAAAAAGATCGCCATAAAGGAGTATTTCCCTTACGGGATCGCTCAGCGCGTATCGGGAAACGCCGAGGTGTCCGTAACGTCCGCCGACAGCGCGGAAGCGTTTAAGCTCGGCGCGGAAAAATTCTACAACGAAGCAAAGCTGGTCACGAGATTTAACGGCAACCCCAATATCGTGGGCGTTTACGATTGTTTCTATGAAAACGACACCGTGTACATAGCCATGGAGTATCTTCACGGCTGCACGCTGAAAGAGTATATCCGCGAGCATGGCGTACTCAGCGCGCCGAAAGCGCTGTTTGCGGCAAAGAATATAGTAAACGCGCTTATCGTAGCGCACAGCGCGTCCGTGCTGCATAGGGATATTACGCCGGACAATGTTATCCTGTGCGAAAACGGAGATGTAAAGCTTATCGATTTCGGCGCGGCGCGGCAGGTAGTCGCCGAATATTCACAGACATTTTCGGTGATTTTAAAGCCAGGATTCGCGCCGCCCGAGCAGTACAGGAAAAAGGGAAATCAAGGTCCGTGGACGGACGTTTACGCGCTGGGAACAACGCTTTATTTTATGCTTACCGGAGATATTCCCGAGGATCCCTCGGGGCGTTTTGATGATGACGACACGTTTAAAGAAAATATTTTTGACGTTGAGCCCTCTATGTGGGAGATAATCACCAAAGCCACCAAGCTCAACATTGACGAAAGATACCCGGACGCTTACGAGCTGAAAAAGGCGCTTGACACGCTCGACATCAAGTCCGAGCCGATAATAGACCCGGTTGACTTATCGGACGCAGACGACGCGTAGCACTCGGCAGCAGCCGAAAACTCCGCGAAGCTGAATGTTTCCATTAAGCCGATGAAGCCAAAGCAGAGCTTTTTTCGCCGGCATATGCGCACTTTTATTGAGATCACCTGCGGCGTGCTGGTCGCGGCTATCATTATACCTCTTGCAATAAAGGCGTACAAGCCCATTGCCGACATCACGCCCGACACAAGCGGCAGCTCCTCCACGGCGGGAGACGACGCGTCAACGCCCGATGGAAACGAAACGGTCGGCACTTTCGGAAACAGACCCGATCTAAGTAAGGAGGGCTTTTCCAAGCCTTTGTATTCGTGTCTGAGCGGCGATACAAAAGCGCTTTACGAATACATATTTGTGGGAGTCAGGGCAAACGAGAAGAATATTGCCCTGCCCTCGCTCACATATCAAGTCGCCGATATAGAAAAGGTTTTCAATTTTGTACTGAACGAAAATCCGTATTTAAATGATACGCAGGGTTACAATCTCGGCTATAACGATATGAACAATAACAAAGAACCCGATCCCGATGAGTATGTCAATTCGATCTCTCCGATATATACGGGAATTGACCGTGCCGAAGCGAACGAGCTTATACTTCAGTCAATCAATGATACGTTCAGACATAACGAACCCATGACAAGGATAGAGCTTCTTTGCGATATCCACGATATGATATTAAAAGATGTTCAGCACGTTCCGCGCAATTCCGACCCTACCGCGTCATCCACTCACGGCGTGATGATAGAGCACGCGGCGGACGACCTCGGCGTTGCGAGAACGCTCTGCGATTTCGCGCAAAGAATGGGCTTTGACAGCTTTGTCGTTGAAACGAATGCCGAGCCGGATTATTCCGCCATCGTTCGTATTAAGATAGATGACGAGTGGTATAATATCGACACATTTACAGACGGAATTGAGACGGCGAGCCTTGTGCATGAGATACCGCTTGCCGAAGGCGGTGAGATCACTCATTTCTGGTTCCTTTGCTCCGATATATGGTTTAATATAGGCGTTTATGAAATTCTCGGAGATTACGGCGAGGAATTTTCGGCGATAATTCCGTCTTACGATGATTCCATAGGCGATGACGACGAGGTGATCTTAAAAAATTACTACCTTGACAATTATCTGAACAAGGTTTGGTATCAAGGCATGGACGACGATATTTACAACTTCATACTTGAGGATACGAAAAATTGGTTCGACAGCGGGAATGGACCGTTCGAGATCTATTTTATGTTTCAATATGTCGATATGCTTTGGGAAAAATTGCAGGAATCGTACATTTCCGACCTCTCGGAAAAATACGGGATAACCGTTTCCGGGTTTACCGGAGAGTTCACGGGCGACGCCATTCGCATTACGTTTGAAACGTAACACCAATAAAATCAATATCCTCCCCGAAAATCTTCGAGGAGGATATTTTTGTTTACACGATACTTTTGCCCCAGATGAAATCCAGAGCCTCATAATACCCCATATTATGCTTAACCGCATAGAACACTCTCGCGTCCACGATATTGCGAACGTACAGCTGCGGTTTTTCAGCCAGCCGCAGCAAATAGTTGATCTGATCTATATCCAGCTTTAATATCAAAGATATTTGAAGCAGGATATTCCTTGTTATTGGACGCGTTCCGTTTAATATCTGATAACCGTAATTGCGGGCAACATTGAGTATTCGGATAACTTCGGATTTGGTCATATTCTTTTCATCTATGTATTGGGTCAAAATATCGGGAAGCTCGGGTGGCGGGTTGTTTTCGACCATTTCATTGTCAAAGGCTCCGGGGGTATTGAGCTTTTCCTCAAGATCTGATGTCTTCAAATGAACACCGCCCTTCGCAGCTTTCTGAGATTTGATGTTAAGCTATATTATTATAGCACAAAAAAATACCTTTGTCAAGACTACCCCTCCGTTTTATAGCTCTCGATATACCCCTGAAATGCTCGAGATACCGCCCGGCGACAGCACTCAGCTGCCGCCCCGCCGCATGGATATATCCTATCTCCATGACCTCGCCGCTTTTCAACGGAATGGCGATTATGTCAGAACCGTTCAAGGCGCTGCTCAAAATTCCCGAAGAGATCAGAGAATTATTGCCTATCATTCTAATGGGCAATGATTTTATAGCAGTGTTCCATAAAATCAAGTTGAACGGCTCTCCGCTTCAACTAACGAAAATATACGTATATTTTCTATGGCTTGCTATGACTTCAAAATTCAAGAAGCAGTCCATTTCAATTTTGCGAACTTGTTGAGCAAACTCACACCCCCTCGAATTTTTCCTGAGAAGCTGAGCAGAAATTTTTCTAGGGGGACGATCTTGCCAAGAGAAAACAGAATAGAAAGTTAGTCATAGGCAACCGATTTCGACAATAACTTCTTTCCTTGAAAAATCCGCGGGGTAGATCCTATAGACCCAAATAGTGATCTTTTCTCAGCTTACCCCATTGAAAAAATCTCCAACGCCAAAACAAACGGTAATGGATTGTAGGCAGTATTCCGCAAGTTCATTTTTTCTTATTCCTCGAACCATTCCTTGCAGAAAACTTCAAACTTTGCAATCTCTCTGATAACTGTTTTTGCAGCTTTACTCAAAGAGCACAGCCTGTCTGATTACCTCTTTTTCGAACTGCTTGTCGGTCATACCCGGTTCGTACTTCCGCACCATATACTGATATATTTGCTTTCCTTCTGTATCGTAGTCACAACTAACTCTGATAACATAATAACCTAGTTTTTATTGGCTAACGGGACGGTTAGAACGAGTACAGCAGCGAACAATCAAACAAATAAGCCGTTGAAGTGACTTCTTACAAATAAAAATCGCCCCCAAGCAATAAACTCAAAGACGATTTTAACTTATGTGTTACTATTAACTTTAGTATATTTTTGACATAACAACTAAAATGTTATATCATATCAAATTAACAAGCTTTTGAGGTTTTAAAGAAGATTCTATTTTTTAGGAGCCTCTTAACAGGGGTAGGTACCTTTTGAATTTCTTCTAAAGCCATTTCAACAATTTGTCTCTTTTTTAAACGGTATGTCTTTTTAACTGCGTTGCTAGCCTTTACCTCGGATTTGGAATTCCGTATTAAGCTTGCCATAAACATTGAATAAGAAGGTATATATTCCTTTCTTAATCCCTCGTTTATGTTTATTGCCACATAATTCTGATAATTCAAAATGTTGTTACCTTCTATATTACTTTGAAGTACAATCAATTCATTTTCACCGCTATATCTCCATTTTAACCGATCCTCCGGCTTATTTTTGAAATCTATAAAATCTTCGTCACTAAAATACCAATCCGCCCCATCGACACCGATAACATTATATGTAAATTGGGTTGACGAAAGCTCATTTGTATATCCAACAGCATATATGGAGCAATACTTTGACGAATCATAATGTATATAATTAAATTCTTTAATTATATCTTCTGCCCCACATACTGTTGGTCTAACAAAAAGCAGAATGATGATATGGTTTTCGTTCAATTCCTTTTCTTTTTGCTCAATTTGCTCATATGTGTTTACTATGTACATTTTAATGCCTCCGTTATTTTAATTAACACTTTAAATTGTGAATAGCGAGTTCGTCCAAATTTTCTGTTATTGTATTTTAAAAAATCACCTCCAATCATTTAAAATAGAGTAGTGTTTTTTTCCGTTTTACCCGATTCCGAAAAACCTCTCAAAGAACCCCCTAAGCCTATCAATAACACCTTGCTTCTTCACCTCTCGGTTCCCTCCGCCAAACCTCGACACAGGCGGCATAATTTTGTCGATATCCGTTCCCGTGGTCTTGATCTCACCGTTTCGGAACGCATTGTCAACAAACTCGCGCGTTTCCATATCCTTGAGATTTTCCGCCTTGGTCAACGTCAAAGTAACGCTTAAGAATGTAAAACTTGAGGTATATGATGAGTTTGCCGGCGGTGGGTTCGGCGGCGAGAAGGTTAGTCGCGGTAGCAAAACGCACGATGTTTCACGGACAAACGGTGTGTGGTGTATGTCAAGTCATATTCTTTGCCGTACTCTATGATGTTTCGCGCGATGCGCTCCTGTTTGCGCTCATCGAAAGCCGTAAATGTGGCGGTCGCATCGTTCAGTGCGGCGGTTGCCGTGATGATGTCGATATTCTCATATCTCGTTTTACATACCGCTCTTGCCGGATTTCACGTGCCGTCCGTCAGAGCCGTTTCCAGACCGCTTTTCAATTCCTCAGTGAAAAATCTGGAGCAGTTAGCCTGTCCGTCAGCGTCAATGATAAGTACGCGGTTCTCCCTCGCCAGCTCGTAGCCTACGTTTATGACCGAGGTGGTCTTTGCCACGCCGCCCTTATTGTTGTAAAAAGCTATTGATTTCATTTACATATCCTCCTTAATGTTCGGGTAGCGGAGTTTGACCGCCTCAAAGTACCATACCGCCAGACTTGAAGAAAAAATCTCGTCAACGGTGTATTTCCGTCCGCTGTCCTTGACCGCGTTCTTTTCGCGGTCGTAGTCCTCACAGGCACTACACCAGAGGTTGAACATCAAGCGCGTTGTTTTGGTGGACGTTCCCGTCTGCCACGCCTGCTGCAACGCTCCATAGGGCTTGATCAGATTTTCCTTAAAATCGAACAGACTGTCGATGTGATTGTAGCACTCGTTGTCAAGCGCGAGAAGATACGCAACCGAGGTATGGTACACATCGCCGCTGCTCATTCGCTCCAAAATCCCGTAAAAGCGGTTCTTATGCTCCGTGTTTCTGAATTTTATCGCCATAGGCCAAACTCCTTTCAAAATGTGGTTAGCACACGCTAACTTGCCTTACGCCTATATTATAACGCTTTAAAGCTATGAAGTCAAGCTGTTTCGGGGGAATTTCTTTGAAAATGTCGGAATTTTGTGCACTTTAACAAATTCCACCGTTAAAGTATGTGCAATACCGCCAGCTATTTGCCCGCACCGAGAACGGGTTCGCTGCTGAATGTCAACTCCCACCGAAAGCGACCGTTATCTGTATTTTCCGTTCACGTTTGAAATATCCGCGCTTTTCGAGTGCGGATAGCGCGTTGGATACCGCCGTTCTCCCGTCGGGCAGTATAGCCGTAAGACTATCAATGCTCACCGAAGTGTTACTCGGCAGCGAGAGGGCAGTTGCCAACACTCCGCGCGCCGTCGCGCTCAAATTGCTGTCGGAAAGAAATCCGCAATCCGAAAGTTTTTTATCCATAGA
>JAAVID010000064.1 GCA_014799395.1 Oscillospiraceae bacterium | reverse complement strand
CCACAAAATAAATGGGAGGTGAGTGGGAGAGGGGAAAGAAATCGGAAGAGGAAACCCGTAGGGAGAGAGGGGGCAGCATGTAACACGTCCTCTATTCGTCACGAGACCCAGCCCCCTCTCTCCCGAAGGGTGTCCTCTTGCACCGTGCGACGACATAGAAATTAAAAGAAACGAAACCACAGCGGTCAGCAAAGAAAACCTAACAAACTAAATACCACACGCAAAATTAAATTTTTTCTTTAAAAAAGGCGAATTTTTAAAAAAACATCCCCGTGAAAACGTTTTCAATGATTTTGCGCCAAATTCATTGTACAAAATTGCCAAAATTTTAACGAGAAAATGTTAAATTACATAAAAAACCAACAATGCTCTTGAAAAATTTTAGCATATATGCTACAATAGTGATAAAGAAACACAACGCTTGTGTTTGGTTTTTGTTGAAAATTATCAAATCGGGCGTGACGTGTTGTTACAGAGGGAGGTATTACTAACATGGCAATTGTTGTTCCCGAGCAATACAATGTGCCACTGCATTTGTTCCACCAGGGCGAGAATGCTCATTCTTACGATTTCTTCGGCTCTCACAAGGAAAAAAACGGCGTTGTTTTCAGGTGCTGGGCGCCTCACGCTAAGTCGGTGAGTATTGTCGGCGATTTCAACCACTGGGACAGAACGCTGAACTATATGAACAAGATCAGCGACGGCGGTATATGGGAGCTGTATGTCGAGGGCATTAAGCAATTCGATAACTACAAGTACAGCGTAGAAGCTCCCGACGGGCTTATCAAGCTCAAGGCGGACCCCTACGGATACCATATGGAACTGCGCCCGAATACGGCTACAAAGTTCTTCGATATTGAGGGGTACGCGTGGAAAGACAAAAAGTATATGGACACGCTTTCAAAGACCAACGTCTATGAAAGCCCGATAAATATTTATGAAGTAAACATCGGCTCTTGGAGAAAATTCGGCGAAAATTATCTCAGCTACAATATGCTTGCCGACGCGCTTATTCCTTATGTTAAGGAAATGGGTTATACTCACGTTGAGCTTATGCCTATCGGCGAGTATCCGTTTGACGGCTCGTGGGGTTATCAGCAGATTGGTTATTTCGCGCCTACCTCGCGTTTCGGTACGCCGCACGACTTTATGGCGTTTATCGACAAGTGCCACCAGGCGGGTATCGGCGTTATCGTGGACTGGGTTCCCGCGCATTTCCCGAAGGACGCGGCGGGCTTGTACGAATGGGACGGCGAGAGCTGCTATGAGTACATCGATCCGCTCAAGCGCGAGCATAAAAACTGGGGCACTCATATATTCGACTGGGGCAAGCCCGAGGTACAATCGTATCTCGTTTCCAACGCGAATTACTGGATAGAGAAGTACCATATCGACGGTCTGCGCGTGGACGCTGTGGCTTCTATGCTATATCTCGACTACGACCGCAGACAGGGCGAATGGCGTCCGAACAAGCAGGGCGGCAAGGAGAATATCGAGGCTATCGCGTTCTTGCAGAAGCTGAACGCGGCGGTATTCAAGGAGCACCCGAATATCCTTATGATAGCGGAGGAATCCACCGCCTGGCCTATGGTAACAAAGCCCGCGGATATTGGCGGTCTGGGCTTCAACTTCAAGTGGAATATGGGCTGGATGAACGATATGCTCCGTTATATGAGTATGGATCCGCTCGGCAGACCGTACAACCATAATCTTGTAACGTTCTCGTTCTACTACGCGTTTTCCGAGAACTATGTGCTCCCGATAAGCCATGACGAGGTCGTTTACGGAAAGTGCTCTATGCTCGATAAAATGGGCGGTCCGCGCGAGTTCCGTTTCCACTCGATGAGGACGTTCCTCGGTTATATGATGGCTCACCCGGGCAAGAAGCTGATGTTTATGGGTCAGGAATTCGCTCAGTACAAGGAGTGGAATTTCCAGTCTCAGCTTGACTGGGAGGTTCTCGAATTTGAGCCGCACTACAAGTATCACGAGTATGTAAAGGCTATCAACAAGCTGTACAAAGAGACCCCCGCGCTGTGGGAATGCGATACGAGCTGGGAGGGCTTCCACTGGATCTCGGCGGAGGACAATCAGAACTCGGTCATCGCGTTCAGACGTATCGCGAAGAACAAGGACGAGGTAATTGTTGTGTGCAATTTCCAGCCCGTTCGTCACGAGGTCTATGAGATAGGCGTTCCGTATTACGCGGACTACAAGGAGATATTCAACTCTGACGATGTTAAGTTCGGCGGAAGCGGTATCACCAACAAGACCGTTACCGCTAAGAAAGAGCCTATGCACAGCGAGCAGTACAGAGTATCGCTGGATATACCGCCTATGTCGGTAATGTATTTCAAGCCCGTCAATATCCGCGATCCCGAGGAGCCGGTCGACGTTGAGTTTACGGAGACGCTCGCTCACCCTCACACGGATAAGAAAACCGAAAAGGCTGAGGAATCCGAGACTAAGGAAACCAAGCCCGAGACCGCTAAAGCGGCTAAGGCTAAATCTAAAGATAACGGCAAATAATATATCAGGAGGAATATATATGAACCACATTAAAAAAGAGTGCGTTGCTATGCTGTTGGCAGGCGGTCAAGGCAGCCGTCTTTACGCGCTTACTCAGGACATGGCAAAGCCCGCTGTTCCTTACGGCGGCAAGTACAGGATAATCGACTTCCCGCTGTCCAACTGCGTAAACTCGGGTATCGACACGGTGGGCGTGCTGACGCAGTATCAGCCTATGGTGCTCAACGAGTATATCGGCAACGGTCAGCCTTGGGGTCTTGACCGCGCGCACGGCGGCGTTCACGTTCTGCCGCCTTACGAGACCGCTTCGGGCAAGTCTTGGTATTCGGGTACGGCAAACGCTATTTATCAGAATATCAGCTTTATCGACCGTTACAACCCCGAATATGTGGCTATCCTTTCGGGCGACCACATTTATAAGATGAACTATTCCAAGATGGTGGACTTCCACAAGAAGCACAACGCCGACGCTACTATTGCGGTTCTTGAAGTTCCGTGGGAGGAGGCTCCCCGCTTCGGTATTATGAGCGTTGACGATGACGACGTTATCTACGAGTTCGCGGAGAAGCCGAAGGAGCCGAAATCCAACCTCGCTTCTATGGGCGTTTATGTGTTCACTTGGGCTAAGCTGCGCAAGTATCTTATCGACAACGAGAACGACGAGGGCGCTACCAAGGACTTCGGTAAGAACATAATCCCCGCGATGCTGGAGAACAAGGAGAAAATGGTCGCTTACCATTTCGACGGCTACTGGAAGGACGTTGGAACTATCGATTCTTTGTGGGAGGCGAATATGGACGTTCTCGACCCGAACGTTCCGCTCGACCTGCTGGACGACAGCTGGAAGATCTACTCGCGCAACCCCGTTATGCCGCCGCACTACGCCGGTCCGCAGTCGAGAATTGAAAACTCGATGATAGCGGAGGGCTGCGAGATAAACGGTATGATAGACTTCTCGGTACTGTTTGCGGGTGTTACCGTCGAGGAGGGCGCTATCGTCCGCGACTCCATTATAATGCCGAATTCCGTGATCAAGAAAGGCGCGGTTATCGAGTACGCTATCGTCGGCGAGGACTGCGTTATCGGCGAGGGCGCGCATATCGGCGAACGTCCCGAGCTTATTGAGGACAAGTCGCAATGGGGCGTTGCCGTTATCGGACATCAGGTGAATGTTTCCGACAAGGCAGTCGCGCCGCCTAAGGCTATGATTTCTAAGGATATATAATTATAGGAGGATCGTTTGATATGGCAAGTATGGCTAAAGTTCTGGGTTTGATCTTTGCTAATATGCACGAGCAGACCCTTCCCGAATTGACTAAGGCGAGAGCGATGGCAAGCGTTCCGTTCGGAAGCAAGTACCGTCTGGTG
This sequence comes from Oscillospiraceae bacterium, assembly GCA_014799395.1. GTDB lineage: Bacteria > Bacillota > Clostridia > Oscillospirales > Ruminococcaceae > CAG-115. Next base: position 76,044 of record JAAVID010000064.1, on the reverse strand, counting down.
GACTTCCCGCTGTCGGGTATGGTAAACTCGGGCATTACACAGGTCGGCATTATTACCAAGCAGAATTATTATTCGCTGATGAACCACCTCGGAATGGGTTCGGAGTGGGATCTGGCTCGTAAGACGGGCGGTCTGCATATTCTTCCGCCGTATGGCAGAGAGGGCACGGGCATTTACCGCGGCAGACTGGAGGCGCTCGCGGGCGCTGCCGAGTTTATCCGCGAGAGCAACGCGGAGTACGTTGTAATGGCGGACAGCAACGTCATTGCAAATATGGATATGCGCCCTATCGTTGACTTCCACGAGAAGAGCGGCGCGGACATCACCTGCGTTTACGGAAGCGGCGTTTATCCAGTAGAGAGAGCCGTTACACAGACCGTTCTCTGCGTAAACGAGGACAAGGTAGTTTACGACGTACTGGCAAGACCCGCTATCAGCGGCGAGATGAATGTTGCTCTTAACGTTTACGTAATGCGCAGAGCGTTCCTCGACGGGCTTATCCGCGAGAGCGAATGCCGCAGTCTGTACAGCTTTGAGACCGATATTCTCCAGCACAAGCTGCACGACTACAAGGTTATGGGCTATAAGTACGACAAGTATTTCGAGATAATCGACTCGATGAAAACATACTACAAGGCGACAATGGATATGAAGAACCGCGATATTTCGCGAGAGGTATTCTCGCTCGCTACGCCTATCTACACCAAGGTTCGCGACGTTGCTCCGGCTAAGTACGGTATCGACTGCTCAGTTAAGTCCTCGCTGGTTGCGGACGGCTGCATTATCGAGGGTTATGTTGAGAATTCCGTGCTGTTCCGCGGCGTTAAGGTAGGCAAGGGCGCGGTTATCAAGGACAGTATCGTAATGCAGGGCGCGGTTATCGAGGAAAAGGCTTCGTTTATCAACGCTATCGCGGACAAGGACGTTACCATTACCAAGAACCGCACTATCACGGGTTCTGCCGACTTCCCCGTTTACATCAGCAAGGGCGGCGTAGTTTGATTTTTTGATTGTTTCAATGTTTTTCATTTTTACCTCCTTTCTTTTTGTTCCCCCGTTTGGCGTTCAGCCCGACGGGGGCGCTTTTTTGATTTTTTTATTTTTTAATGTGACATATTGCCGATTTGAATTGTCTTATAAGTGAAAGACGTCTTTCAGAACCTTTTCACATAGCCGCTCAACGCTTGTCTTTCGGCAAATTTTTCCGAGTACTTCGTCAAAGCTCCTTGACGTACATAAAGTACGTCTGCGTCGCTTTTCCTTGTACTCGAAAAAATTTGCTCCGAAATCCAAGCATTTCGGACTATGTGAAAAGGTTCAACGGAGGTGAGAGATTTTGACTAACGATGAGCTGGAGAAATATATACGAATGTTTCACGGTACCCTTTACCGACTTGCGTTCGGGTATGTGCATAACAGCGAAAACGCCGAGGATATTTGCCAGAACGCTTTTATAAAGCTGATGGACTACAAGGGCAGCTTCGACGCGCCCGAAAACTGCAAGGCTTGGCTTATACGGGTCACGATAAATCTCTCGAAAAACCTCTTACGGTCTAAGCGTTCAACGCAATTCGAGGAGCTTGACGAAAATATCCCCGCGCTCGAAAAGGAAGAATCCGAGCTGCTGGAGGTCGTGATGTCGCTGCCGCCCAAATACCGTGCCGTAATTCATTTGTACTACTATGAGGGGTACTCTGTAAAGGAGATCGCGGATATTGTCGGGGCTTCGGCGACTTCGGTCACAACTCGGCTCTCGCGTGCGAGAGAACGCTTAAGGGATATGCTCTTGAGGGAGGAATGAGTATGGATAATAAATACAAAGAGCTTTTTGACAAGATAACTCCCCGCATGAGCGATGATGAACTGCTTAACGCGGTTCTCGACAGAAAGGCGGAAAATATGGGCAATTCAAACGAAAAGAAAAGATTTGGGAGAAAAGCAATTCTTATCCCCGCAGTCGCGGCGGCGGTAATGCTCAGCACTACTATCGGGGTTTCGGCGGCATATGACTGGAATATCCCCGCGGCTATTGCGGATATTTTCGGCAAGAACGCGGAAGAAATTCCCGACGGCGTGAGCTTTAAGGACTTCAACTTTGCCACGGTCGGCGGCAAGGAGCTTACCGATGTATTCAAGTTTGACGGCGGCGAGGTTCAGATGAAAGGCGTAGCCGCCGACCCTCACAGTATGATGTTGTTCTATGACGTTGTGTTTGACGACGCCGTGCCCGAGGAAAAAAGAGAAAAGCTTGGTGTTATGCACACAATAGCCGATCTTCAATTGTATGTGGACTATAACCGCGTTCTGAACGCGGCGGGAACTGCCGACGACCCCGCATTCTCGCAAGAGTGGAGCTGGAAACACATACACATGGCGACGGAGCAGCATACGCTTTATCTCGGCAGCGAGGATAATATCGCGCATTATTGCCTTAAGCACGCGGTTTCGGGCGCGTCACTGGCTGGTCGGAACGTAACGCTTGAAATAGAAAAGCTGACAAAGGACGAGAACGGCGATTTTGTATACGGCGGTTCAAGAGAAGAATACACCGTTGACCTCGGCTTTGTTGACGACAGCAACAGTCTTGACATTTACAAGGACAACGAGATAACGCTTTCTACGGGAGCTAAGGGAAATGTAAGTCACATTCAGCTCACGCCGTTCAGCGTATGCTTCAGAGTTGACTGGGGCGAGCAGGCGGTTGAATCGCCCGACGAAAACGGAAACATCGCCGCAAACACTATCAACGTAAACGATATTTACAATGAGTTCAAGATAAAGCTCAAGGACGGCACGGTTATGGACGCTAAGGCGTTCCGCCCGTTTGAGGATGGCAACAAACGTTCTTCTTACTATACCGAAACAGCAGATGGCGGTAATACGAGCTATGCGCAGGATCCTATGTTCGAGTGGCTCTACCCCGTAGATGTCGCGGACGTTGAGGCGCTTATCGTGGGCAATACCACAATATCCGTAAACTAAGTTAATTTCCTACCCATACGATAAAGGGGGAGCGCTTGCTCCCCCGATTTTTTACAGTATCTTTTCCATTCCGATCTTCTGCACCGATAGTCCGCATTTCTCGTAAAACTTCATCGCGCTTTCGTTGCACGCCCAGACGTTCAGCGTGACGTTGTAGCAGCCGCTCTCCTTGGCGAATTTGAGAACGTACTCGTACAGCGCCTTGCCGACGTGCATTCCGCGCGACTTTTCGTCAACGCAGAGGTCGTCGATATACAGCGTGGTGAATTCGGGAGTGTTCTGCTCCTTATGCCGCTGAAACATACAGAACGCGTAGCCTTGGACTGTGCCGTTATGCTCGCCTACGAATATCGGGCGCTCGCTGTCCGCGATTATCTCTTCAAGCTCCGAGGGCGCGTACTTTGTCGTTCCCGATTTGAACAAGTCCGGGCGACCCGCGGCGTGAACCTCCAGTACCTGCGACAGCAAGTCCATAATCCGCGGAATATCGCGCGGTTCGGCTTTTCTGATAGTAACTTCCATGTCACGCCTCTTCTCTTGCAACAGAAATTTTGATTACTTTTGCTGTCGATTCGCCGTGATTCCATATAGAGTGTGGTATCATTCCGTCAACGAAAAACATATCGTCCTTTTTTACAATATGGCTTTCTTCATTCAAGAATACCTCGACCTCACCGTCAACAACAATAAAAATATGATTATCACTGTGAGTGTGATTTCCCTCAGGACCGCCGCCGTTTTTCTCAATATATGCCACCGCGCCCCACTGTATCTTTCCCATTTCTTTAAAAAGAATCTTTGCCTTGAAATTTTTATGCCCCTCGGGGGTAACAAACAAATCGTCCATTATATCCACTTCCCTTTATAATGTATACTCAAACTCGGTGAACTCCGCCGTTCCGCCAACGGCATACAGCGCGAGGACTACCCCCGTAAATCCGCCCGAGACCTCACTCGACAGATATTTCGACTGACCGTAGCCGAGACATTTTTCGCCGTCTTTATCGGAGACTATCAGCTTGTAACCGTTGTTGTCCATTTCGATGATAAGCTCCACGCTTCCGCTTATCGGGCAAGTGCCTGCAATGTGCTTTATGCCGCCGATGTTCAGCTTTGCGAGGGCTTCATAGCCGTGTTCGGTTTTGCGAATGGCGATGTCGTAATGCTCCTGCTCGCACATATACGCGGTGAGACCCGCCTCGCCGCTTTCGAGCGTTACCCTTGCGCGGATAGTTCCGATAAACTCGCGCTGACGTATTCCGAGGAACGTGGGGTTGTCAACGTCGTCGAGCGTTTTTTCCGTTCCGCGGAGTATCGCCTTATTGTCGGAGAGCTCGTAATTTCCCGTTACGGGGTGGCGGAGATTTACCCACTCAAGCCGAGAATTCGCGAACGTGTAACGATTGCACTCTTCCTGCGAAAAATCGCCTTTTATCTCGTACTCGAAATCACAAGTGCCGTCATTCCCCGCGAAGAAAGTGCCGTCCTCGTTGAACGTCACGGGAACAAGGAACACCTCGCGCCCGAGATTATGATACGCCGACCATATCCCGAGCTGACGGAAGCCGAGACACAAAATGTGCCAGTCGCCGAATTTGTCTTGGATAAGGTCGCCGTGACCTACGCCCTGAATTATGTACGGCGCTTTGTTGCGGTTGGTGAGCACGGGGTTGTTCGGGAAGCTCTCGAATCGTCCCCACACGCTCTCGGAACGCGCGCAGGTTATCATGTGACCGTATTCCGTGCCGCCCTCCGCCGCCATAAGGTAATATGTTCCGTTGATTTTGTACATATGCGGACTTTCGAGAAAACGTCCGCCCGAGCCCGTCCATATACACTTGCTCGGAGAGAGCTTTTCGCCCGTCGCGGTGTTTATTTCACACTGGACTACTCCGCCCTTGCCCTCGTCGTCCGAGCCGTTGCTGATGAAGTACGCGCGGCCGTCCTCGAAGTAGAGCGACGGGTCTATGCCGTCCTGGTCGACTTCAATGGGCTCGCTCCATTCACCGTGAATATCGTCGGTGTATACATAGAAATTTTTGCCCGTGGAGTTGTTGTTAGTCACCATATAAAAACGCCCGTTGTTAAAACGGATAGTCGGCGCGAAAACTCCGCCCGAGCTTGCGACCTTATCCAGCATTACCTGGCTTTTCCGCGTGAGGACGTGACCTATCTGCTTCCAGTTGACAAGGTCGCCGCTCTCGAACAGCGGCACTCCCGGGAAATACTGAAACGAGCTGCACACAAGATAATATTTTCCGTTCGCCGCGCAGACGGACGGGTCGGGGTAAAAGCCCTTTACTACGGGGTTCTGATATTTCATATCGTTCTGCCTTTTAGTTTATTTTTTCTTTTTATGATGACCTCCGCTATCGAAATAGCGAGCATAAAAAACGCGATAACATTTGTCATTGCCGAAACGAGCGGGTCAAATCCGACGTAAGTGCTGTCGTTATGCGCTTCGTACAGCGCCGTTATGAACAGCTCAAAGCAATAGATCGCAAACGAACCGACTGTTCCGACCGCGCTCAGCACTATCGGCGCTGCGCCGCTCAGCCACACGGACAGCGCCGTTATCAACATCATAGGATAAATACCGAAAACCATCAGCAGCGCCCACATTGACGGCGGTTCTTCGGCAAAGCCCCACCGCTGAGAAAGCTCTATCCAATGAGAAAACATTCTGTCCAGCTTGAAAAATAACAGCCAAAGCAGCATTACCGAGAATACCGAGTTTATTATAAGCCTTATCTTTTTCGGCATTTTGACCTCCAAAAGATCAGTCGGTTATTTCAAAACTTTCGTCGCCGACTTTTATCCTGGTTCCCGTGAAGATAGGCGCGGCTTTTCCGCTCGCGATAGTCTTTTCATCTCCGTTCGGGAGGGTACATTCCCAGTCCTCCGAGCCGTGATTTTTCAAGCCCCAGAGCGCGGGATTTTTCTTGTTGCGGACTACCTCGGCTTCAAGCGAAACGTTCTCGTTGAACAGCTTCGCGCCGTCGAACAGGAGCACGCTCGTTTTCGCTCCGACAAGCGACAGCGGCTTTGCGTAATGCGTTCCGCACGGGCAGACGAGCTTGCCCTCGTCGTCGGTCTCAACGGCAGGGAGAAAATTCTGGATTCCGCACGGACACGCGGTAATATCGCCGCGCAGACGTTTGAGCAGGTCGAGCCACTGCTTTTCGATAAGCCGCTTGGACGGCTCGTTAAGACCCGTCGTAAACGAAAACTCAAACGCTTCTCTTATGTAATCGGGCATAATGCGCCAGAATTTTATTATGTTGTTGTGAACGCCGCGCACGGGACGGTTGCTGTCGTCCTCGGGGTCGTAAACGAAAATAGGCTCGAAGCCGTAATGCCGCCGCTCCGCTTCCTCGGTGAGGCACACGCTTTTCAGAACGCGTCCGCCCTCTAACGGGTCGCCGCGCAGCAGCAGACGGAACAGGACTACCGCCAGCGAATAGCGGTCGGTGTATTTGTCGGGAGCTTTTTCGCCGCGGACTATCTCGGGCGCCATATACCCCGGCTTTCCCGCGATACCGAGATGTTCGCCGTAGGGGGCTATGTTGTCGCAGTCGCAGATGAGCACGTCGCCGTCGGACGGGCGAATGAAAAAGCCGCCGTCGTTCATATCCTGGTAGCTCTTTCCGCTGTTGTGAAGCTCGCGGAACGCCGCCGTTATCTTTATCGCGGAATTCACCACGGAATAAAGCCCCGAGAGCTTAACACGCGCGTTGAGAATATCCGAAAACGGCTTGTATTCCTCGGGAATAATATCCATTAAAAAGCCGAAGCTGTCGTCGATCTGCGCGGTGAGCAGGCGCGGCATAAGGAACGCGCCGTGCGCCGATTTGTCCTCGCAGAGCGTGCGCAGATTGTCGCGGAAAATGTCGGGGCGGCGGAGCTTATTCGGGAAGTACACCTTAAGCGCGTACTCCTTCCCCGCGAACTCCGCGCGGTAGACCGTTCCCTGACCGCCCGCGCCGAGGACTGCCGTTACCGTCGCGTTTCCGCCCAGCTCGAGCGGAACGCTGTCGCCTATCCTCAGCATCAGAATCCGCCTCCCGAGAGCGACTCAAAGCTCTCCTCCGCGGCGGTCTCCGCGGCGTTTCCGCACCACTCGCAGACGGTCTCGTTCTCGCCGTCCCAGCAGGTGGTCTTGCCGCACTCGCTGCACTGGAAAAATCCCTTAGCGCCGCAGTACGGGCAGGACGGGTACTCGGTGGTAACGTACACGTTGCCCGAGATTTCGGTATCGCCGAACTTCTCGCGCCCCGCCGTATGCTCGCTTACCTTGAACGCCCATGTAGCGTACCAGTCGCCGTCCTCGCGCTGCTCGGTGCGTATGCCGAACAGGTCGTGAGACTGCTTGCATTTCGTTAAAATAACTGCTGCTTTCATAATTTATCCTCCGTAAAATGTTATCCTTTTTGGAAATTGTCGATGTTTGGAAGCCTTTCAAAATCATCGCCGAATAAACTGCTTTATAGCTTTGAGCCTGTCTGTAACAGACTATCACCCGTTGTGAGTTAATTTTTTCAGTATCTTCGCCGCGTCCTCGTGACCGTTATCCGCGGCTTTTTCAAACCACGTCTTTGCCTCGGTCAAGTCCTTGGGAACGTAAACGCCTTTCAGATACATTACGCCGAGATTGTACTGCGCGATATTCAGATCCTGCTCGGCGGCGGACTTGAACCAGCGGAATGCCTCGGCGGGGTCTTTCGGCACGCCGTTGCCCGTGTACAGGCACTTTCCGTAGGAGCACTGCGCCCGCGCGTGACCTGCTTCCGCGGCTTGCTTGTAGAACAGCGCCGCGCCCTCCATATCCTTTTCCGCCAGACAGCGCCTTGCGCTCTGATACAGCTCCTCGCCGTCGTCGGGGAGAGACTTCTGCGTTTCAACGTCGGGGTCGGGGAGCTTGGGAGCTTCGTTCTCGGGCGCGATGACTACGGGTTCGCCGCCCTCGAGCTGTTTGCGCCACTTTTGAGCGAGCTCCGGATTTTTTTCGGTATGCACGCCGTTCTCGTAGCAGAGAGCGACCATATTTATCGCTTCCGCGCAGCCCTTTCGCGCCGCGTTTAAGAAGCAGTTGAACGCCTTGTCCTCGTCGACCTCGCAGGAGATACCCTCCGCGAAAAAGTAGCCGACCATATATTCTGACTGCGCAACGCCGTTTTCCGCGCCGCGCACGAACCACTCGCGAGCCTGCTCGAGATTTTGTATCCCGCCGCGCCCCTCAAGGCGGTAGCTTCCCATATAATATTCCGCTTCGCCGTGGTCTTGAAGCGCCGCGGACTCGAACCAGTACAGCGCCTTTTCGTACTCGTGGATACGGTCGAAATGCCGTCCGAGAGAATACTGCTCGGCGGGGTCGGTTATATTCTTTCGGCTCTCGGTCTCGCTTGCGGGAAGCGCCTCGGACTTCTTGAACGAGATCTCACACCCGACCGCGCAGCCCACCGCTTCGACCGCTTCCGCGGCTACTCTGCCTTTAAGTCCTATCTCATCGCGCAGGGACTTTATACACCTTGCTCCCGCCGCGCAACGCACTTCAAACGGCTTTTCGCGGACCGCATACAGCTTCTGAGCGCAGCCGTCGTAAAGCGCGACATAGCACAGCCGTCTCGCGGCGGTCTCCTTGGGGAAATAGTCCGCGATAAGAGCGTCGGTGCGCCGCCTGTCGAGGATCGTACGCTCGCCGCAGCGATCGGCGATATAGCGGAGAATTCCCTTTAAATCGCGGATAGCCTCGCCTTTTTTATTGTGAACGGTTCTGCAAAAACCGCAGTAGTCCTGCTGTGTCTCGTCGAACGTTTTGCCGCAGCGCTCGCATTTCATCACATTTCCCTCCCTTGCCGTACAGCTAACGGTGCAAGCCTTATTATGTCAGCGCATAACAAAATATGAAAATGACTATGGCAATCAAGACCGCCATGCCTATGCATACCACTCCAACACCAATGAGCAGTAAATACAGTATGTTCCACGCATTTGATTTCTTGTTGTTTTTTATCAGCTTTACCCCAAAAATAATTGCCACAATTCCGATAGCAAGTTGTTGTAACACCACTTCTCCGCATGTTATCACAATCACAGACTTTAACACGAACAAAAACCAATTCATCGGGGCATCCTCTTTCCAAATCACACACTCATACACTATATATTGTATCACAAAATCGTCTCATTGTCAACGGCTTTATATATTTTTTTATCAAAGAATAAAAACACTTACGATTTTCTTACATTTTTGTCATATCGCTTGCATTAGCGCGGGAAATATGTTATAATCTCAAAAAAGGGGGGAGCGGCGTGAGGATAGAGACGATAATTCGCTATTACAATATAGAATCCGCGGCGTTCTGCGCGGTCATCGCGACGGCGGTTTATATTCCCGTCCGCGCGGTTTGGCTGAGGGCTCGGCACAAGGCTCGCAAGCCGATGTTGGCGGAAACGGCTAACGCGCTGTTGGCGGGATACTTCGCGGCGCTGGTGAATATTGTATGGTTCCCCGTGTTTGAGTTTATTGATATACTGACGTCCGACCCTGCGGCGATTTTGGATATATCGCGCGGCGGATATTACGCTCGGAATTACGAGATATTTCGCTGTTTGTTTGTCGATTTTAAGCCGTTAAGACTGCTGCACGATTTTGAGATACTCGCGAATGTCGCGCTGTTCGTGCCGTTGGGCTTTCTGCTGCCGATAGCGTTTCGGAGGCTGAAGTGGTGGCAGGTCGATCTTATCTGTCTGGGAACGACCTGCGTTGTGGAGCTTGTTCAGCCGATCTTCGGACGGGCGGGCGATATTGACGACGTGATAACAAACGCGCTCGGCGGAGTTATCGGGTGCGCTGCGGCCGGGCTGGTGTTCAAGATATTCGGGAGGAAAAGGGTGGTTTCGTATGAAAAAGAGTAAACGCGTTTGGGGTAAGGCTTTTCTTACGCTGCTCGGCATTGTAAGCGTATGGCTTGTCGCGTCCTCCGTTATCGGGCTGATAAGACCGTTAAATAACAGCAATCAGCTAAATATCGGGGACAGGGTGGAGTTCGTCGTCGACTACGGAGTTCCGATATACACATATGAAAGCCCGTTCACGGGACATAAGGATTACTATTACGCGGTTTACTCGGTTTACTCAAATAACAACGAGTATGCAACCATTGTAAAAGCCAACAGCTCGTGGGCAGAGAATAATTTCAACGGGGAAAACGGCGCGGCGAACAAGACCGTACTTTGGCGCGGCACGATAAAAAAATTCCGCGTTCCGCAGGAAATGAAATCTATAGAGCGCGATATTGCCGCAAGATATGGGGTCGGTATCAGGAGCGATTATTATATCGACCTGACGGCGCAAAGTCAATATTTGAGACGATTTAACGCGGGCGTGGCGATCGGTACGGTATGCGTGGTATTGGCAATATTGACTGCGGTATTTACACGGAAGCGCCGCAGATCGGCGGCAAAGGAGGTCAAGGAATGTCAAGAAAGAAAATCGTCAGATGTAATATATTGATATTCGCTGTTCTGCTGATTACGGCGGGTTTTTATCATTATATTTTTGATTCGGATAAGGGTCATTATTTTTGTATGGATATGTGCTCGTACGGCTGGGAGAACTCTTTGACATATCAAATGCTGTCAAAGGACTTGCGGAAGATTATTTCGGAGGAAGAGTTTACCGACACTACTCCCGAAGGCAGACTGAAAATGTATGAAAAGCTGAACGAGCTTGTATTAGACGAACGCCCGACCAACTCGTTTGAGGGCAGTACACGTTGGGGGAAAACTCCGTGCTTTGAAATTATCGAAACGGACGGGGCGCGGTATTGGGCGGAATTCGGAATAGACGTTACCTGTACGTTCGGCAGGATAGAGGTTCGCAACTTCACTTGTTATTTGAGGGAAATGTAATATGACAAGAAAATGCAAAGCGGTTTTAATTATCGTTTCGGCAGTCGTGCTGTTGGGTCACGCGTTCTGCGTTTCTATCCCCGTAGTCAACGACCTGCACGCCAAGAAAGTCGCGGACGAGCTGAGCGCAATTCCGCTCCCCGAAAACACGCGCATAGCCGAGAGGAAGTCCATTGCCGCCAAGCTGTGGGGCAACGGGAACGGTATGCAGTATATGGGCGCGTTGCTGATAGAAAGCACACTGCCGTTTGAAGAGCTGGAAAAATTCTACTCCGAAAGGGTTGAGTATTGCTCGGTAGACCGTCAAGTCGGGCAGGAGATAACCGTCACGGATCACGGAAATTACAGCTTCAACACCGAGATAAATTCCGACAATTATTATATAGTATACGCTTTGGGAAAGGACGATGATTTCATTATTCAATTGTACTCGGAGCTTGATTTGCGCGGACATTAAAAATTTTTGGATTTACCCCTTGACAAAGGGGATTTTTTCTGTTATAATATTATCTGTCGGTGTAACGGAAATTTACTTTACACCCGAAAGGGCGCGTTATGAATATAGATTTTGTGTTGCTGTTGGATATTTACGGCGGAGTGTTGTCAAAGGGTCAGCACGAGGCGCTGGACTTGCGGTATAATGCCGATCTGACGTTATCGGAGATCGCCGAGGAAATGGGCAGAATTTCGAGGCAGTCGGTCAACGACTTCATCAAAAAGGGCGAAAAACGGCTGTTGGAGCTTGAACGCATTCTCGGTATGGCGGAGCGGCACAAGTCCGTTACGGCGAAGCTCGCCAAGGCAAAGAACATCGCCGCCGAGCTGAACGGAGAATACGGCGATAAGCGGTTTGCGGAGCTTGAAAGCGCTCTTAACGATATAGAAGAACTGATCTAGGAGGTGCGGACGTGGCTTTTGAGGGATTGTCAACAAAATTGAATAACGTTTTCGGCAAGCTGAAAGGTCACGGAAAGCTCACCGAAAAGGATATAAAGGACGCTATGCGCGAGGTTCGCATGGCGCTTCTGGACGCGGACGTAAACTTCAAGGTCGCTAAGGACTTTGTGAATAAGGTCAGCGAAAAGGCGCTCGGCGCAAAGGTTATGGACAGCCTTACGCCCGCGCAGCAGGTCATTGATATAGTTCACGGAGAGCTTATCGAGCTTATGGGTAACACCACCGCAAAGCTGAATTTCCCGAGCAAGCCGCCGTGCGTTATAATGATGTGCGGATTGCAGGGCGCAGGTAAGACCACGCACTGCGCGAAGCTCGCGAAGTGGCTCGAGGGGCAGAACCGCAGACCGCTTCTCGTGGCGTGCGACGTGTACCGTCCCGCGGCGATAGAGCAGCTGCATATCGTCGGCGAAAAGGTAGGCGCTCACGTTTTTGACGAGGGGCAAGGAAACCCCGTTGAGATAGCTCAGCACGGAATCAAATATGCCAAGGATCAGGGGTTTGATACCGTTCTGCTCGATACGGCGGGTCGTCTGCATATCGACGAAACGCTGATGAAAGAGCTTGAGGATATAAAGGCTACAACTCAGCCGAACGAGATACTTCTCGTTGTCGACTCTATGACGGGTCAGGACGCGGTCAATGTCGCGGAGAGCTTTAACAGCGCGCTGGACATTACGGGCGTTATTCTTACGAAGCTCGACGGCGATACGCGCGGAGGCGCGGCGCTTACCGTTCTCGCGATAACGGGTAAGCCGATAAAGTTCGCGGGTATCGGCGAGAAGCCCGAGGACTTGGAGCCGTTCTACCCAGACAGAATGGCGAGCCGTATTCTCGGAATGGGCGACGTGCTCACGCTTATCGACAAGGCTAAGGCTTCCATTGACGAAAAGGAAGCGGAGAAAGCCGTCAAGAAGCTCCAGGAAAACAAGTTCGATATGAATGACCTGTACGCGCAGTTTGAGCAGATCGAGAAAATGGGCAATATACGCTCGCTTCTGAATATGATACCCGGAGTTGCGGGGAAGATAAAGGACGAGGACATTGACGAAAAGAAAATGCCGCGTACCAAGGCAATTATTTCCTCGATGACGAAAAAGGAACGCGAAAAACCCTCTATTATCGACGCGAAACGCAAGCGCAGAATTGCGGCGGGTTCGGGTACGTCGGTCGAGGAGGTCAATCAATTGCTCCGCCAGTTCGACCAGATGCAGAAGGTCATGAAGCAGATGGGCTTCGCCGGAAAGGGCAAGAAAAAGCGCATGCCGAGATTCCCCATGAATATGGGGGGAATGGGCGGCTTTCCCGGAATGTAAATCGCGAGGTAACAAATGAATGACTTTGACTACGGGAAAAAGCCTATACACCTGTTTTGTTGGGTAATTATCCTTGTAGGGATAGGTTTTATCTTCCATTGGATAAGGAAGGCGCGTTTCTATCCTCCCGAAGAACACAGCAGTATTCACGGAACGTATTATTCGGGCGGCTGGCTGACACTGGTTCAAGGAATTGTTATGTTTATAGGCGGCATTGTAATGCTGTTTGTGTTTGGGTAATGCAGAAACGATAAAAACAAGTGCATGCTTGATTTTATAATAATAAAAAAATTGAAAGGAGATACATCTTATGGCAGTTAAAATCAGACTGAGAAGAATGGGCGCTAAGAAAGCCCCGTTCTACCGTGTAGTCGTTGCCGACTCGCGTTTTCCGCGCGACGGCCGTTTCATCGAAGAGATCGGCTACTACGATCCTACCAAGGAGCCCGCTGTTGTCAAGATAGACAAGGAAAAGGCAGAGGAATGGATCAAGAAGGGCGCACAGCCCACCGATACAGTCAAGAGACTTTTAAAGTGATTTTTTTAAGCAAAGGTTAAATAAGCATAGGTATTTTAGGAATTCATCGAGATCAAGGCAATAATTTACCACGGCATTTAACCCCTATGGAGGGAAACTTATGATGAAAGAACTTCTTATTACTATTGCTACTGCGCTGGTTGAGGATAAGACCGCCGTTGAGGTCAGTGTTGACGAGCCTAACGAGGAGGGCGTTATCGTGTATCATCTGCACGTCGGTCCCGACGATATGGGCAGAGTTATCGGCAAGCAGGGCAGAATTGCCAAGGCGATCCGCACGGTAATGCGCGCGGGTGCTGTTCGTGCCAACGAGAAAATTTCCGTTGAGATCGACTGATTTGGAAATTACGGCGCATACTAAAGAAGTATTGCGGTGTCGAGCTACTCGCTTGGCACCGCAATTTTCTTAAAATCAAACGGTCATTATTTTGCGAGGTGAACTTATGGCAGTCAAGGAAAACGAGAACAGGGAAATAGTGGAAATGATACGCGAGGGGTTAAAGAAAAGCGGCGGATACTGTCCGTGCAAGCGCGAGAAAATTCCCGAGAACAAGTGTATCTGCGAGGAATTCCGAGGGCAGATAGCCGATCCCGATTTTGAGGGGTATTGTCATTGTATGCTGTACTATAAGTCAAAGTAACGGCATTCTCTCCGCATACAGAGGGGAAAAGACCCTCTGTAAAAAAATATTTTTTCCCTCTTGACTTTGACACGGTGTCATACGTTATAATAATAATTAAAGTCGAAAGGAGAGATGTATATGGAGTATACCATAAGCCAGGTCACGCAGAGCCTTGACGTTACGCCGAGAATGCTGAGGTACTACGAGAAAGTGGGACTGATAACGCCGTTTCACAAGGACGATTACGCGTACAGGTGCTATGACGAGGAGACCGTAAAGCGCTTACAACTCATTATCGTTATGCGCAAGCTGCGTATTCCGTTAAAAAAGATCGCGGTGATATTGCAGGACAGCGATCAGATGAAAACGCTGGAAATTCTCCGCGAGAGCGTTGAGGAGCTCGACGGCGAGATAAAGTCGCTCGAGACCGTCCGCAGCGCGCTGAATATGTTTATTTCACATCTCGACGAGGCTACGCAGTCAAAGGCGCGGGTGTATCTGCTCGGCAACAACGTACTGATGAAAGCGGTAGAAGCGCTTTCTCTCCCAAAGACTACTTTAAAAGAGAAAACGAACATCAGCATAAGCGAGCTCGACCAAGCTAACGAAAGTCTTGACAAGAGACTTAATGTGAGAATAGTTATGCTCCCGCCGTATACGGTCGCTTCAAATCACGTTATCGGCAAAGACCCCGAGGCTTCCGTCGGCGACCCTGTTGACAAATTTATCCGTGAAAGCGGGCTGTACGAGATAAAGCCCGATTCGCGGTATTTCGGATTTAATCACCCGAATCCCGGTGTGCTTGAGGACGGTATTCACGGCTATGAGGTATGGGTAACTATCCCCGACGATATGGAGGTTCCCGCGCCTTTGGTCAAAAAGCATTTTAACGGCGGACTGTATGCCGCAATGACGATAAAATTCCCCGAGTTTAATCTCTGGTGCGAGCTCAACAGGTGGGCGTGGGATAATCCCGATTATGAGGCGAATTACAGCGAACTTGGCTTTGAGATAATGGGCGGCTGTCTGGAGGAACATTTGAACTGGGTCTACTCCTCGTATATGGGGTGGCCCGAAAACGGCATTGACGGGCAGCTTGATCTGCTTCTTCCGATAAAGAAAAGGGAGAGCAAAAAGGATTAAGGTATGGAAAATTGCGGCGTTGTCAGAAAGCTCACGCCGCAATTCTTTTTGAAAAAAGTTTTCGCAAAACACTTGACTTTGACACGATGTCGTACACTATAATTAAAAAAGGAAGAGTTCATCTTCCGAAAAAATGTTAAAGGAGAGCGCAGATATGAGCGAAAACAAAAATGAGCCTTTGGTGAGGATAGTGCTGCTGCCGCCGTTTACGGTCGCGTCAAATCACGTCATCGGGAAAGAACCCGAGGAAACGGTCGGCGAGCCTATGGACAAATTTATCCGCGAAAGCAAGCTGTACGAGATAAAGCCCGACGCGCGGTATTTCGGCTTTAATCATCCGAATCCCGGAGTACTTGAGGGAGATATTCACGGCTATGAGGTCTGGGTCACTATACCCGACGATATGGACGTGCCCGCGCCATTAGTCAAAAAGCATTTTGACGGCGGACTGTATGCCGCGCTGACTATCAAGTTCCCCGACTTCCACCTCTGGCAGGAGCTGGAGAAGTGGGCGTACAACAACGCCCAATACGAGCCGAATTACAGCGAGCAAGGCGACGAGATAATGGGCGGCTGTCTGGAGGAGCATTTAAACTGGGTATACTCCTCGCATATGGGGTGGCCCGAAAACGGCATTGACGGGCAGCTCGACTTGCTTCTTCCGATAAAGAAGAAATAACAAAAGGTTTTATAGCGCGAGAGGTATAAAAATCGGTGCCGGGCGGGAACGCTCGACACCGATTTTCTATAAGACGAATTGCCAAAGGCGGCAAGTCGTTTTTAGTACTCGTGAAAAATCACTTTTTAGAACCTGTCCACATAGCCCGAAATGCTTGGATTGCGCCAGAATTGCAAAGCAATTCTTTGCAAATTTTTTCGAGTACAAGGACGCATTATGCGTTGCACGCAAAACGCTGCGACGCAGGCGTACTGTATGTACGCCAAGGAGCTTTGACGCAGTACTCGGAAAAATTTGCCGCAAGGCACGATGCCTTAAGGTGAACGCCCCAGCGCGACACGATGTCGCGCATTAAAGGCGTTCACACTAAGACAAGCGTTGAGCGGCTATGCGGACAGGTTCTTACTATTGAAATGCAAAAATCCCAGTATACCTATCGACAGAAAATATGCGCACCAGAACAGCAGCGCCGTCACGCCGATAACGCTTGTCCCGCCGTCGGACATACTGCCGAAAGCTCCGGTCATAGGCATTATAAAACAGCCTATGAAAAAAACTCCGTGTATTGTCATCAGATATTTCAGCCATTTGTCCGCCCTGTTTTTCGGCTTTATCGTCAGTCCGATAAAGAATGTGGAAAGCGCCATCATTCCGTAACCGAGCAGAGCGTAGCTGAATATAAGTCCGCCCCTTTTGAAATCGAGTATCTTTAACGCCTGCTCGCTCATATCGTCAAGGCGGACGTTTGTCGTCTGGGCGAAATACACAAGAAAAATCAGCACGGCGTACACCGCGGAAAAAATCATTCCGACATTTGCCGCGGTCTTGCAATCGTCGCCGCTTTCGTGATGAAATCCCGCCGACATCATTATATACCCTATCGGCAAAAGCATACAGACAAAATACGACCCGAAGCCGAAATCCGTTATCAGACACACCGCGAAAAGAAATACCGAAACGGTAACGACAGCCGCGCCGATTTTTGAGATCAGACTATTCATCCGTATCCTCCTCAATTCGCTTTTCCGTATATCTCCAGAAAAGAGGTGATTTTTCCGTGCGTGTATTCGCCCTCTATCAACCCGAACTCGGGGTCATAATAACGATCTTCAAACAACAGCGACCAATGCGTATAGCCCCCGTTTGTGTGGACGGTCAAAATCGAGAACGGATACGGGACGGGATTTTTCTTGGAAATACGCTTGTTCCTGTCCGCGTGACCTATCCCGTAAAAATCGAGAATTTCCATCAATTGCCCGATACTCACGGGCTTATCGGTTTTCATATCTTTTATGACTTCCTCAACGCTTCTCTCCGCGATCATTGCTATGCAAGCCTGTCCGCAGGTAAGGGGCGTTGGCTGTAAGATCAGTTTCATAGATTCTCTCCTTTACAAATTTATTTGATGACCTTTTTCAATTCCGTAACTATTTTACGAAACAGCGTTTATTCCAATTTAAAATTCCCCGAAACGTGAACAAAATGCACTATCAGAAAAACGCACGCCGTTACCGCAAGCGGGATATTTTTCCTCCAAAGCCCCACAAAAAGATAAAGCAGCGGCGGAAGAGCCACGATAAATATCAACATCACCGCGGTGCTTTGATGACCCGTAAAATATAAGAACCAGCCGAAATAATTCAGCAGCAATACCGCTGCGGCAATGCAGAAAAACAGCCGTTCCCTGCCCGCGGTCGTCGAAAAGAATTTTGCGTCATTGTGTACGATAAACATCATCATCGCGATACATGATGAGCCTAAGACCTTTTCGCAGATATCCAGAAAAACGGACGATTCCCGCATTTCCATGATCGGATTTGACTGAAGATGAAAAAACGGCATAACCATATACGGAACTTCTTGAAGCGCGAATATTATCAGCCCAAACGCCCAGAACCCCAGATATTGAGCGCCGAAAATCCTTACCCACTTAAACAACGGTCATTCTCCTCTTATTCAATGCAGAGCTTGATATACTGTCCGTCTTGTTTCTCATAAACGTGCTTTCCGATTATCGACCGCAGGTTTTTTAATTCCTCCGAAGTGCCGCTCATAAATTCCTGATAACAAACGGTTGAATCCTCGGTATTGAGATCGTCGTAAAAATCGCTTATCCAACAGCCGAATTCGTCAAGCAGATCCTCCAACGGATACTGTGAGATCTCCGCCGCATTCTCCCCCTCGTCAAGCTCGGGCTCCTGAACGAACGACAGCGATGTCACATAAACCGTATCGCCGTTTTCCTCGGTCTTGTAGATACCGTCCTCAACAAGCGTGTAAGCCGCTCCGTTGTATTTCGGCGCGTTATAATTTTTAATATCTTTCATAAATTTCTCCTTATCCGATTATCTTTTTAAGATAATATCTGCAATGCCCCTCGGGAATATTATCCAATGTTCCGAATACCTCATACCCTTTCTTGATATAAAAATCCTTAGCCTGAAAATCGAACGTGCTCAAATGCGCAAGCGTGCAGCCGCTCTCCGCCGCGATTTTTTCAACCTCTTTGAGCAGTCTTGAACCGAGACCGCGCTTTTGATATTCCTCGCTTACCCAAAGCATACCTATATGCAGAGCGTTCCGGTAATTTACCTCGGCGGTGCAGCCCGCAATGACCGCGCCGTTTTCGTCGGCGATCTTTTTGTTTATCTCGAAATATCTGCCGTTTTGCAGCTCGGGAACTTTTCGGGAATTGCTCTCGGTAAGACCGGAGTATATCCTTTTAATATCGTCGTCGGTGCAGTCGGTTATTTTGTAGTCCATTGCGTTATCCTTTCGGTCAATTGTTTCCTCAAACGGAAGCTCCATAACGATATGAACAACGCCCTCCTCGAGGAATTCCCCCGAAGTCGTGGCAAAACCCAATTTCTTGTAAAATCCCTCGGCGTGCTTTTGCGCGTCCATTGTAACGGTGAGTTTGCCGAAGCGCTCACGCGCCGCCCGAACGCTCCGTTCCATAAGCATTTTGCCGTGACCCTGCCCGCGCGTTACGGTGAGTACTCTGCCAAACCGAATTTTCCCGTTATCGGGGAACGCGCGCAGATACGCCTTGACCTGTCCGTTCTCCTCGAAAAAGCAGTGCAGACTGTCGTAATCGGTATCGTCCTCGTCAAGATACCGAATGTTCTGTTCAAGCTGAAAGACCCGCGAACGCGCTTTCAGAATTTCGTATATCTCGGCGGCGGAAAGCTCGCCGAAAAGTTTGGCTTTAAATGTCATATATCCTCCGTTAAATGCTCTCCAATGCGGTCTTAAACGGCGCGAGGTCGGGGAATGTCTTGACGAGCTTCTGCATATTCCGCAAAAGAACAGTATACCAATCGTCCTTGGTATTAACGTAATATTGAGTTATTTTATCCAGCAGCGCAAGGCAGTCCTGCCGTCTGTAATTCGACTGCGAAATAAGCGCTATCGAATAGGAAAACCCGATAGTATCAAAGTTATACTTGAACGCGGGGTCGGGATAATAATCCTCGCACGCTTTGAGCAGAACGTCGATAAGCCACGTCTCGCCGAGCCATTTTTCAACGCGCTTGTACTCGGCGGGAGAGACGGGCGCGTGAGCGAATTTCGCCAGTTCCTTGCAGTATTTCCAAGCCGTGAGCTTTACGTCGTCAGTCATATCCTCCGCGAAAATGCGCAGTGTCATTTCCTTGTGCATTGCCGCGTGATCCGCGTCGTTTATGCGGTTTTTGTGGTCCGCTTTCCATAATTTCAGGTACTCCTGCATTTCCTCCAAAGTCGGTACTTTTACTGCCTTTGCCATTCTGTTTCCTCCTTAATTTATACATAAAATTTACTTGTATTCGCGCATTTACTCCGCTTTCACATCAACAGCCATTATGTATTCCTGTTCATTCTCGCCGACAATTTCAAAACCAACTTTCCTGTACATTTTAACTGCGTAATTCGCTTTCTGCACCGCAAGGGAAGCGCGTTTGTAGCCCTTAGCTTTGAGCCGCTCCAGCATTGCCCTCATTAAGTCCGTGCCTATCCCCCGCCCGCGATACTCCTCGAAAAGCGAGATCGCGAACGACGGCGTATCGTTGTCGATATGTCCGTAGTCGTCCATTATCCTCACCCAGCAAGCGCCGACGATTTTTCCGCCGTTATCGGCAACCAGGCAATAGTCGTCTTTACGTCTGCCGAAATCCCGTATATAGACCTGTAACTCCTCGTTCTTGATAATATCCCGCGGCGGCTTTTCCACACCCTCGGGGATAAATATCGCCTCGTACAGAAAATCCTCCAGAAGCGGATATTCTTCGGCGGTCATTTCTCTTATCGGCATATGTACCTCCGTTAAATAAAAAAGCCCCTTTTCGGGGCAAAACCCTTTTCACTTTCAGTCGGACTGCCGTCAAAGATAATCTCAATTGTGAGTGCCCGACAAGTTATATTTTACCATTTTTTGTACGCCTTGTCAAGTGATTTTAATATATAATTTACGGTGCTGCGGCTTTTCGATATTAAGCGAGAACGGACTTAATATTAAGCTGCATTCACTTAATAATTGTGTGGCAGGCACAATATTATTAAGATAATTTATAATCAAACATCAACAAATACTATTGACTTTTTTTGCCCCTTATGGTACAATTAAACAAGGCGGAGTTGGGCTCCGCGTTCAATTAAAATATAGGAGAATCTGCTTATGAATAACAAATTTCTTGGGTTGACACCACCTATGGGCTGGAATTCCTGGAACACCTTTACATGGGAGATCAACGAGGAGCTTATCAAGACCGCGGCGGACGCGTTTGAAACGCAGGGTCTGCGCGAGGCGGGCTATGAATACGTCGTTATCGACGACTGCTGGAGCGAAAAACAGCGCGACGAAAACGGCAGACTGGTACCCGACCACTATAAATTCCCGAACGGCATTAAGAGCGTTGCCGATTATGTTCACTCCAAGGGTCTGAAGCTCGGTATTTATTCCTGCGCGGGAACTCACACCTGCGGCGGACACCCCGGCAGCTTCGAGCATGAGTTCGAGGACGCGGAGACCTTTGCGGAGTGGGGTATCGACTACCTCAAATACGACTACTGCTACAAGCCCGACCATATCCCCGGCGAGATACTTTATAAGAGAATGTCCACCGCTCTGCGCAACTGCGGACGCGACATTATGTTCTCGGCGTGTAACTGGGGCAACGACGACGTGTACAAGTGGATACGCGAGAGCGGCGCGCACCTGTTCCGCTCCACGGGCGATATTCAGGACAGCTGGGAGTCGATAAAGCGCCTTGCAATGTCTCAGATAGGCAATGAGTGCTACGGCGGAAACTTCTGCCATAACGACATTGATATGCTGGTAGTCGGTATGCACGGCGGATCCAACAATCAGTGGATAAACTCCTCCGAGGAGGGCGTAAACGTTATCGCCGACGAGGGCGCGGGCGCTCCCCCCGCAATAGGCGGCTGCACCGATACCGAGTACAAAACGCATTTCTCGCTGTGGGCTATTATGAATTCGCCGCTGATGATAGGCTGCGATATCCGCAATATGACCGAAGCTACGCGCAATATCCTCACCAACAAGGAAGTTATCGCGATAAATCAGGATATCGAGTGCCGCGGACCGTACTGCATCAAGCAGTGGAACAACCCCGAGAACGTTTTCGCGCTCGTGAAGCCCATGTCGGACGGCGGCTACGCTATCGGTCTGTTCAACTTCGGCGACAGAAGCGGCGAGATGTCGCTCCAGTTCTGGGATATTGGACTGACCTACGCTTCGGGGCGCGGTCTGGAGCTGTACGACTGCTGGAACAAAAAGGACCTCGGCACGTTCACCGAGCGCTTTGTCACCACTCTCGAGCCGCACGACTGCATGGTGCTCCGCGCTAAGGTGGTAAAGACGCGGTAATGGCGAACTGGAAAACCTGTAAGGAATGCGGCGCGCCGCTCGGCAGCGACGACATCGCGATAAATCAGAAGCTCATCTCGCGCAATGTGCAGGAGTTCTTCTGTATCGACTGTCTCGCGGAGTATTACAAGACAACGCGCGAGGTAATTCAGGCGCGGATAGACTACTACCGTAAGAGCGGGCATTGTACGCTTTTCAGATAGGAGAAACGATGAAGAAATTTATTACGGCGCTTTTAGCTGCGGCAATGGCGCTTTCGCTCACCGCTTGCAACAAGAGCGGCGATACGCAGACAAAAGACGATGAGATATCCGGCGGCTCGTCCGAAAAGAGCAGCTCAAAATCCGAAAGCACGAGCACCGTTAGCTTGGAAAGCTCGCAGCCGGAGGGAAGTAGCCTGCCCGAATACGGCTCTATGGGAACGGTCACGATACTGGGAAAGGAATACAATATTGCCGACACCACAGAGCTTTACTTATTCGACGCAGAACTTACCGATAAAGATCTGGCTGAGATAGCGCCTCAGATAGAAAAGCTGACTAATCTTACCCGCTTGGACATATCGTCGAATAAGATAACCGACATTTCACTGCTGCAAAACCTTAACGGTTTGACATGGCTGGAGTTGTCATTCAATGAAATATCCGATATTTCGCCGCTTCAAAGCTTTAACGGCTTGACGAGTTTGTTCTTGTCGTTCAACGAAATATCCGATATATCACCGTTGTCAAAACTTACCGCCTTGACGGAATTGCATTTGAGCGGCAACAAAATATCCGATACATCACCGCTGCAAAGCCTTACGGGTTTGACGATCCTGGACTTGTCCGACATGGAAATATCCGATATATCGCCGCTGCAAGGTCTTAAAGGCTTGACGTACCTGGACTTGTCATTCAACGAAATATCCGATGTGTCGCCGCTGCAAAGCCTTATCGGTCTGACGTATTTGAATTTGTCCTATGCCGAACTGACCGATATTTCGCCGCTGGCAAGTCTTAACGGCTTAACGTCTTTATATATGAGCGGCAACAAAATAACCGATTTATCCCCGTTAGAAAACCTGAGCGTTTTGAACGATCTGGTCTTGGAGTCCGGTGGAATATCCGACATTTCTCCGCTGAGCAGTCTTGATCGTTTGAAGTATTTGATCTTAGCCGACAACGATATAACCGATATATCGCCCTTGGCAAAACTTACCGGCTTAGCGAATTTGTCCTTGTCCGAAAACAGGATAACCGATATTTCGCCGCTCCAAAACCATACCGATTTAGTGGATCTGGTCTTGTTCGAAAACGAGATAACCGACATTTCACCGCTGCAAAACCTTACCGGTTTGACGTGGGTGAACTTGTCCGACAACCCGCTCACGGACGAACAGATAGAAGAACTCACTCGGCAATTGCCCGATTGTAATGTCACTTTTTAATTTATTTTGAAAGGAGAACCCAATGAAAAAATTTGCATCGATCATCTTGTCGCTTGCGATGATACTTTCGCTCACCGCCTGCGATAATAAGGACGGCGCATACAGCGACGGAGTTTCCGATGCGTATTCCGACCTTGCTTCGGACAGCTCCGGCGGCGAAAGTGAGAACAGCGGAGGAGAGGAAAACCCGAACGCGCTCTCAAATCCCGTTAAAATGACGGCTGACGGCGACGTCGATATGGAAGCGGCGCTTGCGTACGAGACCGACTTCGACGCGCTGAAAAAGAGCCTTTCCGAGCGCGAGGTCGACCTGTCTCAGCCCGTTTCGCTCAACGCGCGCAATAACCCCGAAACGATGAAGGTCTGGAAATATCTGAAAGACGGCTACGGAAAGCAGATAATCTCCGCACAGCAGCAGATGAATTTAAAGCAGACCTTTGAGGATAAGGTCTACTATAACGCTCTCGAGGACTTGCCCGCTATGAAAGGCTTTGACTTTATCTTCACGACGGGTATCAACCCCGACCGCGGCTTTGTTGACGCGGCGCTCGAATGGGGAAAGAACAGCGACGGTCTGGTCACGTTCTGCTGGCACTGGAATGTTCCTAAAGATGTCGACCACCCCGAAAACGGCTACGCGTTCTATATGGATCAGGACGGCGTAAAGATAACCAACTGGAACGCGCTCAACGCGACCACTCCGGGAACTAAGGAATACGAAATCGTTGTTCACGATATGGACTTGATAGCAAGCTATCTCCAGGAGCTTGAGGCGGCGGGAATTACCGTTCTCTGGCGCCCGTACCACGAGGCTAGCGGAAGCTGGTTCTGGTGGGGAGTTCAGCCCGAGGACCGCGAAGCCATCAAGGCGGGAACATATGAGACCTATCAGAGACTTTGGTATATGATGTTTGACCGCTTTGAAAATTACCACAAGCTCTCAAACCTTATCTGGGTATGGAACGGTCAGACGAAATTCTGCGAGGTAGACCCCAACACCTACGATATTTCGGGAACGGACGTGTATCCCGATAAGGAGGATCATTCTCCGCAGACGAAAAAGTACGAGGAGCTTAAGGGCTTTACCTACGAGGGAAAAATGCTCGCGCTTACCGAGTGCGGCTATCTCCCCGACCCGCAGCAGTGCGTCGACGAGGGCGTAATGTGGCTGTTCTATATGCCGTGGAACGATGAGTTTATTTACGAGGCAACAAGCCCCGGCTCGGGAACGCCCAAGTGCGACCTGTTCGGCACGCCGCACCCCAACCCCGAAAGGCTCAGCGACGAATTGCTGCAAGAGTATTTCAGCAACCCCGCGCTTGTTTCGTGGCGGGACCTCCCGAAGTTCGTCGGAGAACGCAACGTCCCCACGCCCATTACAGTATGGGAGGGAACTAAACAGCCGTACACCTAATTATATCTATAAAATATTTCAGCCCCCTATAACAGGGGGCTGATCTTATTTTAAATCAAAGGTGAAAAAACCGTTCAAAATCAATTACAATTTGTAAAAAAGAATTGAAAATATTCCACATTTTCAACGGTAAAAACTGTTGAAAAGCGGGTCAAAACTGTTGAAAAGTTAGCAGTATGGAAGAGTTTTCAACAGTTTTTGAGGAAAAATCGCCCGTTTTGCACTATAATGCCCTTTTAAAAGTTGAAAACCGTGTTAAAAACGTTAAAAACTTTAATTATCGTTTGTGCAATAAAATCACTCGCAAATATTAACAAAGCCGCCGATTTTACTCGGCGGCTCAGATTATTTTTAAACCATTACTTTTGCGGTCTGAGATTGAAGCAGTTTGTGGAAATCGCTGCACGTCATCGGTCTGTAATAGAAAAATCCCTGTATCATATCGCAGCCGAGGTCGCGGAGGAAGTCCACCTGAACTTGAGTTTCAACGCCCTCGGAGACCGTCTCGAGGTTAAGGCTCTTCGCCAGCGTTACCACCGACGTGATTACCTTTTTGTTCTTTTCGGTGAGGTCGTTTCTGAGGAAAAATCCTCCGTCGATCTTCAACGTATCAAACGGCAGCATAGTTATCAGATTGAGCGACGAATACCCCGATCCGAAATCGTCAATGGATATTCTGAACCCTCTGTCCTTGAACCAAGTCACGGTCTCGACCAATTTGTTGAGGTTTTCGGTGAGCAGGCTCTCGGTAATCTCCAGCTCGATAAGCTCGTGCGGCACGCCGACGCTGTCAACGAGATCGTTAAGCTTCCGGCAGAAATTGTCGTCCGCAAGGTGGTGGCGCGATACGTTCAGCGATACCAGCGGTACCTCTATGCCCTCGCTGAGCCAGCGCTTTATATCGTTTATCGCGGTGCGGTAAATAGCGAAATCCATTTCGGTGATAAAGCCGTTCTCCTCGAATATCGGAACGAACTTGCCCGGAGAGATTATCTCGCCGTCGGGTCTTATCCAGCGCACGAGCGCTTCCGCGCCCACGACCTTGCCCGTTGCGATGTTTACCTTGGGCTGATAGAAAACGTGGAATTCATCGTTTTCAAGCGCGGACAGCATATTCGCCTCAATATGGCGGCGCTCCCGGATCTTCTCGCGGAGCGCTCCGTCATAGAACGCTACCAGATTTTCGTGATAGTACGTCCTGTCGCGTATGGTTTTCTGCGCGGTGATAGCCCTGTCGAGCGCGCCCATAAAGCCTATGGGATCGTCGTTCATATCGCATACTCCCGCAAGGAGATATATCTGAACGTGGAGCTTTTCGTAGATCTGCCGCTGGATACTGCTGAGCATTAAGTTCATACGCGAGATAAACTCGTCGCTGTCGGCATTTCTGAAAAGCGCCGCAAACCGCGAGCCCTCCGAACGTCCGAGAAGCTCTCCGTTTCCGAGACAGCGCTGTATTATCTCCGCGATCGACACCAGTATGGAATTTCCGAGATCAAAGCCCTTTTCCTCGTTTATCCTGCGGAATTCCGCAACGTTTATGACCACGACATAACTGCCCATCGTCTTGTCAAAATTTTCCTCGGCAGTCGCTTTCAGCGCTTCAGCCGTAAACACATCGAACGTCATAGCGCCCGTAAGCGAATCCGCCATACGGATATTTCCGAGACATTCCGTAATATCCGTGGAGCTTATTATGTAGCGGCGCTCGCCGTACGCGTTTTCCTCGACAGACGCGGTAACGTCCAACCAGCGGCGGTCGACCTCGTCATAATACGCTGAGGACGCGAACAGCTTATCCGAATTATCGAGCTGTAACGCGGGGCAGTTGACGCAAGGCTCGTCGCGGCCGCGCATTTTCTTGTAGCAGATGTCACCGGGCTTCATTCCGTAATGCTCCGCGGCGTTCTCTCCGATAACCTCCGTAACGAAGGTCCCGGGGATAAGCGAAAAACCCTCCATACGGTGGTTGCTGATTATCGTGGTTTTCAGTCTGCCGCCGAGGTCGCCGAGCTTGCTGTTGATATACATCGCGTACATTTCGGTAAGCGCGTTCGCGAGCTCGTCGATAATTTGCAGATCCTGCTCCAACAGCTCAAATCTGCTGTCGAAGATGATCGCGAAATACTCCGCGACCTCGCCCTTACAGCGTATCGCGCGGCACTCCGCGCAGACTGCGCCGTTCTCCAGCGAAAGTCCGCTTATTTTTTCGCCCGCGCTGTGCAGACGGAGCTTACTGCGCCCCGCAAAAATTCTGCGCACGTCATCGTCCGAACAGCTCTGACCGATACGCGGACACTGCTCCTCGGGTTTTCCCGTGGAATTGTAAGTCATATAGCGGCGGAATTTTCCTCCGTCGTTGTTGAACACATAGATATTCGAGGCGCCGAGATGCTGACCCGCCGCCTGAAACGCCGCCTTGAGCATAAGCGAACGTTCACTTTCACTGCAAAACGCTCTTATAATGAGGTCGTACACCTTTGCCGCGCCGCTTGACAGAGCCGCGCCTTCGATAGCGGTATGCTCCGCCGAGAATTTGTACATAGCCGCGGTGAAGTGCATAAAGCACCCTCCGCCGCTCTTCTGCGCCTCGAAGAGAGCCGCGGACGACTCCTTGTAGACCTCTTCTAGCTTACGTCCGTTTTTGAACAGCGAAACTCCGACGCTGACCGTAACGGGCGCGCCGTCAAATTTATGCTCCTCTGTAGTTTTGATAATGCGCCGCGCCGTATCTTCAAGCGAGGACAGATTGGAAAAGCTGAGGTACAGCAAAAACTCACCGTCGCGGACGCGCGAGATCACGCTGTCGTGCTCAACCGAGCAGATATTTTCCAGAATACCCGCAATGAGCTTCTGTAGCTTATCCGAATAATCTATGCCGTTCTCCGCCATAACGGCGCGGAAATCATCGATCCCCACGGACATCAGCGCCGCGTTTTTATAGCGGTTTATTCCCGCGCGTCTTTCCATTACGCAGTCGCGGAAAAGCTCGGGAGAAAACACTCCCGTAAGGCTGTCCCTGCCCGCGTGAGTGGAGGTCTCAATTCCGCCTTTCAGCTCGGTAACGTCGATGGTGCGCCCGATGACCTTTACGGGCTTGCCGTCGTCAAAGGTAGTCTTGCCCTCGTAGCGCATCCATATCATTTCGTAGTTATCGTTGATAACGCGCAGGTCGCAGGACATTTCGCTGTCTCCGCGCTCCATTGCGTCGCAGAAGCGATTGAACGCGGGAAGATCCTCCGTACACACGATACCCCAGCTTATCACCGAGTCTCTGAAATGCACGATAGGCTCCAGATTATTTTCGTATTTTCCGCTGAGCTTTTTATATTGGTAGCAAATATCCGTTGCTATGTCGTACTCCCATAAGCCGAAATTTGAATATTCCGAACAAATTTTAGTGCGAAGCTGTTCAGCGCGAAGAGATATTTGCAGACGCTTTATTTCCTGCCGCGCCCGTTCTATCTCGTCCAACAACTCGTTTGCCATTTTCGTCACCTCACTTTTAAAAATGGCTCTTACTATAATTATAACTTATTACAATCCCGTTGTCAAGCGGTTATATTTTTTTGAGCAATTCGCACAAAAACAGCCCCAAAAACGGGGCTGTAAAGAGATAGTTTTTGTGTATTTTTGTTAGCTGACGGTATAGTCGGCTCAGACCCCCTCGACTGCCTCGGTGATCCGACCGCTTGTCAAGGGAACCACCGGCGGCTTGGGCATAGAGTCGGCAATGTCCTTTTCCCACAGCTCCTCGAATTCCTTGATAGGCATTGGCTTCGCGAAGTAATAGCCCTGCACCATATGGCACTCAATATCCTGCAAGAAATCCACCTGCTCTACGGTCTCAACACCCTCGGAGATAACCTGCATATCAAGGTTCTTGGCAAGGTCGACGACCGTCGAAATTACCGCGCGCCCCTTTTGCGAGTTGACCGTTCCGTTGAAGAACTCGCGGTCTATCTTGACTACGTCGGCGGGAATGTCCTTTAACATATTCAGCGAGGAATAACCCGAGCCGAAGTCGTCTATCGACAGTTTAAAGCCTATCTCGTGGAGCTTCTGCATCGTTTTCAGCATAAGGTCGGCGTTATCGGTGAACACGCTCTCGGTAAGCTCCAGCTCGATATATTCATACGGTATCGCGTACTTGTCAACTATCTCGCGCAGACGCCAGATGTAATCGTCGTTGTTTAAGTGCAGACGCGATTGGTTCACGGAAATGACCACGGGCGTAAGCCCCTTGTCCAGCCAGCGCCGCATAGCCTTGCAGACCTCCTCGAGAATAAAGAAGTCAAGCTCCACGACAAAGCCGTTTTTCTCGGAAATGGGGATAAACTGGTCGGGGAACACAAATCCGAACTCCTTGCTGTTCCAGCGGATAAGCGCCTCGCCGCCCTCGATATGTCTTGAATTCGTGCCGTATTTCGGCTGAATGTAGCACATAAACTCACGCTCCTTGAGCGCAATGGGCATAACGTTCTCAAAGTCCTTTTCGCGCAGGGCGTTGTCACGTATCTTGCCGTCGTAGAACGCAATGGCGTTGCTGTGTCTGCCCTTTATCGTCTTTTTCGCGATATTGCAGCGGTCGATAGCGGCGTTGAAATCCACCATACCGTATTTGTCGGTGCACTGTCCAAGCCTGCAAACGCCCGCGCTGAACAGAACGGGATAGGAGACGAACAGCGAATTACGGCGCTCAAATTCCGCGAAGATGTTGTTGAGCCTGTTTTCCAGCTCGATGTCCGAGCCATTCTTTACCGTACACGCAAAGTTGTCGTCCGAGATACGCGCGTAGACCTCGTAATTTTCAAGGTGGTCGCTGACGGTCTTGTACAGCCTCTCCAGCATACGGTTGCCTTCCTCGTAGCCGAGACGGTCGTTGATAAACTTGAACTTATCAATATCAAAAACGATGACCGCCCAGTTGTCGGGGCTTGACTTGCGCAGCACCTTCTCCGAGTCGATGAAATATCTGCGCTTGGTGCGTCCGCCCGTGAGCGTGTCTATCTCGGCAAGGCGGCGGCTCTTGATAGTCGTAAGCACGATAAACAGCGCGAGCAGACCGCTCAGCACCGCAAACCCCGCAAGTATCAGCCAGATATACGCACTGCTTTCCTGCGGAACGGAGGTCTGAGAGTAAATGAGGTTGTGAATATCCGCGATAGCCTCGTTTCCGTTTATCTGCGCGATAGACTTTTCAAGTATGCTTCTCAGCGCGCTTGAACGCCACGATATTGCAAAGCACTCGGAACGGAAGATAGGCAGTATCTCGTGTATCACCATATCCTCGTGCTGCGTGGACCTCAGATACAGCGCGTCCTTGCAGTCCATACATACAAAGCTCTCGTGACCGCTCATAACCATATCGCACGCGATCGTGTTGGTGGAATATCTTGTAATACTCGCTTGAGGGCGGAAACGCTCAAGGTATTTGACCAGCTCGCTACTGCTGTTTGCGGCGGCAATAGTTGCCGCGTCGGTCATCTCCGTATCGGCTTTTCCCGCAAGAACCATCGGCGAACGTGTAACGGGCGCGGAAACGAAATATCCCGAGTAGCCCTCTACGCCCTCTATCGGTATGCCGCCGTAGATAACGTCTATCTCCTCGGAAGCCATAGCCTCCATACACTCGGACAGCGAGCTGTACGGTATCATCTTTATCATAAGCCCCGTATTCGCCGTTATCTGCTCCATTATCGAACCCGAAATTCCCGTCAGCTTTTCGGACGAGTAATCGTAAGCCGCGGTTATATCCGAGCCGAGATTGTATCCCATTACTATCTCCTCGTGCGAAGCGAGATATGCCCGCTCCGTCTCGGAATACGCGTAGCTCTGAGAGCCGTAATTGGAAATATTCTTTTGGTATGTATCGCCGGGGAACGACGGATAGCTCAAAAACAGCTCGGACATTCCTGCCGTAATATCCGCGGACAAGCCTGTTTCATCCGCTCTTGTAACGAAAAAACAGGAGGACGTGCCGAACTGGTAGACTATCGTTTCGTTATCCCACGGGCGGAAGCAGTTTTTCGCTACCGCGTCGAGCTTGCCCGAGGTGAAATCGGCTTTCATCATTGCCTCGGTGTTGTATTTAATGTACTCCGCGTCCTCAAGGTCGCTGCAAACGAACTTTCCGTTTCTGAAAAAGTCGCCCTCGTCCTCGGGGAGATAGCCTATTCTCATACGGCTTATCTCGCTCGCGTCGCCGAAACTCACATTCTTTTTCGACCCGTTGCGGTAAACGTAAAGGGCGTTGAATTTTGTAATCATCGAAAAGCCCGCCGCGGCAAGACCGTCTCCGCCGTACAGCTCGAGCTCCTCCGCGCTTACGCAGGGGATAACGTCGATTGTGCCCTCGCGGAGCATTTCAAACAGCTCCTCGGGAGTGCCGTCCTTGTATGTAAAGCGGTCGGACGTATATTTTGAGATCTGCTCGAGGTAATCGCAGGCAAGCCCCGACGTTCCCGAATTTGTCTTGGTAACGCCGAACTTCGCGTTTGCGCCGACGACATAGCTTGCCGCCCGCGAATACGCCGAAGCGGTAAGGCTCAGCGGAAAAGATGTCAAGAAAACAAAAAGCGCCATAACGAGCGCGGGCGTTCTTATAAAAGTACGCAGCCCTTTCATTAAATCCCCTCCTAAACAGGCTCTTAGAAAGAAAAAAATAAAACCTAAGGTAACACTGTAGAAACCTCACGTGGTTGCTGCCTTACATTTGTTTTTAACTGTCCTTGTATCTTAAAAGCGATTTACTGTAATTTTCTGTTTCACTATAAAATATTATATCAGTTTTTGAATAATTTTTCAAGAGATTAGTGTAATTTTTTCAGTTCTGCAACAAAACATTTTTGTTTTTTATACATTTTGCACAAAACGATTGACAAATTGCCGACAATATGATATAATGTTCTTGCAGAATATACCTTTAATAAGGTATAAAAGTAAAAATAAGGAAAAAGAGGTATAATTTATGAAATGGTATGAAAGCGCGGTATTCTATCACATATATCCGATCGGATATTTCGGCTGCCCCCGTCAGAACGACCAGGCGAGCGAGCCTACGCACAAGATACTTAAACTTATAGACGACATTCCGCACATCAAGGAGCTCGGGTGCAACGCCATCTATTTCGGTCCTGTGTTCGAGAGCGTAGCCCACGGCTATGACACTATCGACTACAAGACCATCGACCGCCGTCTCGGAACTAACGAGGACTTTAAAAAGGTCTGCGACGCGCTCCACGAGAACGGCATAAAGGTGGTTCTCGACGGCGTTTTCAATCACGTCGGACGCGACTTCACCGCGTTCCGCGATGTTCGCGAGCACAGGCTCGGCAGTTCCAAAAAGGACTGGTTCCACGTTCGCGAGGGCAACTCCTGCTACAACGACGGCTTCTACTACGAGGGCTGGGAGGGTCACTACGAGCTTGTTAAGCTCAACCTCTACAACGGCGAGGTAAAGCAGTACTTAAAGGACGTTATCACGGGCTGGAAGAACGAGTTCGGCATTGACGGTCTGCGCCTTGACGTTGCGTACTGTCTCGAACAGAACTTCCTGCGCGAGCTGCGCGGTCACTGCAAGTGGCTCAGCGAGGACTTCTTCCTGCTCGGCGAGACTCTCCACGGCGACTACAATATGTGGATGAACGACCAGATGCTCGATTCCGTTACCAACTACGAATGCTACAAGGGCTTGTTCTCGAGCTTCAATGATATGAATATGTTCGAGATCGCTCACTCGATAAACCGTCAGTTCGGCAGCGAAAACTGGTGTCTGTACCGCGGCAAGCACCTGTATACTTTCGTCGACAACCACGACGTAACCCGCGTTGCGACTATCCTCAAGACCAAGGAACACCTGCCGCTTATCTACACGCTTATGTTTATGATGCCGGGCATTCCGTCCGTTTATTACGGCAGCGAGTTCGCTATCGAGGGAGACAAGCGCGGCGGCGGCGACGACGCTCTTCGTCCCGAGTTCAACCTTGAAAATATGAAGTCCTCCGGTCACCGCGATCTCACCGAGCATATCCACGCGCTCGCCGAAATTGAGAAGAACCACCCCGCTGCGGCTATGGGCGACTACAAGCAGGTTCAGCTCACCAACCGCCAGTACGCGTTCTCGCGCTCCGCGGAGGGAGAGACCCTGCTCACCGTTATCAACGCGGACGGCGCGCCGTTTACGTTCAACCTGAACATGGGCGGAGAAGCCGAAAATCTCCTCACGGGCGAAAAGCAGCAGCTCGGCGGACTGACCCTGCCCGCGTTCACTAGCGCGGTATTTAAGCTCTGATATACAGCCGTAAGGAGCGCAAGATGAAAGACACCGTGATAGTTCTGCTGATAGCTTTCGGCAATATGCTTATTTTAGTGCTCGGAGTGGGTCAGATATTTCTTATGTCATTTGGCATACTCGCGCCGCTTGCGATTATCGCGCTGTTTATTCTGCATACGATCGCGGTCAAGCTATCGCGAAAACGCTGTCAGCGGCGGTTCGGCATAACGTCCAAGCAGTATATTTTAATGGGCGTTCTGCCCGCCGCCGCGATAAGCGTGCTCGTCTTTATACTGACAAACGTGCTTATGATGTTCGGTATCAGAGAATTTTTGCTCTGGTCGATAGATTCGATACCTATCGAATGGATATTCTCGATGTTTGCTTCGGGATATTCGGTATTGTTTCTTGCGGTGCAGTCTGCTCTCGCGGCAAGGGAAGTTCATTAAAACGTGCGAAACGGAGGGTCACATATGGCGAAAAGTCCCGTTGAGGTATGGCTTTGGCTGCTGCTCGTAATGCAGCCGTACAACTCCAAGACCGCCGAGATACTCGCGCGGTGCGGCGGCGACGCAACTCTCGCCTCGCGAATGATACGCGACGGAGAGTTTCCGTTTCTGAGCGATAAGGAGAAAAAGCGCGCCGAACAGGTGCGCATAGGTACGATACGCCCCGTTCTCGAGCAGTGCCGCGAAAACGGTATCCGCATAGTAACGCTCGACGATGACGAATATCCCGAGCTGCTCCGCAATATCAAAAATCCTCCGATACTGCTGTTCGTCTGCGGCAGTCTTGAGGGGCTCAACGAGCAGATAAGCATTGCCGCGGTAGGCGCGCGGAGCGTTTCGGAATACGGCAAGACCGCCGCTTCCGGGATATGCTCTCCGCTTGCGAAAATGGGCTTTAACATCGTGAGCGGTCTCGCTGTCGGCGCGGATACCGCGGCTCACCGTGCCGCACTCGACGTTGGAGGGCGGACTATCGGCGTGCTCGCCTGCGGAATGTTGGTGAACTATCCCTCCGAGAACGCTCCGCTAAAACGCGAGATGATCGAAAACGGCGGCGCGCTTATAAGCGAACTGCTTCCGAATACCCGAACGTCCACGTCGTATTTCCATTTGAGAAACCGAATTATTTCGGGTATATGTTCGGGAACGCTCGTTATTGAGGCGGGCGAAAAGAGCGGCTCGCTGCTTACCGCCGCGCACGCGGTCGACCAAGGGCGCGAGGTGTTCTGCGTACCTCCGCACGACATTTTCTCCAAGCATTACGCGGGCGCGATACCGCTCCTGCGCGACGGTGCGGTTCCCGTTTACGGGTACACGGATATTGTCGAGCGGCTGTTGACGGACTATTCGAGCAGAGAGCGTATTCAGCAGATGCTCGCCGAGCCGCCGAAAAGCGTTCAAAAAGTCAAGAAAAAAGCTCCCGAAAAAACGCAGGAGACCGAAACAAAATCGCTCAAGCCGAATTTGAGCGAGGAAAAGCTCTCGTCGCTTGAACCGAACGAGGCGGCGGTGTTAAAGCTCCTCGCCGAACAGCGCTCAACCGTGGACGAGCTCGTCGAGCGCAGCGGACTGGACTTTTCCGTGCTGTCCGAGACGATAACAAATCTGGAGCTTTTCGGGTATATTGCCAGGGAAATGGACGGGGTTTATACCGCGGTATAGCAAATAAAAAAACGGCGTCAAGCATTCCGCTCGACGCCGATTTTTTATTTGACGAACCCGAAGTCCGCCTTGGTTTACTTGAAATTCGAGGTATCAATTCGGTTAAGCGCACGCTTGAGCTTTGCGTCGGCGAGCAGGAGCTCCTTGTCGCTCTTTGCCGCCTTTAAGCGCTCCTCGGCTGTTGCCTTGGCAGTGTTTGCGCGCTCTACGTCGATCTCGTCCGACCATTCACAGGTCTGCACAAGGATCGTCGTTATTTCCTTTGACACCTTTATAATGCCGCCCGATGTCGCCGCGCGGCGGAACTCGCCGTCCTGCATGATACGCATCTGACCTATTCCCAGCGCCGCACAGTACGGCTCGTGACCCTTTAATATGCCGATATCGCCGACTGTGGTGCGGACGATGACCTGCTCGGTCTCGCCGTCAAAAACGGTCTTTTCGGGCGTGATAATTTGTAATCTAAACGGCGTCATCTGAATATCCTTTCACCGAGCGGATCAACCGCCCTTTTTAGCCTTTTCGACAGCCTCGTCGATCGTGCCGACAAAGAGGAATGCCGACTCGGGCAGATCGTCGTGCTTGCCCTCGATGATCTCCTTAAATCCGCGGATAGTCTCCTTGATAGGAACGTATTTACCTTCCATACCCGTAAACTGCTCCGCAACGGAGAACGGCTGCGACAGGAAACGCTGAATTTTTCTCGCGCGGGATACCGTCAGCTTATCCTCATCGGACAACTCGTCCATACCGAGGATCGCGATAATATCCTGGAGCTCGTTATAACGCTGCAAAATAGCCTGAACGTCACGAGCGACCTGATAATGATCCTGTCCGAGTATATCGGGAGTAAGTATTCTCGAGGTGGAATCCAGCGGGTCAACCGCGGGATAGATACCCATTGAAGCGATGTTACGCGACAATACCGTCGTAGCGTCCAAGTGCGCGAACGTTGTCGCAGGCGCAGGGTCGGTCAAGTCGTCGGCAGGTACATATACCGCCTGAACGGACGTGATAGAGCCCTTCTTCGTGGACGTGATACGCTCCTGGAGCGCGCCCATTTCCGTTGCCAGCGTCGGCTGATAACCAACGGCGGACGGCATACGTCCGAGCAGCGCGGAAACCTCCGAGCCTGCCTGTGTGAAACGGAAGATGTTGTCGATGAACAACAGTACGTCCTGTCCCATCTTATCACGGAAATATTCCGCCATTGTAAGTCCCGAAAGAGCAACTCTCATTCTTGCTCCCGGCGGCTCGTTCATCTGACCGTATACGAGAGCCGTCTTGTTGATAACTCCCGACTCCTGCATCTCACGGTAAAGGTCGTTACCCTCACGGGTACGCTCGCCTACGCCCGTAAATACGGAAATACCGCCGTGCTGCTTTGCTACGTTGTTGATAAGCTCCATAATAAGGACGGTCTTACCAACGCCCGCGCCGCCGAACAGACCGATCTTACCGCCCTTAAGGTACGGACAGATAAGGTCTACGACTTTAATTCCCGTTTCAAGAACTTCGTTTGAAGCCTCCTGCTCCTCAAATGTAGGAGCGTTGCGGTGGATCTCCCACTTTTCCTCCGTTTCGGGCTGCGGCTTATTATCTACCGCCTCGCCCAGGAGGTTGAAGATACGTCCAAGCGTCTGCTCGCCAACGGGAACCTTGATCGACGCTCCCGTGTCGACTGCCTCCATACCGCGGACAAGTCCGTCCGTGCTGCCCATTGCGATGCAGCGGACGAGATCGTCGCCGATATGCTGCGCTACCTCGACAACCAGCTTTGTGCCATTGTTGTCGATCTCGATAGCGTTAAGCAGATTAGGCAGATTTTCGGGCGCGAAGCGAATATCCAAAACCGCGCCGATAACCTGGACTATCGTGCCTATGTTCTGATTTGACATATATAACTTTTCCTTTCTTATAGGAATTGCTAAAATACCGTTGTTGTACCGATATTATTCCTGTGCCGAAGCGCCCGAAACTATATCGATAATTTCCGTTGTAATGCTTGACTGACGCGCTCTGTTGTACAGCAGCGACAGACTCTCCGTCATCGCGTCCGCGTTGTCGGTAGCGTTCTCCATTGCGGTGCGGCGCGCGCCCTGCTCGGAGGCATAGCTCTCGACTACCGCGCACTGGATAAGGCTCGCGGTAAAGCGCGGCACTATACGGTTGAACACCGCCTCGGGAGAGGGGTCGTACTCCATTGTGCCGTAGTCCTCAAGCTGCACGGTGTCCATGGGGAGCACGCGCATACTCTCGGGCTGCTGCGACATCGACGAAACGAACATCGTGTAGAACACGTGCACCTCGTCGACCTCGCCGTCCGCGAACATCTTTATCGCAATATCCGCGATATCCTGCGCGGTGTTGGGCTTTATATCCTCCGCGATATTCGCGTAGGACGCCACAACGTCGTAATCGCGCTTTGCGAAATATTCGCCCGCCTTTTTGCCGATAGCGATTATCTTCGGCTTTTCGGCGTCGTCCTTGTGAGCCGCTGTCGCTGTTTTGAGAACGTTGGAGTTATAACCTCCCGCAAGTCCTCTGTCACCCGCTACAACGATAAACAGCTTATGCTTTACCTCGCGTTTTACCGTGTAAATAGTGGAGAAATCGGTGTTTGCCGAAGCTATCTCGCACATGGTCTTGTACAGCTCGTTGAAATAGGGACGCGCCAGCTCCGCGCGGGACTTTGCTTTACGGAGCTTACTCGACGCCACAAGCTCCATAGCCTTCGTTATCTGTCGGGTCGAGCCGACGGAACGGATACGGCGCTTTATGGCTTTCATATTACCACTGGCTATAATATCACCCCCAAAAAGTATTTCACGTCATCAGACGTTGTCGTCCGTGGTGATATATTTAACTTTCTTTTCAATGTACAGCCAAGCCACAGCCAGCGCGGTAAACACCGCGATAGTCGTAGCTATGATGCTGAGCACAAAGGAAGCCTGTTTCATAACTGAACTCCTTTCGGTCAACCCTTGGGGATCAACCCGCGTAGGTAGCCGCGAAGCTTACGAGCGCCGCCTTAAGCGACTCCTCGTTCTCGGGAGAGATCACCTTATCGTTTCTGATACCCTCGAGAATGCTGGGATTGTTGGTCTTGAGCTCCTCGATAAGATCCTTCTGATACTGCTTGATCTTCTCAACGGGGATAGAAGCAAGGTAGTTGTTGATTACCGCGTAGATAATTACAACCTGCTCCTCGACCTCAAGCGGCGCGTTTTCGTCCTGCTTGAGAACTTCAACTATACGCTCGCCCTTTGCAAGTCTGTCCTTGGTGTCCTTATCCAGATCGGAACCGAACTGCGAGAACGACTGCAGCTCACGATACTGCGAGTAGTCGAGCTTCAAAGTACCCGAGACTTTCTTCATTGCCTTGATCTGCGCGTTACCGCCGACACGGGATACCGAGATACCGGGGTTTACCGCGGGACGAACGCCCGAGTTGAACAGCTCCGTCTCAAGGAATATCTGACCGTCGGTGATTGAGATAACGTTGGTCGGGATATACGCCGAAACGTCGCCCGCCTGCGTCTCGATAATAGGAAGCGCGGTAAGCGAGCCTCCGCCGTAGTCCTTGTTAAGACGAGCGGCACGCTCAAGCAGTCTTGAATGCAGATAGAATACGTCGCCCGGGTACGCCTCACGTCCCGGCGGGCGCTTCAGAAGCAGGGACAGCGCACGGTAAGCTACCGCGTGCTTCGACAGATCGTCGTATACGATAAGCACGTCCTTGCCCTTTTCCATAAAGTACTCGCCCATTGCGCAGCCCGAATACGGTGCGATATACTGCAAAGGCGCAAGCTCGGACGCGGTGGACGATACAACGATAGAATAGTCCATAGCGCCGTTCTTGGTAAGTCTCTCTACTACGTTCGCAACGGTAGAGTTCTTCTGACCGATAGCGACGTAAATGCAGATAACGTCCTTACCCTTCTGGTTAATGATAGTGTCGATGGCGATAGCGGTCTTACCCGTCTGTCTGTCGCCGATGATAAGCTCACGCTGACCTCTGCCTATCGGTATCATACTGTCGATAGCCTTGATACCTGTCTGCAAAGGAACATTTACGGGCTCTCTCGTGATGATACCCGAAGCGATCTTCTCGATCGGGCGGGTCTCCTTGGCGAGGATATTGCCCTTGCCGTCCAGCGGCTGTCCGAGGGAGTTTACAACGCGTCCGAGAAGCTCTTCTCCAACGGGAACGGACACGATGCTGCCCGTACGCTTTACGCTGTCGCCCTCTTTAATGCCCGCGTCCGAGCCCAACATTACCGCGCCTACGAAATCCTGCTCGAGGTTGAGCGCCATGCAGCGCACGCCGTTCTCAAACTCCAGCAGCTCGTTAAGCATACACTTTTCCAAGCCGTGGATACGAACGATACCGTCGCCGACGGTAACAACCGTGCCGACGTCGCCGAGCTGGATCTTTGCGTTGTAGTTCTTGATGCGGTCTTTGATAAGACCCGTTATTTCATCGGGGCGTAAATCCATTACATACATCCCTTTCTTAGCGAATTTAGCAAGCCTTCAAACTCAAGCTATCACCGAGCCAAGCTCGTCCCTGAGTGCGCCCAGCCTTGCCTTGACGCTTCCGTCATAGCGCTTGCTGCCATAGTCTATAATAATGCCGCCGATAATGTCCTTTTCGATCTTTTCGCTGATCGTAACGGTTTTTCCGATTATCTTCGACATCTTTTCCGCGATTTGCTCCTTCATCTTGTCGGACAGCGGCGCGGAGGTCGTGACGGTAATTTCCGCCAGCTTGAACTTCTCGTTGTAAAGCTCCTTAAAGGTCCTTACAATGCCCGCAAAGCAGTTTATTCTGCTTCTTTCCGCCAGTACGCACAGCAGATTTCCGACAAGCTCGGAAACGCTGCCCGTCTTGATTATGTCCTTGCACAGCGAGAGCTTCTCTTCGGCGGATATTGTCGGAGTGCCCATAAGCTTTACAAACTCGGGCGCGTCCGCAAACACCTTGTTCAAGCTCTCAAGCTCGCCCAGAATGTCTTTCAGTCCGCTTTCGTTCTGCTCCTCGCACAGCTCAAAGAACGCCTCGCCGTATACCTTTTCAGCCTTGTCGTTCATAAAATTTCCTCCTAGTCTATGGGGCGGGCGGTCATTCTGACGCGCCGACCTCGCTGAGGAACTTGGAAATAATATCCTCGTTGTCCTTAGCGGAAATTTCCTTCTCAACGACCTTGCTTGCCGCCATAACTACCATCTCGGAGATCTCGTCCTTGATCTCGTTTACGGCGCGCTGTTTGTCACGCTCTATGTTCTCTTCCGCCTTTGCGCGGATCTCCGCGGCTTTCTGATTAGCCTCGGATACGATCTCTTCCTCGCGCTTCTGCGCTCTGAGGGTTGCCTGCTTTACGATCTCGGCAGCCTCGTTCTTTGCGTCGGCAAGACGCGCAGTGTATTCCTGCTCCGCCTTTTCGGCGTTTTCCTTGGCTTTCTGAGCCTCGGCGATCTCCGCGGCAGCCATCTCCCTGCGTTTTTCAAGGATACTGCATACGGGTTTATACAGGAAAATTCTGAAGATCAGGAAGATTATGAGCGTATTTATCAGCGTAAATACAATAGTGCCCGGGTCAATGGAGACCAGATCCAAAAACGTATTGCCCGCTTCGGCTGCTCCCGCCGCTGACTCCGCCATTACGCCGAGTATATTCAGCATATTTGCTCCTCTCCTCTCAATCTAAACTCGTAGTATCGGCTTATTACAGAAGCTTGCCGAGCAACGGGTTAGCATACATGAGAAGCAGAGCGATTACCAGCGCGTACAGACCCGTGGTCTCGGCAAGCGCGTCGCCTATGATCATGGTTCTTGTGATTGCGCCCGAAGCCTCGGGCTGTCTGCCGATAGCTTCAACTGCCTTACCGCCGCAGAAGCCTTCGCCTATACCCGGGCCAAGACCCGCGATCATCGCGGTACCTGCGCCGAGCGCCGAAGCTCCGAGAACGATAGCGTTCGCAAAAATCTTCATAGTTTCGGGTGTCATTCCATCCATCTTTAGTTTCCTCCGTAAAATAAAAATGTATTTTGAGCGTAAGAAACGCCCGGTATCCCCCGCGGGATATAAGACTATGTTTCGGGAGAATTCCCGTACGGCTGTTATCCCTCACAGTCCGCCGAAGAGATATACGACATACTCAGCATAATGAAGATGTACGCCTGCATTACGGCAGAGAATATGTCGAAGTACAAAGACGCGATCGCCGGTATAAGGATCGCCAGCTTGCCGAGCGCGAAGTAGATCAGCGCGTTGATGACCGTACCCGCGATCATGTTGCCGAACAAACGCAGCGCCAGCGCCAACGGGTTTGCAAACTCACCGATTATGTTAAACGGAAGCATAAACGGCAGCGGCTCGACAAAGCTCTTCATATAGCCTTTGAACTTTCCTGTTTTACCCTTGTTGTACTGGACCAGACAGAACGTGATGATCGCCAGAGTACCGGTAACGGAAACGTCCGCGGTCGGGTTTCGCAGACCGAGCAGACCCATAAGGTTCTGTATCATAATGAAACAGAACAGCGCCATTATGTAGCTGCGGTACGCGTTGTACTTTTTGCCCATAGTGGTGTCGACCGTGTCGATAAAGAAGCTTACGATCCACTCCGCCGCCATCTGCCTTTTGGTCTCGGGGATCACCTTGAGGTTGCGCGAAATTGCCAGCACAACGGCAAGCAGTATCACAATGACTATCCATTGAACGATAATACTTTCCGTAAGCCGAAATCCCGGGATACCGAACAGGTTATCCACGACCACCAAAGGACCGTTTACGGTGATGCCGCCTTCCGACGCGAGCATCAATGCAGTCGGCATATATCATTCCTCCTTTTTTCTTAGTGCCCTTATTGTAATGGCGATCTTGGGGAAGAAGAGAGGGATCACCTCAGCAATAAGGTTTATAAACGGTGCAAGCGCACCGATGGTGAGCAATGCAAACAGACCCAGATAACGTATGCAGTACATAGCGTTCATATAGGTCTGCGCGGACTTGGCGTTCTTTTTCAGCGCGGTCTGCGCTGTTTTGCCAAGCGCGAAAAAATTCAAAACGGCTATTATTATTCCGTATACGCCGCCTATCAAGAGCGTGTAGTCGAACCTCAGCGCAAAAAACAGCACTGCCATAATAGCCATATATATTCCGCCGATAGTCAGAAAATACGGTGCTAATGAGCGCATTTCCTGATAAACAGGCTGATTTCGTCTTGTCATAATGTTATTTTCGCAAATCCTTATACTCATCGTAATAGTCGTTATCTCTCAATGAGCTTGTAAACGCTTTCGGCGCGGGTTTGTCGGCTTTCTCGTACATCTTTATCAGCTGATAAAGATACGACACCGCTCCGCCTATCATAAAAACGATCGCCAGCGCCACACATATTCCCATTACCCAATCGGGCAGCCCGAAGTGCTTTACCGCCCAGCTTCCGCCGCCGAGAAACAGCAGCAGCGGCGTTATTATAACAAAGGCCAGTTGGCTTACCTTTGCGTAGACCGAAAACGGGTTATTGTTCTTATCCATCAGTATACCAGCTTTGTAAGACGCCAGCCGTCCGCGGTCTTTACCATTGAGACTTCCAGCGTGTCCTCTTGAGGTACCGACGACAGGTCGGTGTTTTCATCCGCGCCGAGGAAAACGGTCAGACCGCATTCCGTCTCGCTTACGGGGACGAACTGTATGCGCGTGCTGTCCCACGGTTTGTTATATGAGGTGTCGGGCGAAAAGCTCGCGATGATCCCAAGAGCGCCGTTGTGCTCCTCGCGTGCTTTATAGACCGCAAGACCGTTTCCGTCGAAATTATGAAGTATTCTCTCCGCTTCGTCGGCGGTAAATACCGACTTTACAAACGCCTCCAGATCGGCGTAGACGGCGTATCTTGCGGATATGGCGGTATAATAACCGTCCTCGGGCTCGTTTCCGTAAGGCTCATCCCTATGAGGAGTGCCCTCAAGCATAAACAGCTTCAAAATCTCGTAATTGCCCGCGACAAGGTCGTGCGCGTTGTTGTTGCATTCCTCAACCAGCTCCTGCGAGGGGTGGAAAATTATGGACGTGTTGGAGGGCAGTCCCGAAGAACTTTCGTTTGACCCGCTGTCTCCCGAATTCATCACAATAAGAAAGACGACCGCCGCAACAGCGGCAATGCCCACCAGAACGGTGGCTATAAGGGGAACAAGCCCGTTAGCGTTTTTCGAGTTCTTTTCGCTCATTATGCCTGCCTTTCGGTTTTATAAATTAACCTTGATTGGGCTTTGGCGCAGACTGACCGTCCTTGTCGATAGAGATAGCCTCGGGGAATACGTTTCTGCTGTCCTCCTTGGAGAGGAAGGTAGTATTTACATAGCCCTGTATTATCGCGCCGTCGGTCACGGCTATTGTCGAGGCGTTGATGTCGCCGAAAACGATAGCGTCGCGCTTAAGCTCAGCCTTGCCCACTATGTCGAGCTTTCCTCTTATTCTGCCGTTGATGTCGGCGTACTGCGAGGAGAGGTCTCCGATAAGTATCGTGTCGCGGTCCATTTTCATTCTGCCCTTGAGCGACACATTGCCCTGCATCGCCGCGGAGTTCATACCCGCGTTGTTGCAGGTAATATCGCCGATTATCTTACCGCTCATATCAATGTTGCGTGTGGTCTCAACGTTGCCCTTTATATTGCCGTCTATCTGCATATTCGCGAGCGAACGCACGTTTCCGTCGATAATGGTATTCTTGGAGATTATCGTGGTCTCGTCGACCTCGTTTGCCGACTGCATAGGCACGCCGGGCGCGGGGGGAACATATCCTCCTCCGCCGTAACCTCCGCCCTGACCGTAATTTCCGGGAACATTGGCATTATATCCGCCCTGGTTCGGATAGGCGTTCTGATCGGGGTAAGCATTCTGATTGGGATAACCGCCCTGCGGCATCTGCGCGTTCTGCGGAGCGCCCAGCGGCGGAACCGACTGCATCGGCGATTGTTCCGTTTGTGCCGCCTGCCCCATTCCCTGCGCGGGCTCGCCGTTCTGCTGTGCCTGCGGCGCCGGATCTGCCTGCGCGTTCTGAGTATTCTGCCCAAAGTTCTGGCGAATATTCTGCACGTTCATATTAACGCCGGGCTCGCCCTCCGGCACAGTGTTTTGCAGCGGAACATTGTTCTGCGCCTGCTGAGTGTTCTGTGTATTAAAGGGCTGGTCGCGGTAATACGGCGTTTCAAGCGGCGCGTTTCCCGGCTCGTAGCTCCGCGCAGACGGCTGCTGCGGCGCGGCGCTCTGCTCTCCCTGTTTGAGGTAGTTGTCAAGCTCCGTGGGCTGACCGTCGGGGCGGGCGGGAGTCTGATCCTGTCCGTCCTTCTTCCACAGCTCCTTCACTGCCTGCGAAAAATTATCCTTAATTCCCATAGCGTTATCCTTTCAATTATGCAAACGGTCCGACAAACTGTACGGGTTGTGTGTCACTGTTTATCTTATCGAATTTATAACCCTCATCAAGCAAAACTTTTATCACATCTTCGAGAACAAGCACCGTGTTCTGTCTGACAGTAGCGTCGTGCATAAGCACGATAGAACGGGAATGATCCCTGACATCGGAGGGAATGGAGTTGTACATCTGCGTCCATGTCGCTCCGTCAACGTCGTAGCTGTCCACGTTCCAGTCGTAGAACCTGAAGCCGCGCCACGTCATTTCCGCGATTATCGCCTCTCTGGTATCCACGTTGTAATCGTTGTTGCTTCCTCCCGGGAAACGGAATATCTCGGTGGATATGCCCGTTGCGTCCCTAATGATGTCCCACGCCTCGTAGAAATCGCCGAGGAACGCCTCTACGGATTCGTATATATCCGTATATACGTGCGAAGCGCTGTGAACGCCGATAGCGTGACCGTCCGCCGCGATAGCTCTCAGCGTAGCCGCGCACTCCTCCGAGCGGTCGGGCACTACAAAGAACGTCGCCTTTACGCCCGCCTTTCTCAGATACGACAGTATCGAGTAGGTGCTTCCGGAAGGTCCGTCGTCAAACGTGAGGTAAACCGTGTTTTCCTCGCGC
This sequence comes from Oscillospiraceae bacterium, assembly GCA_014799395.1. Taxonomy (GTDB): domain Bacteria; phylum Bacillota; class Clostridia; order Oscillospirales; family Ruminococcaceae; genus CAG-115. The sequence goes on along the minus strand of JAAVID010000064.1, from coordinate 31,193 downwards.
ACATACTCGGCAGGCTCGCTGACGTACATATCCTCGTACAATGCGGAATACTGACCCTGCGGCTCATTCGACCCGTTCGGCTGCTCCGGACTCTCCGTACTCGACGAGCTTTCGGAGCTTTCCGACCCGCTTGTTGAAACAGGCGGTATATTAGACGAAACGGACATATTCGGGTTTTTCTTGTTTATATACGCGACTATATCCTCGTCCGAAAGTCCGCACTGCTTGAGTATCTCGTAATATTCATCGATAGTACCGCCGTTTTTGTTGGCGATAATAGCGACAATATCCTTGTCCGAAATGCCGTTTTTCGACATTATCTCATAAAAACCCTCGCCGCTCACGGTGTTTTTCGCCGCCGCTATCATGATTATCTCCCTGTCGGTCATACCCGACTTGGAAAGTATATCGTAAAGCTCCTGAGCGCTCAGCTCGTTTTTCTCATTAACAAAGGCAACAAGCTCCGAATACGCCAATCCGCTCCTTGCGAATATCTCGCTGAACCCCTCTATCGTGCCTGCCTGATCTTTCGAGAACGCGTCTGCCACCAGCGAAAGGCGGCGGTTTTCTTCCTCTGCCACTTTCAGCTTTTCGTTTACCTCGGAAAGCTGAGCGTTGTTCTTCACGAAAAACACGCCGAACACCACAGCGGCTGCCAGCGGAACAAAGAACAATATAGCCAGTACCGATTTTATCAGCACCTTAAAAAATTCAACGCTGCCAAAACGCATCTTTTAACCTCTTCTAAAGGACTTGTCCTCACAGCCCGAAATGCTTGGATTACGAAGCAAATTTTTTGAGGATAAGATCCAATTTTTTATCTCGAGTATATCAAGTGATAATTCCCCTATTATTTAATAATACTATAAAAAATGTAATTTGTCAATAGCAACAATATACAAAACCGAGTTATTATCCGAAAACAATCGATTTTATGACAAAATTTTTAACCGTTTTTTGTACAATATGTACAATAAAAGGAAAACGGCACAAAAATCGCTGTGCCATTTCCAAATTATTCCACCGTATATACACGCTTCATACGCACGTCTTTAAGGGGACGGTCGCTGAAGTCGGTCTCGACCGAGGCGATCTCGTCCACCGTCTCTATTCCCTCGACTACACGACCGAACGCCGCATAGCTCCCGTCGAGATGCGGAGCGTCCTCGTGCATTATAAAGAACTGGCTGGAAGCCGAATCGTTGGCTCTGCTGCGCGCCATAGAGATAACTCCGCGCTCGTGCTTTATATCGTTAGCCACGCCGTTCGCCAAAAACTCGCCCTTTATCTTTTCCTTTGCGCCGCCCGTACCGTTGCCGAGAGGGTCGCCGCCCTGTATCATAAATCCGCTGATAACGCGGTGGAAGATAAGTCCGTCATAAAACCCCTCTTTTACCAGTTTGAGGAAATTCTCCACCGTTATAGGCGCTTTTTCGGGATAAAGCTCCAGCTTTATCTCCTTGCCGTTTTCCATTTCTATTACTACCATAGTTCCTCCTTAATAGCAGATCACTTTCCACCGAGCTCGTACGCTCTCTTGGTGCACGCCTCGCACGCGTTTATCGCGGAGTGGACTACGCCCGAGCGTTCGAGTACCTCCAGCCCCGCGAGTGTCGTGCCTCCGGGAGAGGACACCTGCTTTATCAGCTCGTCCACCGTCATTCCGCTTTCGGTCATCATTTTCGCCGAACCTATCAGCGACTGCGCGAACAATCGAAGCGCCGCGTCGGGGTCGATACCAACGCTTTGTGCATATTGCACAAAACCCTTTGCGTACACATAAATAAACGCGGGAGAGCTTCCGTTTATCGCAATGACCTCTTTCATCTTATCCGAGGGAATGACCTCGGTTATGCCGCAGGAGCCGATTATCTTCCTTGCGAACGCAAATTCGTCGTCCGACACCTTATCGTCTCGGCTCATTGCCGAAGCGCCCACGCCGAGCATCATCGGGGTATTCGGCATTACCAGAACTACCTTAGCATTTGCAAAGGTGCGCTCGCGTATGTATTCGGCGGAAATTCCCGCGCAAATGGAGATTATTACCAAATTCTCGTTTGCGGCGTTCTTGACCTCCGCAAGCACCTCGTCGAGCTGCTGCGGCTTTACCGCCAGCAGGATATAATCGCACTTCTTAGCCAGTTCAAACGCGCTCGAGCCCGCGGTCGCTCCCGAAAAGCGCAGGTCTTTCAGCTTGTCGGGGTTCTGATCGTAGGCGAAAACCGCCGTGTTGCCGAGCTTTCCGTTAATTCCCTTGATGATCGCGCCGCCCATATTGCCGACGCCGATAAATCCCAGTTTTGTCATATTTTATTCCTCTTCTTATTTTGAGTTGCCAATCGTCGTCCACCGTCCGAAAACAGCCACGAACGCCGCCTTGATGGGATACATCGTCAGCAGCATCAAGAGAATGTCGAAAGGCATTTTAATGAAATTGGTTCCCACTCTCGTCCAGAGTCTTGCCGTAAACGCTTCGGGCGCAATGTATCCCGTAAGAACCTGGAACGATGTATTCATCAGCAGATTGCAGATAACTATCACCGTCAGCTTTGCCAGCACTATTCTAAGAAACGAGCCCCAATTCGAGCCGACCGATTTAAAGAACATTTTTCCGCCGGAAAAATCGGGTTTGAACACCGTCATATCGTAAAGGAACAAACCGTAGATCAATCCGCCCGTCATTTCCACTAATGTGAATAAAGGATTAAACGCGCCTATATTCTGTGTAATAAGCAGCATTCCCAGAATATCGGTTATTCCTCCCGCAAGAAAAGCGACAACGGGTCCGAACAGCATTCCTATCGCCGCGATTGCCAGAAAAGCAACGCTTATCTTCCCCGAGGGCAGATACTGCGTCAGCCATTTCAGCGCCAGGTCAAGCGCTATAAGAATTGCCGTAACACATATGCAGCGTATATCGTGCAGCTCCGCCGCCGATCTTTTGAATTTAGCAAAAAAAGCCATTCCATTATCCTCCCATAATACGACTTTTCCGCTATATATAAAAGAATAATCAAATGGCTTATTCAATTTATGTACAGCGAGATGCGAACACCGCACCGCAAGCCCCAGTGTACTGTCCCGCTCAAAATTAACATATCTGCTTGCACTTTTTCCCATACGCTTCGTTGAAAATTCTTGAGGTACATAAAGTACATCTGCGAATTTTCGCCTCGCGTATGGAAAAAATTGCTGCGCATCTATTGTTAATTTTGAACGAGACAGCACACTCGGCTTTTCGTCCGCCCGACAACTCTCCGTTCGGTCGGCACTTAACGCGCGGTGTTCTACTCTGTGAAATACTTTGTGAAAAACTTCGGATATATCAGAAGTTGATCTCGTTAAGAATTCTGTAAAGACGCTCGTCAAAGGGCTTCTTCATAGCAAGAGCCTCCTGAATGTCAACGTCGTATACCTTGCCGTCCTTACGTCCGACTACGCGGTTGCCGATACCCTGCTCAAGCAGCTCGACCGCATAGTAGCCCATTTCGGAAGCGAGAACTCTGTCGCGGAGCGTAGGCGTACCGCCGCGCTGAACGTGACCGAGAATGGTTGCTCTCGAGTCGATACCCGTTTCTTCCTGAATGGTCTTTGCGATCTCCTCTGTGCCGCCGATACCCTCGGCAACAATGATGATGATGTGCTTTTTGCCGTCCGCGCGAACCTCTTTGATACGCTGGATGACCTTACTGAGGTCATACTCTACCTCGGGAACGAGAACCGCGGTAGCTCCGCAGGCAATACCCGCGTTAAGCGCGATATGACCCGCGCGTCTTCCCATTACCTCAACAACGGAGCAGCGCTCGTGCGAGTGGCTCGTATCGCGGAGCTTGTCGACAAGGTCAACGACAGTATTAAGAGCGGTATCGTAACCGATAGTATATTCGGTACACTGAATATCGTTGTCGATAGTACCGGGGATACCGATACAGGGGATACCCGCCTTTGAAAGGTCAGCCGCGCCTCTGAAAGAGCCGTCGCCGCCGATAACGACGATACCGCTCATATTCTTCTCCTCGCATATCTGCTTAGCCTTTTCGATATTCTCCCACTCCTTGAACTCGGGGCAGCGCGCTGTGTATATCATAGTTCCGCCGCGCTGGATAATATCGGAAACCGCGCGAACGTCCAGCTGAACGAACTCACGGTTGAGAAGTCCGTTGTAGCCCTTAAGGATACCGATGACCTCAAAACCCTTATACAATGCCGTTCTTGTTACCGCGCGGACTGCCGCGTTCATTCCGGGGGCGTCGCCGCCGCTTGTCAATACGCCAATTCTTTTTTTCATAGTAGTCTCTCCTTACCGATTTTATATTTCTCCGAGCATAAAACTCGGTCTAATTCCAAATTATATTTTACTACAAGCGCGCGTTTTCGTCAAGCGCATTTTGTCAACTTATCACGTTACGCAAAAATAATATGTGCATTTTAACAAATTTCGACTTTTTTACGGCTGTTTTCTGTTTAAAAAGCACACTTTCACATTCTCCTCGCCGCACAGCTTTTTCAGCCTGCCGAGGAGCGCCGTACTTATGCGCACTCCGCGCAGACCGCTTACGGGATTGACCGTCCGCGTACTGCCAAAGCATATCCGCGCCGCCGATACGCCCTTGCTCGACATAAGAATATCGCGCACCGCGCCGAGCCGTCCGTCCTCCTCCGAGGGGAGATTGACGTACAGTATCTTCCTTTGACCGTCGGGGATTTTTACCGCGGGAGCTGCCGCGTCGACGTAAAAGCTCAATTTGTCGTCCTTAACGGAAATTTTTCCGCGCACCGAGTATACCGTGCCCTCCGTAAAGCGCTCCAGTCTGCCGTACACTTTCGGGAACACAACGCCCTCTATCGCGCCCGAGCTGTCCTCAAACGCCGCGTAGGACATCAGTCCGCCGTTTTTCGAGGTATGCTGTCTCTCGTACAGGCACATCGCCATTATCGAGACCTCCGCGCCGCTGTTAAGCATTGACGCGTCCGCGATGTACATACAGTTTTCGGAAGCGCGGTCAAGGAAGTCGTCCGCGGGGTGCCCCGAGATGTACCGCCCGAGATACTCCTTTTCCATTGCGAGCCGTCTCGAACGCGGGAAGTCGTCGGTCTCGGGGAGCGTGAATTCCGCCGTTTCGTTGTCGAGCTCGAAAAGGTCGAGTTGTCCGCTCTCGCGGCGGCTGAACTCGCGCGAGGCGTAGTCGAGAAGCGCGTTCAGCCCCATTGTGATCTTGCGGCGGTTAGGTTCAACACCGTCAAACGCTCCGCAGTAAATAAGCGCTTCCATATAGCGGCGGTTGTTGTCCTTGTCCGCCATTCGCACAGCGAAGTCCGTTACCGACGTAAACGCGCCGTTTTCGCGTTCCTTTACCATAGCGCCGACAAATCCGCGCCCGAGGTTCTTCACCGTCGCGAAGCCGTAACGCACCGCGCCCTCCTCGACCGCGAACGAGTAAAAGCTCTTGTTTATATCCGGCGGCAGAAGCCTTGCGCCCTTGTTTACCATATCCGCAACGTACTCGTTTGCCTTCTCCGTCCAGTCGGCTATGCTCGTTATCAGCTCCGACATATACGCGGAGTTGTAGTAACGGCTCAGATACGCCGTCTGATACGCTACCGCGGCATACGCGGCGGCGTGGGATTTGTTGAATGCGTAGGAAGCGAACCCCGCCATTTCGTCAAATATTTCGTTGGCAACGTTCTCGGGAACGCCGTTCGCGACCGCGCCGCAGTTGCTCTCCGTGCCGTAAATGAACGCGCTCCTCTCCTTTTCCATGACCGCGTGCTTTTTCTTGGACATAGCCCTCCGCACAAGGTCGGCTCTGCCGTAGGAATAACCGCCGACAACGCGGCATATCTGCATTACCTGCTCCTGGTAAACGATACAGCCGTAGGTCACGGAAAGAATATCTTTCAGCAGAGGGTGCTTGTAGACTATCTCCCCGGGCTTTTTGTGACGGTTTTCGATATAGGTCGGTATCGACGACATAGGTCCCGGGCGGTAAAGCGCGAGCGCCGCCGTCAAGTCCTCGAGCGACTTTGGCTGTAACCGCGACAGCACCGAGGTCATTCCCGCCGACTCAAACTGAAACACGCCTGCCGTACCGCCGTTTCCGAGCATTTTGTAAACCTCGGGGTCATATTCGTCTATTTTGCGAATATCGAAATCGGGGTCGGTCTTTTTGATAAAATCGCAGGTTTTCTTGATAACGGTAAGGTTGCGAAGTCCGAGGAAATCCATTTTCAGCAAGCCGAGCCGTTCAAGCGCGGTCATGGTGTACTGCGTTGTAAGCGCGCCGTCCTCGTAGCTCAGCGGAACGTATTCCGTAACGGGGTCGCGCGTTATCACAACGCCCGCCGCGTGGACGGTCGTATGGCGCGGAAATCCCTCTATCTGCCTTGCGACGTCGACAAGGCGGTGTATTTCGCGGTCGTTATTGTACAGCCGTTTCAGCTCGCCGTGGTCGAGCTCCTCCGCAAGGGTCGCAAACGGCGAAGAGACCGCCTTTGCCGCCATATTGATCTCCTGCGGAGCAATGCCCATGACCCTGCCCGCGTCGCGGATAGCGCCCTTGGCTTTCAGCGTATCGAACGCGACTATCTGCGCTACGTAATCCGTGCCGTAGCGGCGGCGGACGTACTCAATGACCTCTCCGCGGCGCTCGTTGCAGAAGTCGATATCGAAGTCGGGCATTGAAACGCGCTCGGGGTTGAGAAAGCGCTCAAACAGCAGATTGAACCTCAGCGGGTCTATATCCGTTATGCCCATACAGTACGCGCACAAGCTCCCCGCGCCGCTCCCCCGCCCGGGACCAACGGGAATATCCTGTGATCTCGCGTACCTCACGAAATCCCAGACTATCAGAAAATAGTCCACAAAACCCATTTTTCGGATTATTCCCAGCTCGTAGTCAAGCCGTTTCCGGATTTCGGGCGTGACCGTGCCGTAGCGCTTTTCCGCGCCCTTATTGCACAGTCGGACAAGATACTCCGCGTTGTCCGAAACGCCCTCCTTGGTGAACAAGGGGAGTTTTGTAACGCCGAACTCAAACTCGACATTGCATTTCGCGGCTATCTCGCCCGTCCGCGCAAGCTCCTCCTCGGTGAAGAAGCGGCTCATCTCCTCGGCGCTTTTGAGGTAGTATTCCTCGGTCGGGAGAGCGCGGGCGTTCGGCTCGAAAAGCTGTTTGTTCTGCCCTATGCATTGCAGTACGCGCTGAGCGTAGCTTCCTCCTTTTTCGACATAGTGAACGTTATTTGTCGGGCAGGTCGGTATTCCCGTCCGCTTGGAGAATTCACGAAGCAGAGTACACAGCCGCGCCTCCGAGGAAGTGTCGTGGTTGGAAAGCTCGAGGTAAAAATTCCCGTTGAACACGCTCCCGTACCACTCGGCGGCTTTGAGCGCTTCGTCGGCGCGGTCGTTGGAGAGCAGCGCGCCGACCTCGCCGTTATCCGCGCCCGAAAGCGCGATAAGCCCGCCGCTGTAACGCTCTATGCTCTCCTTATCGGTGACGTATCCGCCGTCGATACCGTTTGGCGTCTGCTCCGTTATAAGGCGGCAGAGGTTTTTGTAGCCCGTGTTGTCCGCGCACAGCAGTGTAAGGCGGTACGGCTCGTATCCCGCGCGGATAGGCGCTAAACGGCTTCCCTCCGCGATAGAGACCTCGCACCCGATTATCGGCTTTATCCCGTGCTCCGCACACGCGTCGCAGAAGTCGATAGCTCCGTAAAGCGCGCCGTTATCGGTAATGGCAAGCGCAGTCTGCCCGAGCTCCTTTGCCCTTGCGGCAAGCTCTCCGAGACGGCACGCGCCTTTCAGCAGGCTGTACGCGGTATGCACATTAAGATGAACGAAATCGCCCATATACACCTCCGATCAGCAACGAAAAAAGCAGGCTTGACCGCAGCGGTCAAGCCTGTCCTCGTAAACATACGTTTGATATTACGCGAATAACTTATCAAAGTGACCGAAAAAATTCTTAGTCAGCCTCTTTAACGATAACAACCTTATCCTTGTAATAACCGCAATTTCCGCAAACTCTGTGAGCGAGCTTCAGCTCACCGCAGTTTTTGCAGCGCGAGAAAGCGGGAGCGGATAACTTCCACACCGCAGAACGTCTTTTATCACGTCTTGCACGAGATACTTTTCTCTTTGGAACTGCCATTATTGCACACCCCCCTCTTGTCAGATGACAAATAAAGCCACAGTAAACAATGGTTTGTATACTGATTTACTATCGAACATCTACCATTATATCACAAGGCGGGTGATTTGTCAAGCGTTTTTTTGAATTTTTTTCAAATTCACGCCGATAGTTACGCAATATTACGCGATAAACTTCTTTACGTTCTCGGGAAGCTCCGCGTTGTCGGCGGAAACCGTGAGGGTAACGACCGTGTTCGCGGTGATCTTTTCGAGTTTCTCGAACATCTCGCCGAGCTTGTCGTAGTCTCTGCCCGTGATCTTCAAGGTAGCGTCTACAAATATATCGGTGCAGTCGTGGTCGGAAGCGAGAATTCCCGCGATAAATCCGTAGAAAGCGTCCATGCCCTCGACAGCGTAGTCCTCGATGTTCACAAGACGAACCTTATAGGTAATGTCGGTGTTCAGCGAAGAACCCTTCTGGATAGCCACAACGTTGCCGTTGGACTTCTTCTCCGCCTCGTGGATAGCGTCGATAAGCACCTTGGTCTTTCCCGAACCGCGTCTGCCCGTAATAATTTTAACCATAATCTTTTCCTCCGTAATATATAATAGCGCCCGATGCGCAATATTCACGATCTTAGCGATCTTACAGACCGAGCTTCTTTTCAAGAGCCGCTTTCTGATCCTCATAGCCGGGCTTGCCGAGCAGCGCGAACATATTCTTCTTGTAGCCCTCAACGCCGGGCTGGTCGAACGGATTAACTCCGAGCAGATAGCCGCTGATAGCGCAAGCCTTTTCAAAGAAGTAGATCATAAAGCCAAGCTCAAACTCGTTAAGCTCGGGAACTTCAAGCACGATATTCGGCACGCCGCCCTCGGTATGCGCGATAACGGTGCCCTCGAAAGCCTTGCGGTTTACAATGGACATATTCTGATTTGACAGAAAGTTCAGTCCGTCAACGTTGTTCGGGTCGTCCTTGAGGAACAGCTCCTTCTGCGGCTTGCCGAACTGGATAACGGTCTCGAACATAATTCGCGAGCCGTCCTGAACGAACTGACCGAGCGAGTGAAGATCTGTCGAGAATACCGCCGAGGACGGGTACAGACCCTTGTTGTCCTTGCCCTCGCTCTCGCCGTACAGCTGCTTGAACCACTCCGCCATCATCTGGAAGCTGTTCTCGTAGCTTATGAGCATTTCCACGCTCTTGCCCTTTTTATAAAGTATGTTGCGCAGAGCCGCGTACTTGTAGCAGGAATTCTTCTCGATGTCGAAATCCTTGTACTCCTCGCGAGCGGCAGCAGCGCCTTTCATCAGCGCGTCGATGTCGCAGCCCGCGCACGCGATAGGCAGCAAGCCCACCGCCGTCAGCACGGAAAATCTTCCGCCAACGTCGTCGGGAATGACGAACGTCTCATAGCCCATTTTGTCGGACAGCTCTTTAAGCGTTCCGCGAGCCTTGTCGGTAGTCGCGTAAATTCTTCCCTTTGCGCCGTCCTCGCCGTAGCGCTCGACCAGCAGGTCGCGGAATACTCTGAACGCCAGCGCGGGCTCGGTAGTCGTGCCCGATTTCGAGATGATGTTCACCGAGAAGTCGCGGCCCTCAACCAGCGAAATAACCTCGCTGAGGTAAGTCGGCGAAAGGCTGCACCCTACGAAATATATCTCGGGAGTATCCTTTTTCAGCGAATTGTACAGCGACGATCTCAGCGCCTCGATAGCCGCTCTCGCGCCCAGATACGAACCGCCGATACCGATAACGATCAGCACCTCGCTGTCGCTCTTTATCTTGGCAGCCGCTTTCTTGATACGCTCGAACTCTTCCTTATCGTAATTCACGGGCAGATCTACCCAGCCCAGAAAATCGTTGCCCGGACCGTTCCTGCCCTCCAGCGTTTCGTGCGCCGCCTTAACCATGGGCGCGTATGCCGCCAGCTCATGCTCTCTCACAAAGCCGTTTAAGTACTTGTCGTCAAGCCTTATACCCATAAAATAATTACTCCTTTCCAATCAGTCGGGTCTCCCCGACATTTTGTCCTACTCTTATTATATATTACTTTTCAATTTTTTGCAAGATTTTTTGCTTGTATTAAACGGATTTGGAGATTTTTTGCTATTTAACCGTATTTTTTTGGTAATATTGCACAAAACGATCAAACCGCAATCTGTCCGTTTCCCGAAAACACGACCTCCGCGTCGGCGGGCGGCGTTTCCGTGAACGGCTCCTCCGTTTCGGCGAACTCTCGGAACGCGAGCCACTCTCTCAATCTGTCAAGCGTTTCGGGAGTCGCGGCGGTGCGCTCGTCTCCCTTATGGGTTATTTTGACCGTTCCGCCGCGGATTATCAGCTTTTTCGCCAGCGCGAAAGCCTTGTCGCAGCAGATAGGCAGAGCGTTCTCGGTTATATACAGATTTGTCGAGGCGTGACCGCTGCTCTCGTCCAGCCTTACCATCAGCTTCTGCTTTTTCGCCGACAGCTTGTAGTTGACCCGTCTCGGCGAGTCGCCGACGACGTACTCGCGGTGCTCATACCCGGGCATTCCGCCCTGCGTTACGGCAACGCCCTCCTCGACCTCCTCTTCCTCGCTCGGCAGCAGGTTCGGCGGAACCTCGGGACCGTCGTACTCGATAACGCGCGGCAAAACCGCGATATGCGCGGTCTGCTCGAGCGGTATTCTGAACTGCAAAAGACCGAGAAAATCCCTTATTATTACCTCGTTCAGCGTTATGGTGTTCAGTCCGCTGTGCGCGGCGCGGAAGCTCCCGCTCACGGAAACGCTCCTGCGGAACAAAAGCGAAGTTCTTATATGTATCGAGCTGTCGGCGGAAACGCAGAGCTCCACATACGGGATAAAGCAAAAGCCTTTTTTCTTCAGCAAAATGTCAAAAGTGACATTCCGCCCGTGCTCCGCCACTCCCGAAATATCTCTCAGCTTTACCGTAAAGCGCTTTTTCGAGATAAGAAACGTGGTTATCGAAAGCACGATCGCCGCGCCGATAATATAGATAAGCGCCCACCCTATGCTCGCGTTAATAAATACCGTGAAAAGAGACGCGAACAAAAGCGCCTGTATATAGCTCGAAATATGCGTCATTTCTTTCTGCTCCTCTTGGTTCGGCAAATAGCCTTGTAGCTTCGGTACAGCTTTTTAACGTCGGCGTTCGGCGCTCCCGAGCCGTAGAAAAGCTCGTTTGCCGCGTCGGTTATCTCCCGCGCCTCGTCGTCCATCGAAAGCGTGCGCGAGATTATATCGCGAACCTCCTCGGCGGTGGTGCTCCGCGGGTCGGTCTCCGCGATACGGCAGGCTAACCTTCGCGTTTTCATATAAACGGAGCGTATCTTGCCGTTTTTGCCTCTCAGACGATACGCCGCGGCAAAGAAAAGCTCGGAGAGCTGTCTGCGGAAAATTATCACGGCGGCGGTCAAAACAACAGCCGCGATAATAACGATCGTCAGCACAAAGGTAATGCGGTCGCTTAGACTGCTTACGGGCGCGTATTTTGTGCCGTCTATCTCAAGCCAGCCGTAGCCCTCGATAAAGGCGGTGGAATAGGCGTGCGCGTGCTCCTCGGTGACGACGTACCGTCCATACGAGTCCATCGCGTCCTCACGGAGAACGAACCCCTCGGTATATCGTGCGGGGATCCCCGCCGCGCGGAGCAGGAGAGTGCTTGCCGTTGCGAAATCCGTGCAGATACCGCGGCGGCTGTCAAACATAAAATAATCCGCCTCCGCCCTCTCGGGAACGAAGCTGAGATCGTATGTAAAGCCCGCGTCGCCAAACCATTTTTCGACTGCGAGCGCCTTTTCGTAATCGTTGGAAAGCCCCGCGGTTATCTCGTCGGCGACCGCCTGTATCTCGGCGGTGATACTGCCGTCAAGCTCCGCCTCGTAGTATGTGTAAGCGGTATTGCTTTCGCTGATATATTCATCTCTGACCGCGCTTTCGATAACGCCCTCCTCCACCGCGTCGTCCAGAAGCGTATTGAAGTCCACATCTTCCAGCATTTCAATGAACTGCGGATTCGGCTCGTTGTAAAAATAATTCACGAGATAAGACGCGTTTCTCGGCATAGGTCTTTCGGTGAATATCTCATCGTTGGCGTTGCGGTAGGTGATCGGGGAATTTCCCGAGAGTGCTGTGATATTCGCGCCTATCGTTTCCGAGGGGTGCATAACCACGCTTGTGGCGCTGCCGTCCACAATGCGTATCGTCATCTGCGCGGTCGCGATAGAGTAAATTTCGGGAATATCGTCCAGCCTGTTGAGCGCTTCGCTGTACTGCTCCAGCTTGCCGTTTTCCGCGCCCTTTTTCAGGTCGGTAATGAGCTTGTTGATGTTCAGTCTGCTTCGGTGTCTCTGCCAGTTGTCATAACCGTTTGAGAAGTCGCTGTCGAACGTCCAGCCCTTTTCGCCGCGGTACACGTCGAACGACTGTCGGCTCACGTTCCTCGGGAAGTTCGTATACACCACAAAGAGAGCGCTGTCCGAGGGGGTGTTGTTTCCGCGGTTAGGCGTGGAGCTTTCCGAAAATTCGCTGAGCACGCGCCTGCCGTAAGCGGAGGAGCGCTGCGTCAGTTCCTCGAGATAGCGTATCATCGGCGTGTAGTCGTCGCGCGGTATGACCGTAAGCAGCGCCGCGGCTATAACGCCCGCCGTGCCGAACACCGCGACGCGTTCGATACGCGCGCGTTTGTCGTCGACATAGGTGTTGTTATCGGGGAATTCCGGTCTCGCTATACCCAGCACCGCCAGCATATACCCGACCGCCATAAAAACCAGCAGTCCGAGCGGTATTCTCCCCACCAGTCTCGCCGCGAGAATAAGCGGAACGAACAGCGGCAGCAGCAGAAAGCTCGGCCGCGGAAGATACGCCGTAAAATAACAGGTCGGAAACCCGATGATAAGCGAGCCGAGCAGTATGGTCATTCCCGCGAGCGCGGGGTCGAAAAACTCCGAAGCGTTGAATATAAACTCATAAAACGACGGCGACCTGTAAGGGTTTCCGATAAAGGTGCAAACCGCGTAAACGACCAAAAAAAGCGCGACAAAAGCCATCAGAGAAAAAGCCCTTTTTCTCCGAAGCGCGTAAAATAACATATAAACGCCGAAAGCCGCCGCGGTCTGTATTATCGTGCAGATAAGCAGATAGTCTCTGCAAAGCACATACATAAGCCCCGCGCTCAGCGCGCAGAGATAGACCAGCGAAGAGAGTATCTCGGCGCCGTTGAAAACCGGTTTGCTTTTCTTTTTCATTGCTTATTGTTCACCTGAAATACGAATAAAGTCTGCACATCATCATACCGTTGTAGAGCTTTCTGTTTTTGTCGGCTTTCGCGCCGAAAATATCCTCAAATTCCTCGTCGGGAGTTATCGCATAAAGCTGATTCCCGTTCAGCGGAAGAAGCCTTTCGCCCATAGTCCCGTATATCTCCCGCGCCTCGGATATTTCGAGCATACGCTCACCATAGGGCGGATTTGTGAGTATTTTGACCGCGTTTTCGGGATAGGCGAAATCGCGTATATCCCGCCGCTCGACCGTGATATATTCGCCGACCCCCGCTATTTTCGCGTTCGCCGCGGTCAAATCCACGCACTCCTTGTCAATATCGAAACCGACCGCGCGGAATTCGCCGTCCTCTTTAATAAGAGACTGCGCCTCCTCACGCGCGGACGTCCACACGCTTTCGGGGAGGAACTTCATATGCTCGCCGTCAAAGCGGCGGTTCAGTCCCGGGGCGATATTCAGCGCTTTCATCGCGGACTCTATCAACAGCGTTCCCGAGCCGCAGAACGGGTCGCAGATAATGTCGCCGTCGCGCACACGCGCAATATCGACTATACCAGCCGCCAGCGTTTCGCGGATAGGCGCGGCGTTGCTGTCACGGCGGTAGCCGCGCTTGTGCAAGCCCTGTCCGCTCGTGTCGAGCATAAGCGTGAACTCGTCCTTCATCAGCGAGAACCGTATGCGGCATTCCCTGCCGCTCTCGGGCATAACTCCCATGCCGTAAGCCTTGCCGAGATTTACCGCCATTGACTTTTTAACGATCTTCTGTATCGCCGGAACACTTGTGAGCTTGGAATTCAGCGAGTGCCCGTTATTCGGGAACTTATCGTTCTTCCCGATAAATTCCGACAACGGGAGTTTACGAATTCCCTCGAACAGCTCGTCAAACGTGACCGCCTTGAACTGTCCGAGCACCACGCACACGCGCTCCGCCGTCCGCAGGAACACATTGGCCTTTGCGCAGACCTCCGCGCCGCCCGAAAAGAACACTCTCCCGTTTTCCGCGCGGACGTTCTCGCCGCCGATTTTCTTTATCTCAAAAGTAAGAGTTTTCTCCAAACCGAAATGGCAGGGAGCAACATAATTATATATCATAATGCTTTTTTACCGATGTCGTGTCTGTAATGAGCCTTATCGAACGAAATGCCCTCTACCGCTTTATACGCGGAATCAAGCGCCGACTTTAAACCGTCGCCCGTTGCCGTAACGCCGAGAACACGTCCGCCCGCGGTGAGATACTTTCCGTTGTCGAGCTTAGTGCCCGCGTGATAAACATAAGCGCCCGCGCACTGACCTTTTTCGTCAAGTCCGCTTATCGGCTTGCCCGTCTCGTACTTTTCGGGGTATCCTCCGCTTGCCATTACAACGCACGCGCAGGACTTGCCGCTCCACTTGATATCCAGCTCGCCGAGACGCTCCTCGGTGATAGCCTCCATAATATCGACTAAGTCCGTCTCCAGCAGCGGCAGAACGACCTGCGTTTCGGGATCGCCGAAACGGCAGTTGTATTCGACTACCTTTGCGCCGTTTTTCGTCAGCATCAGCCCGAAATACAGACAGCCCTTGAACGGTCTGCCCTCCGCGCTCATCGCCTTTACGGTCGGGAGGAATATATTTTCCATACATTCTTTTGCTATTTCGGGAGTATACAGGGGATTGGGCGCTATCGTTCCCATGCCGCCCGTGTTCAAGCCCTCGTCGTTGTCGTAGGCGCGTTTGTGATCCATTGACGACACCATAGGCTTTACGCTCTTGCCGTCCGTGAACGCCAGCACCGTGACCTCCGTGCCGTCCATAAACTCCTCGACTACTATCTCCGAGCCGCTCTTGCCGAATTTTCCGTCAACCAGCATAGAGTGGACTGCCGCTTTAGCTTCTTCAAAGTCCTTTGCGATTATAACGCCCTTGCCGAGCGCGAGACCGTCTGCCTTGATAACGGCGGGATAGCTGTTCTGCTCCTTTATGTACGCGACCGCCTTGTCCTCGTCCGTGAACGTTTCATACGCCGCCGTCGGTATGCCGTACTTCTTCATTATCCCCTTTGAGAACGCCTTGCTTCCCTCGAGAATAGCCGCGTTTGCGCGTGGACCGAACGTCTTGAAGCCCTCCGCTTCCAGCTTGTCGACCATACCCATTACCAGAGGGTCGTCGGGCGCTACGAAAACATAGTCGGGGTTCAGCTTTTTCGCTAACGCCACCGCGCCGTCAATGTCCGTAGCCTTTACCTCGGGGAAGCACTCCGCAAGCGCCGAGATACCGCCGTTGCCCGGAGCGCAGTACAGCTTATCTACCTTGGGAGACTTCGCCAAAGCCGCCGCTATTGCGTGTTCACGACCGCCGCCGCCTATAATCAGAATGTTCATAATAAAAAATGTCCTTTCAATAATATACTTAATTATAACACGATACCGCGCAAATTTCAAGCGTTTCGCTTTACCCGAACGCCGTCGAAATCTTTCATACGCGCGAGAGGTCAAGTCCGCGCCAGTCCTCTATTATCATATCGGAATATCCGCGAACGTCGCCCTCGGTACTCGTTATCTCGTCGATTATGCCGACAACGTAAAAACCCGCGTTTTTTGCGGTTTTCGCGCAGTGCTCCGTGTCCTCGAAAACGACGCACTCCGAGATCTCCGCGCCCAGACGTTCCGCCGACCGTAAAAAAATGTCGGGGTGTCCCTTGGTTTTTCCGACCTCGTCGCAGTCGATAAAGAACTCCATAAACTCCATTATCCCCGACCGCCGGAGAAACGGCTCAACAATGTCGCGGCGCGTTCCCGTGGCAATGCACATTTTAATGCCCTCGGCACGCGACTTCTCCAGAAACTCCCGAACGCCGTCCTTAAGCTCAACGCCGTTTCGGTAATACTCGCGCATTTTGCGGAAGATACCCTCCAGCGACTCTCGGCTGCTGAAATCCGTAACGCCCTCGGAAGCCTTGCGCCACCACCCGTTGCTGTCGCAGAGCGTGCCGTCCATATCGAATATGTAAAATTTTTTGTTCAAAATAATCACCCTCTGAAACAAGGTCATACGCGGGCAAATTCGCGCCAGTCCTCTATTATAATATCGGAGAATCCGCGCACATCGCCATCCGTGCCTGTTACCTCGTCGATTATCCCGACAACGTAAAATCCCGCTTTCTTTGCGGTCTCGGCGCTGTAATCCGAGTCCTCGAATACCGCGCACTCCGAGATCTCCGCGCCCAGACGCTCCGCCGCGATAAGATAAATGTCGGGGTGCTCCTTGAACCGCCCGACCTCGTGGCAGTCGATAAAGAACTCCATAAACTCCATAATTCCCGTCCGCTCCAGAAACGGCTCGGCTACGTCGCGGCGCGTTCCCGTGGCAATGCACATCTTAACGCCCTCGGCGCGCGCGTTTTCGAGGAACTCCCTCACGCCCTGCTTTAGTTGGACTTCATTGCGGTAATGCTCGCGCATTTTTTGATAGGCGGGCTCCATAAGCTTAAAATCGCGGAAATTATCGATATGAGCGGTCTCGCGCCGCCAAAGCCCCATACTGTCGCAGAGAGTGCCGTCAAGGTCAAATATGTAAAACTTCTTGTCCAAAATAATCACCCTATTATATTGTACCACAAAACGAGCATAATGTAAAGGGTCAAAAAAATGAAAAAATTTTCAAAAAACTTATTGACAAACACAGAGAGATGTGCTATATTGTATATATGGCGTATGCACAATATCAACAGCCATCCCATAACAGTATTTTAGATTTTAAGGAGAAAATCTATGGTCAGTATAAGGAACCTGAAAAAAAGCTACAAGCAGTTCCCCGTGCTCCGCGGGCTGAATATGGACATCAACGACGGCGACGTGTACGGATTTCTCGGCCGCAACGGCTGCGGAAAGACGACAACGATGAATATTATCGCAAACGTTATCCCCAAGGACGAGGGCGACATCAAGCTCGGAGACGGCGAGCGCAAAATAAAAATAGGCTATCTTCCCGAAAGCCCGACTATTTTCGGGTATATGACCGCGAGGGAGTATCTTGAATATATCGCGGCGTGCGCGGGGTATGAGAGCGATATTTCCAAGCGCACCGATGAAGTCCTCGAGATAGTGGGCTTGCGCGACGCCGCGGACAGGCGCACAAAGGGCTTTTCGCGCGGTATGACCCAAAGGCTCGGAATGGGCGCGGCGATATTCCGCAATCCCGAGCTGCTGATCTTCGACGAGCCGACCTCCGCGCTTGACCCGCAAGGCCGCGTCGAGGTCATAAACATCATCAACAGATTAAAGGCTATGGGGTGTACTATCGTTCTGTCAACGCATATCCTTTCGGACGTTGAGCGCGTGGCGAACCGTATCGGCATTATGAACGGCGGCGTGCTCGCCGAGGAAGGCGAGATAGGCGCGATAATGCGCAAGCACGGCGGCGACATCGTAAACGTAAAGGTGAGAAATCTCACGCAGGAGAGCAAGATAGTGCTGTTAAAGGCGGATTTCGCAAGGGCGGAGTTCGACAACGAAACGGGATTGTTCCGTTTTGGCACGGACAACGTCGAGGACACCGCAAAGCGCCTTATGCGCCTGCTCGCCGATAACGACATAATAGCGGAGAGCTTTAATATCGGCACGGCGACGCTTGAGGAAGTTTTCAGAAAGGTGGTGGGCTGATATGCAGTTAAAGTACAGCTTTAAAAAGGAATGGGCGCATTTCGCCCGCACGGGCAGGATAATCGGAGTTATCGCGGCTATTTTGGCGTTCGCACTTTCAAACCCGATAATTTTTAAAATGGCGAGCGTTATGATGGAAATGGTGTACGGCTCGCCCGACGGTTCGGGAAACACAGTGTTCGCTTCGACCTACGCTTCCGCGGGAATGGGCGGCGATTTCAACGAGATTTTCGGCAATATCGGAATGGACGAGATAGTAGCCGTGTATTCCGACGCGGGAATGATATTCTCGACTGCGATAGCGAGCTTTGCGGGTATGTCCATGCTTATCGTTATGCTCCTGCTTATGGCGGCGGCGGGCGGCGAGCAGAAAAAGCGCGCGACGATAGTTCCGATGTGCAGCGGTCTCGAGTACAAAAATTACCTTATCCCCAAGTTCGTTATTTACCCCTTGACCGTGTTCGCGGTGACGGCGGTAAGCGTTCCCATTACCGGCGCGTTCTGCAACGCGTTCTTCCCCAACAATAAGGTCTCGGCGGAGGTTATTCTGCTGTGTACGCTTATGTACTCGGTATACACGCTGTTTCTGACCTGCGTATACCTCGCGGTGGGATTATGCACCTCGCGCCCCGGCGTGGCGACGGTCGTCATTTTCTTCGGGCAGTCGTTCCTCCAGACGATATTCAACAGTATGGGCTTAATTGACTACAACCCGTTCACGCTTGTCACCCTGCCGAGTTATATGATCATGGAGGACTTCGACATTTCGGGAAGTATGCCGAGCATTATAGTCGGCATAGCGATCTCGCTTGTGATAGCGGTGATGATGTTCTTCCTTTCGCTTGGAGTTCTCAACGCAAAGAAGATCGACAACACCGAGGAAGAACGCCCCGAATTCTGATAGGAGGTCGCTATGGATAAAGACAAGAAAACCAAGGGCTTGGTTATCGGCGTATGTATTGCGGCGCTTGTTGTCTGCGTGATTTTCTCCGCATACGCAGGCACAAGAGTGGGTACGGACATAGGCGAGTTTATTTACAATGTCAACCACTAAACAGCCATTGCGACGCATTTCCCGACAGTCCGGCAAATGCGGGTCAAAATAACTTTTTCTGCAAATCAATATCCCCGTCAAGGCGATCGCTTAGACGGGGATCATTATTGTAAAAAAAAAGCCACGGACAAGGGGGTGTCCGCGGAAAGTCAAATCAAACCGTCGACCTGTTTGGGGAAAACAGATCAGACTGAAAATAATTGGGGAAAATATATTAAGAAGTATGTAAGCATAAAGCTACAATACTATCTCGCAAATTTATTGTAATTAAATTATAACATTTTCCGTCTTGATTTTCAATTCTAATTTCGCACAAATTTTATATTGCTAATTTAGCAATTTTGTACAAAAATTTACCAATTAAGGAATAAACAATCTTTCCAACATTTGCGCGAACGCCAGAACGAGCGGCATTGTAACTATACCCGCTATCGTCGACATTGCGAAGTGATTGGAGGCGTAGCCCGAGTCTCTGCCGAATTTGTACGAAAACATTATCGTCGCGGAGGCTGTCGGCGCGGCTGCGGCAAGTATCATCGTGTTTACGACTATCGGGCTCACCCCGAACAGCTCCATAGGAACATACAGCGCCGCGAGCAGCATAGGCACGATAATCAGCTTGAACGACTGAAGAAAGTATATGCGCTTGTTTTTCAGCCCTCCAAGAAGCCCGACCCTCGCGATAGTCGCGCCCGAAACGAGCATAGCGAGCGGAGTGTTCATCGCGCCGAGGTAGCCCAGCGGCTGTTGGATTATCCGCGGCATTCTCAGCCCCGTAAAGAAGAACACCAGCCCCAGCACCGTCGACAGTATGGCGGGGGAAAGCAGTATCTTTGCTGTCTCCGCGGCGCGTTCCTTCGGGGATCTTTTGTTCTCCGAGCCGCCCATAAGCACCACGCCGTGCGTCCACATAAATATGTTGAACGCCGTGATAAAAGCGGTGAGGTAAAAAACTCCCTCCGAGCCGAACGTCGCCTCGATAAGCGGTATGCCCATAAACGCGCAGTTCGAGTAGCCGAGCGCAAAACGCTCTATTTCCGCGCTTTTGTGGTTCGGGCGCACCATTATGTACGCCGAGCACACAAGAATAGTCTGCGCTATAAACGCCAGCAGAAGCGCGTACATAAGCCCGCGGAACAGCGACGGGTCAAAATCCGTCTGGTAGGCGTTGAAGATAACTATCGGGTTGATAAGCGTTATCGCGATGTTGGATAACTGCTGCGTAGCCTCGTCGCCGAGGAATTTTTTCTTGTACAGAAAATACCCCGCCGCGATAAGTATAAACATCACGCCCGCCTGAAAAGCTATTACAAACGCGGAGTTCACTTGTCAAGCCCCGAGTTTCCTCCGATAATGGCGTTGAGACGAGACTTAAGCGGCAGCGCTATCATAGTCGACAGAACTATCTTTATAGTATCGCCGATAAGGAACGGCACCACGCAGTTCATAAGCGCAGTCTCGAGCGGCGAACCGTTCATTATCATAAACCAAGCCGTACCGAACGCGTACAAAGCCACCGTTCCGAGCACCATTCCCACGGGCATTGTCCAGTGCTTCTTAGACGGCATATCCGAGAATATACCCGTAAGCAGAACCAGCGGGATATACCCGATTATGTAGCCGCCCGTAGGACCGAGAAGCTTCGCAAAGCCGCCCATAAATCCGGTAAAAACGGGAAGACCGACAGCGCCGAGCAGTATATACACGCAAACCGAAACCGTTCCGCGCTTGCCGCCGAGCATTGCGCCCGTAAGGTAGATCGCGAACGTTCCGAGCGATATGGGAACAAGCCCCGGCAGCGGGATCTGAAACGGCGCGGCAACGCATATAAGCGCCGCGAATATCGCCATAAACACCATACTTCTTATATTAAAAAAGTCTCTTTTTTCGGTTTTCATAATAAAATCTCCTAACCTATTTTAAGCGCATTTCCGAGAGCTTTTCCTCGGAAACGAACGCCGAAAGCCCCTTTGTCGTCATCTTTACCGAGACCTCGGTGAGGAACGCGAGATCGTCCTTGCAGCCGTTGTCAAACCACGCCGCGTACAGCGACAGCACTCCCGACACCGTGAATTCCGCGGCGGCGCGGAGCGTCGTTTCGTCGTACAACGCGCCTATGTTTTTCAGAGCTACCGAGATCATTCTGCACAGCATAGCCTTGATTTTTCCGTTGCTGAACAGATCGGGGTTGAGCTTCATCAGCCCCGCGAAAAAATCTCTGCGCCGCTCCACCATAGCGCTTATGTCGCGTATCGCCGCGCCGACGTCCAGCACGCTTTTGTTTCCCGTGCGCATTATCGCGGAGATCTCGCCGAGTATCTCGTTTTCGAGCTCCTCTATCACGTCTCCGACAGCGCGGTAATGGCGGTAAAAGGTCTTTCGGTTTATCTCGGCGCGCGCGCATATCTCCGAAATGGTTATTTTCGAGAGCGGCTTTTCGCCCATCAGTTCAAACAGCGTGTTTCGGATAACGCGCCGCGTCTTGACAACGCGCAGATCGCCCGACATTACTTGATCTCGGTCTTGTTGCCCTTGGTCTTTTTAGCCTCGACCGCGGGAGCGGCGTTTTCGTGCT
The DNA here is from genome assembly GCA_014799395.1 of Oscillospiraceae bacterium. GTDB lineage: Bacteria > Bacillota > Clostridia > Oscillospirales > Ruminococcaceae > CAG-115. Next base: position 9,504 of record JAAVID010000064.1, on the reverse strand, counting down.
CGGTATTGTTCTTCGCTATCGCCGACTTTACAACGCGTATCTTGGTGCGGTCCGAGCCTGTTTCGATAAGCACGGTGTCCTTCTGCACGGACAGAACGCGCCCGATAATGCCGCCGTTTGTTATGACCTCGTCGGCAACCTGCAAGCTGTCGAGCATATTCTGCATTTCCTTTGTGCGCTTCTTCTCGGGACGTATTATCAGGAACCAGAACACCAGCACCATAAGTCCGAGCGGAAGTATCATCGTGAGAATACCGAGTATACCGCCTGTCTGCGCGGTGTCTGCCGCGGCGCTCGCCGATGAGATAAAATTAAGCAAATTCATAGTTGTCCTCCATTTTCTTTACCGTAAAAACATTCTTCTGTATATTGACCCGTTCGGGCAATAATCGTTACTGTGAGTACACGGGCATATCCGCTTCCTTAAACGCTTTCTGAACGTCCGAGAGCGCCGAGCCCGAGAAGCCCTTTATCAGCACGGCAGTCTCCGCGCCGTTTGCCGCCGCCTTTGCCTTGGCGGCGAAATCCTTGGCGTTTTTATACGCGTCCGAGGCGTTTCCGCTCGCCGCGTAGCTGAATATTATCTTTGCCGCGCCCGTCTTGGTCTTGTCGGAGAATATCTCCGCGTCGGTACAGCTCTTGTTTTCGGCGAGAACGCCCTCCGAGCCTACCTCTATCCACACCTGCGCTCCCTTGCCCGAAGCGGACGTGCTTATCGCGTCGAGAACAGCCCACAACGCCGCCGTGCGCTTTGCCGCGTCGCCGAGCGGCAGGTCTTTCAGATATGTCGTTATATCCACATTGTGGAACGCGGGATAACGCGTGTTGGCGCAGATGATTATCTTAAAGCCCGCCGCCGCTATCTCGTCGGCAACGCTCTTCAAAAAGGTTGTCGTCGCGTTCTTGAACGGGGAGAGCCACGTTTTTCCGCCGTTTTCCTTGCGGTTGTCGAGCCAATAGCCCGCTTCTCCCGCAAGCTCGTAGCTTCCGCCCGTAGCTCCGGGGTTATTGCTGTCCATAAGGGTGCTTATCCTCGCCGCGGGAGAAAGCCCCGCCTTATTTATAATATCGTATATCTGCGCGGCAGTGAGCGTTCCCTTGACGGATTCGGTATTCTTTACGCTCGCGATGTTGGTCTTGTAGTAGAAGATACCGCTCGCGTCCTTAAGCGTTACCGCAACGGTGGTGTGCCCCGCGCTCTTAGCCGCCGCCAGGGCGCTGTTGAGCGACGCGGAGCTTGCCGCGGCGTTGTCCGGGAGGAAATACACGGTACCGTCCATAGCGGGAGGTTCGGGGTCGGCGCTTTCCGAGCTTTCGGTGCTTTCCGATAACGCCGAGCCGTCGGAATTGTCCGAGCTGTCCGCGGTTTCCGTGCCGACCGAGACATCGGAGCTGTCCGAAACGGTACTGCTTATATCCGAGCTGTCGGAGGTATACTGTCCGCGGTTTTGAAAATAGTCCAGCACGGGCTTTCCGATACCGTAGCCCACAATACCCAGCGCGCACGCCGCGGCGATAGTCAGTATCAAGGTGAGCGCCTGCCGCGCTTTGCTCTTTTTCTTATTGTATAGGTTGAACTTTTTGCGCTTTATTTTGATATTGGTCTTTTTTTGTGCCATTGTAATTCTCCTTTCGTAGTTATCGTAGTTTATTTTTGACTAGAATTCAGCGGTATATCCAACCAATACGTTAAACGCAAGTGAAACAATGCCTATATAGATCAGCATTATGGGGTAGCCGCGGAAAATGCGCGGTATTTTATCCGAGTCAAGTCTCTCGTGAGCGATGTTCAGCATAAAGCAGGCGAGGAAAAATCCTATGCCCGTGCCGAAGCCGTAGCCGATATAGCTTGCGAGGTCGCTTCCGTAGTTCGAGTTCAGAAACAGCGCGCCGATAACGGTGCAGTTGAACACGGCGAGGCTTGCGTACTGCTTTATTTTGCGGAACAGCGTGTGGAAGAACTTCCACAGAATAAACAGTCCGAGCATATACAGCACGCCGATTATGCCGACATAGATAAGCGGCATAAACAGATAGCCGTTCGGCTTGGGAAGCAGGAGCTTGTCGAAGAAGTACGAGACTATGCTTGAAAGCGTAGTCATCGCGGTAATGGCAAACGTAAAGCCGATAACGTGATTGTCCTTGCGCGAGGCGTATATCGCGACGTTCGCGCCGAACGCCCTGTCGAATATCGCGTTCTGCATAAACACAGAGATCATCGCAAGGCTTACGATCTTAGCAAATACCTCGCTCATACGTCACGCTCCTTTCGGGGAGCGCGTCTGCCCGAAATTCCGCGGCAGAACGCCGCGAGCACGCCCACAAGAATAAATCCGAAAAACGGCGATTTCGCCGCGGGCATTATCGGCTCGGACAGATGAAATCCGTAAATCGTGCCGTAGGCGAGTATCTCACGCAGAGCGCCCACGATAAACGCCACTATCGCGTAACCGACGACGTAGACCAGCACGTCGAGCACCATCTCGCCGTAGGGCTTGAGATAGAAGCGCGTTTCGGTTTTCGCCAGCAGGAACGAGTTCACAACCAGCAGCTCGACATACAGCGAAACGCCCGACAAAACCTCGGGGAACAGATACTCCAGACATATCATAGTCGGGATATACATAGCCGCCGCGACTACCGCGTACAGCAGTATTCTGATAGTATATACGATACGTCTCGGGATAAATCTGCACAGCAGTATGCTTGTGTACGACAGCAGGAAAAAGCTCACCGTCAGCACGACGGCGCGCTGCACGGTGGTCGCCGCGACGATAACGGGCGCGGTGACAAGTCCGCTCATAAGCACGATATTCTGTCTCAGCAAGCCGTCAAGGTTCACGGAGAATTTACTTTTTTTCATTGTTATCCCCCTTATCGTCCTTGAAGCGTCTGCGCTTTTTCTTTACCTCTCCGTCAATGGGCGGAGTGTTGAAGCGGTATTTTTCGGGCAATACTATCTCCTGCGTGTCGGTGAGTTTTATGTCGCCGCGCTGAACCTGCGTTTTGGATTTCTCGAACGAGTTGATGTACGTCCGTTTCCAGTACACAATATTCTCGACAACTCTGTCGAAGCTGCTGCCGAGCGCTCCCGTTATAAGCAAGGCGAACAGGAAGCTGCCCTCTGTCTGACCGAACACGCGGAACATCATCGTTATATATCCCAGCACCATACCGTAGATAACTCTGCCCATAGCCTTTTCCGGCATTCTGTAAGGCTCGGCGGCGAGGAATACCATTCCGAACAGCAGATACCCCGAGCTCAGCTCGTAAAACACCGACTGAATACCCGAAACGCTTATCCTCGGGAAGAAAAACGCCAGCACTCCCGCCGTCACAAGGCAGGATATGACCGCGCAGCCGCTGTTGGAGCGGTGGATGATCATACAGATCCCGCACACCAGTATTACCAGTATATAAACCGTGCCTATCGACCCCGAGACAAATCCCATAAGAATATCCCAGAGACTGCCCGTCGGAACGTTTCCGAGCTTGAGCGAATACTCCACCGAGCGCGTAAGCAGTCCGCCGTATTCCTCAAATACGGGAATATGCTCGCCGTATTTCGGAGCGTACAGCAGCTCCGAGGGATAGCAGATTATCAGAAACGCCACGGCGATAGCGGGCGGACAGAACACGATATTGTCCGAAGCGCCGAACAGATGTTTTCCCACCACTATACATATCACCGCGGACAGCGCCACCAGAATAAACGGTACGGAAGCGGGCATCATAAGCGCCGCCGCCAGTCCCCAGAACGGCACCGCCATATCTCTCGGGCTGTACGGTATTTTCCGGATAAGACAGCATATAAGGTCGGTCACCAGACACAGCACGACGCTGAGTATACCGACCGCCAGCGCTCTGAAGCCCTGCATACGCGTTGAGAGCACGAGCAGCATAGCCATTATAACAAATCGCTCGAGATAGACCTTGTTAGGCTCCCGCGCAGTAAATTTAATCATTTAAAGAGTTCCTTTCAATGCGGAGTTGACCGCTTTCATATCGTTTGCGTTAAACAGACCCGTACCCGCGACGAATACGTTTGCGCCCGCCCTTTTGGCTTGTGCGCCCGTTTTTTCGTTGATACCACCGTCGACCTGAATATTCAGCGACGGAAAGCCGTTGTTGTCGGCGTATTCGCGCAGAGACTTTACCTTAGCCGTCATCTCCGCGATAAAACCCTGTCCGCCGTAGCCCGGCTCGACGGTCATAACCAAGACCATATCGCACAAGGGAAGATACGGATACGCTTCCTCTATCGGAGTTTTCGGCTTTATCGCCAGCGCGGGCGATTTTCCCATTTCGCGTATGCGTTTCAGACACGCGGCGGTATCGCACGGGCTTTCTATGTGTATATCTATGATGTCCGCGCCCGCCTCGGCGAAATATTCCGCCTGTTGGTCGGGACGTTCTACCATTAAATGCACGTCGAGAGGTCTGTCCGTGCATTTTCTCACGCTTTTCAGTATCTGCGTTCCGTAGGAGATCTGCTCCACGAAATGCCCGTCCATAACGTCGTAATGTATCCAGTCCACGCCCGCGTTCTCGCAGCGGCGTATCTCCTCCGCCATTTTTGTCATATCGCTCGCGAGAAGCGAGACGGAAACTATTATATCATTTATAATTATCATTCCTTTTTAACCGCTATCAGCGGAATTATCATCTCGTCCTCGGTAAGCCCCGCGTGAGCGCCGACAAAGTTTTTGCTGTCCATATTGTATATCGAAACGTCGCCGACCGCGGCTGCGATATAGTCGCCAAGCATTCCGTCAAAGCGCGGGTGCGGCTCGCCTTTGCCGAACAACTGCCGCTCCTTGACCTCCGCTTTGGACATCAGCATAAACTTTCCGTCAAAATGCTCATTGAACGCCGCTTTGAGCTGTTCCTCCATTCCGTCCTTGACGAACAGATTAAGGCAGCGCGGCTCTATCGACGGCATTCTCACCAGACATTCCATTATATCGGGATAGTGCGTGACTACCGCCTTAGGGCTGTCGATATGTCCGTGATCCGCCGTGATCAGCAGCAGAGTATCGGACAGCTCATCGGCAAGCTCCCCGACCGCTTTTTCAAGCTCGCGAACCGTCGACTTAGCGCGTTCGCCGAAGCAGCCCTTGCGGTGCATTACGGTGTCGGGCTGATCCCAGTAGGCGTATACGAATTTCTCGCTGTCCTCGGCGCAAAGCCGCTTTATCTCGCGGCAAAAAGCGCCGAAGTCCTCGGGGTACGGCTCTGTAAACGGCGCGCGGTAATGCGCCCCATAGCCCGCGTCCCGTATACGGTCGCAGATACTCCAATACGGCACATATGTCCACGCTATGCTGTCGCCCTCAATTTGTTCATCGGTATCAAAATCCCGATTGAGAAAATACACCACGTTTTTGTCGACCTCGGGGAAATATCCCGTCCAGCCCAGCCACGCAGACTGCACAGGGAAAAGTCCGCTGTCCATAGCCGTAGTAGCGGCGACGGTGGTCGGCGGAAACACCGAGGAATACGTTCCCGCGAGATGACCGCGGAAAAATCCGCCGGGCTCAAGGTTCGCCTCGATGATATTATTGCCCATTCCGTCCAGCAGCATTACAACAACGTTTTTATAACGCCGCTCCGAAAGCAGCCCGTCCGCGAGCGGCAGGGTGGTATTCGGCGGCGTGACTCCGAAATGCTTCATTACCGAGCAGGCGAGATTCGCTATGCAATTGTCATAATCGGGAAACATAATTTCCATATTTTACCTCACCCGCCGCTTTTGCCGAATAAACCAATAAAATCCTCTTTTACACCATACAAATATATTCTATAATAAAATTGCCGTTAAGTCAAGAAGTAAATCTATTTTTTTACAGAAAATTTAGCAAGTGCGTTAAAATGTTCCAAACTCGTTGAAAAAAAGTAAAGATATTTGTGTATTTTTCTTTTTTGTTAGTCTTGAAAAAAATTGCCGATTGGTGTATAATAGTTACAATAATATTTAAATGTTAGAGAAAAAGTCAGGAGGAAGAGGTATGCTAAACTGTAATTTCAATGAGAAATTCATCAAGGAGGGGCTGACTTTCGACGACGTTCTGCTTATTCCCGCAAAGAGCGACGTTACGCCGAATATGATAAACATCAAAACGCAGCTCACCAAGACCATCACCTTGAACACACCCATTATGACGGCGGCTATGGATACCGTCACCGAGTCGAAAATGGCTATCGCGATAGCGCGCGAGGGCGGAATAGGCATTATCCACAAGAATATGCCTATCGAAATGCAGGTCGACGAGGTTGACAAGGTAAAGCGTTCCGAAAACGGCGTAATCGTGAACCCGTTCTTCCTCTCTCCCAACGATACCGTTACAGACGCGGACAAGCTTATGGGCAAGTATAAGATAAGCGGCGTGCCTATCGTTGAGAACGGCAAGCTCGTCGGTATCTTCACCAACCGCGATCTTCGTTTTATTTCCGACCCTCAGCAGCATATCGGCGAGGTCATGACCAAGGACAACCTCATCACGGCTCCCGTCGGCACCAACCTCGAACAGGCGCAGGACATTCTCCGCAGACATAAGATAGAAAAGCTCCCGTTAGTCGACGAAAACGGCTATTTAAAGGGCTTGATAACCATAAAGGACATAGAAAAGTCCGTTCAGTACCCCAACACCGCGCGCGATAAGAGCGGCAGACTGCTCTGCGGCGCGGCTATCGGCATTACTCCCGACGTTCTGGAAAGAGCGGGCGCGCTTATCAAGGCGCAGGCGGACGTGCTTGTGCTCGACTCCGCGCACGGTCATTCCAAGAATATTATGGCAACGCTCGATAAGGTAAAGAACGCGTTCCCCGATACTCCCGTTATCGCGGGCAACGTCGCGACCGCGGCGGCTGCCGAGGACCTGATAAAGGCGGGCGCGGACGCGGTAAAGGTCGGCATAGGACCGGGTTCTATCTGCACGACGCGAGTTGTCGCGGGTATCGGCGTTCCGCAGATCACGGCAGTCTACGACTGCGCGTGCGCGGCGGCTAAGTACGGCGTTCCGATAATCGCGGACGGCGGTATCAAGTATTCCGGCGACATCGTAAAGGCGCTTGCCGCGGGCGCGAACCTTGTAATGCTCGGCTCTCTGCTTGCGGGCTGCGAGGAAGCTCCCGGCGACGTCGAGATATATCAGGGACGTTCGTTCAAGGTATACCGCGGAATGGGAAGCCTTGCGGCAATGAAGCAGGGTTCGGCGGACAGATATTTCCAGGAAAAGGACAAGAAGCTCGTTCCCGAGGGCGTAGAGGGACGCGTACCGTACAAGGGCTCGGTAGCCGATACGATCTTCCAGCTCGTAGGCGGTATCAGAAGCGGTATGGGCTACTGCGGCTGCCCGACTATCCCCGAGCTGCAGGAGCGCGCGGAGTTCGTCAAGATAACGGGCGCGGGCTTGAAGGAATCTCACCCGCACGACATCTACATAACCAAGGAAGCTCCCAACTACTCGGCAAGTATTTAAGGCATCGACATTCGGTATACCTTTGTACATATCGAATGTATAGTAATAAAATCTAAAATGGAAGGAAAATTGAAATGAAGAAGAACCCATCAATCCGCAGCAGCATACGCCGTGGAAATATGCTTATCCTGGCGGGCGGACTCTTTTTGACCGTGTTTTTCACGGCGTGCCTGATATTTATCCAGATATGTCAGCAGAGCTCCGTGCATTACAGCGACCTGCTGGCTAAGTCTGCCGATGTAATAATCGAGGCGAACAATATTTACCGTAACATTGACACGACTGTTTACTCGGGCAGCACGTCTTCCGTGAGCCTCAGCACTCCCGATTTCGATTATCTGTACAATGAAGCGATAAACGACCCGGGTTCGGCAAAGGAAAAGGCGCAGGCGGCAAAGACGGTTTACGACACATTCAAGACGACCGCAAACTCCGTTATGCAGACCAATGTCACAGACAACGAAAAAGCGCAGGAAATGTGTGACAACGAGCTTACCGACGCTCTTAACGATGTAACAGACAATCTCCACGTGATCGCCACGGCATATGACAATATGTGTGTTACCGCGGGTCAGCTCGTTAAGGATGTAAGTATGTTCAGCACGATCGCGGGAGTTGTTTTCCTCATCGGTATGCTTATCTACTCGCTTAAGATCTCCAACAGAATGGCGAAAACAATTGCTACGCCCGTTGTCGCTGTTGCCGAGTGGGCAGAGACTCTTGCTACGGGCGCTCATATCGACAAAGCCAATATGGGTCCCGACAGCAGTATTCATCTTGAGGAGATCCAGCGTATGGTCAAGGCGTTCACCGTAATGTCCGAGACCGTCAGAGAGAACGTTGAGGTCGTAAGCAAGGTTGCAAACGGCGATATGACCGCGTATGTAAAAATTCGCTCCAGCGAGGACAGCCTCGGTAAGAGCCTTTACAAAATGGTACAGAGCAACGACCTTATGTTCGCGCAGATCTCCCAGATCGCCGATTCCGTAACACTTGGCACGGATTCCATCGCTTCCGCGGCGAGACTTCTCGCGGAGAGCTGCACCGAGCAGGCAACGGCTATCACCGATCTTCAGGACGATATCAAGAGCACCAATCAGCTCACCAGAGAGAACGCCGAGAACGCTAGGCACGCAAGCGAGCTCTCCGACTCCATTCACAACGAGGTCGTTATCAGCAAGGAGAAGATGCAGGAGCTTGTTGAGGCAATGAAGGCTATCTACGAGGCTTCCGAAAAGGTTTCGGGCGTTATCGCGAACATAGAGTCCCTCGCAAAGCAGACCAATCTGCTTGCTATCAACGCGACTATCGAGGCAAAGAGAGCGGGCGAAGCGGGCAAGAGCTTCGCGGTCGTTGCTTCCTCCGTCAAGGATCTGGCGGACAAGAGCGCGCTCTCCGCTACACAGACCAAGTCGCTTATCGACGATACCATTGCAAAGGCAAAGCGCGGAAGCCAGCTTTCCGACGAGACCTATATGACATTCGAGACCATTATGGATTCGCTTCAGCAGATCATCGGCGTATCCGAGCAGATCGCAAAGTCGGGAGCTGTTCAGCACGAAAATATGGAGAATATCGCAAACGACATAGACGAGATCTCCAGAATAGTTTCCAGCAACGCAGCTTCCAGCGAGGAGACCGCCGCTATGACGCTCGAGATCTCCAAGAACGCCGAGGTCCTCAAGACCTCCATGAAGCAGTTCAACCTGCGTAACCGTGAGCCCGGCAAGCCTTACATCCCGCCCGAGAAGGCACACGATAAGGACTTCATCAGAATCGCGACCGAGAACTACAACAAGTTCATCAACTCTCCCGAGGGCAAGAAAATGGCGAGAGAAATGCATACGGACGCGCTTTGATTTAAAGTGTAATTACAAAGGAGGCAATGCGGTTTTACGCTTTGCCTCTTTTTTTCTATAATGAATTCGTAACTAAATTATAATTTAGTGTAATGCGAACCGAACAAATTATTAGGCTGCTGCGGCAGCGCGGTACTGTTCAAAGCGCGGATCACTTTTTTCTG
>JAAVID010000063.1 GCA_014799395.1 Oscillospiraceae bacterium | reverse complement strand
TGGAGCGAATGGGATTACAGCGCGGAGCTTTATATCAACGCACAGGTCGGCGGCAAAGTCGAGCCGACCGAGGATTCCCCGATCACACGGATCTACGAGCCGGACGAACCCGTCTCGGTCGTGGCGTTCACCAGTACCGGTTATTATAAGCTGAGCAGCGGAGATTACATATTTTCGGAGTATCTGAGCCCTCAAATGGGTTACAGCACCGAAACGGTCAAGACGGAGCTTACCGGCGAACCTCCCCTCCGCACAAAGGGGAGAACGAACTACGATCCGAAAAAGGCGCTTGACTACGCTGAAGAACACTGGCAGGACGACGAGAGCCTTTGCGCGGGCTTCGGCTCGGAATGTCTTACCGCGGGAGGTCTGGATTATGACGAGACCAGCTCGACAAAGCTCTTCAATAAGCTGGTCGATGCAAATCTCGGCTATGCGGTCGCGATCGATCTGAATGATGACGGAACGGCAAATGTTCCCGATTTTGTTTACCCGGGAGACATTATTTTCTACTACTGCAAGGACGAAAATAAAATGGTGCATACCGCCGTATACAACGGCGATACCAAGGACGGCTTGATGAAAGCGTACGCGCATAATCTTCCCGACAACGGCGAGGAGCCTTTCGGCTATTTCAGATACTGCGTGGGCGGGTGCGGCTGTCTGCTGGATAAGATCGTCGCGTTCTGCTTTTATCGTGACGATACCAACATCTCGCTCCCGACGGGTACTCCCAAGCTGTCTTATGAAACGCTCAACAAAAAGGTGAAGATAAGCTGGTCGCCCGATTTCGTTTACCGCAGCAGCGAGCTGGTAATAACCGACACCAATGGCAAGATAACGGACCGCCTGCAAATGGGTACGGATAAGTCATATATCTTGGATACGGGCGATTATGTGGCGTATGTTATCTTCACGGTCTACGGCGATATAAAGGTAAGAAGCGATAATCTGATAATAAAAAAATAGAATCATCTCGCGGATAGCGTTCAAATCGCTGCCCGCGAGGTTTTGTTTGCAAATATTGTCGAAATAAATGAATAATTTTCACGAAATAGCAGACAATACCGTCAGCAGAAATTTGCTGCTGAAAGGGCTTTTCTTAATATTTCAGCCGAATAAAAGGCGTTAAGAATTGTCTGTAAGAAATAAATCTTGGAGGAATTTATATATGAAGGCAACGGGAATTGTCCGCAGAATAGACGATCTGGGGCGTATTGTCATACCTAAGGAGATCCGCCGCACTATGCGGATAAGGGAGGGCGATCCGCTGGAAATATATACCAGTCCCGACGGCGAGGTCATTTTCAAGAAATATTCGCCCGTCGGCGAGATAAGCAGCACAGCCTCTCAGTATGTGGACGTACTGTCCAAGGTCGGGGGACTGCCCGCCGTTATTTGCGACAGGGATCACGTTATCGCGGTCTCGGGTATGAGCAAAAAGGAGATAATAGAGCGCCGCGTTTCGGGTTCGCTCGAGGACCTTATCGAGCAGCGCAAGAGCTACGTTTTCAAAAACGGAGAGCAAAAACGGCTTAACCCCATAGAGGGCGTTGACAGATACGCCATAGCGTGCTCGCCGATACTCGCCTCGGGCGACGTAAACGGCGCGGTCATAATGCTCAGCGGTGACGGCGGCAACGATACCGCAACAGCCGAGCAGTCCGCGCTTGTTCAAGCGGCGGCGATGTACTTCGGCAAGCAAATGGAAGAATGACCGCGGGGGTGTACGAATCTCGTACACCTCTGTTTTCCTTTTGTGAAATCTGTGTAAAATTTTATCGCAGTCCGCCAAGAAACGACAAAAACTCTTGACTTTAAACAAATAATGTGATATAATGTCTATAATTATAAGAATATACTAAGACAATAAATAAAAATTGGGGAATAGAGAAATGAGAAGAAAAATCACCGCCGCGCTCGCGTTGTCGATCTGCGTTCTTGCGGGCTGTTCGACTGAAACGCAGCCGGAAAGCTCGGTAAATATAATAGATATTGGCAGTGTGTCCTCGTCGAGCAGTTCGTACCAATTTACGGCGACCGTGCCAAACCCGCTTATGTCGTCCTCGGTAATATCGGCGTCTTCATCGACTTCCGCTTCCGTGAACAGCTCCGCCGAAACGCCGAAAAGTTCCTCGGAAAGCGAGATCGTTTTTCCAATTGAATCTTCTCAGCCCGTCTCAACAGACGAGTTTTCGTATCCCCAAACGGAGATCCAACCTCCTTTGCCTCCCGCAAGCGAGGTCCACATAAGCGAACCTCCGATAAGCGAAACGCAGTCAAGTTCGGCGACCACTACCACTACCACTACCACAACATCAACTGCAACGATCTCTTCAAGTACGGAAACGACTTCAAGCAGTGTCGAAAGCTCGTCAAGCGCTTCCTCAAGCGAACCGAAGCCCGTTGAGCCGGGCTATAACAGCTATCAAGCGCTGAATTACGGCGAGGTAAAGGGTATGTGGATCTCTTATCTCGACATTATGGAGATGTCGAGCGGCACGGAGAGCGCGTTCCGCAGCGAGATAGCCGCGGCTTACGATAACTGCGCGGCGCTGGGTATCAACACCGTGTATGTTCATGTGCGCTCTCACGGAGACGCGTATTATTACTCCGATTATTTCCCGAGAACGAAATATTTGTCGGGAAGCTACGACCCTCTCCCGATAATGATCGAGGAAGCGCACAAGCGGAATTTATCGTTTCAGGCGTGGATAAACCCATTGAGAATGAGCGCCGCCAAGGATCTTTCGCTCGGAAACGGCTACGCGGTCTATAACTGGGCGGACACGGAAAAGCTCGTCAAGGTGGGCTCTTACTATTATCTTAACCCCGCGTACTCCGACGTTATCGACGTTATCGTCAAGGGAGTTGCGGAGATCGTCGCGAATTACAACGTTGACGGTCTGCATATCGACGACTATTTCTACCCGACGACCGACGCGTATTTTGACAGCGAGGCGTTCTACGACAGCGGTTACAGCTATATCTCGGACTTCCGCCGCGCAAACTGCGACGAGCTGGTAAGCTCGCTGTACAGCGCCGTAAAGACCGCCAACCCGAGCGCGTTATTCGGCGTGAGCTGTCAGGGAAATATGGACAACAATTACAACGAAATGTATGCGGACGTTGAAAAATGGTGCAGAAACAGCGGCTATCTCGACTATATAATGCCGCAGATATATTTCGGCTTTGACAATTCCACACAGCCGTTCGCGCAGTGCGTAAAGAACTGGGATAACCTCGCAAAGGGCAATGTTCCGCTTATCGTCGGGCTTACGGCGGCAAAGATAGGCGCAGAGGACGCGTGGGCGGGCGCGGGAAGAAACGAATGGATAACCGACAGCGCCATACTCAGACGGCAGGCGCTTACCTCTATGGAGCAGGTATCCTACGGGGGAGTGTGCCTGTTCAGATACAGACTGCTGTTCGCTCCCGACGAAAATGTCACACAGATCGAAAATGAAGTATCGGATCTCAGATCGGTAATAAAGGCTACATAAAAATGGGGAAGAATATTATGAAAAAAATGTTAAGAATGATTTTATCGGCGCTGACCGCTGCGAGTATTCTCACAAGCACCGTCTACGCCGAAGCCGGTGGACTTGTAACGGACGACGCGGAAAACATCGCCGATTCGCCGCAGGTGCCCGCTCCGACATACAGCGAGGGGAGGATATACCTTCAGAACGGTATGCGCGCGGTGACGATAACTCCGGAGGTCGATTTTAACGGAGCGGACGAGCTTTCCGACCTGTACGGCGAGATACGCGGCTACGGAATGAACGCCGTTATCATCAACTCTACGGGCGAGGACGGCGGCTTTTATAATCTGGGGCTGGACGCCGGGAGCCGCGATATTCTCAACGCGGCGATAGACGGCGCTCACGGAGCTAATCTCAGCGCCTATCTTACGCTTGACGCGGGTTCGCTTGTCGATATGGTAGCCGAGGAGGGCGGCGGTCTTAAAGAGGGCTTTTCCGCCGCGGCGCATAAGTTCGCGATGAAGTATAACTGCGAGGGAATTATCCTCACCAACTATTATACCACCGATAACGGGGATATGTACGCAGAGTATCTGCGCTCGGGCTCGGGTATCGGTTATGAAAACTGGCTCTATGAAGTCAATCGGTATATAGTCCGCACGCTCAGCGAGGCAGTCCACAAGACCACAAACACCACCGCGCTCGGCATTCTTATCGAGGATATGTGGGCGAACGCCTCCTCCAACGAGGCGGGCTCCGATACCGAGGATAGTCAGCAGGCGCTCTACGACGGGCACTGCGATACCAAAAAGTATATCGAAAACGGTTACGCCGATTTCGTTCTCGTAAAGGCTTACGGTTCTACCGAGGACTACAATCTGAACTTTGAGAACGTTGTCAAATGGTGGTACGACCTCGGGCAGAGCAACAACGTCAAGACCTATGTCTGCCACCTTAACGAGCGCATAGGCGAGTATTCGGGCTGGAACGAGGATCAGCTCCTCCGTCAGCTTACGGTAATGGAGAGTATGGACAAGCTTGGCGGCAGCGCGTTCAATTCGTTGTCTGCATTGCAGGACGACGTTCTCGGCAGCCGCGAAACGCTTATAAAGTACTTTAACGATCAGATAAACGAGGAAACGCTGTTTGACGACCTCGAAATGGTCTCGCCGACGCAGCTGACCTACACGACCTACGATTCCACGGCGAGATTTATGGGTACGTTCGACCCGAATTTTGACGTTTACTTTGACAATGAAAAGATAATTCTTAACGATTACAATAACTTCTATATCCCCAAGGAGCTTGAGATAGGCTGGAACTATTTTACTATCAAGCATAAGGGCAAGGAGTACAATTATTCGATAGAGCACAAGATAGACGTTATTACTTCCGTTGAATCTTTCGCCGATCTGCGCGTTGAGGGCGGAACGACTATCTCGCTTGTTGTTACGGCATACAGCGGCTCGGACGTTTCCGCGACGGTAAACGGCACGACCGTTCAGCTTTCCGAAATGGGCACCTCCGAGGGCTATGTTGACGCTTCGGGTTCGTATTCAAGATATGTCGGCTACTACACTGTTCCCGAGGGAATTATCGGGCAGGATCAGTATCTCGGCGAGATAGACTATTACGCGGCTTACGGAGTTTACAGCGAATCGATGTACGGCGGCACCGTAACAGTTGCGGCAAAGCCGGAGCCTCCCAAGACCGACATCAAGGTAGACTTTATTCCCGACCAATCGTCGCTCGGCACGGGAGAGATCGTCGGACGTATCGACCCGATCTACACCGAGGACGATAAGGTAACTTATGTACGGGTAACGAACGACTTCACAGATGTTTTTGACATCAAGACAACGGGTAAGATACCGTCTCCGATGTTCTCTCAGATGCCGGCAGGTACTATTGATTATTATAAAGACTATTATGAAGAGTATTACGAAAAAGACGGCTACGTCGGCTTTGTGACCACGACTTCGGGCAAGCGTTACCGTTCCGATTATGTTACTACGTTTGACGATACGGGATTGGGCTACAACGCGCTTACGGTTGACGAGATAGGCAACGCAAGCGGAAAGAGCTATATCAGAATGACGCTCGATTACAGAACGAGTTTTAACGTTACAACCTCGCAGAGCTTTGTACAGGGATACGAGGGTCCGTTCGGGGTAAGCAGCTTCAATGCGCAGTACATTTATATCACGTTCGATAATGTTACCAGCGTTACCAAGCTGCCCGATTTCAACTCCTGCGCATTGTTCAGCGCGGGCGAGTGGGATACCGTTGTCGAAAACGACATTCCTAAGTTCCGTATGAAACTCACGCTCAGACAGGCGGGAATTTACAGCGGCGTAAGCGCGCACTATGAGGATAACGACGACGGCACAAGGGATCTGCTGCTGAGGTTTGCCGTTCCTACGCCCACGCTGGCGGGCAAGACTATCGTGCTCGACCCGGGTCACGGCTACGACGAAAACAATAAGTTCGACCCCGGCGCTATCGGCGAGGTAACGGAGCAGTCGATAACCATCGCGGTCACCAAGAAGCTTGAGCAGGTGCTGACCGATATGGGCGCGAACGTTATCCGCTTGCAGACCGAGTCGGAGGGCATTCACGACCGCGACCGTCCGAGACGCGCGAATAATTACAGCGCGGATATGTTTATGTCTATCCATTGTAACAGCGCGGAAAGCACATCGGCGCACGGCACGGAGGTTTACTACTTCACGCCGTGGTCGCAGACGCTCGCGCAGGGCATAAACGATAATCTCTCCGCGTGTCTCAGCAATTTGCAGGGCGGACGAGACAGCAACCGCGGCGCTAAGTACAGCTATTACTGGTATACGCTCGAGCAGAGCTTCCCGTCCGTTCTGGTGGAAATGGGATTTGTTTCCAACAGAGAGGAGTGCCTTGTAATGGCGAACCCCGACAATCAGACAAAAATGGCGGAAGCTATCGCGCAGGGAATTTACGAGTACTTCGCGAGAAGCGATCTTAGCTACTAATCAGCAAAATACGGGCAGCAAGATATCCTTGCTGCCCGTTATTGTAAGTATTAAGTTAAGGCGAAATACTCCTCA
Organism: Oscillospiraceae bacterium; assembly: GCA_014799395.1. GTDB lineage: Bacteria > Bacillota > Clostridia > Oscillospirales > Ruminococcaceae > CAG-115. The sequence goes on along the minus strand of JAAVID010000063.1, from coordinate 24,620 downwards.
ATAATGTTGATAACTAATGAAAGAGGTATTAAAAAATGGTATTATGTGATAGTTGTTTTTTCTACGATAGAAGGTATGACGAGTTTTGCCAAAATTATGATGATGTTATTGTAGAGGATGCGGACGAGCGCAAAAAACATTATTGTCCGATGTATAACGATCACATACCTTTTGCCATTTCGTATGAAAACGGCGATTGTGCCTACTACTTGCAAAAGGACAGCGCAAAGCCGCAATGAGGAAATGAGGCAGTAAAAAGACAAACATAAGCAGTGTGCGAATTACGAGCAACTATGTCAGATGTAACGCTGTATCTCGGTCTCCTTGCCGTCTTCTATGTAGATACGCGGAACGCGCGTTCCTATCGCGCAGAGCAGCTCGTAGTTGATAGTGCCGACCTTTTCTGCGGCAGCCTCGACCGAGCAGCCGCCCTCGTGAGCGGAGTATATCGTTACAACATCGCCGACCTTTACGGGTATGTCGGTCACGTCGATAAGCGTCTGATCCATGCATATCCTGCCGCAGATAGGCGCTGTCGTGCCGTTTATCAGCACGCTCCAGTCTCCCAGCCGTCTGTTGAACCCGTCCGCGTAGCCGCACGCCACCAAGGCGAGCTTTGTGTCGCGCTCGGCGGTGAACGTTCTGCCGTAGCTTACGGTATCGCCCGCGTGAATGGTTTTCAGCTGACTGACGACGGTCTTGAGCTGAAATATCGGGTGAATGCCGTCGGGCAGGGGAAAGCGCGCGTCGGGCTTCTGCCCGTACATCACGATACCCGCGCGGACATAATCGCCCTCGAAATCGCCGTGATAGATAATTCCGCCGCTGTTCTGGGAGTGGATCTTCAGCCCGTGCTTGTGGCACATCTCGGTTATTTTCTTTTGTTGGAGCTCGGTGAACTCAATGTCCTCGGCGTTAAGGCTGTCCGCGACGGCGAAGTGGGTATACCCCGCGCGGCAGTCGAGACCGTTCAGCGAAAGTATTTCGTTTAGCTGTTCCTCCGTGGTGATACCCACGCGGCACATTCCCGTATCAATTTTGATATGAACGGGTATCTTATTTCCCATTGCCGCCTCGGACAGCTTTTTTGCGTAATCGGTATCGCCGACGGTGAATATGTAATTTTTTGTAAGATTTTCCATTATCAGCGGAATATCGCAGTAGCCGAAAATAAGAATATCCCCCTCGATCTCCCCCTCGGAGAGCCTTTGCGCCTCCCAGAGATTGGAGACCGCGAAGTGCCGTATCCCGCATTTGTTCAGCGCCTTGGCGCATTGAACGTCTCCGTGACCGTAAGCGTTAGCCTTGACTACCGCGATTATCTCCTTGCCGCGGGAAAGCTCGCCGATCTTCGCGATATTTCCCTTTAAAACGTCAAGATTTATCTCCGCCCAGGTCCTCCAATAAAAATTATTCATATCTTTACCTCTATTGCTTGAAATTTTCGAGTAAATGTGTTATACTATATGTAGTGCTAAAAATATGGCACACTATTACATTATATTACTGTTTTGGAAAAAAATCAATAGACTTTCGTCAATTTTCAAATTTTGTTTGACGTATTACAAAACACTGCAAAAGAAAGGATAATTGGAAATTTATGACAGTTCACAGAAAAAGCAACTGGTATGTATATCTGCTGGCGTTCGGGATCACAACCGCGTTCGTCGTAATGGCGATATTCGCGTTCAAGTGGTATTTGTTCCCCGAGAACACCGAGGATGTCAACGCAAACAAAAACGGCGAGTATAACGAGAATTTCCACCCGACGGACGAGTACAACTTCAAAATTGTGACCATGCTTTCCGACGGTCCTTCGGACGCTCCCGAGCTGTTTACGCTGATTTTGTATAACGCGGTCGGGAACAGACTGGTGTTTGTGCCGATTCCGACGGGGATAAGCGTGGCGCAGGAGGAAAGAACTCTCCCGAATATTTACGCCGCGCAGGGCGGAGAGGGAGTCGTCACGGCTATCTCAAACGCTGTCGGCATCAAGTGCGACTGCTATATCAAGATGGACAGAAGCAGCTTTTGCGAGCTTGTTTCCGATTTCGGTCACGTTGAGTACAATGTTAAGAAAACGATAATGGTAAGAGACGGAAACGAGCTGGAAACGTTCAACGCGGGTTCAAGGCTTCTCTCGGGCGAGTCCGTATTCAGACTTATGATGATCGCGGATTTTGAGGAGGGCGAGTCGTTCAGGTTCAACTGCGTGGGCGAGCTTATGTCCGAGCTTATCAACCAGAACTTCCGCGACCTCGACACCTCGCTTATGGATACCTTTTATCAGATGATAATGGATAACTCCGAGACAAATCTTACCGAGCTGCTGTACAGAAGCCGCAAGCTGGCGCTGCTGAACACAAGAGAGTACGGCTCCGATCCCGCGGAGTTCTACATTCCTTACGGAGAATACACCGACGACGGCGGATTTAAGATAGCCGAAAATTCGGTTACGTCAATCCGTCAGAGAGCGGGACTTGAATAACACTTAATGGAGGAGAATATGGACGAGAGAATTCAAAAGGTAATGGACAATCTGAGCAAAAACCGTATGAAGCCCTATTTCGCCGAGAACCGCGAGGAGCTTTACCGCATTATCGGCGAGCTTGTGAAAAACGACAAGCTGATAACCTCGGGCGGCTCTATGACCTTAAAGGACAGCGGCGTTATCGACTTTTTGCTGAAGAATCCGGCGTATCTCGACCGCTCGGCGGGCAAGACCCCCGAAGAGGTGGAGGAGATAATGCGCAAGGCGTTCATTTCCGACACGTTTCTTGCAAGCTCCAACGCGATCACCGAGGACGGCGAGCTGTACAATGTCGACGGCAAGGGAAACCGCGTTTCGGCGATGATATACGGACCCAAGCAGGTCATTATCGTCGCGGGCGTGAACAAGATAGTCGGGAACTTAACCGAGGCAAAGGAGCGCGTGGAAAAGATCGCCGCGCCGAAGAACACCGTCCGCTTAAGCTGCGAGACCCCCTGCGCGAAAACGGGCGAGTGTATGCACTGCCGCAGTGACGCGCGTATCTGCTGCGCGTATGTAACGCTGGCGCAGCAGCGTGTTCCCGACAGGATAAAAGTAATTTTAGTCAACGAGGAGCTTGGCTATTAAAAAAACATAGAAAGGAAATTCACAAATGGGCATTTTAAAGCTGACCGCGCCCTGTAAGGACTATATCTGGGGCGGCAACCGTCTCCGCGAGGAGTACGGCAAGAAAACAGATTCGGACAAGATCGCCGAGAGCTGGGAGCTTTCCTGTCACAAGGACGGACAAAGCGTTATCGAGGGCGGCGAGTTCGACGGAAAAACGCTGTCCGAGTACTTTGAAGCGAATAAGGGCGTTCTCGGCACGAATTGCGAGCGTTTTGAGTACTTCCCGATACTTATCAAGCTGATAGATGCCAAGGACAATCTTTCCGTTCAGGTCCACCCGTCGAATGAATACGCGCTGAAAGTTGAGGGCGAGTACGGCAAGACCGAGATGTGGTATATCGTGGACTGCAATGAGGGCGCGGAGCTTCTCTACGGCTTCAAGCACGAGATAGGCGAGGAGGAATTTGCCGAGCGCATTAAAAACAACACTCTGCTTGAGGTCACAAACAACGTTCCCGTACACAAGGGCGACGTGTTCTTTATCGAGAGCGGCACGCTCCACGCGATAGGAAAGGGCATACTCATCGCCGAGATACAGCAGAACTCCAACACCACCTACCGTATCTACGATTACGGCAGAGTGGGCGCTGACGGAAAGCCGCGTCAGCTCCATATCGACAAGGCGGTCGAGGTCACGGACAGAGTTCCCCCGAAGTACCCGACCACCGCGCAGGGCGCTCCGGAAAAGGTCGAGGGCGGCGTTAAAACGCTTTTGCGTTCCTGCGAATATTTTAACGTGAACAAACTCGAAATAGACGGCGCGATGAAGCTGAACGCGGACGAAAAATCCTTCAAGTCGCTGCTGTTCCTTGACGGCAGGGCGGAGATCGTTTCCGCGGACGGCAGGGCGGAGGCGGTCAAGGGCGACAGCTTCTTCGTTCCCGCGGGCAGCGGAGAGTTCACAATAAACGGCAAATGCGAGGTTATTCTTTCGGATATTATTTAACGTTTATCGGGAGGTGTCTGTATGGCTTACTACATAGGCGTAGACGTTGGCGGCACGAATATTGCCTGCGGCGTTGTTGACGATAATTGCAGCATTATAGCGCGCTCCAAGGTCAAAACAAATCCGCGCGGCAAAGACGAGCCCGCGACCTACGAGGAGCTGCTCGCGGAGATAAAGGAAGCGGTCCGCGCGGCTTGCTCCGAGGCGGGGATCTCTCCATCCGAAGCTCATTCGATAGGGATAGGCTGTCCCGGTACCTGCAACAGCGCGAGCGGCGTTGTGGAATATTCCAACAATCTCGGGCTGCTGAACGTTCCGCTCCGCGATGACGTTCAAAAGGAATTCGGCATAAGCGTTTATCTCGAAAACGATGCGAACGCCGCGGCGTTCGGCGAGTTTGTCGCGGGCGCGGCAAAGGGCAGCAACAGCGCCGTCGTCATCACGCTCGGCACGGGCGTAGGCTCGGGTATCGTTATCGACGGCAGGATCTACCGCGGCGCGAACTTCGCGGGCGGCGAGCTCGGACACACGGTCATCGTTATGGACGGACTGCCGTGCACCTGCGGACGAAAGGGCTGCTTTGAGGCGTATTCCTCGGCGACGGGCTTGGTGCGTATGACCGCTCAGGCATCGGAGCTTAATCCCGATTCGATAATGACGCATATGATAAGAGATGAGGGAAAGGTCAGCGCGCGCACCGCGTACAAGGCAATGAAGCAGGGCGATCCCGTCGGTAAGGCTGTCACCGAGCAGTACATAAAGTATCTGTCGTGCGGCATTGCGAACGCGATAAACATATTCCAGCCCGATATTATGTGTATCGGCGGCGGCGTGTGCAACGAGGGCGATACGCTGCTCGTTCCGCTGAGAGCGGCGGTCGCGGAGCAGATATACTCCAAAAATTCCGCGAAGAATACCGAAATAGTTATTTGCAGCTTAGGCAACGACGCGGGAATTATCGGCGCGGCTATGCTGTTCAAAAGCTAATATAAATTAAAAATAGGAAGGTAAAAAGAAATGAGATCGGATCTGATTAAAGAGGGCGTTGAAAAAACCCCTCACAGAGCAGTTTTGAAGTCGCTGGGCGTTACGGACAGCGAGATGGACCGCCCGTTTATCGCGGTGGTATGCGCGGCGAGCGATTATGTTCCCGGACATCAGCACCTCCACGAGATTTCCAGGTACGTCAAGGACGGTATCAGAAACGCTGGCGGCGTGCCGTTTGAGTTCTTTACTATCGGCGTTTGCGACGGTCTGGCAATGAACCACAAGGGTATGCGCTACTCGCTGGCTTCCCGTGAGCTTATCGCGGACAGTATCGAGGTAATGCTGACAGCTCACCCCTTGGACGGCGTTGTATTTATCCCGAACTGCGATAAGATAGTTCCCGGAATGGTAATGGCGGCGGCGAGAATGAACCTGCCCGCTATCTTCGTGAGCGGCGGTCCTATGAACCCCGGCTGCGTTCAGGGCAAGCGCGTGGGATATTCCGAGATATACGAGGCTATCGGTCAGTACACCAACGGCGAGATAGGCGACGAGGTCATCAAGGACTACGAGAACAACGCCTGCCCGACCTGCGGCTCCTGCTCGGGTATGTACACCGCGAACTCCATGAACTGCCTTACCGAGGCTATCGGTCTGGCGCTCCCGACCGCGGGCACCGAGCCCGCCGTAAACTCGGCGCGCCGCCGTCTGGCAAAGGAGAGCGGAGAGCGCGTTGTAGAGCTTGTAAAGCAGAATATCCGCCCGTCCGATATTCTCACCAAGAAGAATATGGAGAACGCTCTCGCGACCGATATGGCGATAGGCGCGTCCTCGAATACCGTTCTGCACCTTTTGGCTATCGCTCACGAGGCAAAGGTAGACATCAAGCTGGAGGACATCGACAATATGAGCCGCAAGACACCGCAGCTCGCTAAGCTCAACCCAGCGAGCAGCGTGTTCATCACCGACCTGAACGCTGTCGGCGGTATCCAGACCGTTATCAGAGAGCTCGCGAAGGGCGGTCACATCAACGAGGACGTTATGACCGTTTCGGGTACGCAGAAGGAGCGTATCGCGGCTGCCCGCGACGCGGACGGCGAGATAGTTCATACCGTCGCTTCTCCTATCAGAAAGGACGGCGGTATCGCAATACTCAGCGGCAACCTCGCGCTGAACGGCTCGGTCGTAAAGCAGGGCGCGGTAAAGCCCGAGATGATGGACTTTACGGGAACGGCGCGCGTATTCGACGGCGAACAGGACGCCTGCGACGCTATTCTCGGCGGAAAAATTCAGGCGGGCGACGTTGTCGTTATCCGCTACGAGGGACCTAAGGGCGGTCCGGGTATGCCGGAAATGCTCGCTCCCACGGCGGCTATCGTCGGAAAGGGCTTGGACGGCTCTGTCGCGCTTATTACGGACGGACGCTTCAGCGGCGCTTCGAGAGGCGCGGCTATCGGTCACGTTTCTCCCGAGGCGGCGGAGGGCGGTCTTATCGCGTTTGTTGAGGACGGCGACCGGATACACATCGACATTCCCAACCGCAAGGTAGAGCTGCTCGTTGACGATTCCGTTATCGAGTCGCGCAAAAAGAAAGGTATCAAAGCGCCGCGCGAGTTCGACGGCTATCTCAAGCGCTACGCTAAAATGGTAACTTCTTCCAACACGGGCGCGGTATTTGAAAGCTGATATCCGACGGTTATCGGATGCGAGGGCAAGGGTGTGTGAGGTGGTGTGAAATGAACGTTGGTTTTCTTGCGGCGCTTGGAGCTGCCATTGTGATGTCGGGCGTGACGGCGTTCGATATATACTATTACGTCAATCACCGAAACTATCTGAAAAAGTGCGAAAAAGAAAAGCGCGAGCGTCTGAACGCTATCGAATACAACAAGACGCATCTTCCCTCAAAGTATCTGCCGACGCTTTCTCCCGATTTGGATAAGCTCGAGGAGATAGTTAAAAGATCTTTGGGACTTGTGCTTAAAGATGTTGGGGACAGCTACGCCTGCATAGTGGTCTATGCTTCCGAAAACTACAAGCAGCGCATCATTTCCAAGTCCGAACTCGACGACGATACGGCAAAGCTTATCGAGCTGCTTTTGAAAGACATTGATTGGTTTTACGCGCACCCGACCGACAATTCGTTGGGTGAGTGCAGTGCTGCTTTGGAGAATTTTCTGCGCGAAAAATATCCAATGCTTTCAGCGAACAGCGTGGGCATAATATGTAACAGGTATTGCGTAATCAATAGATAAATTAACGCGGACTGCCCGAACAGTCCGCGTTCTTTTTTGTCCAAGCCCCGAATACATTATAATATGATAGAATTGAAATTAAAGAAAACCTTATTGCGTCTGGATTTTTCTTTTTTTGCGGTAATAGCTCTGTTTCTGCTTCTCGATACGACGGGATTCGGGATTATGGCGCTTGCGGCGTGCGCGGTTCACGAGCTGGCGCATATGCTGGTAATGGCAGTATTTGGAATATCCGCCGACGAGATCACCTTTTACGGCGCGGGGATACGCATAACCGCGCAGACGGAGTTCGCAAGACCCGCGGTCAAGGCGCTGATATTGAGCGCGGGATGCGCGGCGAATTTCGTCTCTGCGCTTTTTCTTTTTAGATTGGACTTCACGGCGGCGGCTGTGAGCCTGTTTACGGGAATGTTCAATCTGCTCCCCATAGGCGAGCTTGACGGCGCGGGACTGCTTAGGCTCGCGGTAATAAAGCGCTGCAAGCCGGAAAACGTCGACGGGATAATGCGGTATACAAGCATAGCTTTTTCGGTATTCTGCCTTGCGGCGGCGGTTATCCTCGGCAGGGGATTGTCGTTTACGTTTATCACCACCGCGCTCTATTTTATAATAGTAAGCAGCCGCAGAATTTGAGCTTTTTGTCTAAAATACGCCGCGAATTTTTGTGTTTATGCACAAAACAATTTCCGCCGCTTGACATTACATTCAATATATTGTATAATAAGTATAGTGTGAAAATTAGGTGAAAGGATATTGCGATGAATATCAAAAATCTTACGTCGGGAAGCCGTATGGAAACAGCGCGTCTCGGCAATTTTTCGGTGATAGAGTACGGCGCGGACAAGAGCGTTTCCGCTTTTAACGCTCAGGCGCAGTATTTTATGTCGAAAATGGGTGTTCGCAGGAGACAGGTGGTTATCGAGCTTAACGGTCGGAATACCGCCGTTATACAGGCGGGCGCTATGCAGTGGATGGCGGGTCACGTCGAGGTCACGACGGGAGTCAAGGACGTGGGAGACCTTATGGGAAAGATGTTCCGAGGCGCGGTGACAAAGGAATCCGCTATCAAGCCCGAGTACAAGGGAAACGGACTTCTCGTGCTCGAGCCCACATATAAGTACATTCTGCTGAAAAACGTAGCGGAATGGGGAAGCGGGCTGGTCATAGAGGACGGAATGTTTCTCGCGTGCGACGGCACGGTAAATCAGTCGATCTCCGCGCGGAAGAACTTGTCGTCCGCGGTACTGGGCGGCGAGGGGATATTCAACCTCTGCCTTTCGGGAAACGGCATCGCGGCGCTTGAAAGCAACGTTCCCGAGTCGGAGCTTATCGAGATCGAGCTGCAAAACGACGAGCTTAAGGTCGACGGACCGTATGCGGTCTGCTGGTCGGCAAGCCTTTCGTTTACGGTGGAGCGCACCACCAAGACGCTTATCGGCTCGGCGGCAAGCGGAGAGGGTCTTGTCAACGTTTACCGCGGCACGGGAAAGGTATTGCTGGCTCCGGTCACCGATACAAGGTCGTTTGCGGCCGCTACATCTTAAACAGCAATCACGGCAGACTATCTGCCGAAAAATAAAGGAGAAAAGTTATGAAATACGAAATTAAGGGCGAACCGATGCCCGTGGCTTTGGTTTATCTGGACGGCGGAGAGAGCGTAATGTGCCAGAAGGGCGCAATGGCGTGGATGACTCCGAATATGAAAATGTCGACGGGTACGGGCGGCATAGGCAAGGCGTTCAGCAAGATGTTCTCGGGCGAGTCTATGTTCCAGAATACATACACCGCCGAGGGAGGTCCGGGTATGATAGCGTTCGCGTCCAGCGTTCCCGGCTCTATTATCCCGTTTGATATAGGTCAAGGGGATATGATAGTTCAGAAGGGCGGCTATCTGGCTTCCGAGCCTACCGTTGAGTTCTCGGTAGCGTTCCAGAAAAAGCTCGGCGCGGGCTTCTTCGGCGGCGAGGGCTTTATTATGCAGCGTCTGCACGGTACGGGTATCGCGCTTGTCGAGATCGACGGCTATGTCGTTGAATACGATCTCCAGGCGGGTCAGCAGATGCTTGTCGACACGGGCTACCTCGCTGCAATGACGGGCACCTGCACAATGGATATTCAGACCGTAAAGGGCGTAGGAAACGTTCTCTTCGGCGGCGAGGGTCTTTTCAACACCGTCGTAACGGGTCCCGGCAAGATCTACTTGCAGACTATGCCGATAAGCCAGCTCGCGGGCGCGGTTGCCGCGGTCATCCCCAGAAGCTGATACTTTCAAAATAATAAATATTGTGCGGCGTATCTCAGCGCTGCACAATATTTATTATAAAATTGCCAAAATCCCCTTGCATTTTCGGACAAATAGTGTTATAATGGAATTGGAAAATAATTTTTTGACAATGCTGTTGCATTGCCTTAACGATTCGGAGGTCGGAATTATGAACATTTTGTATGCAGCAAGCGAAGCATTACCATTTGCGGCGAGCGGCGGACTTGCGGACGTAGCCGGTTCTCTGCCCAAGGCTTTGGTTCAGGCGGGACATGATGCGCGCGTTGTTATGCCGTATTATGTCAACACGATAAAGCCCGAGCAGAAGGAAAAAATGCACTTCATCACAAACTTCACCGTGCCCGTGGGCTGGAGAAGTCAGTACTGCGGCGTTTTCTCCCAGGAGGTAAACGGCGTTACTTACTATTTCCTCGATAACGAGTACTACTTCAAGCGTGACGGTGGTCTGTACGGTTATTACGACGACGCGGAGAGATATGTATTCTTCAGCCGCGCTGTGCTGGAGATGCTCCGTCATATCGACTTCCACCCGCAGATTATCAACTCCAACGACTGGCAGTGCGCTCTTATCCCCGTTTATCACCATCTGTTCTACAAGAACGAGTGGGGCTTCGGCGATATAAAGAACGTATTCACCATTCACAATATCGGTTATCAGGGACAGTACGGTCTTGACCTCGTAAAGGATATTGTCGGTATCCCTCCGCATAACGTAAGCATTCTGGAATACGACAAGGATATAAACTTTATGAAGGGCGCTATCGAGGTCGCGGACAAGGTAACTACCGTTTCTCCGACCTACGCTACGGAGATCCTCGATCCGTGGTTCTCTCACGGTCTTGACAGAATTCTGCGCAACAAGCAGTACAAGACCTGCGGCTTCCTTAACGGTATCGACGTTGATTTGTACAACCCCGAGACCGACAACACCATCGCGGCTAAGTTCTCGGCTAAGAACCACAAGGGCAAGGCGGCGTGCAAGGCGGCTGTTTTTGAGGAATTCGGTATGCCGCAGTACGATATTCCGTGTATCGCTATGATCTCCAGATTTGCGGATCATAAGGGCTTCGATCTGGTGAAATATGTATTCGACGAGATAATCGCGACCGATGTTCAGGTATTTATCCTCGGTTCGGGCGAGCGTCAGTACGAGGATTTCTTCCAGGAAATGCACTGGCGTTATCCCGACAAGGTAGGTTTTTACCGCGGATACAATCCTCAGCTCGCAAAGAGACTGTACGCGGGCGCGGATATCTTCCTTATGCCGTCCAAGAGCGAGCCTTGCGGACTTGCGCAGATGATCGCGGCGAGATACGGAACTATCCCCGTTGTACGCGCTACGGGTGGTCTTAAGGACAGCATTATCGACGCGGGCGATAACGGTATCGGCTTTACATTCCAGAGCTACAACGCTCACGATATGCTGACGGCAATCAAACGCGCAAAGGAGTACTACGACAACCGTCCCGAGTGGACAAAGATGGTGACCCGCGCTATGAAGACCGACTTCAGCTGGGCAAGCTCGGCTAAGCTGTACATCGGCTTGTACAAGGAGCTTTGCGGCGAGTAATTTAGTTTACAGATGTTTAAATGCGGCATAACCGAAAGCTTTGGTTGTGCCGCATTTTTGGAGTAGTATTCTCAGGAGGTAAAATGTTTATGGACAAAAAATCGTTATTAAAAGCGTATGACCTAGAGGATTATTTGTCGTATGATATATCCGAAGAGGCACTGGCTATTTTGTTTGTTCGGAAGTATCTTAATCAAGCTAATAAAAACGTGTGGGTGGATATATTGTCATATGAACTTCCTACACATTACGATGCTTTCAACTTGGAGTTTGAGCAAGTCAAATGCGAGTTGTTCCCAAAGAAGACTAAGCCTAAATATCCGCCGAAATCCCAATTTTCATGTGACGCAGACTATCGTTACGTTTGCCGTGCTATTACTTGGGAGACGGCGCACGAAGATATCAGAAGCTATCGGAATAAGGGCTACAAAGGGAAAAAGTATGTTATTGACGGCGTTAGATTTCATTTGAAGATCAATTCCAGGAATTATTTCGTTGATGAAGCGCCGCCCGAGATTAAAGCTCTTGCAAAGAATGTCAATGACCGAACAGACCCATTGTGGGATAAGGCAGTGGAATATATTCGTTATCCTTGGGTGTTCAGAATCAAGGGGATAAAGCGTGACGACACATAAGCAAGGTATGTTTTTTTGAATCTTTTATTTATTTATTAAAGAAAACGCAACGGGAGGTCACTATGAAAAAATGTCTTAATCTTTCACTGATATACGCTATAGCGGCGCTTGCGGGCGGCGTGTTCTACCGTGAATTCACAAAGCTGAACCTTTTTACGGGCGAGACCGCGCTCGGCAAGGTACATACGCACCTGTTTATGCTGGGAATGGTGGTGTTCCTGATAGCGGCGCTGTTCGCGAGGGGAAGTTCGCTGGAAAAGGAAAAGACGTTCAGGTCGTTTATGATCGTGTACAATATCGGAGTGCCGCTCGCGGCGGTGATGATGGCTGTCCGCGGAGTAACGCAGGTCCTCGGCACGGAGCTTTCCAAGGGCGCGGACGCGTCGATCTCCGGCATGGCGGGTATCGGTCATATACTCACCGGCGCGGGTATAATACTGTTCTTGACTGCTCTGCTGAAGTGCTCCGACAGGATAAAGGCGGTCAATAAAAATTGAAAAAAATCCCGTGTTTTAAGGCACGGGATTTTTCTTGAAACGCCGGAAATAATTCCCATAATGTGGTATAAATAGAATTGTATAGATATTGTATAATATTTGCCAAAAAATACTTGCAATATTGTGGATTTTGTGGTATAATAAGTTGATAGATATAAAATCAAAAGGAAAGGATTGTTTAAATATGGCAAAAATAGCCGTTCTGGGCTATGGCGTTGTAGGCTCGGGAACCGTCGAGGTTTTCTATAAGAACAAAGAAAATCTCGAGAAGAAGGCTGGCGAGCCGCTTGACGTTAAATATATTCTGGACGTGAGGGATTTCCCCGACAGTCCGTATGCGGAGAAGTTCGTCAAGGACTTTAACGTTATTCTGAACGACCCCGAGATCGGCGTTATCGCCGAGGTCATCGGCGGCTTGAAGTTCTCTTACGGGTACGTTAAATCCGCGCTTGAAGCGGGGAAGAGCGTCGTTACCTCAAATAAGGAGCTTGTCGCGGCTAAGGGCGCGGAGCTTCTGACTATCGCAAAGGAAAAGAACGTCAACTTCTTCTTCGAGGCGAGCGTCGGCGGCGGCATACCGATAATCAAGCCTATCCACGCTTGCCTTGAGGCAAACGAGATAGACGAGATAGCGGGAATACTCAACGGAACGACAAACTTTATTCTCACAAAAATGATACGCGACGGCATGGGCTTTGAGGAGGCTCTTAAAATAGCTCAGGAGCTGGGCTACGCGGAGCACGACCCCACCGCCGACGTCGAGGGTATCGACGCTTGCAGAAAGATCTGCATACTCGCGTCGCTGTCGTTCGGAAAGCACGTTTATCCCGACAACGTACACACCGAGGGCATTACCAGGGTAACGCTCGAGGACGTTGAATACATGGACAGCTTCGACGCGAAGATAAAGCTCATCGGCTGCGCACGCCGCGAGGACGGAAACGAGATCTCTATCGGCGTTTTCCCCGCGGTCATCAAGGACGAGAGCCAGCTCGCCGGAGTAAACGACGTATTCAACGCGATACTCGTGCGCGGCGACGCTACGGGCGACGTTGTGTTCTACGGCAAGGGTGCGGGCAAACTGCCGACGGCAAGCGCGGTTGTCTCCGATATTGTGTCGGCTGTTAAGCATTCCGATACCTCGCGTTCGCTTACTTGGGTAGACAGCGAGCAGTCGTTCATTCGTCCGTTCGACAGGTTCACCTGCGCGAATTACATCAGGCTCTCCGCCGATAACGTCGAGGTCACAAAGGCTGTTATCAAGGCGCTTTTCGGCAATGTTGAATACCTCTCCTCCAAGAAACAGCCCGAGAATGAGCTTGCGTTTGTCACGGGCGTTATGTCCGAAAAGGATACCTTAAACGCTTGCGAAAAGGTGTCCGACGGAGCGAAGATACTGGGAAGAATAAGAGTTTTGGACTATTGATCTCGGAGGTAATATGATGAGTGATGTTGGAACGCCAAAGTATAAGCGTATCCTTTTGAAGCTCAGCGGCGAGGCGCTTGCGGGCGACAGGGAAATGGGTCTGGATATGCCCACAGTTGAGAATATCTGCCGCAGTATCAAAAAAACGGCGGAGGCGGGCGCGGAGATAGGCATTGTAGTCGGCGGCGGAAATTTCTGGCGCGGACGAAGCGCCAACAGCGCCGACAGAGCGCGCGCCGATCATATCGGTATGCTTGCTACGACAATGAACGCGCTGGCGGTAGCCGACGTGTTGGAGGGGCTTGGCTGTACGGTTCGCGTGCAGACGGCTATTACGATGCAGCAGGTCGCGGAGCCGTTTATTCTCGGAAAGGCGCTCAGGCACTTTGAAAAGGGCAGGATAGTCATTTTCGGGTGCGGAACGGGCAATCCGTTCTTTTCGACGGACAGCGCGGCGGCTTTGAGAGCCGCGGAGCTTAAAGCCGACGTTATTCTGAAAGCCACTATGGTCGACGGAATATACGACAAGGACCCCAAGAAATTCCCCGACGCGGTAAAGTACGACGTTATCACTCACCACGAGGTACTGGTAAAAAGATTACAGGTCATGGACAGCGCGGCTGCCGCGATCTGTACCGAAAACAATATACCGATCATAGTGTTCGACCTCAGCCGTCCCGATAATATTTACGACGCTGTAATGGGCGAGAGCGTGGGCACTTTGGTCACGAAACACAAGTGAGACAGAATGGAGAATATTTATGAAAGAAGTAATCGATAATACAAAGGAAAGAATGGGGAAGTGCATAAACGCGCTTGAAAGCGAGCTTGGCACTATCCGCGCGGGCAGAGCCAACCCGACCGTTCTCGACAGGATCACCGTTGACTATTACGGCACGGCTACCCCGATAAATCAGATGGCGTCCATTTCGGTGGCGGAGGCGAGGATACTTGTTGTTTCGCCGTATGACGCTTCGCAGTTAAAGCCTATCGAAAAGGCGATACAGGCTTCCGATCTCGGCATAAATCCGACAAACGACGGCAGAGTGCTCAGGATCGCGTTCCCTCAGCTTACCGAGGACAGACGTAAGGAGCTTTGTAAGCAGGTAAGCAAGATCTGCGAGGAGAGCAAGGTCGCTGTCCGCAACGTCCGCCGCGACGGTATCGACAAGATCAAGGCGAAGAAAAAGGCTAACGAGATCACCGAGGACGATGTTAAGGAAGCCGAGAAGAACATTCAGAAGCTCACCGACAAGTATATCGAGCAGATAGACAAGATCGGCGAGGATAAGAATAAGGAAATAATGGCGATCTGATGGAGAATATCCCACAGCATATAGGCTTTATTATGGACGGAAACGGGCGCTGGGCGAAAAAGCGCGGGATGCCGCGGAATTTCGGACATGATCGGGGCGCGGCGGTGTTCAAGAAAACGATAAATTGGTGCCGCGAGCTGGGCGTTAAATGCGCGACGTTTTACGCGTTTTCCACCGAGAACTGGCGCAGACCACCCGACGAGATAAAGGGTATAATGGACCTGCTTCGGCGTTATCTTAAGGATATACGCGAGTCGGCGGACGAGAATATCCGCATTATCATACTCGGCGATATTTCGCCGTTTGACGGGGATATTCGCGAGGAGCTTACCGATATTATGCGGACCTCCAAGGACAACACGGGATTTATCGTAGGGATAGCGCTGAACTACGGCGGCAGGGCGGAGATATGCAGAGCCGCCAAGACCCTTGCGGAAAAGTATTCGCGGGGGGAAATAACGGACATCACCGAGGAGCTTATCGGGGAGTATCTGTACACAAGCGATATGCCTCCGCTCGATCTGGTGATACGTCCGAGCGGGGAACAGCGCTTGTCAAACTTTCTGATATGGCAGGCGGCGTACGCCGAGTTTGTATTTATGGACGTGCTTTGGCCGGACTTCACAAAAAAGGATCTTGAATACGCGATACGCGAATACGCGGGCAGAGACCGCAGATTTGGCGGGATTTAGTATTCGGGCGGAAAGGCAAAATTATGCTAAAGAGAATTTTGTCCGCGCTCGTCGGTATAGCGGTGGGCGTAAGCATTCTGTTTATCGACAACAAATGGCTGTATATGGCAGTACTGGCGGTATTCGGAGCGATCGGGACGTGGGAGATAGTTCATGCCGTGAAATGCGAAAAGCATAAGGGGCTTTGCCTTTTCTGCGTGATTTTTTCGACTGCGGTGCCGTTTTTGTACAATATTCCCGTACTTAACCGCTTTTCCGTGCCCGTTTACCTCGTGTACGTGCTGATTCTGCTGTTGATAATGCTCTTCGGCTATAAGACGGTAAAATTCGAGAATATAGCGACCTGCGGAAGCGCGGCGCTGGTTATCCCGGCTTCGCTGAGCTGTATAATCTATATACGCTATTACGACCCGGAGTGGGGTTTTTATCCCGGGGTGTTTATGGTGGTCTATCTGCTGTTCTGTGCGTGGTTCGGCGATTCGGGAGCGTACTTTGTCGGAACGTTCCTCGGCAAGCATAAGCTGTGTCCCGAGATAAGCCCGAAGAAAACGGTCGAGGGACTTATCGGCGGTATCTTTACCGTAGGTTTGGCGGTCGCGGTGCAGTGTCTGGTTTATAATCTTATACTGCCGACGGATATTAAGATGAACTACGCGGTGCTTATACCCGTGGGAATGGTCGCGTCGGGCGTGGGCGTTCTCGGCGACTTGTCCGCGTCGGTCATAAAGAGACAGTACGACGTTAAGGATTTCGGCAATTTTATGCCCGGTCACGGCGGAGTTCTTGACCGATTTGACAGCGTGCTGTTTGTCGCGCCGTTTTTGTATGTGGTGTTTAAGTTTTTGTCCCCGATAATGCAATAACGAAAAATCCCCATTCATACGCTTGAATGGGCGATTTTATTCACGCAATTTGAACGGAAATAAGGTTATAATATGAACGATATAGTACTGCTCGGCTCAACGGGTTCGATAGGAACGCAGACATTAGACGTATGCCGCGCGCATAATATAAGAGTGAAGGCTTTGTCCGCCAACAGCAGCGTTGTGCTGCTCGAACGGCAGGCGAGGGAGTTCAAGCCCGAATATGTCGCGGTCGCCGATGAAAAGTTTTTTGGCGATATAAAAACGCGCCTTGCCGATACCGATATTAAGGTGCTGTCGGGGATCGACGGCATTTGCGAGCTTGCGGCGCTGAAATGCGGACGAGTTGTAAACGCGGTCGTCGGTATGGTCGGGCTTCTTCCGACGCTCTCGGCGATAGAGGCGGGGAACGACGTCGCTTTGGCGAACAAGGAAACGCTCGTTGCGGGCGGTAAGCTCGTTACCGAAGCGGTCAAAAGGCGCGGCGTTAAGCTCCTCCCGATAGACAGCGAGCATTCCGCGATATTTCAGTGTCTTATGGGAGCGGGGGATAATCGTTTTTCCAAGATAATCCTCACCGCTTCGGGAGGTCCGTTTTACGGAAAAACGCGCACCGAGTTGGAAAATGTTGGCAAGGAACAGGCGCTCCGACACCCCAACTGGAGTATGGGAGCGAAGATAACCATAGACAGCGCAACGCTGATGAATAAAGGATTGGAGCTTATCGAAGCGGTGTGGCTGTTCGGGGCGAGCCCGGAGCAGGTGGAGATAGTCGTTCAGCGGCAGAGCATTATCCATTCGGCGGTGGAGTTCGAGGACGGCGCGATGATCGCGCAGCTGGGAAGCGCGGATATGCGGCTTCCGATACAGCTTGCGCTGACCTATCCGAAGCGCCTGCCGTGCCCCGCGAAAAAGCTCTCGCTGTTCGACGTGGGAGAGCTGACGTTCGGGCGTGCCGACGAGGAAACGTTCACCTGTCTTGCCGCGGCGAAAAAGGCGATAGCAAAGGGCGGAAACGCGCCGTGTATCGTAAACTGCGCGAACGAGGCGGCGGTATCGCTGTTTCTGCGCGATAAGATACGTTTTCTTGAGATAGGGGAAACCGTAAACGCCGCGCTGTCCGAGGTTCGTTATATTCAAGACCCGTCGCTCGACGATATACTGGAGACAAGGGCGGCGGCGGAGAGCTGCGTTTTAACAAAATTTGGAGAGTAAATATGGCGATCGTAATAGCAATTCTTGTATTCTGTGTAATAATCGTACTGCACGAGCTCGGGCATTTTTTCGCCGCGAAGCTGTGCGGTATATACGTCAAGGAGTTCGCGTTCGGAATGGGTCCGATAATCCTGCGCAAAAAGGGAAAGGAGACCGAATACGTTATCCGCGCGCTGCCGATAGGCGGCTCATGCTCGTTCGAGGGCGAAAACGGCGGCTACGAAGACGATATAGACGCCAACCCCCGCGCGTTCAACAGAAAGCCCGTATGGCAGCGTATGATAGTAATTCTCGCCGGTCCTCTTATGAATTTGATACTTGGGTTTATAGTTGTTTGTATTTCGCTTGTGAGCGCCAAAAACATAGCCTCTACAACAATCGTTGGGTTCGGTTCAGAAAGCGTTTCGAGCAATTATCTTATGAAAGACGACGAGATACTGAGCGTGGATGGACTGCCGATTTTCTCCATTCAGGACGTTACCTACAAACTTCAGAGCAGCGACCGTAAGAACGATGCGGGAAATTTCGTGTTCGATTTCGTTGTTCGCAGAAACGGCGAGAAAATCACTCTCAAAGACGTGGAATTTAAGCCTATCGAGGAGGACTCGACTAGCATTTACTTTGATTTCTATGTTTATCCGATTGAAAAGAACTTCAAAAACATTGTTGTGGAGGGCTTCCGTGAGGGGTGCACTACGGCGAGGATCATCATAATGTCGCTTATAGATATGCTGCGCGGAAAGTACGGACTGAACGATCTTTCCGGACCTATCGGCGTGGGCACGGTCATCTCCGAGGCGGTGAGCAAATACACGTTTTCCGATTTGATGAACGTTGTTTCGCTGATAACCATAAACGTCGGCGTGTTCAATCTGATTCCGATACCCGCGCTTGACGGCGCAAGGTTCGTGTTCCTGATAGTCGAGGCGATACGCGGAAAGCCAGTAAAGCCCGAGGTAGAGGGCATGGTGCATTTTGTGGGATTTGCGCTGCTTATGCTGCTTATGGTAGTTGTGACGTTCAACGATATTGTCAAGCTCGTGACGGGGGGGTTTAATTGAAAAAGATAAAAGTAAAGGTCGGAGGTCTTACGCTCGGCAACGGCAAGGTCTACGTTCAGTCTATGCTGAATATCCCCGCAGAGAATGTTGAAAAAAGCGTACAGCAAGCCATAGCGCTTGAAAAAGCGGGCTGCGAGATAATCCGCGCCGCCGTTCCGAGACTAGAGGACGCGCCGCTGATAACGGCGCTGAAAAAAGCGGTCTCCGTGCCGATAGTCGCGGATATTCATTTTGATTATAAGATAGCGCTCGCGTGTATTGACGCGGGCGTTGACAAGATCCGCATAAACCCGGGAAATATCGGCGGCGCGGACAAGGTCAAAGCGGTCGCGGACGCGTGCCGAAAAAACGGCGTTCCGATAAGGATTGGAGTGAATTCGGGGTCGCTTGAGCGCGAGCTGTTGGAAAAGTACGGCAGTCCCACTCCCGAAGCGCTTGCCGAGAGCGCTCTCGGTCACGTTAAACTGCTTAACGATTGTGATTTTGACGATATTGTGATAAGCATAAAGTCCTCCGACGTCCGGCTGACGATAGCCGCGTACCGTCTGTTGGCGGAGAAAACGGGCTATCCGCTTCATCTCGGCGTTACCGAGGCGGGAACGGAGCATATGGGCGTACTGAAATCCGCGGTCGGGATAGGCTCGCTTCTGTGCGACGGGATAGGCGACACGATAAGGGTATCGCTCACCGCCGACCCGATAAAAGAGGTTTACGCCGCAAAGGATATTCTCAAAGCCTGCGGAATGGGCGGCGGCGCGGAGATAGTCTCCTGTCCGACCTGCGGGCGCACTAAGATCGACCTTATATCTCTCGCAACCCGAGTCGAGGAAATGCTGAGAGATGTTGACAAGCCGATAAAGGTGGCCGTTATGGGCTGTGCCGTAAACGGTCCGGGCGAGGCTCGCGAAGCCGACATCGGGATAGCGGGCGGAAACGGCGAGGGGATAATTTTCCGAAAGGGCGAAATTCTCCGCAAGGTTCCCGAAAATATGATATTGGACGAATTGAAAAAGGAAATAGATTTGAAAGAGGGATTTTGAATGGCAATGCTGCGTGAACTGCCCGAGACCGCGAAACTGTCCGAAGCGGTCGGTAAGGGGCGCGTGCTGAAAATTCTGCGCGACGAGACGAAAAACATACTTAACATCAATCTGGAGTTGGACGAGCTCGTTCCCATGACGGAGCTTTTGTCCGCGTCCGATATGCTCTCCGCGGCGCTCGGCACCGAGGTCACGATCTACCCGAAATACCATAAGAGCCTTTTCGGCGGCGATTACATATTTGATATTATCGAGCTTCTGAAAAGGAAAAATATCGCGGTAAACGGTTATTTTGACGGCGCGGAGCTGTCGAACGACGACAACACCTACGAGATAACTCTGCGTTCGGGAGGCAAAACGCTGCTGTCGGGGCTCGGTATGGAGAAGAAGATAGAGTCCTTTGTGAACGGCTTCTTCGGTATGAAGATAACCGTGGTGTTTTCCTCCGACAACGAGCTTGACGTTGACGAGTACATTATGCAGGAACGCAACGCCCCCGTGGAAAAGGTCTCCGTCACGGAGGAACCCCGCCCGATCCCTTCGGGCAATCAGGGATACGGAGGGTATCAGAATCGTTCGAGAAAAGCGAAATTTAACGCCGAGCCGACCGAGATCTCGCTCGGGTTTGAGAACGAACATTTCGGCAATACGGCAAAGCTGTTCTGCGGCAAGGGAAATTTCGACCCTCCCGCGCCTATGGCTGAACCGTTTGGGGACCAGGACGAAGCGACCGTTTGGGGTACCGTGTTCAAGACAGACGAAAAGACCTCGCGCGACGGCAAGACCTTTATCTACACCGCCTACTTTTCGGATAAGACATCCTCTCAGATACTCAAGATAATCACGGGCGTTGACGAATCCGACGTGGTAAAGAGCAATATTGCGGTGGGAAAGTCGATCATCGTTACGGGAAAGTTTGAATACGATACCTATGCAAAGGCGCTGAATATCCGCCCGAACTCTATCGCGCTGGTGTCCGTAAGTCCGCGCAGGGATACGGCGGAGCAGAAGCGCGTGGAGCTTCATATGCATACGAATATGTCCGATATGGACGCGATAACTCCCGCCTCCGACCTTATAAAACAAGCGCACGCGTGGGGTCATAAAGCAGTCGCCATAACGGATCACGGCAATTTGCAGGCGTATCCCGAGGCGATGAACACTATCGAAAAGATAAACAAGGACGAGCAGGTAATGAAGCTGATATACGGCGTTGAGGCGTATTTTGTCAACGACAGCGGCTCGCTTGTGTCGGGGTGCGGCGATTATCCCGTCGACGGCGAGATAGTGGTGTTCGACCTTGAGACAACGGGGCTTTCTCCCGTAAACGACAGAATGACGGAGATAGGCGCGGTAAAGCTGAAAAACCGTGAGATAGTCGCGGAATTTCAGACCTTTGTGAACCCGGATATGCCTATCCCCGAGAAGATAACCGAGCTTACGGGCATAACCGACGAAATGGTAGCCGAAGCTCCCGACGAGCAAAAGGCGCTCGCGGATTTTCTTGAATTCGCGGGGAACGCCGTTCTTGTCGCGCATAACGCGCCGTTCGACACGTCCTTTATCAAGGCGGCTTGCGAAAGGCGGGGCGTTAAGTACGAGCTCGGCTCGATAGACACCGTGGCGCTTTGCAGGGCGGCTCTGCCTAACCTTAACAATCACAAGCTGGACACCGTCGCGAAGCATTACAAGCTCGGCGACTTCAACCACCACCGCGCGATAGACGACGCTAAAATGCTCACGGCGATATTCCTCCGTCTGCTGTCCGACGCGGGCAAGCTCGGGACGCTGGAAAAGCTCGGCGACCTTAACGGCATACTCGGCGGCGCAGACCCGAAAAAGCTGCCGACGTATCATATGATAATACTGGTAAAGGACAGCACGGGACTTAAAAACCTGTACAGGCTGGTCTCTCTGTCCAACCTGGAATACTTCCATAAGAAGCCGCGTATCCCGTTTTCGGAGCTTATGAAGTACCGCGAGGGGCTTGTGATAGGCTCGGCGTGCGAGGCGGGCGAGATTTTCCGCGCGATACTCGACGGCAAATCGCAGGAGGAAATCGAAAAAATAGCCGAGACCTACGATTATCTTGAGATCCAGCCAACGGCGAACAATCAATTCCTCGTGCGCGAGGGGCGCGTTCCGGACGAGGAGGGGCTTCGTATGCTCAACCGCCGTATCGTCGAGCTTGCGGACAAGCTCGGCAAGCCCTGCGTCGCTACCTGCGACGTTCACTTCAAGGATAAAGAGGACAGCATTTTCCGCACCGTTCTGCAGGCGGGGCAGGGCTACAAGGACGCGGACAATCAGGCGCCGCTGTACCTGCGCACCACCGACGAGATGCTGAAGGAATTCGACTATCTCGGCGAGGAAAAGGCGTTTGAGGTCGTTGTGACCAACACCAACGCGATCGCCGATATGATAGGCGACGTCCGTCCCATACCAAAGGGCACATATACGCCGTCGCTCGACGGCGCGGAGCAGGAGCTCCAGGACTTGTGCTGGAGCAGGGCAATGGCTTGGTACGGTTTTGAGGATAAGATACCCGAGCTTGTTGAGGCGCGTCTGAAAAAGGAACTGGACGCTATCATAAAGTACGGATTTTCGGTATTGTATATGATCGCGCAGAAGCTGGTAAAATATTCCGAGGACAACGGCTATCTCGTGGGTTCGCGAGGGTCGGTAGGCTCGTCGTTCGTCGCGATAATGTCCGGCATTTCCGAGGTAAATCCTCTGCCGCCGCATTACCGCTGTCCCAAGTGCCGCTATAACGAGTTCGTTGACGACGGAAGCGTCGGCTCGGGCTTTGATCTGCCCGCCAAAAACTGCCCGCACTGCGGTATCGATATGATACGCGACGGTCACGATATTCCGTTTGAGACGTTCCTCGGCTTCAAGGGCGACAAAGCCCCCGATATTGACCTCAACTTCTCGGGAGAGGTACAGGGCAAGGTCCACCGCTACACGGAAGAATTGTTCGGCAAGGACCACGTTTTCAAGGCGGGAACTATCTCGGGTATTCAGGACAAGACGGCGTTCGGCTTTGTGAAGAAATACTGCGAGGAGCGCGGCATAACTTATAATAACGCGGAAATGGAGCGTTTATCCATAGGCTGTACGGGCGTTAAGAGAACGACCTCGCAGCACCCCGGCGGAATGGTAGTGGTGCCGAACGATTTCGAGGTATATGATTTCACACCAGTTCAGCACCCTGCCGACAAGACCGAGAGCGATATGATAACCACGCACTTCGACTTCCACGCGCTGCACGATACTATCCTCAAGCTCGACGAGCTCGGGCACGATGTGCCCACGCTTTATAAGCATCTTGAGGATATGACCGGGATGAAGATCGCCGATGTGCCGACGTCCGACCCGGAGGTCTATAAGCTGTTCACTTCGACCAAGCCGCTGAATGTCGATCCCGCCGAAATAGGCGTTCAGTGCGGAACATGGGGTATTCCCGAATTCGGCACAAGTTTCGCTATGCAGATGCTTATCGACGCGCAGCCGAAATGCTTCTCCGACCTGCTTCAGATCTCGGGTCTGTCGCACGGTACGGACGTATGGCTCGGCAACGCGCAGGACCTTATCAAGAGCGGCACCTGCACTATTTCCAACGTTATCGGAACGCGCGACAGCATTATGGTCTACCTTATGCACAAGGGACTTGACCCGTCAATGGCGTTCAAGATAATGGAGATAACCCGTAAGGGCAACGCGAAAAAGCTGTTCAACGACGAGATATATCAGGCGTTCAAGGATCACAACGTCGAGGACTGGTATGTCGAGAGCTGCAAGAAGATAAAGTATATGTTCCCGAAGGCTCACGCCGCGGCTTATGTAACGGCGGCGGTCAAGCTTGCGTGGTTCAAGATATACAGGCCCGCCGAGTTCTATGCGGCGACTTTGACAAAGCACACGGATAATATGGAGCTGGAAGTGATAATGCAGGGCAAAGAGGCTGTCAAGCAGCGTATCAAGACGATCCAATCCATGCAGGATCCCGGCGCTAAGGAAAAGGGGATCGTGGAAGCGCTCCAGCTCGTTTACGAGATGATGGTGCGCGGTATCGATGTGCTGCCTGTCGACGCCAGGCTCTCAAACGCCGTTACCTATAAGGTCGAGGACGGAAAGCTCAGAATGCCGTTTATGGCGGTATCGGGCTGCGGCGAAAACGCAGCGATAAAGCTCAAGGAGGCTATCGACAGCGGCGACTGTATAAGCATTGACGAGATACAGCAGACAAGCGGTGTAAATAAGACCGTTATCGAAAAGCTCAAGTCTATGGGCGTGTTCAACGGTTTCCAGCAGTCCGCGCAGTTCACGCTGTTCGATATGTGATTGTAGCTAAAATGTCCGCGGAATGTTGAATGTTTTTGCGTTATTCTCCAAAATGTTCCGTTCCGCTTGACAAAACGGCTTTATTGTGCTACTATATTATAGTAGCACAATGCTATGTTACCGCATTATCAAAGTAAAGTGCAACGAAAGGAAATCACGCTTTGAAAAGAAATGATTTGTTGACCCCCGAGGGAACGCGGGATCTGCTGTTCGAGGAATGTGCCGCCAAGCGCGCCGTTTCCGAGCGCATTACAAGGTTGTTTGAGAACTACGGTTATTCCGAGGTAATTACACCCGGATTGGAATTTTATGACGTATTCAACGGCAAGGTG
>JAAVID010000062.1 GCA_014799395.1 Oscillospiraceae bacterium | reverse complement strand
TCAGGGTCGGGCACGGGATCGGGATCGGGGGTGGGGTCGATCACGGGGTCGGGATCGGGGTTAGGATTGGGGTCGGGATCGGGATCGGGGGTGTTCGGCTCATAGAATGTCAGGCCGTAGAAATAAGCCTTACTGTTGGGATTGAGCTCGTCCCGCATATAAGGTATAGCAGTCCATCTCACGTCGCCCCTGGTGTCCTGACCCAGGACCATCGTCTCCTCGGCGCCCTCCTCGCGGTCAGCGGGGTTATCCAGCTTCCACTGGGAATCCTCGATCAGATTGAACTCCACCAAGCTCACAGTTGCCGGATCAATCGTGCAAATATCATCGCCCATATAGGCCGCCGTGTTGTTCCGGATTTTGGCATTACCGCTCATGGTCAACTTGACGTAGGTGTTGACAACGTAAACGCCGCCACCCCTGCCGCTGTCGGCCATTTTTTTCAGCGAGGGCATATAGGTATTCACAAAGGATTTCGATGCCGTGTTCACCTCAATGTCCTCAAAGATAGCGAGGTACTCGGTGAGGGAGGCGGTGTTCTTTTCAATGGTGGCGTTGCCGTCCATGGTAAGCGTGGAGAGTACATCGAGTACGACACCACCGCCATAGGTGCTTGTGTTTCCCGCGATGGTGGCGTTATCGGTCATCGTGATCTCGCCATTTCTGTTGGAAGCGCCGCCGGACCGCAGGCCCGCGTTGTCTGTAACACTGGCATTGCCGCTCATATTGACCGTGCCGCCGGTGTTCTGGAAACCGCCGCCTTCACACACGCCTACGTTCCCCGTAATACTGGCGTCGCCGCTCATATTGAACTCGGCGTGGTAATCGGTGTTCTGGCTGCCCTGCATACCGTTCAGGACGCCGCCGGAATACAGGCTCACATTGCCCTCGATGGTGGCGTCGCCGCTCATGTTGAACTCACCGTACCAGTTGTTCCAGACGCCGCCGCCATTGTAGCCCTTGTTGCCCTCGATGGTGCCGCCGGTCATGGTGAATTCGCCCCACTTGTTCTGGACGCCGCCGGCCCCGAGGGAGCTGTCTTCGTTGTCCCTGATCGCGCCGCCACTCATGGTGAACGTGCTGTCTTCGCCGCGATTGTAGACGCCGCCGGCTCCCTGCGAGCTGCTCGTGTTGTCCTCGATGGCGCCGTCATTCATGGTGAATGTGCCGCCATTGTTGTAGACGCCGCCGGCTCCACCACCGATCGTACTCGTGTTGTCCTCGATCGTGCCGCCGTCCATCGTGAGCGTACCCTCATTGATGACGCCGCCGGCCCGGGCGCCGCCGGTAATGGCGCCGGACTCGTAGGTGCCCTCCTCAGCAGAGCCTGTTGCGCTGTTGTCCGTCAGGGTCAGCTCGCCGCCCTCGTTGACCTTGATCACGGAATCGACCTTGTCGTCGCCGTCAATGTCGTTGCCGTTCAGGTCGATGGTCACGTTCGCGCCGGCGTCGACCACAATGCCGGATGTCACGGTGTAATTGGATCTGTAGTTGGTGACCATCTCGTATTCAACGCTGGATTCGCTGGCAGTGTCCTTATCAGCGTCAAACACGACGTCCTCGTGGAGCTTGACGTTGACCGCGCCGGCGTCGTCCTTGGATGCCTCGATCTTATAGGTAGTTCCATCCTCGTGATACACGGACTCGCCGGTATCAATGGCCCATTGCAGCTCGGAGAAGCTGGCCGCGAACGACGGCGCGACCAGGCTGGCGCACATGACCAGGGACAGGCCTACAGACAAAATCTTGCTCAGTTTCTTCATGGTTTTTTCTTCCTTTCTTTGCATATTCCGGACGCAAAGGTATCCGGTAACCGAACGAGCTTAGGGCGTTGCTTTACTCCTCCGCTATGGGAGCCAGAGGGCCAGCGCGCCCCTTAGCCTCTGGTTTTGCGTCTTACGGTTTCCCGTAATTTGCCGTGCAACCGGTCGAGCATTGCGCGTTTCCCGCACATTAGCCCCTGGCTTTGCGTCCCATTGTTTCCAATGGTTTGCCCATGCGCCTTGCCTGCCCCACCTGCCGCCCCGGCGCGTCTGGCGGCGGATGATCGCGGGTCGCCCCTCCCTTCGCCGGTGGATCTGCCGCTTCGGGCGCGGCCCCTACGGTCTTGCCGGGGATTGCCCGTTTTGCGCGTCAAATTCACGCAAGAATTTGTCGTGGAGGTCCTCCTCTCCCCGTTTCCGGGCCTTGACGGCGTCCTCAAAGAGGATGTAGCTGCCCAGGTAGTGGCGCTTCCCCTTGAAGCAGATGCTGGCGCGCCAGCGCTGACTGGACTTCCGCCACTCCACGCCGGGCACGCCGCTGGTGTTGTTGCGGCGGACCGTCTTGGCCCGCAGCATCTCCACGCAGGTCCCGTCGATGAAGGTCAGGCTGGCCCGGCCGATTTCGGCGGGGGACTGGGGGCTGCCGCGCCCGCAGGTCTTCGCGCGGCCGCCGCGGTCCTTCTGTTCTCCCATGGTGCCCACCGCCTTTCGAGATTCGTCCCCCTACTCTATATGGCGTTGGAAGCATGGCGATTTTGGACACCTGGTTTGAAAATTTTTGAAAAATTTTTCAGGGGTCATTCTTCCGCTTTCACACTCTCCGCCACGCGGATCATGTCCTCCTCCTCGAAGGGCGCGGACAGCCAGAAGGACACCCCGGCGGTTTCGTCGCGCCAGAACAGCTCGTTGAGCCCCTCCTTGCCCTGGCCCAGCAGGAGCACCCCGGCCCCGTCCCCCACGGGGACTTCCCGGCCTTCGGCCCCCATCTCTGCGCCGGTGAGGTCGTAGAGGAACACGGCCTCCGTGCCGTCTGTGGTGCGGTAGACGATCATGCCCTCGTTCTCATACAGCGTCTCCCGGGCCCACTCGCAGCCCTCCGGCAGCCAGGTGGGGCGGTAAACGATGGCCTTCGCCGCAGGTTCCGGCTCCTGGGATCCTGCCAGCGGGGATGACGGCTCCGCCGATGGGGATGACGGCAGCTCCGCAGTGACGGCGGGAGCTGCCGTTTCCGGGAGCACAGGCGGCTCCTCGGCCTGTTTCGACAGCAGCATGGCGGCGGCCGCTCCCACGACCAGCAGCGCCAGCAGGAGCCAAAGCAGCCGGTGCAGCCAGTACCGCACCGGGTGGTCCGTTCGGAAGATGAGCTTTTTCATTTGGCGTTCAAAACCCGGCGAGAAGACGGCGCCGCAGTCCTCCGGCTCCGGGAGGGTGCGCAGCCGCGCTTTTTCGTACCGGCGTGCCGCCTCCCGCAATTCCTTGTCTGAAATCACAGAAGCCCCTCCTTTTCACACAGTTCTTTCAGTCTGGCCTTCGCCCGCTGGTCCAGCTTGCTGGCCGCGGCGAAGGATATCCCCAGGATGGAGGCGATTTCCCTGGTGGTGTATCCGTGGCTGTATTTCAGCAGGATGACCTCCTGGTACCGGGGCGGCAGCCGGGAGATGCACCAGGCCAGCCCCTGCTCCCCGTCGTCGGCGGGGGCGAAGAGGGGCTGATCTTCGTCCAGAGATTCCTCCAGATCCCGCCGCTTCCGCTCCCGGAGGATGTCGACCGCCTTGTTCTCGGTCACGATATAGAGGAACCCCCGCAGCTTGAGGGAATCCAGCTCTGGTACGAGCGCCATGTTTTTTGCCAGGCTCATAAAGGCGTTGTGTACGGCGTCCTCCGCGTCCTGCTCCCCCCGCAGGACGCGGGAAGCGACCTTGAGCATAAAGCCCCGGTACTTATCATAAAGCTCCTCGAATTTGATCTTTTCCTCCGGGCTTTCTATGGTGCCGAGATAAATCATCACCAACGGTATCACCTCCAAAACGCGCTTTGGGCCCTTGGCAGACCGGGGGGAGCGGCAGGCCGGAGCGAATAGGGCGGCGCTGCTCCTCCAATTATAAATTCGTTACAATCTTATCAGCTCCCGGCCATTTCGTCAACCGCGCAAAAAAAGCCCCGGCAGGGGCGCTTGCGCGATCCCTGCCGGGGGTGCTGTCAGTCTGCGATGCCAAGCGCCATCTCCAGACCCAGCTGGGCGATGGCCTTGTCCAGCCAGGGGCGGTTGGTGGTCTGCATGAGCGTGCTGTTGTCATCCTTGTTCAGCCATTCGATCTGCTCCTCGGTGAGCTGGCTGAGGGGGACGTCTTTCCCGTCGATGGGAACCAGGTTGTCCCAGGCGTTCTCGCCCATCATGGAGCAGGTGCCGCCCTCGTCCAGGAAAAGCTCGGCCCAGCCGAAATCGTCCACGGTGCCGCCCGCGATCACATACCCCTTATTTCCGGTGGCGGGGTCGGTGCGCTCCATCACATAGGGGGTGCTTTCATCCACCTTGTCGGTGATGTCGATCTTCTGGCCGTCACCCTCCAGCCACAGCCGGCCGTCCTCCAGCTTCACGGGGGAGCCGGCGCCGTCAGCGTCGATGGTCATGTCGACCTGGCCGGCGCCCTCGGTGACGGTCACGGCGCCGCCCGCCATGAAATTGTACACCTGGCCGGGCAGGCCCGCCGCGATGGACAGCACGCACCCCACCGCCAGCGCCGCCGCCAGCACGATTTTGGTCATATGCGGCATCCGCCGCTTCTGGGTCTGCTTATTCTCGATCATTTCCATGATTTCCTCCTTTTTTTGGTCACTCAGCGCAACCTGTTCCATCATGTGCCGATAATCCTTCATCATCACTCAGCTCCTTTTTCAGCATTGCCCGGGCGCGCTGCATCCGGGTCTGGACCGCGGTGCGGGAGATATGCAGGATGTCTCCGATCTCCCCCTGGGCGTAGCCCTCCCAGTAGTAGAGGTGGATCACCGCCCGGTACTTGGGGGGCAGGGCCATCACCGCGTCCCACACCTCCCGGTCCGTCCCGTCCCGGAAGGGGAGGCTCTCGTCCAGCTCCCCCACGTTCCTGTGCCAGAAGGACCGCAGCTGGCTTTTGCAGGCGTTGGCGGCGCAGGTCAGCAGCCAAGCCTTTTCCCTCCCCGGCAGCAGCTCGGTTTTCCCCTCCGCCAGG
The DNA here is from genome assembly GCA_014799395.1 of Oscillospiraceae bacterium. Taxonomy (GTDB): domain Bacteria; phylum Bacillota; class Clostridia; order Oscillospirales; family Ruminococcaceae; genus CAG-115. The sequence continues at coordinate 340 of JAAVID010000062.1, read as the reverse complement.
TGGAGGAATACGCTCTGGCACACGTCCTCCGCGTCGGTGCGGCTGCCCAGGTAGCTGTACGCCAGTCGGAACACATCGTCCCCGTATTGGCGGAACAGCCCGCCCAGCTTTTCCGCGTCCATTGCAATCGCCCCCTCTATTGTCGGCACAACCTGTGCTTCGTTCTTGTCACGCTGCGCCTGTTCGCGACGCGGTTCTAAGCCCTCCGATTCTGCAAAAGCTGTCCGACCCCGCTGGGGGTCTCCCCGCTTTCGCTCCACTTCGGGCTTAGCCCGCTGCTCACGACGGCTCCGCGCTTCTTTGCTGTCACGCTGCGCCTGTTCGCGACGCGGTTCTAAGC
>JAAVID010000061.1 GCA_014799395.1 Oscillospiraceae bacterium | reverse complement strand
AGCAAGGGCTCTGCCCTTGCATTCCGCCTAAGGGGCAAGCCCCTTAGGAATCCCGTTTTTGGGTCGCCTGAATGGGATTAGATTAACTTAAAGGATGATTGTTATGCCTTGCTTTTCAAATAAAAAACGCGTCGTTATCAAGGTCGGGAGCAGTACTCTTGCCTATCCGGAGACCGGCAGTCTTAATATCCGCAAAAGCCGCGCTCTCGTCGAAGTCCTCGCCGACCTCAAAAACTCGGGCAAAGAGATAGTTTTCGTCTCCAGCGGCGCTCAAGCCGTCGGCGCGGCTAAGGGCGGCTTCTCGGTCAAGCCCCGCGACATACCATCAAAACAAGCCTGCGCCGCTATCGGTCAATCCGAGCTTATGAAGTTCTACTCGGATACGTTCGGGCAGTACAACCACAACGTCGCTCAGCTCCTGCTCACCCGTGACGTCATCAGCAACGACACCCGCCGCACCAACGTTATCAACACCTTCAACAAGCTCTTCGAGCTCGGCGTTATCCCGATAATCAACGCCAACGACGTGGTTTCGATAAAGCACCTCGACTTCGACGAGAACGACACCCTCTCCGCGACCGTAGCCACCCTCTGCGAAGCCGACCTCCTCGTAATGCTCACCGACGTTGACGGTCTCTACGACGGCGATCCCGCCGACGAGGGCACAAAGCTCGTCCGCGAGGTGGACAAGATCTCCACGGACATAATCACAATGGCGCAGGGCGCGGGCTCGGCGGTCGGCACGGGCGGAATGCTCACCAAAATAGAAGCCGCGAAGATAGCCACCGAAGCGGGCATAGACACCGTAATAATCGGCAACAAAGACCCGAAGCTGCTCTACAAGCTGTTTGAGAGCGACGACGCGGTTTGTACATGGTTTAAGGCTTTAAGAGATTAAGAGGTACACATATCAAATGGCGTTTTCCCCGCCGCAGGCGGGGAAAACGCACGAAAATATTCGATTGCAGTTACCAAAAAGATCAAGAGGTAAAATATGGAATATATAGAAAAACTCGGCGCTGCCGCAAAGCAAGCCGCGCCCGTACTCGCGGACTGCGGCACGAACGTCAAGAACCGCGCCCTCTCGGAGATAGCCAAGCGCCTCGGAGAGAACGTTGACGGCATAATCGCCGCGAATAAGCTCGACATCGAGAACGCGAAGAAAAACGGAATGGCGGCGGCAATGGTAGACCGCCTCACGCTCGACGAAAAGCGCATAGCCGGTATGGCGGAGGGCGTGGAGCAGGTCGTTTCGCTCCCCGATCCCATCGGCGAGATAATGGGAGGCGGCGAACTGCCGAACGGTCTGCGCGTAGTCCAGAAGCGCGTTCCCATGGGCGTTATCGGGATGATCTTCGAGAGCCGCCCGAACGTCACGGTCGACGCGGCGGCGCTCTGCTTCAAGGCGGGCAGCGCGGTAATTCTCCGCGGCGGCTCGGACGCGATAAATTCCAACAAGTTTCTCGTGAACTTAATGCGCGGCGCGGTCGCGGAATACGGCGTTCCCGAGGACTGTATACAGCTCGTTGAGGACACGAGCCGCGATATTGCCACGGCAATGATGAAGCTCAACCGATATATCGACCTGCTTATCCCGAGAGGGAGCGGGCGGCTTATACGGACGGTCATTGACAACGCCACGATACCCGTTATCCAGACGGGCGAGGGCAACTGCCACGTTTTCGTCGACGAGAGCGCCGACCTCGATATGGCGGTCAACATAATCGACAACGCCAAAACTCAGCGTCCGTCGGTCTGCAACGCTATCGAGAGTATTTTAGTCCACGAAAGCATAGCGCCCGAGTTCTTCAAAAAGCTGGACGAGCGCTGGCAGGGCAGGGTCGCGGTGATAGGCGACGAAAAGACAGCCGCGAACATCAAGGTGGAAAAGCTCGCGGACGACGCCGACTACGCGGCGGAGTTCCTCGATTACAAGCTCTCGTCAAAGGTCGTGAAGTCGGTGGACGAGGCGATAGAGCACATCAACAAATTCGGCACGGGTCACAGCGAGTGCATCGTCACCAAGTCGCTTGAGAACGCGGGGAAGTTCCAAAGGCGCGTCGACGCGGCGGCGGTGTATGTAAACGCCTCGACGCGGTTTACGGACGGCTTCGAGTTCGGTCTCGGCGCGGAGATAGGCATTTCGACGCAGAAGCTCCACGCGCGCGGACCTATGGGATTGACGGCGCTCACTTCCTACAAATATCTTATCGACGGAAACGGTCAAGTAAGAGCCTGAGAGACGGATCTTGCCCGTTGCGTTAAAATAAAGGAGAAATAATGGCAAAGAAGAATAAAGAACTCACCCCCCGCGAAAAGCACAGCGAGGACGTGATAAACGAGCTTTTCGGCTCTCCCGAGGTCGAGCCCGATATTGAGGGCGACATCACGGAGCTTGGGTCGCAGCCCGACGACGATGTGAAAATAGCGCCCGACCCGCGAAAGCACAAATTTTTCTTCGGGTTTGCGGTGTTTATAGTGATAATGGCGGCGATAGGGGTCGTTTCGAGCGTGCGGTTCATCTCGGACGGCGTGCGCGATATTATGGACAATACCTCGCTTAAAAACGAGTTCGCGAGGTTTCTGCTCCCCGTCGTGGCTAACGATATTGCGCCCTTTGAGAACGCCGCCGAGATCTCGAATTCCGCGAAGGTCAGCGTGGCTATCTGGAACGTCCTGCTCAACAAGGACACGACCGGCTACAAGACCTCCGAGACGGGCGATTTCCATATCCCCGAGTACGACATCGGCGTGTCCTGCGCGGAGATATTCGGAAGCGGCACCTCGATAACTCACCAGTCGGTGGGCGCGGGCGATACGCGCTTCGTCTACGACGAGACAAATCACTATTATATATGCTCGGGAAGTATGCGTTATCTTAACTACGCGCCGAGGATAACCGAAATGACGGAGACCAACGGCACCTATGTGCTTACCGTCGAGTATCTGCCGCCGTCGTTTACGATGGTGTCGGAGAATATCGGCATTGAAGTTACCGCCGATAAGACCATGGAATACACGATAATCCGCTGGGATAAAAAGAACACGCTTATGTCCGTGAGATTTATCAACAGTGAAAGACTTTAAGGGAGGAATTTCAAATGAAGTTCGGTTTTAAGAGAATTGCGGCGGGAGCGCTGGCGCTGGCTGTTACGGCTTCGCTTTGCGGCTGCGGAGATAACGGATACATTATGACCGTGGAGGATATAAGTATCAGAAACGGTATTTACCTGTCGTTCCAGCAGTCCGCTTACAGCGAGGCTTACGAGAAGATACAGGAGCAGAACGGCTCGGACGACAGCTCGTCCGACACCTCGGTGATCGATGTTTTCTCGGAGAACGTCGAGAGTAAGTCCGCCGCCGAGTGGATAAAGGAGCAGACGATAAAGTATGTCCGCAGATTTGTCGCGGTGCAGAAGGTCTGCGGGGAGCTCGGCATAACGCTCACCGAGGACGAGATAAAGGAAATGAACAGCGATCTTCAGTCCGCCTGGGACGAGGAGAATTTCTACGTTCAGTACACAATGGGCTTTAACACGCTCGGCGAGTACTATGAGTCGTTCGGCGTTGGTATCGACTCTATGAAGGAGATAAGAAAGGCGAACGCGCTTTCCGACAAGCTCTTTTTGCATTATTACGACAACGACGGCGAGTATCCCGTTTCAAAGGACGAGATCAACACCTATCTTACCGAGAATTACGCGGCGGTGAAAATGCTCACGCTGAGCTACACCGACGCTTCGGGCAATGCGCTTGAGACCGACGAGGAAAAGCAGGAGATAAAGGACAAGGCAAAGGCGTACGCGGACAGGATAAACGGCGGCGACAGCTTTATCGACGTGAAGTACGACTCCGACCTTGCAGCGGCGCAGGACAGCGCGAGAGCAAGCGCCGAGAGCTCCTACACCGAGGACAACGAGGAGGGGCTCACCAAGGAGGAGTATATTCAGAAGGAAGTGGACGACGTTGACGTAACAAAGGCGGAAAAGCCCGAGGATCTCGACCAGTTTATCTCCAAGGATAACTCCACGCTGGAGGAAAAGCTGACCGAGTATATCTGGAACGCGGCTGCCGACGGCAAGGCGGCGGTATTCGAGGGCGAGGGCGCGGCATACGTCGTACTCCGCGAGGACGTTACCACTAAGGACAGCTGGGAAGAGGAAAATCACGAGGACATTCTCAAGGCGATAAGAAACGACGATTACGATAAGATGATGGAAATGACCTATCAGAATTACAAGGTCGACCTGGACGAGTATCTTGTCAACACCAAGTACGCGCCCGAGAAGATGCTCAAGCAGAAATAAGACGTTAAAAACGTTGTCGAAAAGCCGCGCAATTTAATGTGCGGCTTATCGGCGTTTAGTTTATTGATAAGGAAATTCATATGTTACTTTTAGGACTGAACGATATAGCAATGTCGTTTGCGGACAGGACGCTGTTTTCGGGCGTTACGCTGGACGTGTACGAGGGCGAGAAGATAGGCTTCGTCGGCGTGAACGGCAGCGGCAAGACCACGCTGTTCCGCTTGTTGAAGGGCGAGCATATCCCCGACGAGGGCAGCGTGCATATCGCGGGGAGCTGCCGTATAGGATTTATGGAGCAGTTCGCGTGCAGGGACAGCGCGAAAACGCTGTACGACGAGGCTCTTACCGTTTTCGCCGACCTGGAGGAAACGGAGCTTCAATTAGCCGAGCTTCACGACAAGATAGACTTCGGCGATACTTCGGCGGAGACTATCGAGAAAATGACCGCGCTTCAGGAAGAATTCGAGCGCGGCGGAGGGCTCACCTACAAGAGCCGCACCGCCGCGGCGCTGGGCGGTCTCGGGTTCTCGGAGAGCGACTTTAAATTAAACACGCAGGTGCTGTCGGGAGGGCAGAGGAGCAAGCTGCAATTGGCTAAGCTGCTGCTCTCGGACGCGGACTTGCTGCTGCTCGACGAGCCGACGAACCACCTGGACATACAGTCGGTGGAGTGGCTGGAAAGGTTCCTCGGGGATTATCGCGGCGCGTATATCGTTATCTCGCACGACCGTTATTTTCTCGATAAGGTAACGACGAGGACGATAGAGCTCGAAAACCGTAAGATCCGCGATTACAAGGGCAATTACACGCGCTTTCTGGAGCTGAAAGCCGAGGACATGGAGCGCCGTCAAAAGGTGTACGATTCCACCGTAAAGGAGATAAAGCGCATAGAGGGCATTATCGACCAGCAGAAGCGGTGGAACCAGGCGCACAACTACGTCACGATAGCGAGCAAGCAGAAGTCGATAGACCGTCTGGAGGAAACGCTCGACAAGCCCGAGGACGCGCCCGAGGCGATAAAGTTCGCGTTTAAGGCGGCGGACGGCACGGGCAACGACGTTTTGCAGGCGAATAACCTGTCGCTCGGGTTTGACGGGAAAACGCTGTTCCGCGGCGTGAATCTGGACATTAAAAAGGGTGAGCGCGTGTTCCTGATAGGCGGGAACGGCTGCGGAAAGACCTCGCTGTTCCGCGTGCTTATGGGGCAGTATAATGCGGATAACGGCGAGTTCAAGTACGGCGCGAGGGTTCGGACGGGCTACTTCGACCAGGCGCAGAGGGGGCTCACCGAGAGCAAGTTCGCGCTGGACGAGGTCT
>JAAVID010000060.1 GCA_014799395.1 Oscillospiraceae bacterium | reverse complement strand
TCGACTACGCAGTTTATCCCGCGTACGATAAGTCGAATACGGGATATAATATGCTCCGTCACGCTCCCTAGATATGGAGCTTGCTGTGCGCGTATCGTATCACGGGCGACAAATTCCTGCTCCAGCAGGCGGAGAACGCTATCGGATATATGATAAGCAATACCGTTTACAAGTACCCTCAAAGGGAGGGAAAGGAAAACGTTGTTTATCTTGTCGACGGAACGAGGGACGAAGTCAAGATAGGCGGCAACGCCGTGGCTATAATCGTTCTCACGGAATATATGAACCTTATGGAGACCGACAAGCACAAGAAGCTGGCGACGGAGCTGGGAAACGGCATTCTGGAGCTGTTCGACGAGCGCGACGGAAGCTTTTTCCACGTTCTGAAATATCCGTCGCTCGCGCCGCGCGATAAGTTCAGGACGGTCTACTACGACGGCGAGACGGTCTTCGCGCTGTGCAGACTGTACGGACTGACCTCCGAGAGCCGCTTTATCGAGACCGCAAAGGCGGCTGCGGACCGCTTTATCGCGAAGGATTACACGCAGTACGCCGACCACTGGGTAGCGTACGCGATGAACGAGCTTACCAAACACGTTAAGTCCGAGAAGTATCTGAAATTCGCGTTAAAGAACGTGAACAACAATCTGGAAAAAATTTACAAGCAGCCCACGACCTATCACACCTATCTTGAACTGCTGTGCGTATCGTTTGAGACGTATCTGCGCATTGCGGAGCAGGGGGGCGCGAAAGAGACGGACGGAAAAGAGATAGTGAAAACGATTTTCCACCGCGCGGACTATATGCTCAACGGCTACGGCTATCCCGAGTACGTTATGTATTTCGCGAAGCCCTCCGATATGCTGGGCTCGTTCTTCATAAGGCACGACGATTACAGAACGCGCATAGACGACGTTCAGCATTTTTGCAGCGCTTACTATTCGCTTTACCGCAATTATGAAAAGCTGGATAGCTTCAGAGATTAAGTGCCCGGACAGTCCGATGAAAGGAGATTAGTTTTTTATGCCTAATATATTAAGCGCTCCCGAGAATTTCAGAGTTACCCCGAGAGACGGCTCTGTGCTTTCGGAGTGGGACGCTGTTGACGGAGCGGTCGGTTACAGACTGTTCTACTATACCGCGGACGAGCCGAATAAGTGCATAAAAACGCGTTACGCTCAGGATCCCAAAAAGGTGATACTGGGCTTTGAGAACGGCAGGGAATATCTGGTGCAGGTCTGCGCCGTGAGATATAACGGAAACACCGAGGAAAAGGGCGAGATGACGGAAAAACTGCCGTTCGTGCCGTTCTGCGACAGGCTTAAGGCGCAGTCCGTGCTGTGCCTGAAAAAGGGAGAAACGGCTCAGCTCGTCTGCGAGCGCAGGGGAGAAACGCCGCACGTGACCTATCGTTCGGAGAACAGCGACATAGCTTCCGTGAACGCCTCGGGACAGGTGACGGCAAACGCCGTCGGAACGGCATACATTAAAATAACCGCCTCCGACGGGCAGACGTTCCGCACAAAGGTCGCTGTGGAGCGCTCGCTTTGCTTTTCGGACACCAAGGCGGTAATTATGCTGGCGGGCGATATTATGTGCGCGGTCGGTCATCAGAGAGCCGCCGAAAAGCTGTCCTACGACTTCAACGGAACGTTCGGCGCGGTGAGGGATATTCTCTCGCAAGCCGATTACCGCATCGGCGTGCTGGAGACCTCCTGCTATGACGGCGCGCCGTTCGAGCACGAACAGCTCCGTCTCGCTCAGGGCTCTCCGAACTGCAACTCGCCTTCGACGTTTATTTCCGCTATCGCGAACGCGGGATTTGACGGTCTCGTTACCGCGAACAATCACAACTGCGATACGGGAAACGAGGGACTTGCGGCGACCGTCGCCGAGATAAAAAAGAACGGTATGGCGAACTTCGGCGCGCTCGGAGACAATCCCGTGATAGTCGACATAAAGGGTATCAAGGTCGGCATTATCGCCTGCTGCATGATCTCCAACGGACTTGAGGGGGATATGTCGGACGACGAGATGTCGTTCCTTAACATTATCGGAAAATACGACCGCGAATATTTTGTCGAGCTGGTAAACAGAGCGGCGGGAATGGGCGCGGAATATATAATCGCTTATCAGCACTGGGGCGGAATGAACGCGCTCAAGCTGAAAAAAGCACAGACGGACGAGGCTAAGTTTATGGCGGAGTCCGGCGCGAGCCTTATCGTCGGGTCGCACCCGCATGTCGTTCAGCAGTTCCGTTATATCAAGACGAGCGACGGTAGGGTCGTGCCGTGCGCGTATTCGCTCGGCAACTTCGTCACCTCTATGTCGGAGCTCCGCGAGAACCGCGACAGCGCGCTTCTCCGCGTAGAGCTTACGCGCGTTGACGGAAAGGTAAAGGCGAGCCTGTCGTATATCCCGTGCTTCTGCGAGAACAGCGAGGGCGGAGTGTCCGTCGTTACGGCGTTCCCTCCGCACAGCAACGACTGTCTGGAGTCGTATTACCGCACCAAGGCGGCAATGGGCAAGCTGATAAATCATTTTGAGTACAGACCGCTCGTGGCGCTTATGGGCTCGGCGGTGCTGGGCGATATTTTCAAGGCGGGCAGGGGATTCCGCACCGACAAAACGCCGATGTTTATCTCGCCGCTGTCGCTCGGCTCGGACCGCGGATTTGAAGCTCCGGAGGGCGACGAAAAGCTGGCTCTCGAGATAAACAAGGACGTTGCCGGTTATATCAAAAAAACCGAGCCCGACTATATAGCCGTCGACTTTTACACCGCGGCTTCGGTATCGGTACACAGAATGGGAAGTCCGCTTTCGGACGATCTTTGTTATTTTACGAATATCAAACGGTTCAGAAACTCGGAGGTATTCAAGGAGCATAAGGATGAATTTGTCCGTATACGCCCGCCGTTCGGCGAGAGTATCTGGAAGCCTATGGTAAAGCGTTTCGCCGAAAAGTTGCTGGAGGGTGTTCCGCACGACAGGATAATGCTGTTCCGCTTTAACTCAAGCGGCAGAAAGGCGGAGGACACGGAGCTCAGAAATTCCGTTCCTCCACAGAGACTGAACAAGCTGGTGCGCGCCATGGAGGACTACTTTATAAGTATAGTCAACCCGTGCGTTATCGACCTTTCGGATAAGTATTTTACGCTTGCGGGCTCGGATTGCGAGTTTGAGAACGATTACTATATCGACGCTTTCGGCGCCGCAAAGGAGATAGCCGAGAAAAAGGGCAGGAGCTATATAAGCGTACCCGATACGCAGATATGGTTCGGGCGCGTGATGAAGTATTACGACAATATGACCGCGAGAGCGTATCAGAGCTGGCTTCTGGATATGACGAACGCGGCGGATATAATAATCGCGCAGACCTCAAAGGAGTTCGCCGCGAGAAACAGCGACCGCCTTATAAGACTGAAAAAGGCGGGAAAGACGGAGCTTACCTCGCTTAAGGACTTCTTTACCGACGACTCGGGCGCGGGAGAGGTCATCCGCGCCGCGGAGATAATAAACGCGCTCGACAAGGGCAATATCGACAAGCCTTACGACTTTTTCGCCCCAGCGTTCAACGGGCATTACAATATCTTAAAGAAGATGGTAAGACTGCTGTCGATAGAGATAGGCGCGGCGGTAAATCAGAGCAGCGCCGAGATAGTGTTTTTGCTGCGCGGAAAGGCTCAGCTCAAGCGCTACATCTCCACGCTCAACGAGATGACGATAGACATCTGGGGAAGCTGCGTCTCGCGCGAGTCGATAAACCGCTGCAAGGACGCGTTTGTCGGGAAATATATCTTCAAGCAGGCGCAGATACTCGCGTATGAGGAGCCGATAAGCGCCGAGTTCCCCGAGGGCGCGGAGGCGTTCTGCGGCAACTTCTGGCGCAAAAGGACAATGCAGGACGCGTTCAACAGAAACGGCTTCGACGTGCTGGAGGAGTCGGATTCGCGTTGGATAATGGTGGATCTGTACGACCTTATATGCAATATGGCGGAATATAAGGGCGGACTGTTCGAGGTCGACGACTTTATCCTGCGCACGGACTTCTACAAGAGCATTAAAAACGAGTGCTCGAGCTGTTATCTGTTCGGCAAGAGGGATATGAAGTACTGCTTTGAGAATATCACGCGGTTCGCCAACGATATTCTGGAGATGTACGGAGAAAATATCATTCTGATAAAGACGGAGCCCAAGAGCAAGTATATCACCACCGACTATCATCTTGCCGACTTTAAGGACGACGGAATGACGGAATTTAAGAAAAAGTTTATCGCTCTGTGCGAGGAGCGCTTTGCGAGCGTGACGGGCTGTTATGTCATAGACATCTCCAAGCATTTCTACGCTTCCGACAGGTTCCCGCTCGGAGGAGCGCATATTGTTCACTATGAAGAAGAATTTTACCGTCAGGCTGCCGAGTATATCTCGGAGATACTGAAGGGCACGGACAAAAAGATATTCAGCAGCATTGACGACACTTATCTGCTGTTGAGAACGCTGAAGCTCGACCGCGATAAGCAGTGAAAGGATAATTCAATATGTATTTCAAACGATCGGGAAAAGCTCCCGATATACCGAAAACGCTTGCCGTGCTGACGGCGCTGACGATAGTGCTCGGCGGCTGTCAGACCGAAAGCCCGCCGTCCTCGGTGACATACGAGAGCTCGGAGTTTTCCGAGGTCTCGCAGGTCTCGGAAAGCTCTGAGGTTTCGGAGAGTTCCGAGGCTTCGGAGAGCACACAATCAACGCAATCAACACAGTCCTCGTCTACGCAGACTGCGGACAACACGCACGTTCCCGATAACTCTTCCTCGTCTTCCGATAATACGAGCGCCGACGAAAGCTCGAGCAGTTCAAGCGACGTTTCGGAGGAGACCTCGGAGGTCGAAAGCTCAAGTGAACCCGTAAGCACGGCAAGCGAGCCTGTTAGTACGGTAAGCGAAACGAGCTCGGAAGAACCTCCGATTTCGTCGAGCGTTGCCGAGCCCGACCCGCCGCCCGTGGTGGTCATTCCCGACGTAAAGGTGCCGACCTCGCCGGGGTCGCAGCTGATAACGGGCACAAACGGCGTTATCGACTGCTCGAACGCCTCGCTGGGGTATGTTTCCGCGCGGTATACGGGCAGCTCGTCAAAGCTCAAATTCCGCGTCGAGGCTGACGGACAACCAACGCGTGAGGATTTCGATCTTTCCGCCAACGGCTCGACGGAATACTTTCCGCTCGCGTTCGGAAACGGGACGTATAAGCTCACTATTTTTGAGCAGATACCCGGTTCGTCGGGCTATGCGGTCGCGGCGCAGGGTTCGGTCGACGTGCAGCTTGTGAGTTCGCTTTCGCCGTTTCTCTATCCGAACGCGTATGTGAACTACGGGCAGAACAGCGACTGCGTATACAAGGCGGCGGAGCTCTGCGCGGGCAAGACGAGCGATATTGACAAGATAGCCGCGATCTTCACCTGGGTCGCGAACAATATCTCCTACGACTATAATCTAGCGGCGACGGTCACATCGGGCTACATTCCCGACCCCGACAGGACGCTCTCGCGGCGCACCGGGATATGCTTTGACTACGCGTCGCTTATGGCGGCTATGCTGCGGTCGCAGTCGATACCGTCAAGACTGGTCATCGGCAACGCCGCGCCGGATATTTATCACGCGTGGAACGAGGTGTATACCGAGGAAACGGGCTGGATAACGCCCGAGCTGATGTTTAAAAACGCCGGCTATAACATAGCCGACGCGACGTTCTATTCGACCTCGGCAAACAAGCAGCAGATAGCGGATTATATGACTAACTCGGCAAATTATACCGCTACAAAATACAGATAATGAAAAGAGAGAATGGATATGATACATAAACTGAACCCCGACGAGACCTCGTATTTCTGCGAGCAGCTAGCGCTTATGCTCAACGCGGGCATGCAGCTCGGCGACGGTCTGGATATACTTTGCGAGGACCTGGACGATAAGAGGATAAGATCGGTCTGCGACTCGCTGCTGGACGACCTTAACAACAACGAGACCTTGGCGCAGGCTATGAAGAGCAGCGGCGTGTTTCCCGATTACGCCGTGAAAATGGTAAAGATAGGCGAGATGACGGGACGGCTCGAGAGCGTTCTCACGGGGCTTGCCCAATATTACGAGGACCGCGCGGAGCTTAACCGCACGGTGCGCTCCGCAGTGCTGCACCCGCTTATGCTGCTGGTGATGATGACCGCGGTAATAGTCGTGCTGATAGTGGTCGTTATCCCGATGTTCGGCGAGATATTCTCGCAGTTCGACAGCGCGGTCTCCGAGACCGTGAATAATACGGTCAATCTCGCTTACGGCGTGGGCACGGCGCTGCTTATCGTATTGCTGGCGGTGATACTCATCTCCGTTACCGTGGCGCTGCTGTCGAGAATACCCTCGGTAAAGAGCGCGCTGGCGAATTTCGTTTCGGTTTTCCCTTTGACAAAGAGAATGTCGCGCAAATTTTCGCTGTCGAAAATATCCGACGCTATCAGTATGATGGTGAGCTCGGGCATAGCGCCCGACGAGGCTCTTGAAAACGCGGCAATGCTTATCGACGACAAGGGTTTGTCGCAGAAGCTCCTGGAGTGCCGCGAAAAGGTGCTGGCGGGCGAATATTTCGCGGACGTTATCTCCGCGGCGGGGATCTTCCCCGCGGTGCACGCTCGCTCGCTTAAGATAGCGTACAACTCGGGCTCGTTCGACAAGGCTTGGAAAAAGCTGGCGGAACGCTGCGGCGACGCGGCGATGGACGCGGCTTCAGGAATAGTGGCGTTTATCGAGCCCGCGATAGTTATCGTGCTGACAACGGTAATAGGCGCGATACTTATGACGGTAATGATACCGCTTATGAACATTATGTCCGTGCTCGGCTGACGGAGGGCAGAATATGAAACGATTTGATATTCGCAGAGTGCTTGCGTATGCTATTCCGATAGTTCTGTTCTCCGCTATGCTGGCGTGGTTTCTTATAGCTATGAACAGCGCGGACAGCTCGACAAAGCAGCGCGAGCTGGCGGCGGTGAAGTCGACTATCGAGAACGGCGTTACGATGTGCTACGCTATCGAGGGCGCGTATCCGGAGAGCGTGGACTATCTCGCCGAAAACTACGGGCTGATATACGATAAGGACAGATACATAGTTTACTACGACTGCTTTGCGGACAATATCCGTCCGACGGTAAACGTTCTGGAAAGGCGGGCTGTATGAAAAAATATCGGAATAAGACGCTTAGCGACACGGTGAGCACGGTCGGCAGTATGCTGCTGTTTCTGATGTTCGCGGCGTGTCTGCTTATGATGATAGCGGTCGCGGCGGGAACGTACAGCCGCATAAGCTCGAATTTCGACAAGACCTTCGGCTCAACGGCTTCGCTGAGATACATCTCCAACAAGATAAAAAGCTGCGACAGCGCTGAGCTGGTAGGGCAGAGCGGCATTGTTTTAAGGTCGGGCAGCGCGATCGATATAATCTACTTCGGGAATAACGGGTTGTACGAAAAGACCGTTATGTCCGATGCCGAGACCTCGGGCGTGGATTTATCCGGGGGCGACAAAATATTCGAGCTTAACGGAATGACGATCTCCGATCTGGGAGACCTGTACAAGATAACCGTCGTGTCCGACGACGGCGAGAATTCTGCATTGATAAGGAAAGGGTGAGCGCACTGAAAGCATTTGGCGGCGGCAAAAGACGTCCGATAAATCTGTTTTTTGCCGAGATAATAATAGCGCTGCTGTTTTTCAGCATTTCGGGAGCGGTCATCATTAAGGTGTTCGCCTCGGCGGATATGAAGTCGCAGCAAAGCGCGCGGCTGGAGCGGGTGATGATAATCGCGCAGTCTATCGCGGAGGCGTATTCCGAGAGCGGAGATTTTAACGCGTCGGCAAGGCTTGCCCTCGGCGATGTTTCCATCACCGAAAATGTGTTGTCCGTTGAAAACTGTATCCTTCGCGCGGAGGAAAGCCGCAGCTTTACGGGCGCGGGCGAGCTTGCCGAGCTCACTATGACGTTCACCTCGGGAAACGAGGAGATATATTCTCTGAAATGCTCGGCGTATATCCGAAACGGAGGTGAGCCCGATGCATAAAAAGGACAGAAACACCTTGGGACTTGGCGTGGGCTATGTTTCGGTAATGATAATCTTCGCGGTGATATGTCTGACGATATTCGCGGTGCTGAGCTTCAGCGCGGCAAGCTCGAGCGACGGCTTCAACGGGCGCAGCGGCGACTATCTTAAGCAGTACTACGCCGCCGACAGCGCGGCAAAATCGCGGCTCGCGGCGCTGGACGGCATAGCTAAGGCGGCGGTGGAGTCGGGCTTTTTCGAGGACGAGTTCGAGACAGCCGCTTCCGAACAGGGGGTCGCGCTTAAACGCGTAATGAACGGCTTTTCGGCAGTATGGACGGAGAAGATAAGCGACAGGCAGGAGCTTGCCGTGGAGGTGGAGTTCACAAGCGACGGAAACTGCGAAATAACCCGCTGGCAGAGCAGAACTATATCCGGGGAGGGCTCGGAAAGTCATCTCGGCGTATGGGACGGCAGCGATAACATATTTGGAGGAAGATAATGGAATTACAGGAAATTCTGAAAACGGCGGTTGAAAACTCCGCCTCGGACATATTCATCATCTCGGGTGCGGCGGTAAGCTATAAAGCAAAGGGAAAGGTGTTCAAGATAGACGATACGCCTATGCCTCCCGCGGAGACAAAGCGGCTGGTCAACGATATTTACAAAATGGCGGACTTTAACTTCGCCGAGGACGAAATGCCCGACAAGGAAATGGATTTTTCCGTTTCGGTAAAGGGAATGGGACGCTTCCGCGCGAATATCTACAAACAGCGCGGCTCGTACGCGGCGGTGCTGCGTTACGTTCCGTTCGTGCTCCCCGACGCGCAGGCGCTGGGTATTCCCGATACGGTGATGAAGCTCGCTAAGGGCAAGAGCGGCATAGTGCTCGTCACGGGACCCGCGGGTATAGGAAAATCGACCACGCTTGCGTGCATAATCAACAAGATCAACAATGAGCGTTCGGGGCATATAATAACAATAGAGGATCCCATTGAGTTCCTCCACAAGCACGGAAAGTGCATTATCAGCCAGCGCGAGATAAATATCGACACCGAGAGCTATATCGACGCGCTGCGTGCGGCGCTCCGACAGTCTCCGGACGTTATTCTGCTGGGCGAGATGCGCGACTACGAGACGATAAGCGTCGCTATGACCGCGGCGGAGACGGGTCAGCTCGTGCTGTCCACGCTCCACACGCTCGGCGCGGCTAACACTATCGACCGAATAATAGACGTTTTCCCGATAAATCAGCAGCACCAGATACGCATACAGCTTTCAATGGTGCTAAGCGCGGTGGTATCGCAGCAGCTCCTGCCGACGGTGGACGGGCGGCTCGCTCCCGCGTTTGAGATAATGACGATGAACAGCGCGATAAAAACTCTGATCCGCGACGAAAAGACCCACCAGATAGACACCATTCTGCAGTCCGCTCCCGGAATGCAGACGATGGACAACTGTATATTAAAGATGTACAAGGACGGTATCATCACCGCCGAGACGGCTGTGAACTTTGCGTATAACCCCGAAATGATGCAAAAGCGTATCGGTTGAAAACTGTTGAAAATTTTCTGCGTTTTCTACAAAATTTTTTTGAAAAATTCAAACAAAATGCTTGACATTTGTGAAACGGTGTGTTATAATGAATTTAAAGAGGATGGAGCAGTATATCTGTGATCCCGCATTGGTATATGCTTCGACTCAATTATGGAGGTGACTTTTATGTCAGATAATGATAACAAAAGGAAAAGAAAGTCAAATAAGGGCAAAACCGCCTTCATGTTCGCTTTCGCAGTCACCGTTTTGAGCTCTCGCGCTGCGTCGCTTGCGGCGTCGGCTGCGACTACTCCTAATGATGATCTCGATAATCAGACTACCGACAGCTCGCAAAAGGAGATCGGTGCAAGCCCCGCCTACAAGGCGGTAGGCTCGAACGTTTATGTCGCTACCGAACGTGCTCATACCGCTCGCGATTTCGCGAAGGAGCTGCATGCGACCAGCGACTATGCCGTTTACGGCAAAACGCTCAATACTTTCCATGTAGAAGGTAATGTAGCTGTAGACAAGACCAATGTTTTCGACGTTTTTAACAGCAATGTTGAGCAGAAGGGAACAAACGGCAACGGCGTATACACCTGCTATCTGGGAAGCGCTCCCGAAAGCACATCTTTTAAAGTTGATATTTACGGTGATACCGAATATGAGATAGTTCTCGGCTTTGACTACGAGGAGTTCACTTACGACAACGGCCACGGCATCGGCTTCAAGGTGGGCGGCGTTGAGTACAGAATCGAGTGCGGCGGCAAGATCGACAAGGTCAAGCTGCGCAAGGCTACCGAGGCGGATACATATACCAATATCACCAACGTTCTCGATAATATCGCGGCTAAGGGTCAGGCGCTTATTGACGATGAGAACTTCGCCAAAGCCGATGACGACGGCTCCGCGCTGAGCTCCGCGCTGCTGGCTATTGCGTGCGGTGATGTAAAAGCGGGCGAGACGATGATAATAAACATCGACGCCGACGCTTTGACTTCCGATACCGCAAATCTTAAGAGCTTGCTCAAGAATAACAACGGCGTTAATGTTATCATTAACGTTGCTACGGACGAGAACACCAAGTCCGTAAACTTCGGCGAGGTTACCGATCAGGACTGGCTTCAGTCCGGCGCAAATGTGACCTTTAACTTCGGTACCTACACCGGTGACATTACCACTAATATGAACGCGGGCAATTTCGTTGCTCCGTATGCTAATTTCAGCAACGGCGGCGTACTCAGCGGCTCTGTTGTTGCCAATACGGTAACTATGGGTTCCGAGATACACCAGGTCACCAACCGCGACGGCGATAAGGACGAGGAAGATACCGACGTTGATGAAACGCCCGAGATTCCCGACGATGATACCGATTCCGACGGCGACACGGATACAGACACTGATACCGATACGGACACCGACACCGACACAGATACTGATACTGATACTGACACAGACACCGATACGGACACTGACACAGATACAGATACTGATACAGACACAGATACTGACACTGACACAGATACAGATACAGATACTGATACAGACACGGATACTGACACAGATACTGACACCGACACAGATACTGACACAGACACCGATACGGATACTGACACAGATACCGATACGGACACAGACACAGACACGGATACTGACACAGATACCGATACGGATACTGACACTGACAGCGATTCGGATAGCGACACCGATACCGATTCGGACACCGATGAACCTAATCCTCCTCCGCCTTCCGGCGAGAGCGACACGGACGCTGACAGTGATTCGGATAGCGACACCGATACCGATTCGGACACCGATGAACCTAATCCTCCTCCGCCTTCCGGCGAGAGCGACACAGACG